>PMZR01000084.1:0-127164 GCA_003170135.1 Acidobacteriota bacterium
CCGGCGACGCGCGCCGGCGGGCCGCGGTCAACGCACTACACACCAGCTATTTCCGAACGGCATTGGGCTTAGTGGGCCGCGCGCGACGGGCTGTGGTCGCTGCCCTGCGCCACCCAGCCATCGATCGACCACGCGCCGGCTCCAAGGAACACCAACGCGAGGTTGGTGACCAGTTGTGTCAACGCGTACTCGTAGCCGCGCGGCAGAAAGAACCCGTTGGGCCGGTGCACCAGGAGAATCGCGACGATCATGTCGATGGCGATGAGCGCCGCGGCTGGTCGCGTGAACAGGCCGACGATGAGCAGCGCCCCGCCGACCAGTTCGACGAGCGCCACGATCACGGCGGCGACGTTCGGCAGCGGGACCCCCATCTGCCCCAGCATTCCCGCGAAGCCCGGCAACCCCATGACAAACAGCTTCTGCGCTCCGTGCATGATGAAGATCCAGCCCACCACGACGCGCAGGATGAGCAATCCCAGGTTTCCCGACCGGCTCGGTTGCGTGTCCACGTCTGCCTCCATGTGAGGTGAGGAGTCCGGAGTCCGGTGTCAATGGGCCGGGGTCGAGAATGCGCAGAGGTCCGAAGTCCGAAGAGCGAAGTCCTGTAAGAAGCTATTGCTGCCGCAGGCGGTCGAAGGCGGCCGCCATGGCGGTCTGGAACACGGGTTTTTTCGGCTCGGGCTTCGCCACCTTCTCGCGAGGCGGCCGGGTGCCGGGCGCCTTGGGCGGCCTCTTGTCACGTTCCGGAGGCGGCGCGACGGCCGTGCGGGTTTCCGAGCGCCGCAACGAGAGGGAAATGCGCTTGCGCTTCTGGTCCACCTCGAGGACCGCCACCTTCACGATGTCGCCGGCCTTCACCACCTCGCGCGGATCCTTGACGAAGCGGTCGGCCAGCCGCGACACGTGGACCAGGCCGTCCTGGTGCACGCCGATGTCCACGAACGCGCCGAAGTTCGCGACGTTGGTGACGATGCCCTCGACCACCATGCCCGGCTGGAGGTCGGCCAGGTCATTGAGGCCTTCCTTGAACGCAGCCGTCCGGAACGGCGGTCGCGGGTCGTGTCCAGGGGCCTCGAGTTCCGCGATGATGTCCCGGACCGTCGGCACGCCGAAGATGTCGTCGGCGAACGGTTCGGGAGACAGGCTGCGCAACAGCGAGGCATCGCCCAGCAACTCGGGCACGGTGCGCCCGGTCGCCGCGGTGATCCGTTCGACCACCGCGTAGGCCTCCGGGTGGACAGCCGTCGTGTCCAGCACGTCCTCGCCGTCGGACACGCGGAGGAACCCGGCCGCCTGCTGGAACATGCGCTCGTTCATGCGCGGCACGCCGAGCAGCGCACGGCGGGAGTGGAAGGGCCCGTTCTGTTCGCGATAGCCGACCACGTTGGCCGCCAGCCGGCGGTTGAACCCGGCGACGCGTCCGAGCAACGGGACCGTGGCGGTATTGAGGTTGACCCCCACCGCGTTCACGCAGTCCTCGATGGTCGCGTTGAGCGCGCGCGCCAGGTGCGCCTGGCTCACGTCGTGCTGGTACTGGCCGACGCCGATGGCGCGCGGCTCGATCTTCACGAGCTCGACGAGCGGATCCTGCAACCGGCGCGCGATCGAGACCGCCGCGCGAATCGCCACGTCCAGGTCCGGCAGCTCGCGGACGCCGACGGCCGAGGCGGCATAGACCGACGCGCCGGCCTCGGAGACGACCACCTTGTTCACCCGCAGTTCCGGGTGCCGCTTCATCATCTCGGCCACGAGCTTGTCGGTCTCGCGCGACGCCGTGCCGTTGCCGATGCTCACCATCTCCACCTGGTGCCGCGTCACCAGGTCGGCCAGCACGGCGATCGACGCGTCCCACTCGTTGCGCGGCTGGTGCGGAAACACGATCGTCGTCTCGAGGACGGCGCCCGCCTCGTCGACGACCGCAATCTTCACGCCGTTGCGCAGGCCGGGGTCGAGGCCCATGGTGCGGCGGGGCCCGGCGGGCGCGGCCAGCAACAGGTCGTGCAGGTTGCCGGCGAAGACGCGGATGGCATCGCGCTCGGCTTCTTCCCGCACGCGGTTCATCAGCTCGAGCTCGATGTACGCCGCCAGCCGCGTCCTCCACGCCCAGCGGACGGTTTCGAGCAGCCACGCATCGGACAAACGGCCGTCGTCACGGATGTTGAAGTGCTCGGCGATCCGCGCCTCGGCGGCCGAGAGCGTCGCGGCGTCCGCGGGAGCCGGATCGTCCTCCAGGACGACGTTCAGGCGCAGGATGGCCTCCTTGCGACCGCGAAACATCGCCAGGACCCGGTGCGCGGGAATGTTCTTGATGGGTTCGGCGGCGGCGAAGTAGTCGCTGAACTTCGCGCCCGCGTCCTGCTTGCCTTCGACGACGCGCGACTGCAGGCGGCCGCGCTCCCACAGCAGGGCACGCAACGCGGCCAGCAGGTCCGGCGCTTCGGCGAACTCCTCGATGAGGATGGCGCGCGCGCCATCGAGCGCCGTCGCCACGTCGGTCACACCCTTGTCCGGCGCGATATGCGCCGCGGCCGCGACCTCGGGATCGAGCGCCGGATCCTGCAGCAGCACGAAGCCGAGCGCGTCGAGGCCCGCCTGGCGCGCGATGGTGGCCTTGCTGCGGCGCTTGGGCCGATACCGCAGGTAGAGGTCCTCGAGCTCCGCCTTGGTGCCCGCCGCCTCGAGCGCGCGCTCCACGTCCGGCGTCAGCCGGGCCTGCTCGCGCAGCGTCTTCAGCATCGCCTGGCGCCGCTGGTCGATCTCGCCTAGCGTTCGCAGCCGTTCCTCGATGGCGCGAAGGCGGCCCGACGTCAGTCCCCCGGTCGCTTCCTTGCGGTAATGCGCGATGAAGGGCACCGTGGCCCCCTCGTCGAGCAACCGCGCCGCCGTCTCCACCTGTTCTTCCGGGACCGCGAGCTCACCGGCTATCCGCTGGCAGATCGTCACCATAGTCATCTCTTGCCGCGCCCGCGGCAATCGCTCGCGGCGCGGCCGATCGCAGTGTGCTGGCGCGGACGCGCCCGCACAGCGCTCCATTCTATCGTTTCGGCCCGTCGCCTGTCTGCGTGCCTCCGAGGATCGCGGTTGTCGCCGGCCGCATGCCGCTCGAGAACCGGGTCCACGGGCGCGTCTTCATGTCGGTCATCAGACCTCGCATCCAGCCGTAGTCCGGGTGCGCCGCCAGGAAGGGCTCCGCCTGGAAGTCGGGCGCGCACGGATGCCCGAGCGCGGCGACCATCTGCATCGTCGCCGCCATCCGGCCGTCGGTCACCTTGGCCTGCACCGTGCCACCCGGGAAGTACTTGCCCCAGTCCCACTCCGGAATGCCGCGTTCCACGCCGTCGATGGCGCCGCACAGCGTCCGGTCGTTCGGGCCCTGGCGATGGTCGATGACGTCGTAGGCGTCGGCCTCCATCTGCTGGCCGATCTCGACGTCGATCTTCCCCTTGTGCTCGGCCATCAGCTGTTCCCAGCGCGTGCGCCGCGCGTTGGGCGAGCTGGCCTTGTTGTTGACGTCGAAGTCGGTCTCGGCCTTGATCAGTTTGTCGTCCACCGGAAAGTTGGAGCCGACGAAGTAGCCGTCCTTCGTCCGGCGGACGCTGGATTCCTTCAGGCCGAGCTCGAAGAGCGCGACCTCGCCCGTCTTGTTGTCGCCGAGCAGCCAGTCGTTCGCGTAGCCGCCGTTGTTGCCGTCGCGCATGATGCGCACGTAGTCGTCGATCGAGCCGCCATACTGCAGCGCCTTGCGGGCGCGGTAGAACTCGGGCGAACCCGCCGGATCGAAGCCGTGGAAGCCGGTGATGGTCGTCTCGGTGATCATCAGCCCGTTGCCGTTGATGCCGAAGTCGTCGTCGCTGGCGATGACACCGGGCAGGCCGTCCATCAGGATCGGGAACCCGTGCTCGGGCTTCAGATCGAAGATGATGTTCCAGCGCGCGCCGGTGATGTAGTTCGTCCAGTTGTTGTGCCCGATGACGATGCGGCGATCGGTCGTGTAGCTGCCGGTGGCAACAAAGGCGCTGCAGTTGCCCGGCGCCTTGGTGGACGGTGGCTTGCCCTGCTGCTTCTCGAGCCACGGCACGTAGTACGATGGCAGCTCCTCGAGCGCGTTCAGGGCGACGATGTCCCAGCGGTCGAGCGCGACCTGCTTCGACCGCGCGCCGGCGACGATGCCGTCGATCTCGGCCTGGAACTCGGCGTCGATCCTCGGCCACAGGACGCGCTGGGCGGCGTCGCGGTAGAAGGCCCAGTCGCGCTTGGTGGTCTCATCGAGGAACGGCTTCAGCACGCGCAGGAGATCGGCGATCTCGGGCGCGAGCAGCGCGCCGTGCTGGAAGCCGAGCCGTTGCGGCGGACCTTCCAGGTGGACGAAGATCCACCCGTTCTGCTCGAAGCGATAGCTGCCCTGGAGAGGATCCGCGGCGGCAACGGCTCGCTCGGGCGAAGATTGGTGGCAGGCCGCGGCGAGAACGCCGCATGCGACGAGCAGAACGAGGCTGCGTTTCATGTTCGCCTCTGTCGGGGGCGATAGCGGGGAATTATAGCTCCCCGCCCCGTCCGGGCGCATCTCGGACGGCCGAACTCGACCGCGGCGCCGTTTTGCCACCGGCACCGAGACTGATTGTGGTATCAGCGAATTGCGCAGTCGAACGATGGCGTCTGGCGACGCTGATCTCGCGGGCGCGACGTGGGAGCGGCCGCTGTAATTCTGCCCTGAGACAGTCCACTGGTGGGTCGCTATCGATGCGCCGAATCCTCCACGTTGACATGGACGCGTTCTACGCGTCGGTCGAGCAGCGCGACAACCCGTCGCTCAAGGGTCAGCCGGTCGTCGTCGGCGGCGATCCCGAGCGGCGCGGAGTGGTGGCGGCGGCCAGCTACGAGGCGCGCGCGTTCGGCGTGTACTCGGCCATGGCGATGGCGCGCGCCGTGCGCCTGTGCCCGTCGCTCGTTGTCGTGCCGCCGGCGTTTGCCAAGTACCGCGCCGTGTCCGCGCAGGTGTTCGAGCTGTTCCGCGAAGTCACGCCGCTGGTCGAACCGCTCTCGCTGGACGAGGCGTACCTCGACGTCACCGAAAACACGTGGGGCGAACCGCTGGCGACCACCGTGGCGCGGCGCCTGAAAGAGCGCATCAGGGAGCAGACGCAGCTGACGGCGTCGGCCGGCGTCGCGCCGAACAAGTTCCTCGCGAAGGTCGCATCGGGGTGGAAGAAGCCCGACGGGCTGACGGTCGTTGCGCCCGAACGCGTGGAGTGGTTCCTGCAGCAGCTGCCGGCGGACGCGCTCTGGGGCGTCGGGCCCGTGACGGCGCGCAAGCTGCAGGCCATCGGCGTGAAGAAGGTCGTGGACGTGCGCACCGTGCCGCCTGACCGCTTGCGCGAGGCCGTCGGAAGCCTGGCGCCATGGCTGCAACAGCTGGCCGACGGCCTCGACGATCGCCCGGTCGTGCCCGAGCGGGCGCCGAAGTCGTCGGGCAGCGAGACGACGTTTGCGAGGGACCTGACGGACCTGGACGAGATCCGCGAGCGGGTCGCGAAGATGGCGGGGGACGCGGCCGGCTGGGTCGAACGTGCGCATCTGCTCGCCCGCACGGTCACGCTGAAGGTGCGGTACGGCGACTTCACGACGATCACGAGAAGCGTCACGCTGCCCGCGACGCGCGACCGCGAGGCCATCGTGCAGGCAGTGGGATCGCTGCTCGAGCGGTCCGAAGCCGGCCACCGGCCCGTTCGCCTGCTCGGCGTGTCGGTGAAGAACTTCTGCGAGACGCCGGCGCCGGAGGTGGCGTCCGAGCTGGTGCTGCCGTTCGATCCGCCGGAGTGAGGGCCGCAGATTCTCGCCGATTAGCCCAGCCGCAGATTTCCGCGGATTCTCACCGATTGGGGTCTCAAGCGACAGGATCTTTTGACCCCCCGACGATAGTAAAACTAACCCCTCCCCGGGCGTCGGCGGTCCCGGTCGTCGCAGCGGCCCGGCCTCATCCGCGGAAATCTGCGTGAATCTGCGGATCGGTCCTCATCCGCGCAAATCTGTGTGAATCTGCGGATCGGTCTTCATCCGCGAGAATCGGCGGATCAAGACGGCCCCTGCGCCGGGGGCTGCGACCGAATCCACGCCACGCAGTTCACCAACTCGCGTTTCAGCTCGTCCTTCTGATCCGTGAACCGGTGGTTCTTCGCCTTGATGAGCACCAGTTTCTTCGGCGCGCGCGCCTCGGCCTCGAAGGCTTTGATGTCGGCCGCGGTCACGTATTCGTCGGTCGTCGAATGAACCAGGCACAGCGGGATCGGCGACACCTGCGCGAGAAACTGCTTTGGCGCAAACATCGGCTCGTTGGGATCGCTCTTGGTGACCCAGGAGGTGAAGTCCAACCAGCGCCATCCGAGCTCCGCCGTCGGCGGCAGCCCCATGGTGACGACGCCGCTGATCCACTCGTGATTCTGCGCGGACGAGGCCGCCAGCACCGCGAGCGCGGCGCCTTCCGACACACCGGACACGATGACCGGCGAGACGAGCAGGTTCCGCTGGCGGAGAAACGCCGCCAGCAGCGTGTAATCGCCCGGTGGTTCCTTGGTCGTCATCGTGGTACGGCCGGACGTGAACGCGGCCAGGTACTGGCGCACGTTGATGCCGATCGCGTCGTAGCCCTGGCCGGCGAGAAACTCCGCCATCTCGACGGCGAGGCCGACCCAGCCCACGTCGCCGCTGCCCATGAACACGGTCCCCTTGGGCTTGCCGCCGACGGCACGGTACACGGTGAGCGTCAGCGCCTTTCCGCGAACGGTGAAGGTGAGCGTTTCGGCAGCCAGCGCCGCGCCCGGCGCGACGTGCAGCGCCAGGACGAGAGCCAGGACAGAAATGACACGTTTCATGAGGGTGACCGAGAGTGACAAAGGTCAGCGCCCGGCGCCGAGAGGTGCCGGAGCCAGGAAACTGCAAATCCAGTTCAGCGATTCCTGAACCTGGTCGTACAACTCGTCGCGCGCGCCGTTGAAGCTGTGGTCCCTCGCCTCGATGGCGTGAAAGTGCCGATCGGTCGTGTCCGGCCCGAACAGCTTGCGCGCCTGGGCGGCCGGCAGGTATCCGTCGCGTGTCGACTGGATCACCGAGACCGGCAACGAGGACAGCCGCGGCAGATAATCGTAGGTCTCGATCATCACGAGCTCGCGCCGCGGCATGCCCGGCGGCGTTCGCCCGGGCCGCACGCGGTAGTGCCGCACGTACTCCTCTTCCTTCGTCAAGGCAATCGCCAGCACGCCGGCGAGCGTCCCGCGCAGCAGGCGCTGGCCCGCCGCCACGACCTCGAGGCCGGCGCCCCTGGACACGCCCACCAGCACGACCGGCGTGTTGGGCGGCAGCTCGAGGGCGCGCACGGAGAACTGGATGAGTCGCTGGTAGTCCGCCGCCAGACGGGCCGGTGTCGTCGTATCGGCGACGTATCCCAGGTTCTTCAAATAGTTGCGCGCGCTGAAGCCGGCTACAGGATAGCCGAGGCTCGCCAGATCGTCGAACAGATCCTCATCCTTCCCCCGGAAGCCGCCGTCGCCCGTCGCGTACAGGAGCAGCGGATGGAGCGGCAGCATCTGGCGCGGCCGTGCGAAGTGCACATCGAGCGGGTGGTCGTAGAGCGTGATCGGCCTGACGTAGAGCGCGGTCCGTCCCGGATCGACGATCGGCCCGCGATGCGCGCAGGCGAAGCACATCGCGAGGAGCGCAACGCAGGGCGGCAGGACGACGATTCTGCGCACGTTATCGCCGCCGTTCGATTCGCACGCGGACGAGATCGACACGGGCGACCGGCGTCTCCCCGGCGACCGGCGTCGCCTCGATCGCGTCCACCACGTCGAGGCCGCCGACCACGCGGCCAAACGCCGTGTACTTGCCGTCGAGCGCCGGGGCCGGGGCGGTGCAGATGAAGAACGACGTCGACGCGCTGGCCGGGTCGTCGCCGTGCGCCATCGACAGCGTGCCTTTCACGTGGGTCGTGTCGTTGAACTCGGGCTGCAGCGTGCGCACGAGCGCCTTCTGCTCGTCGGCGAGCGGCTCGCGCCGCGTCGGCAGGTGCCCGGCCTGGATGACGAAGCCCCGGACGACCCGGTGGAAGGCCGTGCCGTCGAGGACGCCCGCCTGCGCCAGGCGGAGGAAGTTGCGCACGTGCTCGGGCGCCTTGTCGGGAAAGAACTCGACGGTGATCGTGCCGGCGCTGGTCTCGAGGACCGCGCGGTATGCGGCCAGCTCCACCGGGGTCTCCACCGTGAACGGCACGGGCGGACGATTGCGAATCGCCACCGACGTGATCTCCACGCGCTCGGCCGCCTTCCCCTTGTCGTCGACCGGCGTCTCCGAGATTCGCTCGACGACGCGCATGCCCTCGACCACGCGACCGAACACCGTGAACCGGCCGTCCAGGGCGGGTTGATCCACGACGCAGATGAAGAACTGTGCCCCGCCGCTGTCGGGCTGGCCCGGCACCAGCACCGTGGAGACGGCGCCGCGCGTCTGCTTCTCGCTCGTCGGTCCGGCCTTCAGCACGCCGAGCCCGCCGGTGCCGTACGCCGCGCGCTTCGCCGGATCTTTCGACAGCGGATCGCCGCCCTGGATGATGCCGTCTTTCACCATCCGGTGGAAGGTGGTCCCGCCGTAGGCGCCCTCCAGCGCGAGCTTCATGAAATACGCCACGTGATCCGGCGCGACGGCGGGCAGCAGATCGATGACAAACGTTCCCGCGGTCGTCTCGACGACCGCCTGCTTGCCGCGCATCTGGTCGGCGGGCACCGCGCTCGTGAAGAACGGCTTGTCCTGGGGACGCGCGTGCGGGCGTTCGGAAGTCGCCGCCAGCAGACCGCTCACGACAAGGATCAGGCTGGTGGCCCGCAGTCCGGCTTTCATGGGCGTCCTCGGTTCAGCTGGCGCGTGCCGGACCTGGGGCGGTGAGCCCGGCCTTTCGATGATACCCCACCACTACGGGGGATGGTGGAGGCCTCCGGGCATGGGACTTGAACAGATTGCAACCGAGGGCCTCCGGCCGCGCTCTATTCATTGGAGAGAGACCGCGGCCGTGCGGTTTGACGCGGTACTGTTACGATCTGATCGGTATCGCAAGAAACGGGTCATCCGCACGGCTGCGAACGACGCCGCAGCGACGCGGCCGGAGACCGACATGAAAGCACGGCTCGTTGGCAGCAGGATGATTGTCCCAGGCATCCTGGCGTTCGAGGTGGAACCGGCGGAGCCTTTCGAGTTCAAGGCGGGCCAGACGTCCGACATCGCCATCCCGCAGCCGGCCTATACGGACGACCGCGGCAGCGCGCGGACGTTCTCGATCACGTCCGTGCCGGGCGTCGCGCCGCTGGTGTTCGCGACGCGGATGACGGGCAGCGCCTTCAAGCGCACGCTGGCGGAGGCTCCGCCCGGCGCTTTGCTGGATCTCGATGGACCGTACGGATCGTTCACGCTGCATCACAATGCCGCGCGGCCGGCCATCATCCTGGCCGGGGGCATCGGCATCACGCCGTTTCGCAGCATCATTGGCGACGCGACCCGGCGCAATCTGCCGCACCGCATCACGCTGCTGTACTCGAACACGAGCGCCTCGTCTGCGGCGTTTCTCGACGATCTCACGCAGTTTGCGCGCGAGAACCCGAACTTTCACGTGGTCCCGACGATCACCGCCGGCGTGCCGGGCGAACCGTGGTCGTTCGAGACGGGCCGGATCGATGCGGCGTTCGTGAAGGCGCACGTCGACGATCCGGCGGGCGCGATGTTCTACATCGCCGGCCCGGCCGGATTCGTGGCGGCCATGGGGCGCACGGCCACCGACATCGGCGCGGATCCGGACAACATCAAGAGCGAGGAGTTCCCGGGATACTGAGGGGTCAGGTCTTGAACCGATGGTCCTGATCCCACGTGGCGAGGAGGCATGACCGCAGCCGAGCGCGCGCTGGAGTTCGTCGCACAGGGTGACCGCATCGGGCTGGGCACCGGCCACGCGGCGGCCGCGTTTGCCGTGGCGCTGGCGGCCCGCGTGCGCGAGGGCCTCGATGTCCGTGCGGTCCCGACCTCTCAGGCCACGGCCGACCATGCCCTTGCCCTCGGCATCCCGCTCACGCGGTTGGACGATGTCGAGACGCTCGACGCGACCATCGACGGCGCGGACGAAGTGGACCCGCAGCTGGATTTGATCAAGGGCTATGGAGGCGCGCTCCTGCGCGAGATGGTCGTCGCCAGCATCTCGCGGCGCCTGGTGATCCTGGTCGGCCGCGAGAAGCTCGTGCCATCACTCGGCACGCGCGGCACGCTCCCGGTCGAGGTCGTGCCGTTCGCCCTGCCGGTCTGCAGGCGCCGCCTCGCGGACCTCGACATCGGCTCGTCGTTGCGCATGGCCGGCGACCGCCCGTTCGTCACCGACAACGGCAACTACCTGCTCCACTGCGGCGTCGCACCCATGACCCGGCCGCACGACGTACGCGACGCGATTCGGTCGATTCCCGGCGTTGTCGACGTGGGTCTCTTCCTCGGACTGGCCGACATCGTCCTGGTGGAGGACGGCGATCGCGTGGACACGCTGCACCGCGCGCCAGGCACCCGGTGCGCGCCGCTCACCCTTGCTTCGCGACAGGTCAAGCCATGAATCCTCTGCAACAGCTGCGCGCCGCCGGCCAGTCCGTGTGGCTCGATTACATCCGCCGCCAGATGATTATGTCGGGCGAGCTCCGGCGCCTCGTCGACGACGACGGGCTGAGTGGAATGACCAGCAACCCGACGCTGTTCGAGAAGGCGATTGCCGGGAGCAGCGACTATGACGAGGCGTTGCGCGGGATCCTGCAGGCGACCCCGCAGATCCCGGCCATCGAGATGTACGAACGCCTCGCGCTCGACGACATCCGCATGGTCGCCGACGCGCTGAGACCGGTCTACGAGCGCGAGCACGGCAGCGACGGCTTCGTCAGCCTCGAGGTGCCCCCGAACCTCGCCTACGACACGCAGGCCACGATCGCCGAAGCCCGCCGGCTGTTCGCGGCCCTCGACCGGCCCAACGTGATGATCAAGGTGCCGGCCACGCCGGAAGGGATTCCGGCCATCGAGGCGCTGACGGCTGCGGGGGTCAACGTCAACATCACCCTCATCTTCTCGCTCGACCAGTACGAAGAGGTGGCGCAGGCCTTCCTGCGCGGCGTCGCGCGCCTGCCCGATCCGCGCCGGATCGCGTCGGTCGCGTCGTTCTTCGTCAGCCGCGTGGACACGAAAGTCGACCGCGAGATCGACAAACTGGGCACCGACCAGGCGCGCACCCTGCGCGGCACCATCGCGATCGCCAACGCGAAGCTCGCCTACCGGCGGTTCAAGGAGCTGTTCCATAGCACCTCATTCGCGCCCCTCGCCTCTCGCGGCGTGCGCGTGCAGAAGCCGCTGTGGGGCAGCACCGGCACCAAGGACCCGACCTACGCCGACGTCAAGTACGTCGAGGCGCTCATCGGCCCGGAGACCGTCGACACCGTGCCGCCGGCCACGCTGGACGCGTTCCGCGATCACGGGCACGTCCGGCCGACCCTCGAGGAAGGCGTCGACGAGGCCGAGCGCCGGGTGCTGCACGACCTGCCCGCGACAGGCATCGATCTTTGCGCGATTACCGAGGAGCTGCTCCGCGAGGGCGTCGAGGCGTTCGAACAGTCGTTCGAGCAGCTGATGCAATCGCTCGAGACCAAGCGCCAGGCGATGGCGAGCGACCGCGTGGACCGGCAGACCTGTGTCCTGGGTGACCTGCAGCCGGCCGTCACGGCGCGTCTCGACGCATGGACGCGGGATCACGTCGGCGGGCGCGTGTGGAAGAAGGACCCGACAGTCTGGGGAGGGTCGCCGGCCACACCCGAACTCGCCAGCCGGCTCGGCTGGCTGAACCTGCACGAGGTGGCTCACGATCACACCGACGATATGCGCAAGCTTGCACAGGAGGCGCGAGACGAAGGCGTCGAGGACGTGGTGCTGCTCGGCATGGGCGGCTCGAGCCTCGCGCCCGAGGTCTTTCAACGCACGTTCGGCAACGCCCCGGGGTTTCCGCATCTCACCGTGCTCGACAGCACGCACCCGGCACAGGTGGCCGCGGTCCGCCAGCAGATCGATCCGCGACGCACGTGGTTCCTCGTCTCGAGCAAGTCGGGCACGACGCTCGAGTCGCTGTCGTTCTTCAAGTACTTCTGGGCGCAGGTCGGCGAGGTCGCGACGCCGCCCGGGCGCCACTTCATCGCGATCACCGACCCCGGCACGCCGCTCGAAGGACTCGCCCGCTCGCGCGGCTTCCGGCGCATCTTCCCCGGCCCGCCGGACGTCGGCGGGCGCTACGCGGCGTTGACGGCCTTCGGTCTCGTGCCGGCGGCGCTCGTGGGCCTCGACGTGGATCGCCTCCTCGATCGGGCCTGGACGATGGCGGAAGCCTGCTCGTTCTGCGTGCCCGAGTCGTCTAATCCCGGGCTGGTGCTCGGGGCGGCGCTCGGCGAACTGGCGAGAACCGGCCGTGACAAGGTGACCTTCTTCACCTCGCCCCGCCTGGCCGCGTTCCCCTCGTGGCTGGAACAACTCATCGCAGAAAGCACCGGCAAGGGCGGCCTGGGCATCGTGCCGGTGGCCGACGAACCGCTGGGCGAGCCGGGCGTCTACGGCCACGATCGCGTGTTCGTGCTGTTCGACGTCGACGCGCACCCGTACGCCGCCGCGCGCACGACGGTCGACCGCCTGCAGTCGCAGGGCCATCCGGTCATCCGCCTACAGATGTCCGACGCCTTCGACCTCGGGCAGGAGATCTTCCGCTGGGAATTTGCCGTGGCCGGGGCGGGCATCGTCCTGGGGCTCAACCCGTTCAAT
Source organism: Acidobacteriota bacterium (assembly GCA_003170135.1). GTDB lineage: Bacteria > Acidobacteriota > Vicinamibacteria > Vicinamibacterales > Fen-181 > Fen-181. The sequence goes on from PMZR01000084.1 coordinate 12,856, forward strand.
CAGCCCGACGTGGAGCTCGCCAAGGATTTGGCCCGCCAGGCGATGCGGGGGCCGGGCGCGCAGGAGGCGCCTGCGACCGTCGCGGCCGGTGCCGACGTGGAATTGCAGTCGGCGGTCCGCGACTGGATCGGGCGCGCGGGCCCGGGCGACTACGTCGCGCTGCACGCCTACCTGTCCGCCGCCGATCGCACGACCGCGCTGCTCGAGCAACTGCGCGTGCTCATCCGCGATCATCTGCACGTGGCCACGACACTCGGCTACGGCCCGAGGTTCCTGCATTCGACCGGGCAGCTGCACAAGGGCGGACCCGACAGCGGCCTGTTCCTGCAACTGGTCGACGAGCCGGTCACCGACGTGCCCGTGCCGGAGACCGACTACACCTTTGGCCAGCTGATTCGCGCGCAGGCGATCGGTGATTACCAGGCGCTCGTGCAGCGAGGCCGGCGCGTCCTGCGGGTGCAGCTCGGCCGCCAGGCCGAGCCGGGACTGAAGGCGGTCGTCGCGGCCGTCGAAGGCGCGATCGCCGCTGTTTCCAGGCGCTGATGCCTCGGGGCGGACCGATGGTCACGATGATCTTCTGGGATCTGGGTGGCGTGCTGCTGACGAACGGCTGGGACCGCGACGCGCGGCAGCGCGCCGCCGCACGTTTCGGTTTCGACTGGAACGAGTTCGAGGATCGGCACGAGCACGTGGCAGCCGATTTCGAGACAGGTCGAATGGACCTGGACGATTACCTCGAGCGAACCATCCTCTTCGAACCACGCGCATTCAGCCGCGACGACGTGCGGGCGTTCATGTTCGCGCAATCGCGCGAGAATGCGGCCGCGCTCGACCTGGCGCGCCGCCTGTCCGGGCGCGAAGGCTGCCGGTCCGCGGTCCTCAACAACGAGTCGCTCGAGCTGAACCTGTACCGCATCGAACGGTTCCGGCTGCGGGAGCATTTCTCGCTGTTCTTCAGCTCGTGTTTCGTCGGCCTGCGGAAACCGGACCCCGCCATCTACCGGCTGGCCTTGCAGGTGACGCAGACGCCGGCGAGCGCCGCCGTGCTGGTCGACGATCGCGCGATCAACACCGACGCCGCGACGCGCGTCGGGATGCAGGTCATCCACTACCGGCAGGTGGAACAGTTGCGCGCGTGCCTGGTGGAGATGGGCGTTGAGGTGGATTGACCGGATGTCGAATGTGGAATGTGGAATGTGAGGAATCGTGGCGTTCACACCTGTTGACCCGGCGCTGTTCGTGATCCTCGGCGCAACCGGCGACCTGACGCGCCGCAAGCTGTTTCCGGCGCTTGCCCGCCTGGTCTCGCGCGGACTGGTTGGCGATCAGTTTCTCGTCCTCGGCGCAGGCCGCAGTGCCGGGATGACCGACGAGACGTTCCGCGCGCAGGCGCACGAGATCGTCGAGTCCACGCAGCCGAAGCCGATCAAGTGGTGCGACCAGTGTGTGTTCTACCAGACGCTCGGCGAGGGCCGCGGGACAGACTACAAGGCCCTGCGCGATCGGATCGAGCGAATCGAGGCCGAGCACCACATGCCGGGCAACCGCGTGTTCTACCTGGCGCTGATCCCGTCGGCCTTCAGCCCGACGATCGATGCGCTCGGGCAGGCCGGGCTCGCGCGCAGCCCCGGCTGGACGCGCATCGTGATCGAGAAGCCGTTCGGCCGGGATCTGGAGTCGGCGCGCGCGCTCAACGCGCTCGCGCATCGCGACTTCGACGAATCGCAGATCTTCCGCATCGATCACTATCTCGGCAAGGAGACGGTCCAGAACCTCCTCGTGTTCCGCTTCGCGAACGCGATTTTCGAATCGCTCTGGAACCGCAATCACGTCGAGAGCGTCCGCATCACGGTGGCCGAGTCGCTCGGCGTCGAGCAGCGCGCGGGCTACTACGAGCAGGCGGGCGCGCTGCGCGACATGGTGCAGAACCACGCCACGCAGCTGGCGACGCTGGTCGCGATGGAGGTGCCCGTCGCCTACAACGCCGACGCAATCCGCGCCGAGAAGACCAAGGTGCTGAAGAGCGTCACCCCGATTTCCTTGCGCGACGTCGTGTTCGGCCAGTACATCGCGGGCGTCGTCGACGGGCAGCCGGTCCCCGGATACCGGGAGGAGCCGGGCGTCGCGCTGGATTCGCGAGTCGAGACCTTCGTCGCGCTGAAGCTGAACTTCGACAACTGGCGATGGCAGGGCGTGCCGTTCTACATCCGCACAGGCAAACGGATGCCGGAACGCCTGACGCAGGTCGACATCGTGTTCCGGCGCCCGCCGGTGTGCCTGTTCAAATCGCTCGGCGCGCGGCAGATGCACTCGAACCTGTTGCGGATGGTGCTGCAGCCGCACGAGGGGTTCTCCCTGCTCTTCGACGTGAAGGCGCCCGGTGAACCGATGCGTCTGAAGGCGCTGCCATTGCACTTCGAGTACCAGGAGGCCTTCGGGACACTGCCGGACGCCTACGAAACGCTCATCCTCGAGATCCTGACCGGCGACCAGACGCACTTCGTGCACGCCGACTGGGTCGAGGTCTCGTGGCAGATCTACACGCCGCTGCTGCAGGAACCGATCGAGGCCCATCCCTATCCGGCGGGCACGTGGGGCCCGGAGGACGCCAGCCGCCTCTTCCCATCCGGTGAGCACGCGGGGCGTCTGATTTCTTCGATGGCCGGCGCGGGGCAGTCGTGAAGACGCCCCGCCAGACGTCGGACGTCCGGAGCCGGCAGGCCGATCGGCTGACGGCGCGGCCCGGCGCGGCGCGCGCCGTTCGAGGACGCGGCGCGATCTGCCTGCTGACGGCGGGCGTCGTCGCCCTCGTCGCCGGACACCTCGCCGCGCAGGTGTATGACCGCCCGCTCACCGAACAGGACGTCGAGCGGGTGGCGCCGCTGCTGCGCGCCGAAAAGGCCGGCGCGGCGCGGCTGGCCCGCCAGGCCGGCGACCGCGACGCGCTCGCAGGCGTCCGCGCCAAGGCGCGGCAAGAGGCCGTCGGCGCGATCGCCGCGGGAGGCGACCCGCTCGAATGGTTGAAGAAGGCGATGCCTGCTGCTGCGGCGCCGTCCACCGCCCGCTACGACGTCGAGTGCTCACGAGCCCTCACCCAATCGGCCGGCGTCCCGTCCGCGGTCTTCTCGTTCGGTATCGCCGCGCCGTCGGCCTGGCTGTCGGTGTGGAAGGCACGCGACGAGGAGGTGCCCATCGGCGACCGCGTCCCGACCACCAACCCGCCAGGCACGCAGCGGCCCGGCGCGACGCGGCCCGAAGCGGTGACGCAGCAGGCGCGGGCGTTCTACTCGAGCCGCGAATTCGAGTACCAGGGCGAGGCGGCGCCGTTCGAGTGGCAGTTCCTCGGGCCCGACCGGACGATCGGCGCGACGGTGGCGGGCGTGAACGTGCTGGGACGCCTGCCCGCCTGCCGCGATTTGTCCAGCGGACCGATGGTCGTGCTCAAGGCGGAGGACGATGCGTTCGGAAAGTCGTCGAAGCCGACAGCGCCGGTCACCAATCGCGAACTCGCGGCGGCGCTCGACACGGCCGGCCTCGCCGAAGCGGAGTACCTGAATCTGAAAGCGCAGTTGATGACGGCGCAGGCCGACGCGCTGGATCCGTCGCGGTTGAACCCGCAGGCGGCCTCCGAGGCGCAGCGGAAGGACTTGGAGATCCGCCGCAGGAACGCCGAGCTGTACCGGCTCCACTCGACCGTGATCGCTCCACTGCTTGCCGGGCTGCCTCCGGCCTGAGGGTCGATCCCACGGCGCGCGCCGCGTCACTCAGCCGATCGCGCGGCCCGCAAGCGTGGCCACGGCCTCGGCCAGCTCGTCGTCGTCGATCGGCTTTGACAGGTGGATCTGATAGCCGGCCTCGAGCGACCGAGCCTGATCCTCGTGCCGCGCATAGGCGGTCAGCGCAATCGCGGGGATCCGGCCGCCCTGCGGTTCCGGCCGCGCACGCAGCCGCCGGATGAGGGCATAGCCGTCCTCGTCCGGCATGCCGATGTCGCCGATCAACACGTCAGGCCGCTCGGCGTCGATCAGGGTGAACGCTTCGCGGGCCGACGCGGCCGTCGCGACAATGGCGCCGTAGCGCTCGAGCGACGTCGAGATCAGCTCGCGCGCGTCCGCCTGGTCGTCCACGGCGAGCACCCGCAGGCCCCGAAGGGCGGACGCCGCGACAAAGGGACCAGAGGACACCCGCCGCGCAATCGTCGACGGGCCCGACGCCATGGCGGGAAGGTGCACGGTGAACGTCGCGCCGGCGCCGGGGCCGTCGCTCTCGACCCTGACCCGGCCGCCGTGCAACTCCGTCAGGTGCCGGACGATCGCCAGGCCGAGACCCAGTCCCCCGTGCGACCGGCTGGTCGAACTGTCCGCCTGCCGGAACCGATCGAACACGTACGGCAGGAATTCGCGGTCGATGCCGATGCCCGTGTCCACGACCGCGATCTCGGCCTCGCCGACGGTCCGCCGGACCGCGATGCCGACATGTCCGCCCGCTGGCGTGAACTTGATGGCGTTCGACAACAGGTTCCAGACGATCTGCTGCAGCCGGCCGGCATCGCCGAGGACCGCGACGGCCGGGTCGGGCACGGTTGCCTCGATCTCGATGTTCTTGGCGTGCGCCGCGGGCCGTATGCCGTCGAGCGCGGATTCGACGACGGTGGCAATCGACACCGGGCGCAGGTCGAGTTTCAGTTTCCCCGTGACGATCCGCGACACGTCCAGGATGTCGGCCACCAGTTCCGCCTGCGCCTGCGCATTGCGCTCGATCGTCTCGAGCGCGCGGGCCGCCGCGTCCCCCGCGAGCGCCCCGCCGCGCAGCAGCCGCGTCCAGCCGAGGATCGCGTGCAGCGGCGTGCGCAGCTCGTGGGAGACGGTCGCCAGGAATTCGTCCTTCATGCGGTTCGCGTCCTGCGCCTCCTCGTAGAGCTGCGCGTTCGAGAGCGCCGCCGCCGCCCGGCCCGCCACTTCCTCGGCGACCGCGAGATCGTCGGTCGAGAACCGTCGATCCGACGTCGACACGAACGCCATCGCGCCGAAGACGCGCCGGTGCACCCGCAAGGGCACGATCATGATCGCCGCGGCGTGCACCGCTCTCAGCAGGCGCAGATGCTCATCGTCTTCGGCCATCCCCCGCAGCACGTCGTCGGTGACCTCCGACAGGAGCAGGCACTCGCCCTGCAAGACCCGCTGCGCGACCGGCGTCTGGCCGAGCTTCGCGGAGGGCAGCCGGGAGCGGATCTCGCGGGCCAGGGCATCGGCGGCCGGCGGGGCCGCAACGGCCGCACGGCGGACGACACCGCCGCCTTGCAGGAGGTACACGAAACACCAGTCGCTCATCCCCGAGACGATCAGCCGGCCAACGTCCGCCAGCGTCGCTTCGAAATCCAGCGCGACGGTGACCAGGCGGCCGGCCTCGGCGAGGAACAGCAGGCGGCCCTGCGCGCGTTCGACCTGCCGGCGCGCCTCGCGCTCGCGCTCCAGCAGCGCCGCGCGCTCGCTTTCCACGCGCTGTCGCTCGGCCAGTTCGCGCAACGCGTCCTGCTCGCGCTCCTCGGCCCGTTTCGTCTCGCGCTTCAACGAGTGGTGCAGCGAGCTGATGACGAGTGAGACGATGACGAACGTGGTCAGCCGGAACAGGTGTCCGGCGTCGAAATTGATCTCGTAGAGCGGCGGAATCAGGAAGTAATCGACCGCCAGTGCGGAGAGGACGGTACTGAGCAGGCCCGGCCAGACGCCGCCGTACCACGACGCCACCGCGACCGCGGCCACGAACGTGGATTCGGGCATCACGGTGAGGTAGCTGCGGGCCAGCAACGTGACCTGCAGCGTGACGGCTACCGCGGCCAGCGCGACGCCGTAGCGCAGCCACGCATTCGGCGATCGTTCCATGGTGCTCCTCGCGTGCAACCGGTCTCAGATGCGCACGGTCGCCTTGCGTTCGAGCTTGTCCCATTCAACCGCGCCGCCCTCGAGCGAGGACAGGATCGCCCGGACGGCCACGTAGTAGATGATCTGCCGGTAGAAGAACCGCTGCCAGAACAGCAGGACCAGCAGCCGGAAGTTCTCCCGCCACTCGAGCACGAAGGCGACCAGCGCCGACAGGAAATCGATCGCCTGGAACATCGCATAGTAGAAGAGCACCCGCCAGAGCGTGTCGGCCGAGAACTCGGCCGGGTGCTGCCAGCGGCCGAACGCCGCGGCGAGGAGCGAAATGACGAGCAGCAGATCCATCACCGGCGAGACCAGCGGAAACAGCACCTGGAAGACGAAGATGTTCGGCAGCGCGACGAAGCCAAGCGAGCCATAGCGCGGCCGGAACAGCGCATCCTTGTGCTTCCACGCCGCCTGGAACGTGCCGTACGTCCAGCGGTACCGCTGGCGGATGAATCCTCCGAGCGTGTCGGGCGCCTCGGTGAGCGCGATGGCCTGGTCCTCGTACGCGATCGAGTAGCCGAGGCGGCGGATCGCGAACGTGAGGTCGGCGTCCTCGGCGAGCGTGCGCGGGGAGAAGCCGCCCGCCCGCTCCAGCACGTCGCGGCGCCAGGCGCCGACCGCGCCGGGCACGACCGTGATGCAGTCGAGCGTGTCGAACGCGCGCCGGTCCAGGTTCTGGCTCGTGATGTATTCGAGGGCCTGCCAGCGCGTGAGCAGGTTCACCCGGTTCCCCACCTTGGCGTTGCCCGCCACGGCGCCGATGCGCGGGTTGGCGAAGTGACGGACCAGGGTCCGCACCGTGCCGCGCGCGAACACGGTGTCGGCGTCGAGCGCGACGACGATCTCGGCGCTGGTGCGGGCCACGCCGTAGTTGAGCGCGTGCGCCTTGCCCGCGTTCGCTTGCGTCAGCACGCGGATCTTGGGGTTCCCGGCGAACGCGCGCTCCAGGCGCGCCACGGTGTCGTCGGTCGACCCGTCGTCCACCACGATGATCTCGAAGCCGCCTGGATGGTCGCACGCGAGCAGCGAGGTGACCGTCTGCACGATCACCTTCGCTTCGTTGTACGCGGGCACGATCACGGCCACCGACGGGTCGTAGGACGGATCGAAGACCGCGTGGCGGGCATGCCACGTCTGACGGGCCGCGAGCGCGCCGATGAACACCAGCCGGGCCGCGCCCAGGACGATGCCGCCGAGGAACAGCCAGTGGAGCGCACTGATGGCCACCCACAGCGCGCCGAACGCCGCGCGGTCCGTCCACGCGCCCCAGCGCTCGGTGGCCGACAGCGGCGGCATCACCTCGTCACGCGTGCGCCCGATCAGGTCGGACACCGCCACGAACCGGTAGCCGCGCTGGCGCAGCTGGGTGATGAGCAGCGGCAGCGCCTCGATCGTCTCGGAGCGATCGCCGCCGCCGTCGTGCAGGAGCACGATGTTCCCCTGGTGGCGCTCCAGCTGGTCGATCGTCCGCTGCACGATCGCCGGCGCGCCCGGCCGCTGCCAGTCGCCGGGGTCCACCTTCATGCCGACGGTGATGTACCCGCGCTCGCGCGCCAGTTCGAGCGGCCGCACCTGGTCCGGCGTTTCGGGCTCGGCGTCTTCCGCGTACGGCGGCCGGAACAGGTGCGACTGCCGCCCGACCACGCTTTCGAACAGCCGCTGCGTCGCCGAGAGCTCGAGGCGGAACTGCACCGGCGGAATGGTCGCGATGTTGGGATGCGTGAAGGTGTGGTTGCCGAGTTCGTGGCCTTCGGCGACCTCGCGGCGCAGCAGATCCGGATACTCCTCGCCGTTGACGCCGATGATGAAGAAGGTCGCCGGCACCTTCGCCTGTTTCAGGATGTCGAGGATGTCCGGCGTGACGTCCGGATCGGGCCCGTCGTCGAACGTGAGCGCGACCTGGTGATCGCGGGCGCCGTACCGCGTCAGGACGTAGGGCGACGGAAAGACCGTGAACTGTTCACCCGTGATGAAGCCGGATGCCGGGTCGAACGTGACCGTGCGCGTTCCCGGCTGCGGCTGCGACGTGATGCCGAGGATCTCGCCGTCTCCCTCGTAATCGAGGTCGTAGCCGTACCGCATGCTGCCGAGCGCGGAGGCGGCCTGCGCGTCGAGCGGCACGTTCCTGCCGAAGAACGTCCAGATGGCCGGATCCTCGCTCCCCAGCCGCCACAGCGCGGCGCCCGTCGCGCCGAGCGTTCTCACGATCGCCAGCTGGTCGAACACCGTCGTCGCGTCCAGCATCCAGACCTGGTGCACCTTGTCGTCGTCATCCGCGTAGGTGAACATCGGGTTGAGCGATGCCGGATCGACATGGATGGCGCCCTCGGATTCCTTCGCGGTCAGCACCGCCTCCTCGAACGTCCGCTCGACGGCCGGCGTTTTCGGCATCCAGTCGTAGGCGTAGTTGCCCAGGGCGACGATCGTTCTCGCCGGCGGCGTGTCCCTCAACCGCCTTCGCACCGCCTTGTCGAACCATTCGAGGCTCGCGATGGGCCCGGCGCTGCCGGCCGGCCAGTGCTGGTCGTAGGCCATCACGATGACGTAATCGGCGTCCCTCGAGATGCCCCGGTAATCGAACCCCTCGTCGTCGGCGGGCACGTTGACCCACACCGTGCGATGCGCCGCGTGGAAGGCGGCGCAGAGATCCTGGATGAACCGCGTGAAGGGACGCGCGGCGGCGGCGGGCACGTTCTCGAAGTCGATGCTGACCCCCGGAAACCGATCGCGCGTGACGTAGTCGAGCAACTGGCTGACGACGCGCGCCCGGGCATCCGGGTTCGCAACCATGGCCGCCAGGACCTTGTCCTGCCAATCGCGGCCGTCGAAGTTGTTGATGAGCGGCACCACCTTCAGGTCCGGGCGCCGCTCCTTGACGAACCGCATCACGCTTTGCTGGCGATCGAGATCGTCGACAACGACCGTGCCGTTGCCATCGCGCAGGTGCAGCCATTCAGGGATGAGCACGTCGAGGTTCGCCACGTTCTCGCGCAACGACGTCATGCTCGAGTCGTCCCAGTTCACGAAGAACCCGACGCTCATGGGCTGGCCGGCCGCGGGCGCCCGTCGCCCCCGCAGTAACTCGGGTCGTTGACGTTGTTGGGCCTCGAGGCGGCGCTTGGCCTCCACGAACCGCCGGCTGGCCGCGCCGGTGGGCGGCGGATCCGGCACGGGCGGCGCCAGGTGACCGCCGCGGGGGAGCAACAGGGACTGCGGCAACTTCAACGCCGGCAGCACCGGGTTGATGAGCACGCTGGCAACCAGGCCGCCGAACACGATCGTGAAAATCAGCGCGGCGGCGAACAGGCCGCGGCGAAAGCGCGGCCAGCGCTTCCGCTGCGGATCGAAGAAGATTGGGCGTGTCTGGTTGCCAGCCATCGGAGTTCACACCCGGTTCCGGACGGGCTCACACGCCGCCCTACGCGAGCCTCTCCCGGAGCGTGGCGGATCAACCCGGAACCTGAGGTGTAATCCCATGATACAACGCGGACCGTGTCCCGCGGGCCGGCTCGGCCTCTCCTTTCCCGTTGTGCGGGCGGTACGAACGGATGAGAATTGTGGAAACCCCCGGAGGTGCGACCCCACGTGACCGACGATAGCGTCGCAAACGGCCCCGCGCGCACCGTCTACGCGCACCGGCAGGCGGTGCACGCGGCGCAACAGCAGCGTCTCGCCGATCGATCGCGGACCATCGCGTACCTGCGGGTCGCGACGTTTCTGGGCGGCGCCGCCTTGCTCGTCGGCGCCGTCACGGCGGCACACCCGCGCTCGGAGTGGCTCTCTGCCGCGGGCGCGATGCTCCTGCTCGTCTTCGGCGCGCTGGTCACGTACCACGCCGGCGTCGAACGCCGCGAGCGGCGGCACGAGGCCCTGCGGCGCATCAACGAGATCGCGCTCGCGAAACTCGCCCGCGATTGGGCGCGGGTGCCGGTGTCACCGGCGACCGCTCCCCCATCTCACGCGTACGCCGAGGATCTCGACCTGTTCGGCCGGGCCTCCCTGTTCGCGCTGCTCTGGAGTGGTGGGACGGAAATGGGCCGCACGCGCCTGGCCGACTGGGTGTTGCAGCCGGCAGCGCCGGAGCAGGTGCGCGCCCGGCAGGGCGCGATCGACGAGATGGCGCCGCTCATCGATCTACGACAGGAGGTGCTCGCCGCCGCACACGTCGGGGCGCTCGAATCACATCAGGCGACCCGGTTCGTGGAATGGGCGGAAGAACGGCCGTGGCTGTCGGTTTGTCCGGTGGCCGTGTGGGCGATCCGCGGGCTGACCGCGGCGATCCTCTCGCTCATCGTCCTGCAAGTCGCCGGCGTCGTGCACGAGATGTTCTGGATCCTGCCGGCAGCGGTGGCCTTCATCGTCAGCAACCTGCTGGCGGCGAAGGTCGAGCACGTCTTCGACCGCGCGTTCGCGCAACACGCCGTGTTCCGTCACTACGCGAAACTGTTTCGCCTGGTCTCATCCGTCCCATTCGGCAGCCCGCTCCTGCGCGATTTACAGGCTGCACTCGTGACGGACCATCACACCGCGGATCGGCAGATGGCGCGGCTGCACCATCTGATGGAGCTTGCCGATCTGCGCCGCTCGGCACTGGTTCACCTGCCCGTCCAGATTCTCACGCTCTGGGACTTCCACGTCGTCCTGCTCGTGGAGCGGTGGCAATGCCGGGCCGGGCGTGCGGTGCGGCGCTGGTTCGACACGCTGGCCACCTTCGAAGCGCTGGCCGCGCTCGCCGCCCTTCGGTTCGACAACCCGTCGTGGGCGTTCGCGCAAGTGGCGGCCGAGGCCGGCGAGGACGTGCTCGATGCGACGCAGCTCGGCCACCCGCTCCTTGCCCCGGGAGTTCGCGTCGACAACGACGTGCGGATCGGGCCTCCCGGCACCTTCCTGCTCGTGACCGGGTCGAACATGTCGGGAAAGAGCACGTTGCTGCGGGCGGTCGGCGTCAACGTCGTCCTCGCGCAGGCGGGCGCGCCGGTCTGTGCCGCACGCATGCGCCTGCCGCCGGTCCGTCTCTATACGAGCATCCGCGTGCAGGACTCGCTCGAGCAGGGCGTATCGTTCTTCATGGCCGCCGTGAAACGGCTGAAGCAGGTGGTGGAAGCCGCCGGGCAGGGCCCGCCCATGCTGCTCTACCTGCTGGACGAGGTGCTGCAGGGCACCAACACCGCGGAGCGGCAGATCGCGGTCAGGAGCATCCTCCGGCACCTGCTCCAGCGTCCGGCGATTGGTGCGGTCACGACGCACGATCTCATGCTGGCCGCCACACCCGATCTCGCGGCCGCGGTGCAGGCGGTCCACTTCACCGAGCACCTGGAGCCATCGGGCGCCGGCGCCTCGATGACCTTCGACTACCGGCTGCGGCCCGGCCTCGCGACGTCCCACAATGCGCTGAAACTGATGGAGATGATGGGGCTGGCCGTCGATGACCCCGACCCTGGGGCCAGGTCGTGAAAAAACCGTCAAATCAAGACCTGACCCCAGGGTCGTGGACGAGGATGATGAACAACTGCTTCGGGCCGTGAACGCCGATGGTCAGCGTCAGCTCGATGTCGGCGGTCCGGCTCGGGCCCGTGATGAACGTCACCGCGCTGGAACGCTCGAACTCGCGGTCCCGCTCGAGCGCCTCGAGCACCTCGGGCAGGCCCGCGACCACGCGGCCGACCGGCAGCAGCGCAATGTGCGCGGGCGGCAGCAACGACTCGATGCGCCCGCCTTCCGGACCGCCGCCGACCACCAGCGTTCCCGTCTCGGCAATGCCATAGGCTGCCGCGGTGACACCCACGGCCGCGGATCTGGCGATCGCGGTCGCGGATGTGTCGTTCTGCGAGGAGGTGCGCCGCACCGTGCACTCCTCGATCACGTCTGACAGCCTGGCCACGTTCCACGGCGCGCCCCAGGCGTCGGCGGAGACGACAACCTGCTGCGCGCCGAACTCGGACAGGATGTCGGCGACACGCTGGAGAGCGCCCTCGGCGTCGGCGGCGATGGACACGAACGCCTCGGCCGCCTCGGCCTCTGCGACGAAGCGCTTGACGAGGGCCGACGACGACTGCGCCGCAGGCCGCGCCAGCGGCCGCGGCCGGTCCGCCTCCACGGGGCACGCGGCCACGGCCCGGCGCACCCTCGCGATCATCGCGTCGCGGCTATGCTCGTCGCCCATCCCGCCCCCGATTCAGATCCCGCCGGAACGTCCGACGCGGCGGGACCGGCAAGTCGCGAATCTCGGTCCACCCGTGAAACGGCCACGGCAGCCGCCGCACCCGGCCGCCGCGCGCGAGCGTGCGCAACACGGCACCCAGGACCCGCGATGCCACCCGGTACCGGACGGGCCCCGCCATCGCGCTGGCCCAGGCCCGCATGAGCAGACGCTGCAGGCGCCGGTACGGCAGGGCCTTCCCTGTCGCGCCCCCCATCGCCTGATGACGCAGATGGAGCAACGCCGCCGGAATGTCGACCTTGACCGGGCAGACCTCCGCGCACGCGCCGCACAGGGTCGAAAGGAACGGCAGGTCCGGCGGCGAGGTCCGGGGCTCGAGCCCGGGACCGAGCAACGACCCGATGGGCCCGGCGTACACGCCGCCGTAGCTGTGGCCGCCGATGTGCCGGTACACCGGACAGGCGTTCTGGCACGCGCCGCAACGGATGCACATCAGCACATCGCGCATGACCGGATCGGCCAGCATCCGCGTCCGCCCGTTGTCGATGAGCACGACGTGCAGCTGCTCCGGGCCGAAGCGCTCCTCCAGCCCAGGGCCCGCCGTGCGCGCGTCGCCCCGCCGCCGGGGCCCGGTGATGAACGAAACATAGCTCGTCATTGCCTGCCCGGTCGCGCTCCGCGGCAGGAGCGCGAGAAAGACGCCGAGGTCCTCCACGGCCGGGATGAGCTTCTCGATGCCGACCAGCGCGACGTGCACGCGCGGCAGGGTCGTCGTGAGCCGCGCATTGCCCTCGTTCTCGACGATGACAATCGTGCCGGTGCTGGCGACGCCAAAATTCGCGCCGCTGATGCCCATCTGCGCGGCGCAGAACTCCCCGCGCAGCACCACGCGCGCGTGCGCGGCCAGCGTGGCAGGGTCGTCCGTGTAGCCGATCTTCAGCTTCTGCGCGAACAGCCGGCCGACGTCGGCCCGCGACTTGTGGATGGCCGGCGCGATGATGTGCGAGGGACGTTCCCCCGCGACCTGGATGATGTACTCACCGAAATCGGTCTCGACGACCTTCAGGCCGGCCTGCTCGAGGAAAAGGTTGAGGCCAATCTCCTCGGCCACCATCGACTTGCTCTTGACGACGCGACAAACGTCGTTCGCCGCCGCGATCTCGGCGACGATGCGGCACGCCTCGGCCGCGTCACCGGCCCAGTGGACGACGCCCCCGTGCGCGGTGACCTGGCGCTCGAATTCGAGCAGGTACCGTTCGAGGCCGGCCAGCGTCGCCCGCTTGATCCGGCGCGCCTGCTCGCGCAGGTCCGCCCACTGCGGCACGGCGGCGACCGCCGCGGCGCGCTTGGCCATCAGGCGCGCGGTCACCTGCTGCAACAGGCCTCGCGGGTGGTCGTCGTCGAGCGCCGAGCGGGACGTCGTGTCAATCGACATGGACGGAGTACGAAGTGCTAAGTGCAACGTGCTAAGTGCAACGTGTGACGGGCGACGTGCGACGTGCGACGTGCGACGTGCGATGTGCGACGTGCGACGTGCCAGGTGCCAGTGCGAGGTGCGCTGTGCCAGGTGCCAGTGCGACGTGCGAGGTGCGCTGTGCCAGGTGCAACGTGCGCCGCGCGTGCGATGTGCGGTGTGCGGCGTGCGAGGTCGCGCTATTGCGCGGCCAGCACCTCGGCCAGGTGGATCGCGCGAATCGGCAACGACTCGCGGGCGATCATGCCTCGCAGGTGCATCAGGCACCCGGTATCGCACGCGACCAGGTACTCGGCGCCCGTCTCCAGGACCGCCCGCAGCTTCTCGCGCCCCATCTCGCGGGAGATTGCCGGGTACTTGACCGCGAACGTTCCGCCAAACCCGCAGCACGTCGCGGACGCCGGAAGATCGACGACCTCCGCGCCGCGCACCTGCGCGAGCCGCGCGCGCGGCTCGTCGCAAATCCCGAGGCCGCGCAGCAGGTGGCAGGAGTCGTGATACGTGACGCGGTGCGCGAACCGGGCACCGACGTCGGTCACCTGCACCACGTTGACGAGGAAATCCGAGAACTCGCGCACGCGCACCGCGACGCGCTCGGCCCGCCGCCGCTCCGGCGAGCCCTCGGCGAAGAGTGACGGGATGCGCTCGCGCGCCATCTCGGCACACGACCCCGACGGCGCGACGATGATCTCCGAGTCGGCGAACGCCGCCACGAACTGCCGGGCGACGCGCGCCGCCTCTTCGTGGCAGCCGGCGTTGAACGCGGGCTGGCCGCAGCAGGTTTGACCGCTCGGGAACTCGTAGCCGATGCCCAGCCGATCGAGGACGGCCAGCATGGCGCGCCCGACTTCCGGGTGAAACTGGTCCACGAGGCACGTGATGAAAATCGATACGCGCATGCGGGCGCGTGGATTATAGTCCGCCTGCACGTGCCGGGTTGCACAGGAACGTGGCATGGAGTGGATCCAGGTCTACAATCCGCTCGGGTCTGCCGTGCTGAGCACGCTGGCGGCCGCCCTGCCCATCGGGACGCTGCTGGCGACGCTGGCGCTCTGGCAATGGCCGGCTCATCGGGCGGCCCTCGCCGGCCTGGGCACGGCCCTGCTCGTCGCGGTCGGCGTCTTCGGGATGCCGGCCGGCTCGGCCGCGGCGGCAGCCGTCCGCGGCGGCGCCTACGGCCTCTTTCCCATCGGCTGGATCATCGTCAACGCGCTGTTCCTCTACAACCTGACCGTCCACACCGGGACGTTCGAGACCATCCGGCTGTCGGTGGCTCGCGTGTCGCCCGACCGGCGCATCCAGGCGCTGCTCATCGCGTTCTCGTTCGGGGCGTTCATCGAGGGCGCCTCCGGCTTCGGGACTCCGGTCGCGATCTCGGCGGCACTGCTCATGGGGCTCGGCTTCCCGCCACTCCTCGCCGCCGGCCTGTCGCTGATTGCGAACACGGCGCCGGTGGCCTTCGGCGCGATCGGCACGCCGATCCTGACGCTGGGCGCGGTGACAGGCATCTCGCCCGCCGTTCTCAGCGCAATCGCGGGACGCCAGCTGCCGTTCATCTCGGTGCTGGTGCCGGCCTGGCTCGTCGTGACGATGAGCGGATGGCGCGGACTGCGAGGCGTGTGGCCTGCCGTCCTCGTCTCGGGCGGGACGTTTGCGGTCGTGCAGGCCGCGTGGAGCAATTTCGTCGGGCCGGAACTGGTGGACATCATGGCGGCGATCGCGTCGCTGGGCGCGATGGCGCTGTTCTGTCGCCGATGGCAGCCGCGTGAGACCTGGGATTTCGGCGCGCGCAGCGACCAGGGACGGCTCCCTGGCGGAACGCCGTCGCAACGGACGCCGGTGCGCGGTGGCGCGCACGCGGGCAGGCAGGTGCCGGTCGCGACGATCGTGGCGCGTCGCGCGATCGTGCGCGCGTGGATGCCGTGGGTGTTCCTGAGCCTGTTCGTGATGGCGTGGGGACTCGGACCGGTGAAGGCACTGCTCGCGAGCGGCCCCGCCGGGATGATCGCCTACGTCAGCGACGGCAAGGTCCCGGCGCCGCACCATGTGCTCTCACCGGTCGTGCCGGTTCCGTGGCTGCATCGCGCGATCTTCCGCACCTACCCGGTCGAACCGCAGCCGCCCGATCGCACCCTGATTGGCAACGCGGGCTACCGCGCGGCGCACGCGGAAGCCGCGACGTTCACGTTCAACTGGCTCGCCGCCACCGGCACCGCGATCCTCTTCGCGGCGCTCGCCACGGCACTGTTCCTCGGTGTTCGCCCGCGGCAGGCCGCCGCGATCGCGTGGCGCACGGGCGTTCAGCTGCGCTGGCCGCTGGTGACGATCGCGCTGATGCTGGCGCTGGGCGACGTCACCCACTACGGCGGCACCGATGCGACGCTCGGCCTCGCCTTCACGCGCACGGGACGCCTGTATCCCTTTTTCGCCCCGATGCTCGGGTGGCTGGGCGTCGCACTCACCGGATCGGATACCAGCTCGAATGTCCTCTTCGGCAGCCTGCAGACGATCACCGCGCAACAGCTGCATCTCAATCCCGCGCTGATGGCCGCGGCCAACAGCACGGGCGGCGTGATGGGCAAGATGATCGCGGCCCAGAGCATCGTCGTCGCCACGGCGGCGTCGAATCAGCAGGGACAGGAAGGACGCCTGCTGCGGTTTGTCTTCTGGCACAGCGTGGCGCTGGCCGTGCTCATGGGTCTCGTCGTGCTCGCCCAGGCCTACTGGCTCTCGTGGATGCTGCCGCGAATCATCACCCCGTGACGGAGGCGCGCGACGAAAATCCGGCAGAGCGGCGGGCTTCCGGGAGGCCGGGCTCATCTATTCAGGGCGCGACACGCGAATTTGCAGGAAAAAACAGATGTAAAGAGAAGCGTTGGTAGTGGCACCTGCATTGCGATAGTATTGGCCGTTCGTCGGGGTCCGCCGCTCGCAACTTGTCGTATGCCGATGGGGGCCGGCATCCGGTGGGTACGGGCGGCGGGCTTCGTTTTGTACGCCCCCCTTTTACCCTTCCCTCATTCCTGACGTTCCACCGCACCAGCATCTGCCGCAGGGCCTCGTGGGCGTGTCGCCACTCCTCGTAGGCGCGGGCTTTGCAGCATGAACCGGCAGGTGCGGGGGCCACGCGCCATGCCCCGCCCGTCGGATTCAGGCTACGCCGACACGCCACTGCCAACCGCTTAGTCGGTTGAAAGCGCGAGCCGGTCCTGGAGGGCTCACACCCGATCCGGTAAACCTGGAGCGACAAGCGGGTGAGGGTTGCGCGACCCCTACACCGGCACCTGCTCAGCCCGCGCGGCATCTCACGGCTTCTGTCCCGCGTCCTCTCGCGATTCCGCCTTTCTTCGATACGTCCACCACCACCCGATGGCCGCCAGCGCCACGATGGCGGCGAGCGCGACGTCCACCCTGCGGAAGAGCAACAGCAGTTGGTCCCAGTGTCGGCCGAACATGTACCCGAGTGAGGAAACCGTCGCCACCCAGGTGGCCGCGCCGAGGACATTGAAGACGGCGAAGCGCTTCCAGTGCATCCGCAGCACGCCTGCCAGAGGGCCGGCAACGACCCGCATGCCGAAGATGAACCGCGCGAGAAAAATTGCAGCGGGGCCATACCGGTCGAACAGATGCTCGCCGCGTGCGATCGTCTTCGCCTCGATGCGAAACACCGCGCGGTAATGGTCGAGCAGCCACCGTCCGCCCCAGCGGCCGAGCGCGTACCCGATGTTGTCGCCGGCCGCCGCCGCCAGCGTGCCGACCAGGATGATGTAGGGCAGCCGCAGATCATGCTGCGTGGAGGCCAGGAAGCTGGCGAACAGCAGGACCGTTTCGCCGGGCACCGGCACGCCGGCGTTTTCGAGCAGCAACGCAACGGCGATCGTCCAGTAGCCGTAATGAGCGAAGTACGATTGAAGTACGGCGGTGAGATGTTCCATTGACGATAGTGAAACGTCGTTACTGTCTGCCCCGCCGCCGCGCCTCGAGCAGCCGGGCATGGACGCCCTTGTGACCGGCGATCTCGCCGACGATCACCGACAGGCCGGCGAGCACGGCGGGGTGGGCATCGGGCGCGGCGAGTCCGCACAGCACGCCCCCATCCACGGCGAGCCGCTCGTTGAGCGTGTACATCGCGCCAGCGTCCATCGACAGTACCCGAGGGCCGCCCGGATCCAGTCGCGAAAACCAGTACACCTCCACGTAGGGACTCCATTTCGCGCCGATGGCGACGTTGCCGGATGCCGAGAGCAGGTGCTGGGCGAAATGCGACTGCCCCGCCGCGATGGCGCCAAGACCGTAGTTGACGTCGAGGTGGGTGCGCCGGGAGAGGTCCGCGCTCGCGATCAGCGTCAGCGAGTAGTCGGTTCCACCGTCCGCGCCGCGGCCCACCGGAAGGGTGACGGCCGGCTGAACCGCGACCGCCGGCGTGCCTCGGTGCGCCTGCCACAACTCGAGCTTCCCTCCGACGGCAAGTCCCGCGAACTGCAACCCGGAGGGCGACTCGCCTCCCGCACGCGTGACACCGTCCGTGTCCAGGCGCGCTTCGAGCCAGTCCGCGACGCCGATCCTCAGGCTCACCGGGGTCGCGATCGACTGGCCGCTGACGGGCACGCGTCCGTAGCGCGCCCCGGTCTCCAGTTGTGCCAGATGTGTCGGCACGATGTACGTGCTGTTGGTCACGTCGGGGCGGTCGGGTTGAATGTGCGGCGGTTCGTCGGTGGCTTCAGTTGCCGGCGCCTGGCCGCCAGCCCCCCGCACATCAGGCCCGGCGTCGCCGGACCGCGCGCCGGACGCGGCTGGTGCGCGCTTGTCGAATGCCGATCGGGTCTGCAAGGAAGCGCAACCGGAAACCACGAGCAACGCGCTGACGACGATCAGTGTGGCGATGCGTGTGCGCATGAGTGGCGGGTCGAACACCGGTCGGGCGCGTCTCTCAGGGCAACACCGTGCAAGGTCTCGTCCACGGTTACACGGTGACACAACTCGGCCGTTCTCGTCATCAGCGTTCGTTTGGTGTTCGAAGCGAACTCCAGGACTAGGCTTCGAGCGGCAGGCCGTCGAGCATCTGGCGCACCGCGGCGAGGTGCGCGGGGGTGGTCCCGCAGCAGCCGCCCACGATCCGCGCACCGGCCTCGACCACGCCTCGCATCGCGTCGGCAAACTCCGCGGGCGACAACCGATAGACGGTCTGGCCGCCGACCAGTTCGGGGCGGCCGGCATTGGGCTGGATCATCACCGGGCAGGTGACGGCCGCGCACAACGTGGTCGTCAGCCGCACGTAGTCGACGATGGCCATGTTCGTGCCGCAGTTGGCGCCGACGATGTCGGCGCCCGCCTCGACAAGCGCGCGCGCGGCGAACTCGGGCCGCACGCCCATCATCGTGCGGAAGCTCCCATCCTTGACCCGGTCGAATGTCATCGACGCGATGACGAACGGAGCGCCGGCCTCGCGCGCCGCCCGCACCGCCGCGACCGCCTCCTCGATGGCGCTCATCGTTTCGACGATGATCCCGTCGGCGCTGCCGGCGAGCAACGCGTGGGCCTGCTGCAGGAACGCGTCGTGAAACTGGTCGATCGTCCCGTCGCCGAGCGGCTTGAGCAGCGCGCCCGTGGGACCGATATCGCCGAGCACGAAAACGCCCGGCGGGACCGCCCGTCGCGCGAGCTCCGCGCCGCTCCTGCCAATGGCCTCGAGCGAGCCGGTCAGGTCGTAACGCCCAAGCACCCAGGGGTTGGCGCCGAACGTGTTCGTGAGGACGAAGTCGGCGCCGGCCTGCGCATAGGCGCGATGGATCGTTTCCACGCGATCGGGCTGTTCGAGGTTCCACACCTCGCCGGGCCGCCCGGGCGTCAACCCCGCCCGCTGGAGCTCGGTCCCCATCGCGCCGTCACCCAGCAGCACGCGGCTGGTGCACACCTCGACAAAGACCGACGCTGGAAAATCGACGCTCACACCTGCCTCCTTCAGTCCCCCGGATTCTAGCAGACCTGGAGCCCGTGCCGGGGACTCGCGGATATGGCACTACCGGATATCCGGCGACCGCTCTGCCGGGGCGACGGCGCCGGCGTCCAGACGCGGGCTTTTCCGCGGATTTTACCGGTTGCGCTATCTGGCGCGGCAATTGCGTCAGCAGGCCGTGGTTCCACCAATCATTCTTATTCGTCTCGCTCCCCAACCCGGCGTCATAAGCGGTCGTCGATCTTCTTCTCGGCAACGCCTTGAACGTCACGACGATCGGAAACGGCCCTTCGGATGAAGGCCGGTGGTTCCGCAGCGATACGTGCGCCTGCGTGACCGGAGGCCTGCCGAGGGAGCGTCAGTATTTATGAACCATCGATCCCGCCCGGGCACGTGTGTCCGGAGCCGGATGGGTCGTTGATGAGGGACACGCGTGAGCGATCGATCGTCAGACTCCCGTGGTGACAAGGGGCCGCGCATTCCCCAGCAGGTGACGCGGCTGCTCGTGCTGTTTGCCCTGTTCATCACCGCGCTCCTCGTCGCGCGGCACTATCTCGTGCCGCCGACGTTCGGGCAGATTGGACACTACCGTGCCGCCGCCATCCCGGAGATCGCGGCGCGGCCGGTGAAGTACGCGGGCCGCGAAGCGTGTGCCGACTGCCACCCGGACGTCATCGAGGTGCACAGCACGGGCCGGCACCACTTCGTCGGCTGCGAAACCTGTCACGGGCCGGCGGCGGCGCACGCGGCGAACCCGACCGACGTGAAGCCGCGCGTGCCGCGCGAGCGCGACTTCTGCCCGCGTTGTCACGCCTACGATCCGTCGCGCCCGACGGGGTTCCCGCAGATCGAACCCGCGACGCACAACCCCGGGAAGGCGTGCGTCACCTGCCACATGCCGCACGCGCCGGCGCCGCCCACGCTGCCCGCCAGTTGCGCGGCGTGCCACGGCGAAATCGCGCGCACGAAGGCCTCGTCGCGGCATGCGACGGTCCCGTGCACGCGATGTCACGAAGCGTCGGACCAGCATCGGGACACGCCGCGCGCGAGTCTGCCGACCAAGCCGACCACGCGCGAGTTCTGCGGCCAGTGCCATGCCAAGGAGGCCGGGACAACGTCCGGAGCCCGAAGTCCGGAGTCCGGCGCGCCGGCCGGCGTCGTGATCCCGCAAATCGACATGAGCAAGCACGGGCAGCGGTTCCTGTGCTGGCAGTGCCACTATCCGCATTCTCCGGAGGTCCGGTAATGGAGGAACGTCACGAAGGGCTCCAGGCTCCGGGCTCCGGGCTCCAGGGCCCCAACGACGAGGGCCGGATCACGAAGCCCGCGGACGCGGGCGTCGATCGGCGCGAGTTCCTGCAGAAGTGCGGGGTCGCGGCGGCGCTCGCCTGGGTGGTTCGCGTCGCGACGATCGAGGCCGAGCAGCGCGCCGACTACAAGGCCGCCGATCACCTCTACGGCATGGCCGTCGATCCCGCGAAGTGCATCGGCTGCGGCCGCTGCATGGAGGCGTGCAAGGCCGAAAACGACGTGCCCCCGGAGCCGGGCATGTGCCGCACGTGGGTCGAGCGCTACATCCTGACGACCGACGGGCAGACGATCGTGCAGGCCCTGGACGAGGCGCACCCGAGCAAACCGACCGTGGAGGAAACGAAGATCCTGCGGACGTTCTTCGTGCCGAAGCTGTGCAACCACTGCGCGAATCCGCCGTGCGTGCAGGTCTGTCCCGTCGGCGCCACCTTCAGCACCCCGGACGGCGTCGTCCTAGTGGACAAGGAGTACTGCATCGGCTGCCGGTACTGCATCCAGGCGTGCCCGTACGGCGCGCGCTACCTCGATCCGCGCACGCACACCGCCGACAAGTGCACCTTCTGCTACCACCGGATCACCAAGGGCCTGGTGCCCGCGTGCGTCGAGGTGTGCCCGGCCGGCGCGCGCATCTTCGGCGAGCTGAAGGACCGGAACAGTCCGCTCGCGCGCTATCTCCGGTTCAGCAAGCTGCAGGTGCTCAAGCCGCACCTCAACACCGAGCCGAAAGTCTATTACGCGAATCTCGACGGGGAGGTGAGGTAGCGTGACCGGCTACATCTATCCGAACGAGATAGAGCTGCAATGGGGCCTGCTCATCGTGCTCTATCCGTACATCACCGGCCTGGTGGCCGGCGCGTTCATCCTGGCCTCGCTCGAGCGGGTCTTCAACGTCCGCGAGGTGCAACCCACCTACCGGCTGGCGCTGCTCACGGCGCTGGCGTTCCTGCTGGTGGCGCCGCTGCCGCTGCTCGCGCACCTCGGCCACCCGGAGCGGTCGTTCGAGATCTTCCTGACGCCCAACGTCCGATCGGCGATGGCGATGTTCGGGTTCGTCTACGCCTGGTACCTGATGGTGGTGCTGCTGCTCGAGATCTGGTTCGACTACCGGCACGACCTGATCAAGTGGAGCGCGCGCGAGACGGGCTGGCTGCGGGTCGTGCACCGCATCATGACGCTGGGCGCCACCGACGTGTCGCCGCGCGCGTTGCGATTCGACAACGCGGCCGGGCGGATCATCACGATCGTCGGCATCCCGTCGGCGTTCCTGCTGCACGGCTACGTCGGCTTCATCTTCGGCTCGGTCAAGGCGAACCCGTGGTGGAGCAGCGTCCTCATCCCGGTGGTCTTCCTGTTCTCGGCGATCGTCTCGGGCATCGCGGCGGTGCTGCTGATCTACGTCACCTCCTGCGTCGTGCGTCGCGTGCCCGTCGACGAGACGTGCATGGGCAAGCTCGCCTCGTTCCTCTTCTACGCGCTGACGGTGGACTTCTCGCTCGAAATGCTCGACTTCATCCACCGCCTCTACACGGCCGAGGAATCGATCAAGATCCTCTCGTCGCTCGTCACGAGCCGGCTGTTCATCAGCCTGGTCGTGCTGCAACTCGTGGTGGGCACGCTCATTCCGCTCGTCACGCTGGCGCTCGCGAGCCCGGCGTTCGAGCGGCGCGCGATCGTGAAGATCCCGGCCGCGCTGCGCCGCCGCATCTTCGTCGTGGCCGCCATGCTGGTCGAGGTCGGCATCTTCTGCACGCGCTGGAACGTAGTGATTGGCGGGCAGCTGTTCTCGAAGAGCCTGCGCGGCCTGACCGTCTACAAGCTGCAGATGTACGGCCTCGAAGGCTTGTGGGTGTCGATTGCGCTGCTGCTGCTGCCGCTCGGTATCCTGCTGGTGCTCATCCGCATCCTGCCGCCGTGGATGGGGGCCGACACCGCCGCGCCCAGGGAATCGCAAACGGGTGCCGTCATCACCCCCTGCTGACAGAGGTTCGACATGAAGATCACACGGCGTACGCACATCGCTGTCGCCGTCATTGCGCTGCTGGCCGCCCTGGCGACGGTTCCCGTCAGTGCCGGCCCGGCCGAGCCGGCCAGGGGCGAACAGGTCCCTGCCGGCCGAGGCGCCGCGCCCCAGACCCGCACCGCGAAGCCGGTGGCGAACCAGACCGCGCGCGGCGGCAAGGCGCTGACGTCGGCCGAGGAATGCGGCCGCTGCCACCAGGACATCTATCGCTACTGGAAGGCGTCGCTCCACGCCCAGGCCGCCGAAGACACGCGCTTCCAGGCGGCGTTCACGAAACTGAAGGACGAATCGACGCGCACGGACCTGGATCAGGTGTGCCTGCGCTGCCACGCGCCCGCGCTGCTGCAGGGCCAGGATTTCGTCTGGGAGAAGAAGGTCAGCTGGGAAGGCGTGACCTGCGACTTCTGCCACTCGGTCCGCGGCATCCGCGCGGACGCCGCGGCGCCGTTCATCCTCGACGTGGGCCAGGTCAAGAGCGGGCCCCTGCGGGATGCCCAGCCGACGGGGCACGCCGCGCGATACGCGGACACGTTCTCGTCGTCCATGCTGTGCAATCCGTGTCACCAGTTCACCAACGAGCGCGGCCTGGCCGTGCTCTCCACCTACGACGAGTGGCAGGCCAGCCCGTACCCGGGTCGGTCGGTGACGTGCCAGAACTGTCACATGCGCAGCACCTCCGGCAAGGTGGTGGACCCGAAAGTGAAGCGGATCGCCAGTTCGTCGGTGAACCTGCACGAGATGCCGGGCGGGCACTCGATCACCGAGCTCAATCGCGCGCTGCAGGCGCTCATCGCATCCGAGCGACACGGCAACACGGTCGATGTCACCGTGCAGGTGACCAACCGCGGCGCCGGCCATCGCCTGCCCACTGGCTCGCCGCTCAGGACGATCGTGATGGTCGTCCAGCTGGACAGCGGGACCGGAAAGCCGCAGAGCGCGACCCGCACTTACGGCCGCTCCGTTGTGGATGAGAACAACCAGGAAGCCCTGGACGAGGCGACAGTGTGGCTGCACGGCACGCGCGTCGTCCGCGACGACCGGCTGGCGCCAAACGAGCGGCGCGTGGAACGGTTCTCGTTCCAGACGCCCGCGAACGCACCTGCGCGCGCGGTCGCCAAGTTCTACTACCGTTACTCGCCCGAGGCGCCCGGCAAGACCGAATCGGGCATGCCGTTCCTGTCCGTGAGCTCGTGGCTCGACGCCGGGGCGGTGAAGTGACGGCGATGGGAAAAGTCCGGAGTCCGGAGTCCGGGGTCCGGAGTTCGGAGTCCGGAGGCAGACCGTTCACGGTTAGCGGGTTGACCGGTGACACTTCATCGCTGACCGCCTCTCGATAGCTGGTGGAACAGGACTTCAGTCCTGCTCTCCGTCTGCCCTCCATCATCGCGATCCGTATCACGCGACGCGCAGGCCGCTGTCATTCAGCCATCGAGCGTCAGGAGCACGGCCCATATGAACGGCAGGACCGCCGCGATCTGTCTCGTCGTCGTGTGCGCGATTCTCGCGGGGCTGCTCCTCGAGAGTGCGATCTCACCAGTGGTAGCGGGGGGCGGGTTCGCGCTGGCCCTGGCGGTTCTGGGCATCGTATCGGGCGGATTCAGGAAAGCGTGACGATTCGGCGCGATCTCGTACGGCACTTCGCACTCGGCACTTCGCACCCCGCACCTCGCACTCCGCACTTCTCCCGCAAGTATCAGTAGACCGCCAGCCCCAGGATCGCGGCTCCCAGGATGATGAACACGGGATTGACCGACGTGAAGGTCAGCAACGCGAACGTCGCGGCGGCGATGACGATGCCGTCGACGCCGCGTGAGAGGGCCGCGGCCCACCCGAGTTTGCGCGCGGCGAAGACCGAGTTCGCCATGTCGTAGGCCGTCCAGAGCAGCAGGCCGATGACCACCGGGCGTACCGCCTTCAGCATGGCCTGCATCGGCCGGCTGTCCTTCACCGCGAAGAACGCCACGACCAGCACGAGCATCAGCACGGTCGTCGGCAGCACGGTGCCGGCCGCCGCCGCGATGGCGCCCGGCACTCCCGCCAGCTTGTACCCGACGTAGGCGGACACCTGCGGAGCGATGGGGCCGGGCAGGGCGTTGCCCAGCGCCACCGCGTCCGCGAATTCGGCCGACGTCACCCAGCCCGCGCCCGTCGTCTCGCGCTGCATGAGGGCGAGCGAGGCGGGACCGCCGCCCCAGGAAAAGATGGCCACGCGCGTGAACAGGACGAAGATGTGCCAGAGCAGCATTGCCGGCCATGCTACTCACGGCAGTCACGACGCGCAATCGGAATTGATTCTGAGGTATCCTGCTTCGCCCTCGGGAGTCCGGAATGCCGTTCGTAGCGTGGCTCGTGGCGGGTTGCTGCCTGGTCGGACCCGCGGCATTTTCTCCAACCGGCATGGTCAATCGCCCGGTGCTCGCCGCCGCACAGGCGTCGCCCGGCGCGACGGCGCAAGGCTCGGAATCCGAGGCCGCGCCGCTCAAGATCGGTCCTGTCACGCTGTCTGGCTACCTCCAGTTCGACGGCCTCTTCCCGATCGGAGACCACAACGATGCGGCCACCGGAACCTTCCGGGTGAGGCGTGCGCGCGCCATCGTCTCCGGCAATTTCACGCCGACCATCGGTTGGTACATGAGCGGCGATCTCGCCGGGTCGCCCAGCCTGCGTGACGTCTACCTGACCTTCAAGCAGTTGCGGTTCGCGAACGTCCGCGCGGGCCAGTTCGTGACACCGTTCAGCCTGGAACGCATCACGTCGAGCGTGCAGATCGAGGCCATCGACCGCTCGATCGACCGCTTCACACCGTCTCGCGACATGGGCGTGATGGTGTTCAGCAGCATTCCATTCTGGCGCGGCGTGTCGTACTCGGCCGCGATTGTGAACGGCACCGGCCAGAATGCCTACGACAACAACGATACGAAGGACTACGTGGGGCGGCTGGTCTGGAGCGTCGCGCGGGTGAGCGGGTTGTCGGTCGGAGCCAACGCGGCGTCGGGGAGGCAGCCGTCGGGGATGCGCCGGCGATGGGGTGCCGACGTCAACTTCAATCGCGGCGCCTGGCACGTGGCGAGCGAGTACCTGCACCAGGCCCAGGACGACTGGGGCGCGATGGCGGCTCATGGTTATTACCTGATCGCCTCGCGCAAGTTCCGTCCGGCGGTCGCCGGGCCCGATTTCTACATGGCCGAGGCCGTCGTGCGGCTGGTGGACATTCGCGATCCGGCCGAGATCACCGGCGGTGTGCCTGGCATCGAACGCCGAGAGCTGCAGGCGGGCGGCAACTACTACTTCACCCGAAACGTGCGCGTCATGGCGTCGGCGTTCGTTCCCATCAATCGTGTTGTCGGCGCGCCGCGGACCACGATCGTGACACGACTACAGTTCGCATTCTGACCCGCATCGCAGGCCTCACGCGCTGCACCGGCGTCCCGAGGCGGAACGCGCTTGGTCTGTCCGGGATTGCAGCTTCCGTTGACGATTAGCCGCAGATTTCCACAGATTCCCGCGGATTCGGACACCAGGACTTCGACACGGGGCTGGCCGCATCTCGCGTGAATCTGCGGATGATTGACCGTCAGATCAGACGCTGGCGCCCAGGGCCTGCAGTCGTTCACGCAGCGCGACGACCTCGCCGATGACCAGGGTGGCCGGCGGCTGGATGCCCGCCGCGCGGACCTCGTCCGCGATCGTGCGCAGCGTGCCCGTCACGACGCGGTGTTCCGGCCAGAAGGCCATCTGGATCATCGCGGCGGGGGTGTCGGGGCTGCGTCCCCACTCGATCAGGCGGCTCGCAATGTTGGCCACGTTGTGCACCGCCATCAGGAACACCAGCGTCTCGAGCCGGGCCAGCGCGCCCCAGTCGATCCGGCTCTTGCCGTCGCACTCGTGGCCCGTCACGATCGTCACCGATGACGCGTTCGCGCGGTGGGTCACGGCGATGCCGGCCGAAAGCGGCGCGGCGAGCGACGACGACACGCCCGGCACCACCTCGAAGGGGACGTGACACTCGGCCAGGTACTCCGCCTCTTCCCCGCCGCGCCCGAACACGAACGGATCGCCGCCCTTCAACCGGACGACCATCTTGCCGGCGCGTGCCTCGCGCACGAGCAGTTCGTTGATCTCGGCCTGCCGCGACTCGTGCCGGCCGACCGGCTTGCCCATGTCGATGCGCTCGGCCGACGGGCGGGCCAGGGCCAGGGCCGCCTCCTGGATCAGGCGATCGTGGACAATCACGTCGGCGGCCTTGACGAGTTCGGCCGCCCTGATGGTGAGCAGATCCGGACTGCCCGGCCCCGCGCCGACCAGGTACACCTTTCCCACAGACATTGGCATCTACCCTGAAATTTGAGGGACCGGAGGCTCCGACGCCGCGGCCGGTGCGTGCCGGGCTGTCGGGGATTATTGCTCGAAACCCGCTTCTCCAGTACCATGCTCGCGCTCGCCTGCCCGCAATTCCCCCGCGTTGCTCAACGGCTGAGCTAGAACGAGCAGCAATGCTCCCGACCCGTTTGCCTGTGGAGAAACCCCGATGGCGGATGACAGCACCAAGACAAAGCTGCTCGACGATCTCGAACATGGGCCTTGGCCGAGTTTCGTCACTGAGATGAAGAAGGCCAGCGCCGCCAGCCCGGCGGTCAACGACCTGCTCGGGCAGCTGGAGCTGTCCTACGAGGAACGCAAGGGCCATTGGAAACACGGCGGCATCGTCGGCGTGCGGGGATACGGCGGCGGCGTCATCGGGCGCTACAGCGACGTGCCCGAGCAGTTTCCCAAGGTCGCGCACTTTCACACGATGCGCGTGAACCAGCCCGCGGGGTGGTTCTACACGAGCGACGCGCTGCGCACGCTTGCCGACATCTGGGAGCGTCACGGCTCATCGCTGACCAACATGCACGGATCGACGGGCGACATCATCCTGCTCGGCACGCACAGTGAGCAACTCGAACCCACGTTCAAGGAACTGACCGAGGCCGGCTTCGACCTGGGCGGATCCGGCTCCGCCATGCGCACGCCGTCGGCCTGCGTCGGCCCGGCCCGCTGCGAGTGGGCCTGCTACGACACGCTCGCGGTCTGCTACAACCTGACGCTCGCCTACCAGGACGAGCTGCACCGCCCGGCGTTTCCCTACAAATTCAAGATCAAGTGCTCCGGCTGCCCGAACGACTGCGTCGCGTCGATTGCCCGGGCCGACCTGTCGATCATCGGCACCTGGAAAGACGACATCCGGCAGGACGACCAGGCGGTGGCCGACTACGCGCAGGGCGGCCTGAACATCCAGAAGGAAGTCTGCGACCACTGCCCGACCAAGGCGATGGAGTGGGCGGGCGGCCGCCTGACGATCGCGAACCGCGAATGCGTGCGCTGCATGCACTGCATCAACGTGATGCCGAAGTCGCTGCGGCCCGGCACCGAGACGGGCGCGACGATCCTCATCGGCGCCAAGGCGCCGATCGTCCAGGGCGCGCTGTTGTCGTCGGTGCTCGTGCCCTTCGTGCCGGCCGCGGAGCTCGAGGAGACGCTCAAGGAGCTGATTACCCGGCTGTGGGAATTCTGGGACGAGTCGGGCCGTCCGCGGGAACGGATCGGCGAGCTGATCCAGCGCGTCGGCCTGGCGACCTTCCTCGACGCGATCGGCCTCGACCCCGTGCCCGAGATGGTGTCGGCGCCCCGAGACAACCCGTACGTGTTCTTCAAGAACGAGTAGAGGCGGCTCCACATGGCAGATCAACCGGTCAAGCGGATCACCGACATCGGTCCTCCGCACTATCAGAAGTTCCTGCCGCCGTCCGTGAAACGCAACTACGGGCAGTGGAAGTCGCACGAGAAGGTGGCGCCGGGCGTGCTGGTGCACGAGTCCGAATCGGGCGAGCGGCTCTACACCGTGCGCGCCGGGTCGCCCCGGCTGCTGGCCGTGCAGACGCTGCGGGCGTTCGCGGATCTCGCCGACAAGTACTGCGGCGGCTACCTGCGGTTCACGAGCCGGAACAACGTCGAATTCCTGCTCGAAGATCCGGCGAACATCGCGCCGCTGAAGGCGGACCTGGCGCAGATGGGGTTCCCCGTCGGCGGCACCAACAACGCGATCAGCAACATCGTCCACACGCAGGGATGGATCCACTGCCACTCGGCGGCGACCGACGCGTCGGGCATCGTGAAAGGGCTGATGGATGCCCTCTACGAGCGCTTCACGCACGAAGATCTGCCCGCCAAGCTGCGGGTGGCGGTCGCCTGCTGCGTGAACATGTGCGGCGCGGTCCACTGCTCGGACATCGCGATTCTCGGCATCCACACGCGGCCGCCCACCGTGAAGCACGACACGCTGGCCCGGACGTGCGAGCTGCCCACCGTCATCGCCTCGTGCCCGACCGGCGCGATTCGATCGGCCAGCGTCGAGGGCAAGCCGTCGGTGTCGGTCGTCGACGAGCAGTGCATGTACTGCGGCAACTGCTACACCGTGTGCCCGTCGATGCCGATGAACGACCCCGACCACGATGGCTGCTCGATCTGGGTGGGCGGCAAGGTGAGCAACGCGCGCAGCGCGCCGGCGTTCTCGAAGCTGGCGATCCCGTTTCTGGCGAACACGCCGCCGCGGTGGCCGGAGGTGGTGGACGCCGTCGTGAACATTGTGAACGTGTACGCGGCCAACGCGCGCCGGCACGAGCGCGTCGGTGAATGGATCGCGCGCATCGGGTGGCCGCGCTTCTTCGAGGTGACGGGCATCCCGTTCACGCGCCATCACATCGACGATTTCAAGCACGCGGGCCTGACCTACGCGCGGTCTACGCACATCAGGTTCTGACGAAGGCACTATCCCGGGCTTCCTACCGGGACGCGGGGAGACGGAGATGGCCATATCGACCGACGAAATCGCCGAAGCGATGTACCAGATGGTCGCCGAGTACCAGGGCAAGAAGAACCTGAAGCCGGCGGACCTGATCAAGGCGATGATCGCGCGCCACGGCGAAGCGAACTGCAGCAAGACCGAGTGCAAGCAGGCGCTGCGCCTGCTCATCGACTCCGAGCGCTGCGTCTACAGTTACTTCGGCGAAAGTTACATCACGCTGCCGCACAAGGAAGGCGCGGCGCCCGAGGAATGAGGCGCCAACAAGTGCGGGTGCGGGGTGCGGCGTGCGACGTGCGTAGTGCGCGGTGCGAAGTGCCGGGGGCCGGGTGCCGACCGCGCGCAAAACGCAGGACGTAGCACCTCGCACGTCGCACGTCGCACATCGCACATCGCATATCGCAGATTCCCATGGGTCTCTTCAAGGACGTCAAAAAGCCGGTCATCCGGCAGTCGCCACGCGCCAACGCGGACATCAGCCCGCTGCGGCCGGCGTTCGTCGCGAGGCAGCCGCCCTGCAGCACACAGTGCGCGGCGGGTGCCGACGTGCGGGGCTGGCTGACCGTCATCGCGCAGGCGGAGGCCGGCGGGCGCTCGCCCCAGGAGGCGTACGAGGCGGCCTGGCGCATCCTGGCCGATGCGAATCCCTTCCCGGCGACGCTCGGCCGCATCTGCCCCCACGCGTGCGAGCAGGGATGCCACCGGAACGGCAAGGACGGCGCGGTCGCGATCAACGCCCTCGAACGATGGCTCGGCGACGTCGCGCTCGCGCGCGGGTTCGCGCTGCCCGACCGCGCGCCAACCGCCCACGCAGGCCAGATCGCCGTGGTCGGCTCGGGGCCGGCCGGCCTGTCCTGCGCCTACCAGCTGGCGCGGCGGGGCCACTGCGTGGATGTGTTCGAGGCGCGCGACGTGCCGGGCGGCCGCCTTCGCGACGCCACGCGCACCGGCCGCCTTGCCGATGGCATCGTCGATGCGGAAATACGACGCCTGCTGCAGTTCGCCATCGTGCTGCGATGCAGCAGCCCGGTGGCCGGCGATGGCGGTGGCCTCGAGGCGGACCACGACTTCGTTTTCGTCGCGACAGGCCGCGCGTCGCGGCTCGAAACCTCCGGCGCCGAATGCGGCTTTGTCATGACACAGCCGCGCGCGTTCGCCGGCGGCGACGCCGTTCGCCCGGGCCTCGTCTCCGCGGCGCTGTCGAGCGGACGACGGGCGGCGGAAGCCATCGACGCGGCGATCAACGGAAGAAAGCTCGAAGACCGGCAGCCGCTGCCGCCCATCGGCGCCGACCGCGTGAAGTTCGCCTGGTACGCGGACGCCCCGCGCCGCGACTGGCCAATGACCACGGGCGCGGATCTGCTGCCGCGCGAATCGGCCGACTCCGGGACGGCCGGCCTTCAGGCCGGTGACGACCCGGACCGGTGCGGGCCGGAGCCCGGAGCCTGGAGCCGGGAGCCTGAGATCGCCGCCGAGGCAAAGCGCTGCCTGTCGTGCGGCCTGTGCATGGACTGTGAACGGTGCTGGATGTATTGCACCAACAACTGCTTCGAGAAGCTCCCGAAACGCGCAGGCGCCGAGCAACACGCGGGCCCCGAGCGGAAGCTCGCTTCCTACAGCGTGAAACTGGAACTGTGCAACGGCTGTCGGAAGTGCGCGGACGAATGTCCGTGCGGATATATAGAGATGGTGTAGTCAGTGGATAGTGGGCAGTGGATAGTGTGAGTAAGGAGAACGCTACGTGGCAACGATTGAACTGAACGGCAAGTCGTACAACGTGGATGAGGACGGGTTTCTCGAGGACCCGGCGATCTGGAGCGACATGGTAGCGCGTGATTTCGCGGCGTGCGAGGGCATCAGCGAGCTCACCGAGGATCACTGGAAGGTCATCAACTACGTCCGCCACTACTACGTGGAATTCGGCATCGCACCGATGGTCCGCAAGCTGTGCAAGGAAACCGGCTTCAAGCTGAACCAGATTTACGAGATGTTCCCGTCGGGTCCGGCGAAAGGCGCGTGCAAGCTGGCGGGCCTGCCCAAACCGACCGGGTGCGTCTGACGAAGATACAGTCCCGGAGCACCATGTCCGCCCATTGCCTTCACGAGATGCTCGCATCGCAGCGCGCGGCGCTCGTCGAGGAGTGGTTCGGGGCGACGTTGGCGTCCTATCCCGCCCACATGGCGCAGTTCCTCCGCCGCGAGGCGGACCGGTTCCGCAATCCGGCCGGTCACGCGCTGCGCGACAATCTGGGCATCGTCTTCGATGCGGTGATCCTGTCCGACGACTGGGATCGCGCGGCACGAGCGCTGGGCGACCTGCTGCAGCTGCGGGCCGTGCAGGATTTCACGCCATCGGAGGCGGTTGGCTTCATCGCGCCGCTCAGGGACATTCTGGGCCGGGCGATAACAGGATTGAAGTCCGGTTCGACGGACCCGGCGATAACAGGACTAAAGTCCTGTTCCACAGGGCGGGAGTCCTGTTCCACGGCGCGCACGGCCCAGGGGTCTGTGGCGGCCGGTCCCTGGGTCCCTGGACCTGTGGCACAGGACTTCAGTCCTGTGCTCGCCGACGATCTCCGGGCACAGATCGACGCCCACGTCGATCGGCTGATCACACTCGCTTCCGAGATGCACGCGAACTGTCGCCTGCGGATGGACGAGATCCGCGCCCGCGAAGCGACGCGGCGCACCTGGGTGATCGACCGCGTTCACCGGCGGGTCTGAAGACCCGCCCTACAGCAGAAGCGCGGGCCGTCAGGCCGGCGTCCACGACATGCACGCACTGCTCGCACTGCTCGCCGTCGTTGCGCTCGGCCTGGCCGCCTTCGCCGGCGCCCTGCGGCCGGAGCTGCGCCTGGCCATCGGCGTCGCATTGCCGTCGGTGTCGTTCTTCGTCTTCCTCGCCGGGACCGCGTGGCGCGTCGTCGGGTGGGCGAATTCGCCGGTGCCGTTCCGCATCCCGGTCACCTCCGGGCAGCAGGCGTCGTTTCGATGGTTGAAACCGAGTCGCCTGGATAATCCGTCGACGCTGGCTGGCGTGATGGGCCGGATGGCGCTCGAGGTGCTGCTCTTCCGATCGCTGTTCCGTAACGTGAAGTCGGATCTTCGGCCCGGACGCCTGATCTTCCGCGACGCCACCGGCTTGTGGCTGGCGGCGCTTGCGTTTCACTACTCGCTCCTGCTCGTCGTCGTGCGCCACCTGCGCTTTTTCATGCAACCGGTCCCCGGTGTCGTGGCCGCGCTCGCCGGTGTTGACGCGTTCTTCCAGGCCGGCGTCCCGGCGGTGTACGCGACCGACGTCGCCATGCTCGCCGCCCTGGGGTATCTCCTGTTCCGGCGGCTGCGTGAGCCGCACCTGCGCTACCTGTCGCTGTTCAGCGATTACTTCGCGCTGTTCGTGCTCCTTGGGATTGCGACCACGGGCGTGCTGATGCGCCATGTCATCCGGGTGGACGTCATCGCCGTCAAGGAGCTGGCGATGAGTCTGGTGACGCTCTCGTCGCCGCGCCTCGGCGCCTCGCTCCATCCGATCGTGTTCGCGCACCTCGCGCTCGTCAGCGTGCTCGTCGCGAGCCTGCCGTTCAGCAAGTTGATGCACATGGGGGGCGTGTTCCTGTCGCCCACGCGGAATCTCGCGAACAACAACCGGGCGAAACGCCACGTGAACCCATGGAACGCTCCCGTCAAGGTGCACACCTACGACGCGTGGGAGGACGAGTTCCGCGACAAGCTGATCGCGGCGGGGTTGCCAGTGGAGAGAAGCGGGCGTAGTCCGGCTGAAGCTGGATGCCACCAAGAGAGCGCGGACCATGTCTGACATCCCGCGCCCGCTCGATGGCAAGGACGCAACCTGCGCGATACCTGCTGACTTCCAGCGCCCCGCGCGCCCGTGGACCGATGCGCGCGTCGAGTTCCGCAAGGGCACCTTCTCCTACAGCGCCACCGCGAAGAATCTCCAGTCGCTCGGCCTGCCGAACCCGCGGGACTGGCAGCCGGCCGACGCCGACTGGAAGCTGCCCGCCGACTGGAAGCGGATCATCCTGAACGGCATGGCCGAACGGTTGCAGCGGCACCGCTCGTTCCGCCTCTTCATGGACGTGTGCGTGCGGTGCGGCGCGTGCGCCGACAAGTGCCACTTCTATCTCGGCTCGGGCGACCCGAAGAACATGCCGGTGCTGCGCGCCGAGCTGCTGCGCTCGGTCTACCGCCGGTACTTCACCATCGCCGGCCGCCTCTTCCCCGGTCTCGCCGGCGCGCGCGATCTGACCGAGGACGTCGTCAAGGAGTGGTTCTACTACTTCTATCAGTGCACCGAGTGTCGGCGCTGCGCCGTCTTCTGCCCGTACGGCATCGACACGGCCGAAGTGACGATGATCGGCCGCGAGCTGCTGAACCTGGTGGGCTGCAACATCAACTGGGTGCTGGATCCCGCGGCGAAGTGCGACCGCGTCGGCAACCACCTCGGCATCCCGCCGCACGCGTTCAAGGACAGCCTGGAGTTCGCGGTGGACGAACTCGAGGAGATCACCGGCATCCGCGTGGACGCGCCGATCAACCGGAAGGGCGCCGAGGTCCTGCTCGTCGTGCCGTCGGCGGATTATTTCGGGTCGCCGCACTACTACACGCTGCTCGGCTACCTGATGGTGCTGCACGAGGCCGGCCTCGACTACACCTTCAGCGCGTACGCGTCCGAGGGGGGGAACTTCGGGCTGTTCAGTTCGCACGAGATGACGAAGCGGCTGAACGCGAAGATCTATGCCGAGGCGAAGCGACTCGGGGTGAAGTGGATTCTCGGCGGCGAGTGCGGCCACATGTGGCGCGTGGTCCATCAGTACATGGACACGATGAACGGGCCCGCGGACTTCCTCGAGGTGCCCGTCTCGCCCGCCACCGGCACGCGCTTCACGCACGCGGCCTCGACCAAGACGCTCCACATCGCCG
The DNA here is from genome assembly GCA_003170135.1 of Acidobacteriota bacterium. Taxonomy (GTDB): domain Bacteria; phylum Acidobacteriota; class Vicinamibacteria; order Vicinamibacterales; family Fen-181; genus Fen-181. Next base: position 47,486 of record PMZR01000084.1, read on the forward strand.
AGTTCACCGCGGACCTGATTCGGCACGGCCGGCTCACGCTCGCCAGGTCGCGCAACGACCGCTGGAACGTGACGTATCACGATTCCTGCAACCCGTCGCGCGCGATGGGCCTGCTCGAGGAGCCGCGCTACATCCTGCGCCACGCCTGCCACGAGTTCCACGAGATGCCGGAGAACACCATCCGCGAGCAGACGTTCTGCTGCGGCAGCGGCGCGGGCCTCGGCACCGACGAGAACCTCGAGATGCGGTTGCGCGGCGGGTTCCCGCGCGCCAGCGCGGTCAAGTACGTGCGCGACAAGCACGGCGTGAACTGCCTGGCCTGCATCTGCGCCATCGACAAGGCCACGCTGCCCACGCTGCTCGACTACTGGGTGCCCGGCGTCGAGGTGGCGGGCGTCCACGAACTGCTGGGCAATGCGCTCGTGATGCGCGGCGAGAAGCCGCGAACGACCGATTTGCGCGGCGAGCCGTTGCTCGCCGCCGCTCCGACTCCGGACCTCGGGCTTCGGACTCCGGACTCCGGACCTCCGACTCCGGACTCCGGACGACGCGTCGGCGAAGGAGCCGGCGGGCCATGAGTGACCGACCGCTCATCGTGGCCGGCCTGGGGCTGTTTCTCGGCCTCGTCACGTTTCCCGTGTGGTACAACGTGGCCGCCGGCACCCGTCCCGAAGCGCCTGCGCCCGCGCGCCCGGCCACGGCAACCTCGTGTGTGGCGCCGCGCGAGTACATGCGGGCCTCGCACATGACGCTGCTCGTCCAGTGGCGCGAGGACGTCGTGCGCCGCGGCGATCGACGCTACGTCGCTGGCGACGGCCGTCGCTACGAGAAGAGCCTGACGGGCACGTGCCTCAAGTGCCACGACGACAAGGCGAAGTTCTGTGACCGGTGCCACGATTACGCGGGCGTCACGCCGGCGTGCACGGACTGCCACCTCGGCAGCCGATAGTGGGTAGTGGATAGTGGGTAGTGGGTAGTGGGTAGTGGATAGTGGATAGTCGGTCGTTGATAGTTGATAGTTGATAGTTGACCGTTGAGCGTCGGCCAGCGATTGACTATCGACCACCAACCATCAACTCGTTCCAGGACCGGACCGAAAGCACCATGAGCATCGACCGACGTCACTTCCTCGGCCTCGCCGGGCTGTCCGCGCTCGCCCTGGCGGCTCGGCCGTCGCTCGAGGCGGCCAACGGGCTGCCACGAGCGGCCGGCGACCCGGCAGCCTCGCCGGGAGCGGCGACCGGACGGCGCTTTGCGCTCATCGTCGATCCGAAGAAGTGTCTCGAGCTCGAGGGATGCACCCGGTGCATCGTGGCGTGCCACCGGGCGCACAACGTGCCGGCCATCGCCGAGCCGCGCCACGAGGTGAAGTGGATCTGGAAGGAACGCTTCGAGCAGGCGTTTCCCTCGGACCAGAACGCCTACACGGAAGACGCGCTCAAGGGGACGCAGATCCCGGTCCTGTGCAATCACTGCGACAACCCGCCCTGCGTGCGGGTCTGCCCGACCAAGGCGACGTGGAAGCGCGAAGACGGCATCGTGATGATGGATTCTCACCGGTGCATCGGGTGCCGGTACTGCATGGGCGCGTGCCCGTACGGATCGCGCAGCTTCAACTGGGATGACCCGCGACAGCACATGGGCCTGGCGTCCGCCCGCGATTACCCGACGCGCACGAAGGGCGTCGTCGAGAAGTGCACGTTCTGCGAGGAACGGCTGGCGAAGGGGCAACAGCCCCTGTGCGTCGAGGCGTGTCCCGTGGACGCGCTCGTCTTCGGCGATCTCGGCGACGCGAAGTCGGAGGTCCGTGATCTGCTCCGCGCGCGCCACTCGATTCGGCGCAAGCCGGAGCTCGGCACGCAGCCGTCGGTGTATTACGTGGTCTGATGATCGTCGACAGTTCACGGTTCACAGTTAATAGTTAACCGTTAACCGTTAACCGTTGACCGTTGACCGTTGACTGTCGCGCAACGGCAGACGATCGACTGTTGACTGTGAACGCCCAGGCGTCAGAGGAACATGCTCGAGAAGGCACTGACCGGAGGCCGCGGCTACTGGACGTGGCTGGTGGCACTCGTCGCGCTCATCGCGATCGGCGGCGCCGCGTGGCTGCGCCAGCTCGAGATTGGCCTGGCCGTCACCGGTCTCGGGCGCGACGTGTCATGGGGCCTCTACATCGCGCAGTTCACCTTCCTGGTCGGCGTGGCGGCTTCCGCGGTGACGGTCGTGCTGCCGTACTACCTGCACGATTGCAAGGCGTTCGCGCGCGTCACGATCCTCGGCGAGTGCCTGGCGGTCGCGTCGGTGACCGCCTGCGCCCTCTTCATCCTGGTGGACATGGGACAGCCCGGGCGCGTCCTCAACGTCCTGCTCTACCCCTCGCCCAGCTCGCTCATGTTCTGGGACATGCTGTCGCTTGGCGGCTATCTCATCATCAACGCCGTTATCGCGTGGGTGACGCTGTCGGCCGAGCACGAGGATGTGCCGGCGCCGGCGTGGCTCAGACCAGTGGTGCTGCTGTCGATTCCCTGGGCCATCAGCATCCACACGGTCACCGCCTTTCTCTACGCCGGGTTACCCGGGCGGTCGTTCTGGATGACCGCCGTGCTGGCGCCGCGCTTCCTGGCCTCGGCCTTTGCCGCGGGCCCGTCGCTGCTCATCGTGCTGGCGCTGCTGCTTCGCCGCGTCGCCCGCTTCGATGTCGGCCGTGACGCGATCCAGAAGCTCGCGGTCATCGTCGTCTATGCGATGATCGCGAACGTGTTCTTCCTGCTGATGGAGGTCTTCACGGCCTTCTACAGCGGGATTCCCGAACACGTCGGGCATTTTCAATATCTGTTCGCCGGCCTCGACGGCCATGGCGCGCTCGTGCCGTGGATGTGGACGTCGGTCGCGCTCACGCTCGCCGGACTGGCGCTGCTCATCGTGCCCCGGTTTCGGCGCAACGAGTCCCTGCTTGCGGTCGCCGCGATCGCGGTGTTCCTGGCGCTCTGGATCGACAAGGGGCTGGGCCTGATTGTCGGCGGGTTCGTGCCGACCCCCTTCGAACACGTCGTCGACTATGCGCCGACCGCGATCGAGATCCTCATTTCCGCCGGCATCTGGGCCATAGGCGCCTTGCTGGTCACGGTGTTCTACAAGATCGCCATCGCCGTGCGGCATACAGACCCCGCTGCCGCGATGTGATCGCGTCGGGCGGGGCGCTTCGGACTTCGGACTTCGGACAGCATGGATCGCCTCCACACCCGCGCCCTGCCCCGCCTCGTCATCGCCGGCCTGTCGGGCGACGCGGGGAAGACGCTCGTCTCGGTCGCCCTCGCCGTCATCTTCCGCGACCGCGACGTGCCGGTGTGCGCCTTCAAGAAGGGCCCGGATTACATCGACGCGGCCTGGCTGACGTGGGCCACGGGACACCCGGCAAGAAACCTCGATACATACCTGATGGGCGGCGACCTCGCCCGCCGCTCGTTCGTCGAGCACGCGACTGGCGACGGCGTGAACATCATCGAAGGCAACCGCGGCGTGTACGACGGCGGCGACGCGCGCGGCACCCACAGCACGGCGCAACTCGCCAAGTTGCTGGGCGCGCCCGTCGTCCTCGTCGTCGACGGCGCGAAGGTGACGCGCACCGCGGCCGCCTGCGTGCTGGGATGCCAGGCGCTGGACCCGGATGTCCGGTTCGCGGGCGTCATCCTCAACCGCGTGTCCGGGAGCCGCCACGAGCGCGTGCTGCGCGAGGCCATCGAGGCCACGTGCGAGTTGCCCGTGCTGGGCGCGATCCCGCGGTCCGACGCCAGGTTGCTGCCCGGCCGTCACCTGGGGCTGGTGACACCGGAAGAACATCCCGAGACGGCCGAGCTCGGGCGCCAGTTGCGGATCGCCGCTCAATCGCTCGATGTCGATCGCCTGCTGGCGATGGCGCGGCAGGCGCCCATGGTGGAGGGCCCGGCGCTCGACGGCCCCGTGCCGCACGGCGAGCCCGACTCCGCCGTGGTGCCCGTCAGGATCGGATTCCTGCTCGATTCGGCCTTCACGTTCTATTACCCGGAGAATCTCGAAGCGCTCGAGTGCGCGGGCGCCCGGCTCGTGCCGATCTCCGCGCTGACGTCCGCGGAGTTGCCGGCCGATCTCGACGCCCTGTACATCGGCGGCGGATTCCCCGAGACGCACGCCGCCGCGCTGTCCTCGAACGCGCCGTTTCTCTCGTCGCTCAGACGCGCCGCGGAACGCGGATTACCCATCTACGCGGAGTGCGGAGGATTGATGCTGCTGTCGCGGGCCCTCTGGTGGCAGCAGCGGAAGTATCCCATGGCGGGCGTGCTGCCGTTCGACGTCGAGATGCTGGCGACGCCCCACGGCCACGGCTACACGCAGCTCGTCGTCGATGGGCCGAACCCGTTCTTCGCCGAAGGCACCGCGCTCAAGGGCCACGAGTTCCATTACTCGCGCGCGCTCGCCGGCCCGGACAGCGTCCCGACCGCCTGCGCCGTCGTGCGAGGCACCGGTTGCTTCGCCGGCCGCGACGCGGTCGTCGTGCACCAGACGCTCGCGTCCTACACTCACCTGCACGCGCTGGCCACCCCGCAATGGGCGACGGGCGTCATGGGCGCCGCGAGGCGGTTCAGCGGGTCGAGATAACGGAGCCGAGTCCCGGCCACGCCCAGTTGATCAGCAACCCCGTCGCGATGGCCGCCCCCAGCGTGAGGACGAGCATGCGGAGTGCCGTCCCCCTGTCGCCGTCCTTCAGCAGCAGGATGGGTCCGAACCCCGCGCCCGCACACAGTCCGGCGACGGCGGCGCCCGGCGACAACCCGGCCTTGAGGAACGCCTCGACAATCGCCACCGACACCGCGCAGTTGGGAATCAGGCCGAACATGGCGACCGGCACCACCTGCAGGAAGGGATGCATCGCCCACAGGCGCAACGATCGCTCCGCCGACGACGCCTCGAGCGCCGCAGCGATGATCACGGTCGCCGCAAAGACGATCCAGAAGATGTGAAGCGAGCGCCTGAGGCTGTGGACGATGATCTCCTTCCACGGGACCGTGGCCATGTGAATGGCCCGCTCCGGCGCCAGCGCGCCCGCGTCGCCGGCTGGCACGTCGATGGCCGACGGCATCAGCGCATCGACCGCGTAGCCCCAGCCGACGCCGGCCACCGCCTTGATCAGCACGAGGCCGCCCACGAGCCACAACCGGCTGCGACTGGCGAGCAGCACCGGGATCGCTTCGTCGGACGTCGCGACGTAGGTCGCGAGCAGGGTGCCGGTGGTGACGCGGCGCAGCAGGTAGAAGGAGGTCACGAGCACCGACATCCCGCACTGGGGAATGATGCCGAGCAGCGTGCCGGCGAGCGGCCCGTTGCGCCGGTTGATGTGCAGGCGCGCTACCAGGTCCTTGCCGCCGTGGTGGGAGAAGTACTCCAGGGCGACGTAGACGGGCACCAGGATCGGAATGACCGGCAGGGTATCGAGGAAACTGGCGACGAGAATGTGCCACGTGGCGGTGAGCATCGGAACATCGGATTGTATGAGGTCGATGCGGAAAGCGCAAAGGATACCGTCACGGGATATACTGCGCCCTCCCGCTCTTCTTCAACCGAGGTGTGTGTCGATGGATATCCCCGATCGCCTCCTGGCGCTCGACAAGCAGACGCTGGTGGGCATGCTGCAGGATCAGGCAAGAAACTGGCTGGCGCACGACGGGCTGTGGTTCCAGGCGGTCGAGCGCCACCACGGCATGGCGTCGGCCATCGCGCTCGACACGGAGGCGTGGATCGACTTCACGCGCATCGAGGCGCGCCGCATCATGGATCGCCACCTCATCCCGCCGGGCGGCGGACTGGACGCGCTGGCCACGGCCCTGGAGTTCCGTCTGTACGCCCTGCTCAATCGCCAGTCGCTCCATCGCGTGGACGACCGGACGCTGCGCTTCGAAATGAACCGGTGCCGGGTCCAGGCGGCGCGGCAGCGCAAGGGACTGCCGGACTTCCCGTGCAAGCCGGTCGGCATCGCCGAGTACGCCTGGTTTGCCCACACGATCGACCCGCGCATCCGCACGCGCGTCGTGTCCTGTCCGCCCGACCCGCACCCGGACACGTTCCACTGCGCGTGGGTCTTTTCGCTCGAAGACCAGCCGATTCGCGAGGACGAGGTCGTCGCGCCGTAGGAGCGCGCAAAGATGCCCATGGAACCTTTGAAACCCGAGTGCGCGAAGTGCGGAATGCCTGTGAAGGTCTGCCGGTCGCCCGAGGGGCAGGCGCCGCCGTTCTGTCCGGGGACTCTCGACGCGATAACCATCGCGCGCGCGACGAGCGAGTACGACAAGCCCGACACGCACGAGTTCGCCCGGCAGGCGTCGATCCAGGAAGCCTCGTGCTACGCGGGGCGAGGCGCCGGACCGTACGTTCTGCATCCGGTGAAGCCCCGCGTGCAGGAGACGTGCGAGTTCGCGCGCCGCATGGGGTACCGGCGACTCGGCCTGGCCTTCTGCGCCGGATTGCAGCAGGAGGCGCAGACGCTGGTCGGCATCCTCGAGGCGCAGGGCTTCGACGTCGTTTCGGTCGTGTGCAAGGCGGGCGGCACGCCGAAGGAGACGATCGGCCTGCGCGACGACGAGAAGGTCCACATCGGCGAGTTCGAGCCGATGTGCAGCCCGATCGCCCAGGCGATGATCCTCAACGAGCGCGCGACCGAGTTCAACATCATGGTCGGCCTCTGCGTCGGCCACGACTCCCTGTTCCTGAAGCACGCGGAGGCGCCCTGCACGGTGCTCGTCGCAAAAGATCGGGTGCTCGGTCACTGCCCGGCTGCCGCCCTCTACACGGCGCACTCGTACTATCCGTGGTTGCGGCGCGAGGGGTTCTGACAGCGGCGGCTGAACGAGGCGAGAGTCAATCAGGGGAAGAGGAGCACAACATGGGCGAACCGGTTCGAGTCGGCATCATCATCTGCGATCGGTACCGCACCTGCGCCGGAGGCAAGTGCCTGAGGGCGCTTCGCCAGCGCGAGGGGGCGTTCGCCGCCTACCAGGGCCGCGAGGTCGAACTCGTCGGCTACACGACGTGCAGCGGGTGCCCGGGTGGAAATATCGAGTACGCGCCCGAGGAGATGAAGAAGAACGGGGCGCAGGTCGTCCACCTGGCCACGGGGATGCTCGTGGGCTACCCGCCCTGCCCGCACATCGACGCGTTCCGTCGCTTCATCCCGGAGAAGTACGGCCTCGAGGTCGTGATCGGCACGCATCCGATTCCGCAGAAGTACTACCTGACGCACGAGCACTGCGGCACATGGGAGGATCCAGAGTGGCCATCGCGCCTTCGGCTGACGCTGACCGACGAGCGGACGCGGAAGGCCTACGACTGAACGCGCCGCGTCCCGGCCTAAGAACTGCTGCGCGGCGTCTCAAACCAGATCGCGAGCGCCACGGTCCTACAATAGAGGTTCGACTGCGCCGGTGCGTCGATGGCGTCCGTCCTGAGGTCTGGCACCATGTCTTTCGACCCTGGGTGGATCATGCTCGAGCTCCTCGTCGGAGGAGTCGGCTTCATGCTGTTCACTTACGGCAGGAAACAGCTTCGAATCCCCCAGATGGTGGCCGGCGTGTTGTTCATGGTGTACCCCTTCTTCGTCACGAGTTCGGTCGGGCTCGTTGTCGCAGGCATCGTCCTCGGCGGCGGACTCTGGTTGGTTATCCGGATGGGGTGGTAGGAATCACTGACGGGAGACGACAATGAAAACGAGCTTCCTTCTGCTGGCCTGGCTGTCCTGCGGTCTGCTGCTCCCGTCCGCGGTCGGCGCACAAACCAAGCCGTTGACGATGGAGGAGATGCACAAGCTGCATCAGGACTCCAAGGCCTACATCGCGATGCTCGAGGACCCGGCGCGCGATGCCTACCAGAAGCCCCACGACGTGATCATGGCGCTCGGGTTGAAGGACGGCGAGCGCATCGCGGACATCGGGGCAGGCGCCGGCTACTTCACGCTCCGCTTCGCGCAACACGTCGGCCACGGAATCGTCTACGGCGTCGACATCAGCCCCGACATGATCCTGCACCTGAACCAGCGCGTCCGCGACGCCGGGCTCGACAACGTGCGGACGATTCTCGCGCCGCCCGATGACCCCCTGCTCGGCGACCGCGCCGTCGATCGCTTCTTCATCTGCGAAACGTGGCACCACATCGAAAACCACGCCCGATACCTGGCCCTGATGAAGAAGATGCTGCGACCGGGCGGCCAGGTGGTCATCATCGATTTCCCCGACAAGGCCACGCCGGTTGGGCCGCCGATGGAGATGAGGTTGTCGCGGGAGAGCGTGATCCACGAATTCGAGCAGAGTGGCTTCACCCTCGCGAAGGAGCACACCTTCCTGCCCTACCAGTATTTCCTGGTGTTCACGGTGGCGGGCAGCCCGCGACAGACCAGCCGCTGAGCATATCCACCGCGAGGATGGTTCGACAGCAACCGGGTTGACCGGACCGTCGCGGATGGGAGATTCCACCGCCGCGACTGATGGAGCGCGCCCGGATCGAATCGACGTCGCCCGCGGATTCCGGCCACGTCGTGCATCGACGAAGGGACCTGACACGTTACCGCCTGCGCTAGGGTGGGATTAACCGCAGCGGTATCTGCAATTCAGGCAGTGTATGGATCAAGGCAGCACAACCTTGCAGCAGGATGCTGACCCGCATCTGCGACGCGCGTGGATGGGGATGTTCGTCGCGGCGGCGTTGATCGTCGCAATCCGTGCTCTACCCTTCCCGGTGCTGCACGGCCCCGGAGGCGCCCCGCTTGCCTTGAGTCCATTGGGCCGCACGTCGCTGGCTATCGTGGTCGGAGTTGTCGTTCTGTGGGTCACCGAGGCGCTGCCGTTCCCGGTCACCGCACTGTTGGTCTTTCTCCTCCTCCCCGCCTTTGGAGTCACGACGTCGATGGACCCGAAGCTGAGTCCCATCGAAGATGCCGTTCGCAACGGCCTTGGGAAACCTGTCATCGTTTTCTTCATCGGCGTGCTGCTGCTTTCGACGGCGTTTTCGAAAGCGGGACTGGGAGAACGCGCGGTGGATTGGGTGCTGAAACAGACGGGCGGTCGGCCGCGCCGCGTGCTGCTGGCCATCCTGATGATCGGGATGTTCCTTGCGGTCTGGATTACCGCACTCGCCGCCGTTGCGACCATCCTTCCGGTCGCCCTGTCGATCTTGCGCCGAACCGGTGCGAAGCCGGGAGAAAGCAATTTCGGGCGCGCGTTGATGCTGGGAACATGTATGGGACCGCTCATCGGCGGGATGGCCGCGCCGACAGGCGCGGCTCCAAACGCGATTGCGCTCGACTACCTTGGCCAGGCCGGGGTCAACATCCGGTTCTGGGACTGGCTCGCCGTCGGGTTCCCATCTGCGTTACTGCTCATCCCGGTGGCATGGCTCGTCCTGCTGGCCTGTTTTCCGTTTGGCAGCGAACAGGAAGACGCCATCCCCATTCCGGTGAAGACGAACGCGCCCCTGTCGTACCGGCAGTGGGCTGTGCTCGTAATCCTGTCGTTGGCCATTCTTGGATGGATCGTGGGGCCTCTGCTGGCGACCAATTCGCGTTCGAGCGTCTGGCGTTACCCCCAGTGGGTTGGTCTGCTCGCCGGGGTTCTTTGCTTCCTTCCTGGCCTCGGTCTCCTGAAATGGCAGGATGCGGAACGAGGCGTTCCGTGGCGGATCCTGCTGGTTGTCGCTGCCGGCTTGTCGCTTGGCAATGCGTTCTACAGTTCTCACGCGGCGGATTACGTGACATGGGTGCTGTTTGGAGGGGTTGTCCAGCTGAGTCCAGCCCTGCGGCCGTCTGCGATCGTGCTGATGGTGGCCGTCCTCCATCTCGTTCTCTCGAGCAACACCGTGACCGGATCGATCGTGATTCCGCTGTTGATCTCGATCGCCGGCATGCTGCACATCCCACCGTGGCAGCTCTGCGCGCCGGCAGCGCTGACGGTACCGCTGGCGCTCATCCTGCCCATTGAAAGCCCCGATGCCCTCATCGCGTACTCCTCCGGCTACTTCTCGGTCAAGGACATGGCCAAGGCGGGCATTCCGATTACCTTGTGCGCGGCCGCCATCATCGGGCTCGTCCTGAACGTGGTTCACCTTCGATGATCCAGCCTTGCCGGTTGTAGGTCTCCTCGGCCCCCTTGCCGCCGCCCGTGTCCTCAGCCTGCGCCGCGCCCTTGCGGTCGCGATGAAGTCGATCAGCAGGATCGAGTTCTTCACGACGTGCCCGCAAGCAGGATCAGGCCCATGAACGCGGGCATGCAACTTTTGCACAGCGCGCCGTGAGTCACGGGGATTGACCTCCCGGCGTATTGGGCATATGCTCATTACGCGTATGGCTCGTCCTCCACTTCCCCGGCGCGTCTGTTGCCAGATCGGCGTCCGCGGGTTCCGCCCGATCGGCAAACCCGCCTGCGCGACCGAGCTCGTCACGATCGGACGCGATGAACTCGAGGCGATCCGGCTCGCCGATCTCGAAGGCCTCTACCAGGAGGCCGCGGCCGAGCGGATGGGCGTGTCGCGCCAGACGTTCGCACGCATCCTGACGCACGCGAGGGAAGTCGTGGCGCAGGGGCTGATCGAAGGCAAGGCGCTCCTCATCGAAACCGGCGCCGCCGTGGACGGTCCCGCCCCGCCGCTCACCTGCCCAGTTCACGGGGGCGCGCGGCGTCGTGGCCGGGGATGCCGATGCGCGGGCAGGCAGGCGTGCGACCGCCACGGGCCGGGCGGCGGGCTCTGCCGCACGGCGCCCGATGCGGAGAAATGATGGAGGAGGCGCGAGATATGGCCGACACGAACACGCCATCGACCGACGACGGCCTGGAAGTCGTCGCCAGGCAGCTGCGCGAGGCGCGGGAGCACTATGTGAAGCGGCTGGCGGCGTACAAGCTGGCTGGCTACGACCGGCCCGCAGCGGTGCGCTTCGTCGTCGATCAGGCCGAAGGGCTCTCGGGCCCGATCCTTGACGTCGGCTCAGGCCAGGGCATGCTGGCGATGGAGTTCGCGCGGCGCGGCCTGGAGGTGGTCAGCGTCGACGTGAACCCGAATGAGCAGATGACCGCCATCTTGAACGCGCAACTCGAAGCGCTGCCCGGTCGGATCACGTTCATGGCCACCGACGCGCGGCGCGTTCCGTTTCAGGATTGTGCATTTGGGGCAGCCGCGGCCATGGATGCGCTGCATCACCTGGCCGAGGGCGAGCCGGTCTTCGCCGAGATGGTCCGGGTCGTGAGACCGTCTGGCAAGATTCTCCTGGCCGAGTTCGATCGGCACGGCCTGGAGATCGTCGCGCGTGTGCATCGGTCCGAAGGGCGGGACCATCCGGTCGGCCCGGTCACGTTCGCCAGCGCGGTTGACTGGTTCGTCGCCCGCGGCCTGAGGCTGGACGTACGCCGCAAAGGACACCTTCATTCCGTCGCCGTATTCAGCAAACCCTAGGAGCGCGTGCGGCTCGCACCCGGACTCCTGACAGCCGCGCGTTGGGCGCGATTTTCCAGGAAGAGGACTCATATGCGTATCTGTATTCCCGTACTCGAAGACAACGGTCTCGAAAGCCGCGTGAGCGCACACTTTGGTTCCGCTCCCGCGTTCATGATTGTCGATACCGAATCCGGGGCGTGCCGGGCCATCGTCAACACCGACAGCCATCATCAGCACGGCATGTGCCAGCCGCTCGCCGCCGTTGCCGGCGAAGCGGTGGACAGCATCGTTGTGGGCGGGATCGGCATGGGCGCGCTGATGAAGCTCGAGGCGGCGAACATCGCCGTGTTCCATGCGGACCGCGAGACCGTGGGCGCGACACTCGATGCCTTCAAGGCCGGAACGTTGCGCCGGGTCGATGCGCAGAGCGCGTGCGGACACCATGGACACCAGCACGGGCATCCCGGCGGCCCGGCGGCGTATTGAGCGCTGTGATGCTCGAAGAGGCACGCGCCGACGGCCGGCGTTCTCTCGCGCTCACCGTGGTCGGGATGATCCACACGCCGTATCGCACACCGGAGGGCACGCCGATCCAGTCCAGGTTTGGCGAAGGGATCGAGGCGACGGTGACGGTGCGAGAGGAGTACGCCGATGCGCTGACGGACATCGAGGGGTTCGAGCGGCTCTGGCTCGTGTACTGGCTCGATCGGGCGGGGCCGTACGCCCCGCTCGTCGTGCCCTATCGCGACGACCGGTCCCACGGGCTCTTCGCCACGCGAGCGCCCGCGAGGCCAAATCCGATTGGCCTCTCCGTGGTGCGACTGCTCGCGCGAGAGGGTGCGCTGCTGCGCGTGGCGGACATCGACGTGCTCGACGGCACGCCACTGGTCGACATCAAGCCCTACGTGCCAGAGTTCGACGCATACCCGGACTCGAAGGCCGGGTGGTTCGACTGCAATCGGGTCGATCGGACGAGGGCCGACGGGAGATTTCACGGCCGCGGATGACGCGCCGCGATTGAGGAGGAAACATGACACGCTCGGCACTGATATTGTTCGGCGCGACGATGCTGCTCGGCATGTCGACGCTGGCGTTCGCGCAGACCCGCGGGCCCCAGGGCGCCGGACGGGGCGCGCCCCAGGGCGGACGAAACTACGATCCCGCGAGCGAGGTCACGATGGCCGGGACAATCGACGACGTCAGGAACGTGACCGCACCGGCAAACGGCCTGGGCGGCCTGCACCTGACGGTGCGCGGTGATGCGGGCGTGCTGGACGTGCATCTCGGCCCCGCAAGCTTCGTGAAGGCGAAGCACTTCGAGTTCGCGAAGGGTGACGCGATCACCGTGACTGGCTCGAAGGTGAAGATCGGCGGACAGGATGTGGTGATCGCACGCGAAGTGACGAAGGGCGGTCAGGTACTCACGCTCCGCGATGCCAAGGGATTCCCGCTCTGGTCGGGACGAGCGCGAGGGGCGCGGTAGAGGAATCGACGAGGCGGCTCTTCCTGCCCTTTGTCGGTTCAGCTCACGCGCGACCGGTAGCCGGTATCGCGCGGTGCGCCCCAGCGGGCCCCATCGCCGCAATCGACGGCAGGCGACTACGCCGAGGATCTCGCGGCGGAGATGCTCGCCACGACGCTCGGCCTGGAATTCGACGCCGACAAGAGCTGGGACGAGAAGCAAGAGGTCTACAGGCTTTCACGTCAGATCGTCCGGACTCAGAACGTGACCCAGACAGCAGTCGGTGACAAGACGGGCCTGTGGACCACGGTCATCGCAGCCACCGTCATGGTGGAGTGACGGGGACGGTCGCATTCATGATCGAACGAGCACGGTCGGGCGGCGAGCGGCCGCACCGCAGCCATCGGCACAGAACATCGTTGACGGCGGCACGCCGATGGGGATAATCCGCGCCGAGGAGTCAATCGATGAACAAGGGCATCCTGCGACGTGAGTTCCTCGGATTGGGGTGGGCGGTGGGCGGATTCTGCGTGGGACAGAGCGTGGAGCCGGCGATTGTCCAACCGAGCCAGGCTGGGGCGCCGCCGTTTCCCTGGCAGTACCGGCAACTCGACGTCGCACGGGTGAAGGCGCGGGCCTACACCGGCTATTTCAAGGGCGGGTGCATGTACGGGGTCTTCGAGGCGGTTGCCGGCAGCGTCGCCGACGCCCTCGGCAAGCCCTACACTGAATTTCCCTTCGAGCTGAGCACGTACGGCGGTGGAGGCGTCGCAGCGTGGGGAACGCTTTGCGGGACCTGCAACGGCACCGCGATGGCAATTGCGCTCTTCCATCAGGGCGAGCTGCGGAACACGCTCGTTCACGACGTCTTCTAGTGGTACGAAGCGACGAGCCTTCCGTCCTACGCGCCCGAGACGCCGGTCAAGGTCGCGAAGGCGTTCCCGATGCCGTGCTCGCGCGCGGGCTCCGTGCTCTGCCACGTGTCGATCGCGCGATGGACGGCGGGGGCGGGATTCGCCGCATCCTCACCGGAACGCCTCGAACGCTGCGCGCGCCTGGTGGCGGATGTCGCCGGCCATGTCGCCGACGCCCTGAACATGGCGCAGGGACAGTACACTCCACGAACGTCGATCAGCGACGTGGCGGCCGGCTGCCTTGCGTGCCACGGTGAGGGGAAGCGGGCTCCACGCGAGGCGGAGGTGGTGGGCCGAATGGCCTGCACCGGATGCCACGAGGATCCGCACAACCGGAAGAAGCGATGATTCGTCACGCGGTGTCGCGCTGAAGTGCTGGAATTACTTCATACGATTCCACTCGGGGTCCCGAAGACGACCGTCGGTTTCGAACTGCCGCTGCCCGATCTGACCGATCCCAACTTCACCCCCGAGCCCGACGCCGACTGGTTATCGGCCTGGAGTTCTAGCGGGCCTGAACGACCAACGCCGGTGACGGGCGAAGCAGGAACTCCGGTCCTCGCGGTCGACCATGACACGGTTCCCCGACCCGCGACGGCAGGACCTCACCGTCGTTCCGCGATCGTTTGCGAGTGCCCAGCCGCACCTCCTGCCCGCCGGAACTGAAACAGGAACCTGAAACATCGATTGACAGCCACGGCCGGGATTGTCACAATGTGCCAAGACCTACATCCGTGAATGTAGCTTTTCACGGCTGGTCACGCCCCCTGAAGGTTTCCTGTCCCCCGGTCGACTGCCCCCGATTGTTCCGCGCCTGCGCCCCCGCCGCGGTTCCCGCTGCGCGCGAGCGAGAAAGGACTCGAGCCGTGGGCCGTCTGAAGGTTCGCACCGCGACCCCCGCCAGGGCACCGCGCGCCGGGTGCGCGGGTGACAACGACACGCCGGTCTTTTCGATCGGTGAGGTCGCAACCCGGCTCGACGTCTCCGTGCAGGTCCTTCGTCTGTACGAACAGCGAGGCCTCATCCTGGTCCGCAAGGGCGCGGGAGGACAGCGCTGCTACTCGGAGTCCGACATCGAGCGCCTCGAGTGCATCAGGGCCGCGATCACCGAGCACAAGATTTCGATCGAGGGGATCCGGCGGCTGCAGTCGCTCGTGCCCTGCTGGGAGCACATCCAGTGTTCCGCCAGACAGCGCCGGAACTGCCCTGCGTACCTGACGCCGACGGGCGGCTGCTGGGCGCACCCCGAGCGGAGCGCCGTCTGCCGCCAGGCGGACTGTCGCCAGTGCGACGTCTACAGACTGTCGTCGAATTGCGACACCATCAAGGCCTTCATTCGTCGCACCGTTTCTCATTCACACCAATCGCCTCATAAGGACAACCAGTCATGAAACGGATTCTCATCGCGTTTCTCGTGCTGGGCCTGACCGCCGCGATGGTCTCGACCGCGCTCCACAGGAAGAGCGAGGAGCGGTCGCCGCTGGCGACCCTTGCCGAGCAGTACTCGCACAAGGTCAAGCCGTCAGTCGACCATTCGCTGTTCACGCAGCTGAAGAAACCATTTGCCAGCCCGCAGGACGTGACGGCTGCGTGCGTCGGCTGCCACAACGGCCGCGCGGCCGAAGTGATGCAGTCGTCGCACTGGAACTGGGAACGCACGGAGTACGTTCCCGGCCAGGGCATCCGCGCCATCGGCAAGCGGAACATCCTGAACAACTTCTGCATCGGCATCTCGGGCAACCAGCAGAGCTGCGATCGCTGCCACATCGGCTACGGCTACGCGAACTCCGCGTTCGACTTCAAGAACGCGCTGAACGTCGATTGCCTCGCCTGTCACGACAACAGCGCCACCTACAACAAGCAGGCGGAGGGCGCGGGGATGCCGGACCCGTCCGTCGACCTCAGTTACGTGGCGCAGCATGTGGGCAAGCCCCAACGGACCAACTGCGGCACCTGCCACTTCTTCGGCGGCGGCGGCAACAACGTGAAGCACGGCGATCTCGAGCAAGCGCTCTTCGATCCCTCGCGGGACGTGGACGTGCACATGGCGTCGGACGGTCCCGACATGCAGTGCGTCGACTGTCACACGGCGTCGAAGCACCAGATGCTCGGGAAGATGTACTCCGTTTCGTCGATGAACCGGAACCGCGTCGAGTGCGAGACGTGCCACAGCCGGCTGCCGCACGCCGACGCCATCCTGAACGACCACACGCTGAAGGTGGCGTGCCAGACGTGTCACGTCCCGACCTACGCGAAGGTGAACCCGACCAAGCTCTCGTGGGACTGGTCCACCGCCGGCCGGTTGAAGGACGGGAAACCGTACGAAGAAAAGGACGCGAACGGGACCGATCGGTACATGTCGATCAAGGGCTCGTTCGTCTGGGGCAAGCAGGTGAAGCCGGACTACGTGTGGTTCGACGGCACGGCGTCCCACTACCTGGTCGGCGATCGGTTCGATTCGTCGAAGCCGCTGCCGATGAACCAGTTGCACGGCAGCTACGACGATCCGGACTCGAAGATCTATCCGGTGAAGATCCATCGGGCGAACCAGATCTACGACACGGTGAACAAATACCTCATCCAGCCGAAGCTCTACTCGGCGCACGCCGGCGACGGCGGGTTCTGGGGCGACTTCGACTGGGAGCGGGCCGCCGAGGAAGGGATGAAAGAGATCAACCTGCCCTACAGCGGCCGCTACGGGTTCGCGCAGACGGTCATGTACTGGCCGATCAACCACATGGTGTCACCGAAGGAAGCGTCGGTCGGGTGCAATGAGTGCCACACGCGCGATCACGGCAGGCTCGAGCACCTCGCCGGCTTTTACATGCCGGGGCGCGACCACAGGCCATGGCTCGACGTGCTCGGAGGCACTCTTCTCGCCCTGACCTTTGCGGGCGTCGTCATCCACGGCGGCGCACGCGCGCTCGTCGCCCGGAGACGGAAGGAGGAGGACTGACATGACCCACTACGTCTACCGGGGATTCGAGCGGTTCTGGCACTGGATGCAGGCCGCCCTCGTGCTGTTCCTCGCGGTCACCGGCTTCGAGATCCACGGCTCGATCGCCTTCTTCGGGTTCGAGCACGCCGTCAGATATCACAACACCGCCGCCACCGCGTTCCTCGTGCTGATCGCGTTCGCCATCTTCTGGCACTTCACGACCGGCGAGTGGCGGCAGTACCTGCCGACATGGACCAACCTGCGGCCGCAGGCGGAGTACTACCTCTTCGGCATCTTCCACGACGCCCCGCACCCGACGAGGAAGACCGTGCTGAGCAAGCTGAACCCGCTCCAGCGTCTCGTCTACGCGGGTCTGAAGGTGCTGGTGATCCCACTGATGGTCGTCTCCGGGCTCGTCTACATGTTTTACCGCTACCCGCAGCGCCACGACGTGGTCGCGCTCAACGTCAACGGGCTCCAGACGGTCGCCCTGCTTCACACCGCGGGCGCGTTCCTGCTCGTCTCCTTCTTCATCGCGCATCTCTACCTGGTCACGACAGGACAGACGATCACGTCGAACCTGAAGGCGATGATCACCGGCTACGAAGACCTGACATACGATGCGGAGAAGAAGGCGGCCGAGGCCGAAACCGCAGCCTGACGAGGCATCGCATGAACACGAAATACATGAATCCCTATCTTGCCGGGTTCCTGCTCGGCATGGTCCTGTTGGCGACGATCTTCATCACCGGGCGCGGCCTGGGAGCCAGCGGCGCGGTCAAGGACGTGGTCATCGCCGCGGTGCACGGCGTGGCCCCCGCGCACGCCGAGCACTCGCCTTTCTACAAGACGTACGTCGGACCGGGAAAAGAGAACCCGCTGAAGTCCTGGCTGGTCTTCGAAGTGCTCGGCGTCATCATCGGCGCCTTCGTGTCGGGGCTCGTCTCCGATCGGCTCCGGTTCGTGACCGAAGGGGGGCCGCGCCTCCGGCCGTCGCGCCGGTGGCTCTTCGCGGCGATCGGCGGCGCGCTGTTCGCCGTCGGCGCCCAGTTCGCCCGCGGCTGCACCAGCGGCGCGGCGCTCAGCGGCATGGCGGTCCTGTCGACCGCCGGGTTCGTCACGATGCTCGCCATTTTCGGCACCGGATACGCGGTGGCGTACTTCGGCCGCAGGCTGTGGCTGTAGGAAAAGGAGTGCTGAAATGATGGGACCCTTCGCGCCGGACCTCATTCCCGATCAGCTGAACCTGGTCGTGGCCCTGTTCATCGGCATCGGTTTCGGCTACGTGCTCGAACAGGCGGGCTTCTCTTCGTCGCGCCGACTGGCCGGCCTCTTCTACGGCTACGACTTCACCGTCCTTCGGGTGTTCTTCACCGCCGCGGTCACGGCGATGAGCGGCGTGCTGCTGCTGGGCTATTTCGGCCTGCTCGACACCGAGGTGATCTACGTCAATCCCACATGGCTCTGGCCGGCCGTCGTGGGCGGCGCGATCATGGGCGTGGGATTCATCGTGGGCGGCTTCTGTCCGGGCACGAGCGTGTGTGCCGCCGCCATCGGCAAGATCGATGCGATGTTCTTCGTCGGCGGTGGGCTGCTCGGCGTCTTCGCATTCGGCGAGTCTTTCGCGACCTACCAGCATTTCTACGAATCGTCTTCGCTCGGCGCGATCAAGGTGTTCGATTCGCTGGGCATCTCGCAGGGGCTCTTCGCCTTCCTGCTCATCGCCGGCGCCGTCGGTGCCTTCGCGGTGACAACGCTCGTCGAAAAACGAGTGGCCGGCCCGTCGGCGCCGTCGCAATCGTTCCGGTTCGGCAAGCACGCCGCCGCCGGCGCCGCGGTCATGGCGCTCGGCCTGGTCTTCATCGCGATGCCCGATCGCAAGGCGCACCTGATCGGTGAGGTGTCCGACTCTTCCTACGTCGCTGCGCACCCGGTCGATGTGATGGACGCGGACGAGCTGGCGTTCCGGATCGTGGATCGCGAGCCGCGCGTGCAGATCATCGACATCCGCCCGCCGCAAGCCTATGCCCGGCTGGCGCTGCCCGGTTCCCGGAACATGCAGATCAAGGAGTTCTTCGGCAAGGATCCGATCGAGGTGCTGTCGCAGCGGCACGTGAAGAAGGTGCTGGTGGGCGAAACCGAGCACGACGAACGCGCCGCCTGCCTGCTGCTTGGCCTGTTGGGCTACGAGAACTTCGCCGCGCTCAAAGGCGGCCTCCAGTCGTTCCAGAACACGATCCTGACGGCGTCATTCGTTCCGACCGGCAGCAGGTGGGACGGCGACGTCCGCCAGTTCCGCGAGACAGCGCGCAGCCAGATTACTCAGATGATCGCCAGCGCAAAGAACACCGGGTCGAAAGAACCGAAGAAGGTGAAGAAGGTCCAGGGCGGTTGCTGATGACGCACACCTTCCTGCCCTATCAGTACTTCCTGGTGTTCACGGTGGCGGGCAGCCCGCAGAGTCGCTGACCGGGGTTGAGCCGGCGGCAGTTACTTCATGTATGTGGCGTGGCCGTTCGTGCCCGCTGGCGCAGCCTCCTGCATCATCGGCATGCCGTCCGCCATCTGGTGGCGCTCCACCAGGTGCGTCATCGTCATGTCCCACATCCGGCCCATCATTGATGCCGGAGGCCGCACTCGCAGGAAAAGGTGCAAGGAGAATGGATGACTCCCGTGGGTCGCCTGCAGCACCTCCGGCACGCCGTACGCGGTGACATCCGCGCCCACGCCCACCTGCGCGCCCGCCGGTTTCCAGAAATCGCGGACGTCACCCAGCGTCCAGGCGACGACGAATGCGACGGCGATGCCGCCGGGGCCGGCAGGCACGCGGTCGAACACGAGGAGATTCGTTTCGACCTGAACGGTCTCGAACCGCGTGTAGATCGCGTTCGCCCCGAACCGGCGCGTCGCCTCGACAAAAAAGGCATTCGAGGAGTCGTGTGCCTTGTCATTGCGCCCGTAGGCGGCCGTTACCGCGGTGAACCCGTCATCGCGCTCCCGAAACCACTCGACAGACGTCGTCGTGCGCCGGACGTTGCCCGGCTCGAGCGCCTCGGGGTCCTTCAGCACGCCGCTCGAGACCTGAAGCAGCCAATTCGACGAAGGCCGAATCCAGACGCGAGCCGACCAGGAATCGAGCGGACCGCGATCCAGCAGGTTCCAGCGGTTGTCATCCGGTTCGCGGCCGTTGAAGAGCGACGCCTCAACGATCACGGGGCCACGATCGACAGCAGCCGTGATGACGCCCATCGCGATGTGCGTGGAGTCGAAGGTGTGATGGCTGAGCGGCGCCACCGGATTCTCCGCCGCTGATGGCCGGTGCATGAAGGCCACGGGACCCAGAGCCGGCTCACCGACCGGGCCGCCGGCAATCGTCAGCCGCGCGTGTTTCGTGACGGGCACGTGCCATGCACCCGCGAGCTGCATCGTCAGGTCGTGCGGGTGCTGGCGATCGACCAGCGGCTGTCCATTGCAGGTTTCGCCGGCCTGGAAGATCTCCCGGTAACCGCACTTGCCGACCGTGGCCGGCTCGAGGCTCGCCATGCCGGTGAAGGTCAGGGTGCCGTGGCCGAGCCGGTGTGTGAGCATGCCCATCCACCAGTTCGGTGCCTTGAAGTCCGTGCCGCCGCGCGGGCCTCCCTGGCGGTTCAGCATGACCGAGAGCAGCCCGTCGTACATCAGCTGCCAACCATCGCCCGAGGGAGACATCGTCATCTGAGATGGAGGCCGTCCAGCGGTGGATGACGGCTGGATGTCGGCGTTCTGCGCCGTCGCAGCGGACAGAGGAACGAGCAGCAACGCGATTGCCGCGAGCAGACGTCCTACACGGCGGGCTGGCGAGGCTGAAATCCGCATACGAGGTCCGACCCAACTCAGCATGCGCGGGGTGCTCCGCCGAAGTCAACACGGCGGCGACGTGCTCCGCGCGGTGATCGGGCGGTGCCGGACGACGTCTAAACAAGTGAGGTTCCCAAACGTGTCGCTGCAGGCCCGCCTGCTGGACGACATCGTCGACAACGTGCGGACGGCACGGGGAACCATGCGGTTGCAGCGGCAGGCCATCGATCTCACGTCGGTCGTGGCCGCCGCCCTCGACATGGCGCGGCCAGCAGCCACCGCGCATGAGGTTCGGCTGGAACAGAGACTCGACGGCCGCGAGATGCCTGTCTTTGGAGACGCGGTCCGCCTGCAGCAGGTCATGACGAACCTGCTCTCGAACGCACTCAAGTTCACGCCCGCCGGCGAGTCGATCACGGTTCGGCTCGAACGCGCCGGGGAGCACGCTCAGATCAGCGTGAGCGACAGCGGCATCGGCATCGAGGAGGCGTTCCTCCCGTTCGTCTTCGAGCGCTTCAGGCGGGGCAATCACGCGCGCGAGGGTCTCGGTCTGGGCCTGGCAATCGCTCGACACCTGGTCGAGATGCACGGGGGCGCCATCGCCGTCGCAAGCCCGGGCCTCGAACGTGGCAGCACGTTCACCGTGACGCTGCCGCTGCAATCCCGCGATCTACCGCGAGGGGCCCGTGAGCGATCGGGTCAGATGGAAGGTCCCGCCAGGCTGTAGAGCAGGATGGCAAGCACGATGAGCGTGAAGACCACGTATCGGACATCACGCGCCAGTAGGAACATCACCACCGAGAAGACGACGCGGGCGACCGGGGTCGCGATGAGCAGGAGCAGGCCGAACTGAATGAGGCCGCGGCCTCGCACGTCGAAGGCGTCCTTCAGGATGCCCGACACGGCGCGCAGGTCGGTCGGCTCGCCGTGGAACACGTGGTAGGCGGGCGGTTCCGTGCCGTGACGTGCCAGGAACAGGATCCCGCCGGCCAGCACGACCGTCGCCGAGACGAGCACACCACCGCGCAGGATGTTCCCCAGCAGATTCTCCAACCGCTCGTCGGTCCAGTACCGCTCTACCGTCATGGCTGCTGCCTTGTTCAAACCCGCCCGGTCAACCCCTGGTAGATCATCTCGATGGCCAGTACGACGATGACCACCGCGAAGACCAACCGCAGCACCTTTGTCGGCGCGTGGGCCAGGATGCGCGCGCCGGTCATTGAACCCGCGAGCACGCCGAGCATGACCGGCATGGCGAGTCCAGGATCGATGTAGCCGCGGTTCAAGTACACGCCGGCGCTCGCCGCCGCGGTCACCCCGATCATGAAGTTGCTGGTCGTCGTGGACACCTTGAACGGGATCCGCATCACCTGGTCCATCGCCAGCACCTTGACCGCGCCGGACCCGATGCCGAGCAGGCCTGACAGACCGCCCGCCACGAACATCAGACCGAAACCGCCGGGAATGCCACGCACGCGGTAGGTCTGCACCCCGCGCGCCGTCGGGTATGTCGAGTCGAAGCGCAGCATCGTCGCCAGCCGATCGGGAGCGGCCGTGTCGGCCTCTTCGCTCTTCGGGCGGGATGAGAACCACGCCGACGACAGAAGCACGAGGCCGAACACGACCGCGATGGCACCGGTTGGCAGGTGCGCGGCGAGCGCGGCGCCGCCCAGGGCCCCGGTGGTCGTCGCGATCTCGAGCACCATCCCGATGCGGATGTTCGAATAGCCCTCCTTCACGTAGGCGGCCGCCGCCCCGGACGACGTGGCGATGACCGACACCAGCGACGCGCCGATCGCGTACCGGATATCGACGCCGAAGACGAGCGTCAGGAGAGGCACGAGGACGACGCCGCCGCCCAGGCCGGTGAGCGCGCCGAGAAACCCGGCGAGGAGCGACGAGGCGGCGACAAGCGTGGTGAAGAGCAGCGTGGTCATCGTGAACGGACGAAGCGGGATGGAAAAACGCAAAGAGCGAGCCAGGCCTCGCGACGCGCCAGAACGCCATCATTGGTGCGCCCTAGCCCCGATGCTTCATGTTGGCCGCGCCGACCGGAAGATCGAACACAACGCCGTTTTCTGTCCGGCTTTCATGCACCAACGTCGGCAGGTTGACGCGGCGTCTTGCGATCGGCTCAGCGATCCTTAAGCTTGTGCGGTTTTTCACAAGCAAGCTCATCTGGTAGCGGAAGCGTCTCAGGCGAGGAATTCCCGCGCGAAGGTGACGAACGACCAGACGTCGGCAAAGTTGCTGGCGAGTCCGAGGGAGACGCGAACGGCGCCGCTGCTCCTGCCGTCCACGCATCGGCGGAAGTCGTCGTAGCTCATTCGCTCGGGCGACCCGGCGAAGCAGGATTTCATCTGGTCGGGTGAGATGCCCAGCGCGAGTTCGCCGGCGCCCGGGTTGCAGAAGCATCCCGAGCGAATCGAGATTTGCCGCGCGCTCGCCCTGGCCTCGATCACCTGGTGGTCGATGAACGCGCCGGACTCATCGCGAAAATTCAACGTGATCGTCCCGCCGCGCTGCTCCATATCTGCCGGCCCGTAGATGGTGACGAGAGGACGCCCGGATCGGTGGCGAAGTTCGAGCAGGCGCGCGACGAGCCAGCCGGTCAGCGCGCGCACGCGGTCATGGATCACATCGATGCCAATCCGCTCGATGAAGCTCAGGCCGATGTCAACTGCCGCCAGCCCGCTGAAATTCGGCGTGCCATCCTCGAAGCCGCTCGCCCCCGACGCCAAATAGTGCCGGTCCGCGCCGACCGACGCCACCGTGATGGTGCCTCCGGCGAACCACGGCCGCTGCAGTCGCGCGAGGGCCGGCAGGCGCGCGATGAGCGCGCCCACGCCGGTCGGGTACCCGAAGATCTTGTAGAAGGACACGACGACGAAGTCGGGGCGCCAGCGGCGCAGGTCCAGGCGGTTCGTCGGCACGAATGCCGCCGCGTCGAGCAGCACGTCCCATCCTCTGGACTGGGCGGCCGCCACCCAGTCGAGCGCGTGGTGAACACCCGAGAAGTTCGACTGGGCGGGGAAGGCGAACAGGCCTGGAGAGGCCCCTCGGGCCGGCGTGAGCGCCTCCTCGACCGTCGATCGGTCAACGCGCATGTCCGGCGGGACGACGGGCACATAACTTGTCGCGGCGCCCCGAGCCCGCGCGAACTCGCGGATGCCGTTCACGGAGTTGTGATTGTCGAACGTCAGCAGGAACGGGCGGGCCGGCCCGAAGGGATACGATTCTCCAACCAGCTTGAGCGCGTGGCTCGCGTTCGCCGTGAAGACGACGCAGTAGTCCTCTTCCGGCGCATTGAAGAACGACAGGACGTGCCGCCGCGCCGATTCGACCAGTTGCGTGGACAGCTGCGACGTGGGATTCGCCGAGTGCGGGTTGCCGAGGACGCTCCCGAGCAGCAGGTCCATGTGTTGGCGGACCTGCGACTCGCCGTACAGGCCCGCGCCCGTGTAATCGAGATAGACGTGCCGCGCGCGATCCAGCCTGGCGAATTCGCGCGCGCGCAGATCGTCGAGCGCAGTCGGCTCGTACCCCGGCCACGCCGCGAGGAACCTCTTGAACTCGTCCGCTGCCGGCACCATCACACCCCTCCGCCCGCCGCCTCAGCCGCGGCCGGGGACGAAGAGCATCGGGAGCCTGCAATTTCGCAGCAGTCGCTCGGCTGACTCCCGAAACCCGTAGCCCGCACGTGATTGTCTGGGGATAACCATCAGGGTGGCGTGCCGTTCGCGCGCGATGTCGGCCTCGCAAGTCGCCGCGCCAGGGGCGATCTCGCCGCCGAACGCCTGCGCCAACCCGATCGCATAGCGAACCGCCTCGTCGTCGAACTGCGAGCCGGCGACCACGAGCGGGCGCTCGAAAATCGCTTCGACGGTCTCATCCTCGCCAGCCGCACGCACGACGAGGAGCGGGGTCGGCGTTTCCGAGACGACCCGTTCGGCAACCGACCCAAGCCACCAACGGCTGGGACCTCGCCGACCGTGTGTCCCCATCACAGCGAGGTCCGCCGATCGCACCGCCTCGAGGATCGCCGTTGCGGGCGCTCCATCGACCACGCGCGCCGAGAAGGGCACATCGACCAGGGGCCCGACGAACGCCGACACGTGGCGGTCAGCCGCGGCGCGGGCGACCCGCAACTCGCGCTCGAGCACCGCAATCTGCTCGTGCGTGAAGTAGGCGGGCGCCTCGACTGCCTCGACGTGCAGCGCCTGCAGCCCGGCGTGGAAGCGGCGTGCCAGGGTTCCTGCGACCTGAACCGCCCGCCGCGACGCTTCGCCGAAATCCACGGGCACGAGGATCTGTGCAGGCGGATAGTTCCACATGGACGCCCCCACGCAAACGAGGT
Organism: Acidobacteriota bacterium; assembly: GCA_003170135.1. GTDB lineage: Bacteria > Acidobacteriota > Vicinamibacteria > Vicinamibacterales > Fen-181 > Fen-181. Next base: position 72,439 of record PMZR01000084.1, read on the forward strand.
GACAGCCCGTCTGGCAGCCGTCAGCGCGCCACAGCGGTCACAACGGTCCTGACGTCGAACTGCGGCGGCGCCTCGAGATGTTTCTTCACGGCGCACTGCCCCGCTGCGCGCACCAGGGCGTCGTGGTACCTTTCCGGGAACGAGGGCGGCACTTGGATGTCCAACGCAATCTTCGCAACCATGCCGGTGCGCGGATCCGTCGCCATCCGCTGCGCGATCTGGATGCCCTCGGTCGAGAGGCCGCGTTGCCTGCAGAAGCCGAGGACGTAGATTCCGGCGCAGGTGCCAATAGACGCGAGGAACAGTGCAAACGGCGGCGGTGCCGATCCCTCGCCGCCCGCCTGCGGCGGCTGGTCTGTCGATATCGTGAACGCACCAAATTGTGCGTCGACGCGCGCTCCGCCCGGGAAGGTGATCGTCATGTCCATGATGACCTCTGCGGTTATGTCGAGTCTCGCCAGGCAGCGATGCCGGGCCTCTTCCAGAGATGCAGGGGCGAGCGAAAGGTGACGGCATGACACCGGGATATCGGCACAGATCGAGCCGGGCCCGGCCGGTTTACCGCGGCAAACTCAGCAGCAGCGATCGATGGGCCGCCTCGTGACGGGGCACCGCGGGCGTTCGCCCGCTCCTCCTGGATCATCGCTTCCGCGCGCAGGTACGCCACGATACAATATAGTCGTTTCCCGCGTTCCATCTGCCCCCCTTGGTTCTCCCAACATCTGTGCGCGGAGGGTTGCTGACGTGAGTGTGGTGGTGTACTGCGCGATCTACACCGGGACGATCGCGTTCCTGGTCGCGTGCGTCGTCCGCGCGGCCAGGTACGCTCGCGCGCCCGTGCACCTGCGCTGGGAGCTGTACCCGGTCCCGCACGAGCAGCCCGCGCGCGTCCGGCACGGTGGCTCGTACTTCGAGGAGGTCGACTGGTGGAAGCGCCCGCGCCGCTTCAACCTGGCGGGCGAGTTGCGGTTCATGATTCCCGAGATGGTGTTTCTCAAGGGGCTGTGGGAATGGAACAGGACGCTGTGGTACCGGTCCTTCCCCTTCCACTTCGGACTCTACTTGCTGGCAGCTGCGGGCGTTCTGCTCGTGGCCACCGCCCTGGGCACGATGGCGGTGTCCCCGGTTTCGGGCAACACGCTCATGATGGTGCTCCGCGGCTTGTATTGGACCGCCGGGATCGGCGGCGGCGTCCTTGCGTTCTGCGGCTCGCTCGCCCTGATGCACCGCCGCCTGACCGATAAGGTCCTTCGCATCTACCGCGCGCCCGCTGACATCTTCAACCTGGCGATCTTCGCGACGACGCTTGCCGTGGTCGGTGCCGGCTACCTCGCGGCCGGCCCGGCATTCCCGGGGGCGCTCGCGTTCACGCGGGCTCTTCTGCGCTTCGACACGAACGTCCACGTGCCCGGTCTCCTTGGCGCGGGCCTCGTTCTCGCGTCCGCGCTCGTCGCCTACATTCCCCTGACGCACATGTCCCACTTCATCGCCAAGTACTTCACCTACCACGCCGTCCGATGGGACGATCGCCCGAACGTGGCGGGCGGGCGCCTGGAGCACCGGATCGCCGCGTGCCTGGCGATGCGGCCGACGTGGGCGGCGCGGCACGTCGGTGCGGACGGCACCAGGACGTGGGTGGATCTCGCCCTGGCCAATCCCTCCGAAGGGGCGAAGAAGTGAGCGACGAACCCAGGCTGTCCGACATGAGCCGGCGGGATCGGGAGCCGCTCGTCCACGTCGAGAACAGCCGCCTGATGCCGCTCCCGCCGCCGCTCGACGACGCCGCGGCGGAACGGCCCTGGAAGCCGCTGTCCGAGCAGGCGCGCGAGCAGTACGAGTGCGACCTCGACGACACCTGCGCCGTGAACATTCCACGCCCGGCCACCGAGGCTGACGAGCAGGATCTGGTGCGCCGGTTCCTGTCCGGCCTCGACAAGCTGTTCACGCCGGAGAACAACTGGACGTTCCTGCAGCCGCTGGTGCTCACGATGGAGCACTGCGCGAAGTGCCAGACGTGTGCGGACGCATGTCACGTGTTCGAGGCGAGCGGCCGCAACGAGATCTATCGCCCCACGTTTCGGTCCGAGGTGCTGCGCCGGCTCTATTTCAAGCACGTCAAGCACGGCGGGCTCGTGTCGGCGTGGCAGCACGGCGACGTCGATTTGAACTGGCCGCTGGTCGCCCGCCTGATCGAGCTGTCCTACCGCTGCAACCTGTGCCGCCGCTGCGCGCAGACGTGCCCGATCGGCGCCGACAACGGCCTCGTGGCGCACGAGCTGCGCAAGCTGTTCAGCCAGGAAATGGGCATCGCGCCGAAGGAGCTCCACGACAGCGGCTCGATGCTGCAGCTCAAGATCGGGTCGTCGACCGGCATGAACGCGCAGGTGGTGAAGGACAACATCGACTTCATCGACGAGGAGACCTCCGAACGGACCGGCGTGACGGTCAAGACGCGCTGGGACGTGGAAGGCGCGGATGTCCTCCTGCTCCACAACGCCGGCGAGATCCTGGCGTGGCCCGAGAACCCGGGCGCCTTCGCCGTCATCCTGGACGCCGCGGGCATCTCCTGGACGCTCTCCTCGGATGTTGCCGGGTATGACGCCATCAACTACGGCTTGTGGTACGACGACACGCAGTTCGCGCGGGTCGCCATCAAGCACGCCGAGGCCGCGAAGAAGCTCAAGGTGAAGAAGATCGTGATCGGCGAGTGCGGCCACGCGCACAAGGCGCTGGCGGTGATTGCCGATCGCGTGCTGATTGGCGAGCTCAACATCCCGCGCGAGAGTGCGTTGACGCTGCTGCGCGACATCGTCGTCGGCGGCCGTCTGACGCTCGACCCGTCGCGCAACGACTTCCCCGTGACGCTGCACGACCCGTGCAACCTTGTGCGCCTGATGGGCGTCGTCGAACCGCAGCGGGAGATCCTGCGCGCGATCTGCCCGCAGTTCCGCGAGATGCATCCGCACGGCGTGGACAACTACTGCTGCGGCGGCGGAAGCGGGTTCGCGATCATGAGCGGGAACAACTTCCCCGACTGGCGATTCCACGTGTCCGGACGCAAGAAGCTCCAGCAGGTGCTGAACGCGTTTGCCGACTGTCTCGACCCGTCGGTGCCGAAGTACCTCTGCGCCCCGTGCAGCAACTGCAAGGGCCAGCTGCGCGACCTCCTCAGTTACTACGGGCTGTGGGAGAAGAACCGTATCCTCTATGGCGGCCTGGTCGAGCTCATCGTGAACGCGATGACCGACGTGAACCCCGGCTTCATCGAGTGGGAGTGGAGATGAAGTGCGAGGTGCGCGGTGCGCAGTGCGGGGTGCCGGGTGCCGGGTGCGGGGTTTAGTCTAAAGACATAGGTAACACTTCTGTCCAGAGACATCGGTAACACTGGGGTATCCGAGGAGGAGCCCCAGATGCCGTGGCAACCGGTGTCGACCATGGACCAGAAGACCCAGTTCGTTCAGGACTACTACCGCGAGATGTTTCCCACGATGACTGAGTTGTGCGAGTACTACGGAATCGCGCGCAAAACCGGGTACAAGTTCATCCATCAGTTCGAGGCCCACGGCCGCGCCGGTCTGGCGGAGAAGTCGCGGCGCCCGCACGGCTGCCCCTGGGCGACGCCAGACGACCAGGTCGCGCGCATCGTCGGGCTGCGTGACCGTCATCCGAGTTGGGGCGCCCGCAAGCTGCTGGCGGTTCTCCAGAACCGGCATCCCACGACGGAATGGGCCGCGCCGAGCACCGTGTCGCTTCTTCTGAAACGGCAGGGTCTCGTCGGCAGTCGGCGTCGCCGGGCCCCTGTCCCCGCGCGCCTCCGAGTGCCGCATGTCGTGGCCGCGGCGCCCAACCACGTCTGGACCGCCGATTTCAAGGGCCACTTCCGCACCGGCGACCGTCGATACTGCTATCCGCTGACCGTCATGGACCGCTTCAGCCGCTACCTGCTCGACTGCCACGGCATGCTCTCGCCCAACGAGCTCGAGACCCGCCGGCGCGTCGAGCACCTGTTCCGGGTCTTTGGGTTGCCGACCGTCGTGCGCACCGATAACGGCGCGCCCTTCGCCAGCACCGGGCTGGCGGGCTTGTCGCACCTCTCAGTCTGGTGGTTGCGACTGGGCATCGTGCTCGACCCGATCCGGCCCGGACATCCCGAAGAAAACGCGAGCCATGAGCGGTTTCATCGCACGCTCAAGCGTGAGACGGCCCAGCCGCCCGCCGGGTCCTGCTCGGCCCAGCAGCGGCGCTTTAACACGTTCGGCCCGGAGTACAACCACGTGCGGCCGCACGAAGCGCTCGGGCAGATCCCGCCTGGTGACGTCTACGAGCCGTCCTGTCGGTCCATGCCGGCCGCGCTGCCGCCACTCGAGTATCCGGGGCACTTCGAAGTCCGACGCGTGGGACCGAGCGGCTGCTTTTCCTGGAGCCACGTGCATGTCTTCGTGAGCCACGTCCTGCGCGGAGAACACCTCGGTTTCGAAGAGATCGATGATGGCCTGTGGGCGGTCTACTTCTGCGCGCAGCGACTCGCGCGTTTCGACGAACGCACCAAGCGGATTCTGCCCACGCATGAACGTCGTACAACCCCGAGCAACGCCGCGTCCGCGGGTCCCCAGGGCTGATGAGGGCCCCGCTCCCGCGGCTCGTGCTTCGCTCGATCTGTTACCGATGTCCTTGACTGTTCCCGGGGTGCCGTGCCGGGCGCCGCGGGCTGACGTGCCGGGTGCGGGGTGCGGTGAAACGGGGGATCTGCGATGGCGAAGAAGATTCTGATCGTCGACGACGAGCCCGACGTGGTCACGTACCTGTCGGCAGTCCTCAACGACAACGGCTTCGAGGCGATCGGCGCCTCGAATGGCGCGGAAGCGCTGGAGAGGGTGCGCCGGGACCATCCCAGCCTGATCACGCTCGATATCACGATGCCCGAGATGAGCGGCGTGAAAGCCTACCGGACGCTGAAGGATGATGCCGCGCTGAAGGCGATCCCGGTCGTCATCGTCACCGGCATGGCGCACGACTTCAAGCGGTTCATCTCGACGCGCGAGCACGTCCCGCCGCCGGACGGCTACCTGGAGAAGCCGGTCAACCCGGAGGATCTCCTGGCGGAAGTGAAGAGGCTGCTGGCTTGACAGGCGGAATCCGGACCCTGAACCGGGTGCCTACGTGCAAGGTCGAGTCGATCGTGATGGTCCCGCCATGCGCCGCCGCGATTTTCTGCGCGACGAACAGCCCGAGGCCGGTGCCCTCGGTGCCCTTCGACGAGAAGAACGCACTGAAGGCCCGCTCGCGGGTCTCCTGGTCCATGCCAATCCCGTTGTCCACCACCTCGAACAGCACGTCGTCGCCGTCCCGGTGAACGTCGAGCGAGACGTGGTGATCCGGCCGGGCGGCATCCGTCCGGCACGCATCGAGGGAGTTCTCGACGAGGTTTACCAGCAGCGAATGCAGCGCGCGCGGGTCCGCGTCGAGCGGCGCAAGCGCTTCCTCCACCCGCGCCTCGAGCGTGACGCCGAGGTCCACGGCCCGCCGCGATAGCACCTCGATGACGTCGCGCGCGAGCGCGCCCGGATCGATCGCCTCGCGCTGCAACTCCCGGTCCTTGGCGTAATAGAGCACGTTGAGCACCATGCTCCGGATGCGTTCGATGTTGCGCCGGACCATCTCCCAGCCGCGCCGCACCCGCTCCGAGTCGTCCTTTCCGAAGCCGGTCTCGACCAGGTAAATCCCGCCGTTGAGGCCGTTGAGCAGGCCCTTGATACCGTGCGAGATCGATCCGACGACCAGGCCCAGCGAGGCGAGCTGCGACTCGAGCCGGCGGAGCTCGGTGATGTTGGTGGACATCTCCATCACCGACGTGATCTCGCCGTTCGGGTCGCGGATGGCTGCCGTGTATACGAGCACGTTGATGTGACGGCCGTCCCGCGCGGTCACGATTTCCTCGCTGACGTGGCTCTCGCCGTCCTCGAAGGTCATCGAGACGGGGCACATCAGGCATGGCTCGGTGCGGTGCTTGTAGACTTCGTAGCAGTGCCCTTCGAGCGCGTCTCCGAAGTCGTCGCGGAAGCGGCGGTTGGCTTCGAGGATCCGGCGATTCCGGTCCTGCACCGAGATGTAGCAGGGCACTTCCTCGAACAGCGTCCGGCACCGCAGCTGCAGCCGCTTGATCTCGGTGATGTCGGTGGCGGTCTTGACGACCGACACAATCGCGCCGGAGGCGTCCCGGACGGGCGACGTCCGGATCAGCACGCGCATCTCCGTCCCGTCCCGTCGTCTCAGGATCTCCTCGCGAGTACGCGGCTCCCCGTCTCGAAACGTGTCCCCGACCGGGCATTTCGCGCAGGGAACCGTGCCGTGCTTGTACACGCGGTAGCAGAGGCCGCCGGCCTCGGCTCCGAAGTCTTCGGCGAATCGCTGGTTGACAGACAACAGGCGATGCGCGCGGTCCTGGACCGACACGTACCCGGGGAGCGCGTCGAAGTACCTGCGGTAGACGTCCTCCACGACGATCTCCTCCGGCAACACGTCACCTCTCGCGGCGTACGGTCTCCAGGATCTTCCTGGCGGTCAGGACGAGATCCTGCGCCGAAACGGGTTTGCCCAGGTAGCCCTCGGGCGGCGCCACCTCGCGCTCGTAGATCAGGCGACGAAGCTCGGGCCGGCCGGTGATGATGCACACGGCGGTGCCGGCAGACGCCGGGTCCTTGCGGATCGCCTCGAACACGTCACCGCCGTCGCGGCCCGGCATGGAGATGTCGAGCGTCACCAGATCGAACCGCTCCTGCCGCAGTCGCGCGATGGCCTCGTCGCCGCTTCCGGCCGTGACGGTATCCGCGCCCTGATCGGCCAGCGCCGTGGTGAGATAAACGCGCGTATCCTCCTCGTCGTCCACGACCAGGATGCGGTATCCCGCAAGCGGCGCAGCCGGTTCGGCCGGCCCGACGGCCGGCGCCTTCGGCTCGACGACCAGCGCCTGCGCGACGAGGTTCACGAGCTGCGTCACCTTCATGTCCAGCTTGTAGTGCTTGATGAGGTCGGTCAGGCCATCCACGCAATTGTGGCAGGAGGTCACGACGTATTTCGCCCCGGTCGCCGCCAGTTGGTCGGCCTTGACCTTCGCCGATTTCAGCCGGCGCGGCGCGTACTCGGACATCGACATCGCGCCGCCGCCGCCAGTGCAGCAGTAGTTCTCGGCGCGGTTCGGGTGCATCTCGCAAAAGTCGCCGGCGACGACCGCCCGCAGCAGCTGCCGCGGTTCCTCGTAGAGGCCGCAGCTTCTCGCGTTGTTGCAGGAATCGTGGAACGTGTAGGACGAGGCGTTCTTCGAAGGATCGACCTTGATCCGCCCTTCGCGCAGGTAGCGCAGCATCGTCACGACCGAGCTCTCCATCTCGAACTCGATGTCCTCGCCGGCCCAGTTCGGTCCCTCGCAGCGCGTCGAACGGTACCCGTGCCCGCACTCCGACATCACGAGCTTCCGCCCGCCCAATGTCCGTACCGCCTCGTACACGCGACCCGCGACGACGCCGCCCAGCGCATCGTCGCCCGAGAAGAGGCCGAAATTCGTCATGTCCCAGCCTTCGCTCGGCATCGTCCAACTCTCGCCGGCGGCATAGAAGATGCGCGCCGCGTCGCTGATCGTCCGCGGGTCGTACTTCACCTCGCGCGGGTTGATCGTATAGACGCTGTTGCAGTCGGGCCGATCGATCGGGATGCGTGCGGCGGGCGTGCCGAACTCCTCCTCGAGTTCGTCGGATAGCCACTCGAGCGTCTCGATGTAGTCCTCTTTCAGGACGCCCATCTGGTTGCCGATTTCCCACTGGTCCTTGCTGACCGCCGCCACGCCCTCGGGCATGACGCCGACCGACACGAGCAGACCGCGCACCATCCGGTTGACGACCGCGAAGTCGACGCCCATCGGGCAGTTGATCGTGCAGCGGCGGCAGTTCGTGCACTTGCCGAACGCGATGTCCTTCAACTCCTCGAGATCGTCATCGGTCCAGACGCTGCCGGCCCCGACCCACCAGGGCAGGACGCGCCCCGTCCAGTCGACGTGGCGCTTGAAGATCTTCCGGATCCGATCGGCCTTGTAAGCCGGCGCATAGGTGGGGTCGTCCGGATTGGTCAGCGCGTAGTGACAGGCATCGGTGCAGAGGCCGCAGTGCACGCAGGCGACCAGCGAGCCGACGATCTGTCGCGTGAGTTTCTGCGGGAGCCGCTCGACGACCTTCGCCGCCTTGTGCGAACGTGTGTCCGGGGTCATACTCGCCCTCCTCTGCCCTGCGCGCCAGCTCCCGTTTCAAGCGGGAACACGCCCCGGTAGCCCAGGGTGCGTCCCAGCCAGTAACGCGTGAACGGGTAGTAGAGGTAGTGCGAGATCTTGCTGAACGGCACGTAGATGAGAAAGAACGCGGTCAGGAAGAAGTAGGCAACCAGATGCAGCTCGCCGCCGGCGATGTTGCCCGGCGCCGCCAGCACGCCCGCCGCGAACCAGATCGTCAGCAGCGCCAGGGAGAAGAAATCGTCGGGCGAACTGATCCGCCGGACGACGGGATCGGTGATGCGGCGGACCATCCGCAGGACGCCGACCGCGACGCCGGCGCCGATCGTGATCTGCAAGAGCCTCACCAGCACGACCGATCGCAGCAGCCCCGGACCGTACGGGATGATGAACGAGAGCGCGATGTTGGCGGTCACGGCCAGGTGGAACACCACGAACTGCGCGTAGAACCCGGGGCGCCTGCGCGTGCTCTCCAGCGTCCAGGGCATGGCAATCGCCGCCAGGGAATACGCGGCTCCCTTGGCGGCGTTGGTTCGGACGCCCGCCGTCGTCGGCTGCCGATCCCGCCCGCGCTTGAAACTGAACAACCAGACGAGCCGCGCCACGTAGACACAGGCCATGATCGCCAGCGCCAGTTCCTGCAGGCGGTGCTCGGCGAGGTGGAGAAGGTCAGTCATAGGTCCAAGGTCCGATCGTGACGGTCCACGGTTCATAGTCAACAGTTGACCGTTCAATTCAGACAGCCGTTGCGCCGGCGTAGCGGTCAACTGTCGAGTGTCAACTATCGAACGGTCGGAACATCCGACGTCCGACCGTTCACCGTTGACCGGTCAGTTCGCGGGTGAACGGCGCGACCTCGTGCGTGTCGCGCACGCAGATCGTGAGCTCCCGCAGCGGGCTGCCCGCTGACAGGTGGCGCCGCAGTTGCGCCATGGTCACGCGCGCGCAGACTTCGAGGCCGACCCCGTAGAAGCCGACGCCCAGCGCCGGCAGCGCCACCCGCGTCAGGCCGTGTTCGTCTGCGGCGCGCAGCACGGTTTGCACCGCGTCGGCCAGCCTGCGTTCCAGATCCGCTTCCTGGAAGCGCGGGCCGACCACATGGATGATGTGTTTCGCCTTCAGCTTGCCACCCGTCGTCACGACCGCCTGGCCGGCGGCGAGCGGCGCCAGCGTCTTCAGTTCCGCCTGGATCGTCGGACCGCCCCGCACGGCGATCGCAGTGCCGACGCCGGCACCGAGGACCAGGTCGGGACGAGCGTCGAAGACGAACGCATCGACGTCGAGCATCGTGATGTCGTCTTTCACGATTCGGACCGCGCAGGTCTCGATGGTCGTTTCGATCACGTCTGTGTCCGTGTGGGAGACGAAGGTCCGGGAGGACCGCGGATGGCCGCACCGCGTGGCGCGACCCTGGGGCGACATGATTTTACTATGGCTGGGGGAATTTGCGGCGGCGGGGGCGACGAAACGGCCGAGGTCGCCCGGGTCGCTGTTGCACCTTTCGGCGTCAGGCGATTTCGATCGCCCGCTGTGCCGCACAATTCGACAACACCCGAGCGCACGCGTCCGTGCACGCCCTCCGCGCACCCTCTGCACGCTTGACAGGAATCCGCCGGCCTCGTACCCTGCAGTGAGCGTCGCGCCCCTCCGGGTGCCGACCCGCACAAGAATCGCCTGTCGCCGAGGGCAGGCGAGCGCGGATCGGGGTCCTCACCGGCAGTTCCCCCCACGATTGGCGTCTTTGCGCGGAAGGCGGCCGGACTTGTGAATTTTTTCACAAGTAGGCGTCTCCCGGCGGAAGGCCGTGCACGAACTGAGCATCGCCCAGTCGCTCGTCGAATCGGTTCGCACCGAGGCGACCGCCCATCCCGGCGCCCGCGTCGTGCGGATCGGCCTGCGCGTCGGTGATCTGTCGGGCGTCGAACCCGACGCGCTGAAATTCTCCTTCGACGTCATCGTGCGGGGTACCGATCTCGGGCAGGCCACGCTCGACGTCGAGCGCGTGCCCCTGCGCCAGCGCTGCGAGCGCTGCGCGCGTGACTTCCCGGTGGTCGAGTACGCCTTGTTGTGCCCGGACTGCGGCGCGCCCACCCGGACGGTCGGCGGCGACGAGCTGCAGATGACATATCTGGAACTGGAGTAACGATGGAACGGGTGGAGCTGCAGCAGAGCGTGTTGAAGGAGAACGACCGCATCGCGGCCGAGCTGCGCGCGGAATTCGGCCGGCGCGGCATCGTCTGCCTGAACGTGATCGCCTCGCCGGGCGCCGGCAAGACGAGCGTGCTCGAACACACGCTGCAGGCCTTCGTCGGCGGCCGCCACAAGGTCGCCGTGCTCACCGGCGACATTCAGACCGAGCGCGACGCCGCCCGCCTGGCGCGGTTCGGCTTCCCCGCTCGGCAGATCACCACGGGCGGGATCTGCCACCTGGATGCCGCGATGGTGAAGCGCGCGCTGGCCGACGTGTCGCTCGACGGCGTGGACCTGCTGTTCATCGAGAACGTCGGCAACCTGGTGTGCCCGGCCGCCTACGATCTGGGCGAGGTCGCCAAGGTCGTGATCCTGAGCGTCGCCGAGGGTGACGACAAGCCGCTGAAGTACCCGTCGATCTTCAGCCGCGCGAAGTTGATGTTGCTGCACAAGGTCGACCTGCTGCCCTATACGCGGTTCGACCTCGCCGCGGCGAAAGCGGATGCCAGACGCGTGAACCCGGCGATCGAGATCATCGAGACGAGCTGTGTCGGCGCCCCGGGACTCCACGGATGGCTCGAGTGGGTTGAACGGGCCACGGGCCGCGGCAGCGTCGCTCGCACGACCGTCTGACCGCGTTGCATCGAACACGACTATGAGATGGCCGATTCCCCGGGGCCGCGCCTCGGGGCTTCATCGTCCGCGTTTCCTTCCCGCCGACGCACACCCGACGCGCGCCGGCACCCTCCCGTTATCCACCGACAGCAGCAGCCGCCGAGTCCGAGCGATCACGGAGTGCCCGTATGCCTGAAGCGCCAGCGGCCCCGACGCCATTCGAACCGCGAATCGTCGCCTTCTTCTGTAACTGGTGCACCTACACCGCCGCCGACCTGGCCGGCATCTCGCGGATGAAGTATGCGCCGAACGTGCGCGTCATCCGGGTGATGTGCTCCGGGCGCGTCGACCCGCAGTTCGTCCTCGATGCGTTTGCCAGGGGCGCCGACGGTGTTCTCATCGGCGGCTGTCACCCCGGCGACTGCCATTACCAGAACGGCAACTACAAGGCGCTGCGCCGCATGCGCCTGCTGCGCCGCATGCTCCAGCAGATGGGCGTCGAGGAGGCGCGGTTCCGCCTGGAGTGGATCTCGGCGTCGGAGGGCGACAAGGTGCGGACGGTCATCAACGAGATGGTCGACCAGGTGCGCGCGCTCGGGCCGCTGCGGCTCGCCGCGCCGCCCGAGACGTTCGGAGAGGAGGTGGCAGCCATATGACGGCAACCCCGGGCGCAGCGGCCGAGCGGCCGAAAGTCGCGTTCTACTGGTGCGCCTCCTGTGGCGGCTGCGAGGAAACGGTCGTCGATCTGCACGAGGCGATCCTCGACGTGGTCGCGGCGGTGGACATTGTCTTCTGGCCGGTGGCCCTCGACTTCAAGCGCCGGGACGTCGAGGCGCTGCCCGACGGAGCCGTCGCGGTCACCTTTCTCAACGGCGCCATTCGCACGACCGAGCACGAGGAGATGGCGCACCTGCTGCGGCGCAAGTCGCAGCTGCTCGTGGCGTTCGGTGCGTGCGCGCAGATGGGCGGCATCCCCGGGCTGGCGAACCTGTGGACGCGCGAGGCGATCTTCGACACGGTGTACGCACACACGCCGAGCACGGAGAACCCGCAGCACGTCGCGCCGCAGCGCAGCTGCCATGAGGACGGCCGCACCGTGTCGCTCCCGGGCTTCTTCGACACCGTTCGATCGCTCGAGCAGATCGTCAGCGTCGATTACACGATCCCCGGGTGTCCGCCCACGCCGCAGCTGCTGGCGGACGCCGTGCACGCCGTGCTGTCGGGCACGCTGCCGCCCAGGGGCAGCGTCCTGGCGCCCGATCGGGCGATGTGCGACACCTGCCCGCGCAGGGACACCCGCCCGGCCGAGATGCTCGTCGGCGAGTTTCATCGGCCCCACGAGATCCTCATCGACGAGGACAAGTGCCTGCTCGCGCAGGGCCTGTTGTGCATGGGGCCGGCCACCCGCGGTGGCTGCGACTCGCGCTGCATCAAGGGCAACATGCCCTGCACCGGCTGCTTCGGGCCGACCAGCCGCGTGCGTGACTTCGGGGCGAAGGCGTCGTCGGCGATCGCCTCGGTGCTCGACGCGACGGCGGAGCCCGAGATCGATCGCCAGCTGGACGCGCTCGCCGACCCGATGGGGACGTTCTATCGCTACAGCCTGCCGGCATCGCTCATCGCGCGGAAGCGAATGGCCGGCCAGGGCAAGTAAGGCGCGTCGCGAACAGGGAAACGTATGACACAGGAACAGCAGACGCCCGGCGTGCAGGCCCCGCGACGGCGGATCACCATCGATCCGATCACACGCCTCGAGGGGCACGGCCGGATCGAAATCTTCCTCGACGAGGGCGGCCACGTCGAGCGCGCCTACTTCCAGGTCCCGGAACTGCGCGGGTTCGAGCAGTTCGCGGTCGGCCGGCAGGCCGAGGACATGCCGCAGATCACCTCCCGCATCTGCGGCGTCTGCCCGATGGCGCACCACATGGCGGCGACCAAGGCGCTCGACGCGCTCTATCACGTCCAGCCGCCGCCGGCGGCCCGCAAGATCCGCGAGCTCGTCTACAGCACGTTCATGGCCGAGGACCACGCCCTGCACTTCTATTTCCTGGGCGGGCCGGACTTCGTCGTCGGCCCGCAGGCGCCGGCGGCCGAGCGCAACATCCTCGGCGTCATCGGCAAGGTCGGCGTCGAGGTCGGCCGCCAGGTGATCGGCATGCGGCGAAAGCTGCGCGACCTGATGGCCGCCGTCGCCGGCAAGGCGATCCACCCGGTGTTCGGCCTGCCCGGCGGCGTGGCGAAGCGGGTCACGGCGGACGATCAGCGGCAATTCCAGGCCGTGGCCGCGGACGCCGTCGAGTTCGCCCGTTTCACGCTCGACGTGTTCAAGCGCGTCGTGCTCGCCAACAGCGGCTACGTGGATCTGATTCGCTCCGAGGCGTTCACCCACCGCACGCACTACATGGGGATGGTGGACGCGGGCAACCATGTGAACTTCTACGACGGCGCGGTCCGCGTCGTCGCGCCCGACGGCCGCGAGTCGGCGAAGTTCCTCCCGGCGCACTACCTCGACTACATCGCCGAGCACGTCGAGCCGTGGAGCTACGTGAAGTTCTGCTACCTGAAGCCGGTGGGCTGGAAGGGATTCGTCGACGGCGCGGCGAGCGGCGTGTACTGCGTCGCGCCCCTCGCCCGCCTGAACGCCTCTGCGGGCTTCGCGACGAGGCTCGCGCAGGAGGCCTGCGACGAGTACTTCGCGACGCTGGGCGGCCGGCCGGTGCACCACACGCTGGCGAACCACTGGGCGCGGGTCATCGAGCTGCTCTATGCGGCCGAGCGCATGCAGGAGCTCGCGGCAGACCCGGACATCGTTGCGCCCACCGTGCGCACGCTGCCGACCGAGACGCCCACCGAAGGCGTCGGCATCGTCGAAGCGCCGCGGGGCACGCTCATCCATCACTACCGCACCGACGCGCGCGGCCTCATCACGAGCGCGAACCTGATCGTCGCGACGCAGAACAATTCCGCGCGCATGGCGATGGGCGTCGAGAAGGCGGCGAAGAGCCTGATCTCGGGCCCCGACGTGCCGGAAGGCGTGCTGAACATGGTGGAGATGGCGTTCCGCGCCTACGACCCCTGCCACGGCTGCGCGACGCACTCGCTGCCCGGCAGCATGCCCCTGATGCTTTGCGTGCACGACGCGCGCGGCGACGTCGTGTCGTCGTTGCGCCGGGGCGTGGACGGAAAGATCGAACGGTCGTGATCGACCGAGAGTGGGAGCCATCGAGGACGCGAGCAGGACTGAAGTCCTGCTCCACGATCTGGTGGCACAGGGTGATCTCGTGGCACAGGGCTTCAGCCCTGTGAAGACAATGGGCAGAGACTTGGAACCAACGATTCGCGTGCTCGGCCTGGGCAACGACCTGCTCGCCGACGACGCCTTCGGGATGGAGATCGTGCGCGAGCTCGGCGCGCATCTGCCGCCCGGAGTCCAGACGGCATCGAGCATCGCGAGTGGCTTCGGGCTGCTCGACGACCTGCTCGACGCCGATCGGCTGATCGTCGTCGACACGATCTCGAGCGGGCAAGCGGCGCCAGGAACCGTGCACCGGTTCGAGGAAGGCGAGGTGACCGCCGCGGGCGGGACCTCACCGCACTATGTCGGCCTGTTCGAAACCCTGCGCCTGGGCCGGGCGCTCGGCCTCCACGTGCCCGGGTGCGTGGTGATCCTGGCCGTCGAAGCCGGCGATTGCCTGACGATCGGGGGCGCGATGGGCCGCGAAATGCGGGCGGCGATGCCGGTCGTGGTGCGGATGGTCGACGCGACGGTGGCGGGATGGATAGCTGGTCCCTAGTCCCTGGTCCCTGGTCCCTGGTCCCTGGTCCTTGGTCCCTGGTGCGTGGTGCGTGAGTGCGTCAGTGCGTGAGTGCGATATGGAACATCAAATCCGCTATCAGCGCGAGTGTGACCCCGCCTGGACACGGCAGATTCTGTCCCGCCCGGGCTGTGAACGTCTCATGTCCTGCATCCAGTGCGGCACCTGCTCCGGCACGTGCCCGCTGTCGCTGTACATGGATTTCACGCCGCGTCGTGTCGTCCAGCTGGTGCGCGAGGGGTTCCGCGACGATGCCTTGAAGTCGCAGACCATCTGGTTGTGCGCGTCCTGCTACGCGTGCGGGGCGCATTGCCCGCAGGACATTCACATCACCGACATCATGTACACGCTCAAGCGCCAGGCGATCCGCGAGGGCTCGTTCCCGAAGCGATTCCCGATCCCGGTGCTTGCGCAGGAGTTCTACAAGATGGTGCGGCGGCGGGGACGCAGCTCGGAGTTCTGGGTCGTGCTGCGGCTCATGCTGCGGACCAACCCGCTCGGCCTGTTCTCGATGACGCGCGCCGGCCTGGCGCTGATGCGCACCGGTCGCTTGTCGCTGCGTCGGGAACGCATCGAACACATCGACGAGCTGCAGCGGGCGCTGCCGGACTGACCCCACCGGGCCGCGGCCGGCCGTGGCCCGCGTCGCAGGAGATTGACATCCATGGCCTCTGCCGAAGACGTCACACCGAAGCGTTACCTCTACTTCCCCGGCTGTTCGCTGCGGGCGACGGGGATCGCCTACGCCGAGAGCGTCGTGGCCCTCTTCAAGCTGCTCGGCGTGCCACTCGAGGAACTGGCGGACTGGAACTGCTGCGGCGCCACTTCCTACATGGCCATCGATGAGGCCTCGGCCTTCGTGCTCGCCGCGCGGAACCTGGCCATTGCCAAGAAATCGGGTGCGGCGGAACTGCTCGCCCCGTGCAGCGCGTGCTACCTGGTCCTGCGCAAGACGGTCGACTACACGACGAAATACCCCGAGGTGCGCGAGCAGGTCCAGCAGGCCATGGCGCGCGCGGGATTGCCGTTTCCCGACGGCGTGCGGGTCCGGCACCCGCTCGAGGTGTTGTTCAACGACATCGGCGAAGATCGGATCCGCGCCGCCGTGAAGCGACGCTGGAACGGCGGCCGCATCGCGTGCTACTACGGCTGCCAGGTGGTGCGGCCGTACGACGAGGTGGACACGCCGCACGATCCCGAGCGCATGGACGAACTGCTCGCCGCGGCCGGGATTCCGACGGTCGAGTACTCGTTGAAGACCAAGTGCTGCGGCGGGTCGCTGACCGGCACCATCACCGACGTCGGCAAGCGCCTCAATTACATCCTGCTGAAGGAAGCGATGCGCAAGGGCGCGCAGGCCATCGTGACCATCTGCCCGTTGTGCCAGTTCAACCTCGACGCGTACCAGGTGGAGATCAGCAAGGAATCCGGCATCGACTTCGACATGCCGATCCTGCTGCTGCCGCAGCTGATTGGCTGGGCGCTCGGCGGGACGCGGAAGGAACTCGGCTTCCGCCGCATGATCTCGGGGCAGAAACTGCTGGATCAGTGGTTGACCGAACCCACGCGGGAAGAGGCCTATGTATAACGAACAGGCGGATGGCGGGAGGCGGGAGGCGGATGGCGGGAGCCCTGAAGCGGCGACGCGCGAGGCCGACGTGCGCATCGGCGTCTACGTCTGCCACTGCGGATCGAACATCGCCGGCGTCGTGGACGTGAAGGCCGTTGCCGAATACGCCGCGGCCCTGCCGCACGTGGTGGTCGCGCGCGATTACAAGTACATGTGTTCGGATCCCGGCCAGGAGCTGATCCAGCAGGACATCCGCGAGCTGCGGTTGAACCGCGTCGTGGTCGCGTCCTGCTCGCCGCTGCTGCACGAGCACACCTTCCGCGTCGCGACCGAGAAGGGCGGCCTGAACCCGTTCTTCTTCCACCTGGTCAACATCCGCGAGCACGACTCGTGGGTGCACGAGAAGGGCGCGGCGGCCACGACGAAGGCGAAGGACCTGGTGCGCGCGGCCGTGCGCCGCGTCGTTTACCATCGGGCGCTCGAGACCCGGCAGGTGCCGGTCCACCCGGACGTGCTCATCGTCGGCGGCGGCATCGCGGGCATTCACGCGGCGCTGACGATGGCGAATGCCGGGAAGAAGGTGTACCTGGTCGAGCGGCAGGCGACGATCGGCGGGTACATGGCCCGGTTCGACAAGACGTTTCCGACGCTCGACTGCGCGGCCTGCATCCTGACGCCGAAGATGTCGAGCGTGCGATCGCACCCGAACATCACGCTGTGGACCTACTCCGACGTGACGCAGGTCGA
Organism: Acidobacteriota bacterium; assembly: GCA_003170135.1. Taxonomy (GTDB): domain Bacteria; phylum Acidobacteriota; class Vicinamibacteria; order Vicinamibacterales; family Fen-181; genus Fen-181. The sequence continues at coordinate 89,651 of PMZR01000084.1, forward strand.
AGGCTACGTGGGCAACTACCGCGTCAAGGTGACGCGACATCCGCGTTACGTGCACGAGGACCTGTGCGTCGGCTGCCTCGAGTGCATCGACGCGTGCGTCTACAAGGACGCGCGGTATCCGGACGAGTTCAACCTGGGCCTCGGCAAGCGCAAGCCCATCTACATCCCGTTCCCGCAGGCGACGCCGACGGTGGTCTTGATCGACCCGGACACCTGCATCGACTTCAAGGCGGGCAAGTGCAAGAAGACGTGCGTCGAGGCGTGCGGCGACCGGCACGCCATCGACCTGAAGCAGCAGGAAGAGGTCCGGGAGATCCAGGTCGGGACCATCATCCTCTCCACCGGCTTCCAGCCGTTCGACGTGTCGAAGACGCCCTACTACGGCTACGGCACCTACCCGAACGTGTACACGTCGCTCGAGGTCGAGCGCCTCGTCAACGCCTCGGGGCCGACCGGAGGCGAAGTGAAACTGCGCGACGGCCACAAGCCGAAATCGATCGGCATCGTGCACTGCGTGGGCTCGCGCGACGTCACGACGAACCGGTGGTGCTCGCGCGTCTGCTGCATGTATTCGCTGAAACTCGCCCACCTGCTGCACGAGCGGACCGAGGCCGAGGTGTTCAACTTCTACATCGACATGCGGACGCCCGGGAAAGGCTTCGAGGAGTTCTACCAGAAGCTGCTGAACGAAGGCGTGCACTTCATCCGGGGCCGCGTCGCGGAGGTGACCGACTGGGCGCTCGATCCGTCGGAGGAGCACAAGCTCGTCATCCGCGTCGAGGACACGCTGCTCGGCACCGTGCGCCGCATCCCGGTCGACATGGTGGTGTTGTCGGTGGGCCTCGAGCCGCACGCGGACGCCCAGGACGTGCGGCGGCTCTTCAACATCAGCTGTTCGACCGAGGGCTTCTTCCTCGAACGCCACCCGAAGCTCGCGCCGGTCAGCACGTTCACCGACGGCATCTTCCTGGCGGGCTGCTGCCAGGGACCGAAGGACATCCCGGACACGGTGGCACAGGCGGGCGCCGCGGCGGCCGAGGCGATGGTGCTCATCGACCGCGGTCACGTGGACCTCGAGCCCAACACCGCCTGCGTGGACGAGAACGCGTGCTCGGGGTGCAAGACGTGCGTGCCGATGTGCGCCTACAGCGCCATCACGTTCAAGGACGACGTCAAGCGCGCCTGGATCAACGAAGCGCTCTGCAAGGGCTGCGGCACCTGCGTCGCCGCGTGCCCGTCGGCGAGCATCCACCAGAACCTCTTCGAGGACGACGAGATCTTCAGCGAGATTGCAGGAATCCTGGAGAACGTCTGAGGCGTGCGGGTCGGCTGCGAGGCCGAGCTTGCGGCCGGCTTCGCAGCCGACCATCGCTCTCGGCCCACGCCCGCATCGCTCCGGCCTGTGCCCCGCCTGCCTCGGGCGGCCCGCATGTCCGGCCCGTTCCCGCCCGCCGCTGACCCTTCATGCCCGCCCGGGCTCCGTTTCACGATACAATGCGGTTCGGCTGCAAACTCGACAGTCCGACGGCAAGGGAGCGTGCGTTATGGCGAAGATTCTCATGATCGACGACGATCCGGATTTCGTCACCGGAATCCGCATCCTGCTCGAATCGCGCGGTCACCAGTTCTTCACGGCATCCAACGGCGAAGCGGGATTGACGCGCGTCAAGGAGGTCCACCCCGACCTCATCCTGCTGGACGTGATGATGGACACGCGCACCGAAGGCTTCCACGTTTCGCTGCAGCTCCGCGATCGGTCGCCGGAGTCGCCATACGCCGCCTACCGCGACGTGCCGATCCTGATGCTCACCTCGATCCATCAGACGACCCCGCTGCGGTTCGGGCCGGACGAGGAGTACCTGCCGGTGAACGCGCTGTTCGAGAAGTCGGTGCGGCTCGACGTGATCCTCGCAAAGATCGACGAGCTGCTTCAGGCGGCATCGCGACGGGCGCAGGTGTAACGGCGCAGCGGAACGTCCCGGAGCGGTCAGCGGGCCGCCCCACCGCCCAGGTTATGGGGTATCCGGCGCGGCGCGCGCGCCGGATGCGCCCGGTACTCCCGGTTCCATGGCAACTGCAGGCGCCGCCCGCACAACCCAGGCTCCGGCCAGGTCCCTGACCGAACAGGAGCTGATCAACAGCCTCGGCTGGTTGATCCGGATGCGATGGTTCGCCGGGGCGGCGGTTCTTGCCGCCACAGCGATCAGCGCGCATGTCGTTCGCCTGCCCGTCCCCGAACAGAACGCCTTCATCGTCGGCCTGACCATCTTCGCCTACAACTTCGCGTTCCATCTGGCGCTCGGCAGGCTCGATGCCTTCGGCCCGGACTTTCCCCGCGCCTGCCAGTGGTTTGCGCGCGTGCAGATCGGATTCGACTGGCTCGCGATGGCGGCACTCATCGCCCTCTCCGGGGGCATCGAGAGCCCCGCGATCGTGTTCTTCCTGTTCCACATCACGATCGCCTCGTTGCTGCTGCCGCACGACAAGGGATTCCTGTACGTGGCGCTCGCCCCGATCCTGGTGGCCGGCATCGCGCTGCTCGAACTGCGCGGCGTCATCCACCACGTGGCGCTGGTCAGCCCGCCCCGGTACCTGGACCACGTCTTCATCGCCGAGGTGCTCGTCTTCTTCACGTGCGCGTCGTACGTGATGGCCTACCTCGCCATGTCGATCTCGCGCCGGCTTCGACGGCGCGAGACCGAGATCGCGGGACTGTACGAAAGCGTGCGCGCGACGACGTCCACGCTCGATCTGGCCGGGGTCCTCGATCGCCTGTCCGAGGCGACCGCGCACGTGCTCGGCTGCCAGGGCGCCGCCATCCGGCTGCTCGATCGCAGCGGCAGCCAGCTCGTCGCCGCGGCGAGCTACGGCTTGAGCGAAGCGTTCATGAGCGGCGCGCTGGAGTTGAGCCGGTCGTCGATCGATCGCGAGGTGCTCACCACCGGCAACGTGCTGTTCATCGACGCGCTGACGGACCCCCGCATCGTCTACCCGGAGGCGAACCGGCGGGAGGGCATCCGGGCCGTGCTCGTCGCGCCGCTCGTGGGCAAGGCGGGCGCCATCGGCGTACTGCGCGCCTACGGCGGCGAGGGGCATGCGTTCAACCGCGACGACGCGACGTTTTTGGCCGCGATCGCGGCGCAGGGCGCCATCGCGATCGAGAACGCGCAGGCCTACGCCATGCTGGCGAGCCTCGATCGGGACAAGTCGCAGTTCGTTCGCACGGTGACGCACGAACTCCGATCGCCGATCCAGGTGTCCCACAACCTGCTCACGCTGCTCGAGCAGGGATACGTCGGCGCGCTGGCTTCCGAGCAGGCGGACCTCGTGACCCGGGCGCGGCGGCGGATCGAGTTCCTGCAGACGCTGGTGGACGACCTGCTGGACCTTGCGGCGGGCAAGGCCGACGTGCATCCCCGCGCCGAGCGGTGCGCCGTCCCACTGGCGCCGCTCATTCGCGATGTCTGCGCGAGATTCGCCGCAGCCGCCCTTTCGAGAGGCCTGCAGTTGTGCGTCGATGCGGACGACGAACAGATCGTCGTCTGGGGAGACCCGCGCGAGCTCGATCGGATCGTCAACAACGTCGTTGGCAATGCCATGCGGTATACGCCGCAGGGCGAGGTCCAGGTGCACCTGGCGCGCGAAGCCGATGTCGCGCGGATCACGGTTGCCGACACCGGCATCGGGATCCCGGAAGACGCGCTGCCTCGACTGTTCGAGGAGTTCTTCCGCGCTCCCAATGCCAAGGCCATCGAGGAACGCGGCACCGGCCTGGGCCTCGCCATCGCCAGGGCGCTCGTCGAACGCTACCACGGCACCATCGAGGTGCAGAGCCGCGAAGGCCACGGGACGACGTTCACCATCAGGCTGCCGCTGGTGTATCCTTCCGACGGCGCGTGAATCTATCTATCGACTCGTCTGGCCGCCCGTTCGCGGCACCTTTCGCTCCATAGAGGTCGGCAATGCCCTTGTTCGAATATCACTGCCGTGATTGCGGAAAACGCTTCGAGGCCTTCGTGACTGGCTCGCACCGCCCGGTGTGCCCGTCGTGCAAGAGCGAAGACCTGGAGAAACTCGTGTCGGTGTTCGGAGTCGGAGGGCCGGCCGGCAGCTCAGCCGGGAGCTCAGCGGACAAGGGTGGCTGCAGCTCGGGCGGTGGTTGAGGGTTCTAGTCAAATCAGGCCGTGTGCCTGAATCTTGGTGCTGGATGCTGGGTGCCATGTGCTGGGTGCATGGGCGCAACAGACTGCGCCCCTGCCAACCACAGGCCCGCTAAGGGCGGGTGGCCCGTTCCATCTCGGCTAACCTCGCCAACACGTCGCCAACGCCTCCCGCGCACATCTCCTCGTTCGGCTGCAGGCCCACGCAGACCGTGGGCCGATCGGGGCGCCCGTAGATCGCGCAGTGATTGCTGGCGGTCAGCTGCGCGCATCGGACGCCTGCGGGTTTGCCGTCCGGCATGCCGGGTATCGGCGACGAGATCGAGACGACGATGCAGCAGGCGGCGCAGCCGGGCTGACAGTTCATACGACTCACCTGAAGCCTGGCGGGGCTGAAGCCCCGTCCTATCGGCTCATTTGACCAGCTTCTCGGCTGTCACGAATCGGGGCTCGATGTCCACGGGCACCGAGCCGAGACGGTCCAGCAGTTTCTGCACGTCCGGCCGGACGACGGCCAGCCGCCCGAGCATCTCTTTCGCTTTCGCGTAGTCGCCCTGCGCCTCGAGTGTGAGCAGTTCGCCGGTCAACGCCTGGACGCCCTGCTTGATCTTCGCCGGATCGATCGCGAACGTCCCGTCCTTCTGCGCGACGAACGATCCGTTGTCGGTCAGGTAGTTGAGCTGCATCGCGATGCCCTTGCCGTGCGCCTCGGTGACGCCGAACCGGATTGCGCGGAAGGCCGACGCGAGGAACGTGTCGTACATCTGCGCTTCCATCGCCTTGTCGATGACGCCCTTGTCCACCAGGTACTGCAACGCGAAGAGGCCCGAAATGTCCGCTTTCGCCTCCTCGATCGCGCTGTAGGTTTCCTTCAGCTCCTGGCGCACGGTCGTCGCCCGCCCGGCCACGGTGATCTGGTGCGGCCCCAGCCCGTGCATGAGCTCATGCATCACCGTGTGGGTGAAGAATGCGTCGAAGGAGACCTTCGACTGGTCCGCCGGCGCGAGGACGACCTTCGAGATCGGTACGAGCGCAACCCTGAACTTTGCCTCCTGGACGTTCCTGAGCATGACGCGCTTGGCGCCCTTCTCCTTGACGATGCGCTCGTCGTTGGGAAGGTTGAAAGCGGCTGTCTGCACGCCGCGATTGCCGTCGCCCGCCGCCAGCAACTCGTTGACGACCGCAATGGGCGCCATGCCGCCCAGCTTCGGGTTCCGGAACTTCGGGTCGATCGGCAGGTGGTCCTCGATGTCCTGCAGGTGGCCGCCCAGTTTCGCCAGCTTGGCGCTCTCGGCTTCGTCGCGGATCGTGATGAACGCTTCGAACGCCGCCTTCGCATTGAACCACTCGTCTTCGTACACCTCGTAGGGCCCGATGGTCGGCTCGATCGACGCGTCCAGCTCCATCCACGCGACGTCGCTGTCGTAGTAGTCGTTGGAGAGGAACGCGTCGGCGCGCTTCGTCAGGAAGGTCTTCAGCGTCGGCTGCGACGTCAGGTTCGCCGCCTCGCGCAGCAACTCGGCGGCCCGCGCCAGTTCGCCCTGGTACTCGACGTTGTAGGGCACGATCGTGAAACCGTTGCCCGCTCGTCGGATTGTCGTGAAGAAGCCGGTGGCGCGTGCGTGGTCCGCGGGGGAGAGCGTCTTCAGCCACGCTTCGACGTCGGCCTTGGTCGCGCCCGCCGGGTAGAAGTTCGCGGCCGCCGGCTTTTCCGGGACGCCGGGGATGAACGCGGTGTTGGCGTCGAGCCTGGACCACGGCCCCTTGTTGATCAGGAAGTGATGCACGCGCGCCTGGCCTTCCGCCGTGCGATCGGTCAACAGGCGCATGAGCACGGCTTGGTTGCCGCCCCACACCTGGCGCAGGAACAGCCCGTCCATCACCCAGCCGGCCTGGACGAGTTTCGCCAGCGCCTGCTGCTCGTTTGCGGGCAGGCCGGACAGATCGGCCGTGACGTCCACCGGCGCAAACCGGCCGATCATCGTCTGCAACTTCGTGAGTTCAGGGGACGGGGCCACGGCTGCCTCCTGCGGGCGTTGTTCCTCCGGGCGCGAACACGCCGCGAACATGCCAGCGACGATGACCACGACAACGGCGAGCAGGATGATTCGCTTCATCATGGCAGACATTCCTTGAATGGCGGGGGCCCTATGCCCCGCGCCGCTGCGTCGCATGCTCACCCGCCACATTCCACATTCCACGCCCGATTCTACCGCGTGTCTGCGCGCGGCGCACCGCGTTGCAGGTCGACAAACGCGAGCGGACCAGCCTAAGATTCCGGACGTGATTCCGACACCGACCGCGTTACTGCGGGGCTCTCGCCGGTCCGCGTTGCGCGCGGCGATTGCCCTGGTTGTCGCCGCATTGCTGGCCGTGCCCGGGTGCAGCCGGCCGCCACAGTCCGGCGTTGTAATTCGGGTCGGCTACTTTCCGAACATCACGCACTCGCAGGCCGTCATCGGCGTGGCCGACGGCACGTTCCAGCGCGCACTGGGCGACAACGTCGCCGTGCGGGCGCGCGTGTTCAACGCCGGACCCTTTGTCATCGAAGCGCTGTTCGCCGGGCAGATTGATCTGGCCTACGTCGGCCCGAACCCGGCAATCAACGGCTACGTGCGGTCGAACGGCCAGGCGCTGCGCATCGTCGCTGGTGCCACCAGCGGCGGCGCCGTGCTCGTCGTGCGCGCGGACGCCGCGATCCGGCAACCGGCAGATTTCCGTGGCCGGCGCATCGCGAGCCCGCAACTCGGGAACACGCAGGATGTCGCGCTGCGGCGCTGGCTGAGCCATGAGGGCCTGGAGCTGCGCGAGCGCGGCGGCACGACAGAGGTGATCCCAGTCGCGAACCCCGACATTTTCACGCTGTTTCAGAAGAAGGAAATCGATGCGGCCTGGGTGCCCGAACCGTGGGGCGCGCGCCTGGTGCACGAGGCCGGCGGACGAGTGTTTCTCGACGAGCGCGCGCTGTGGCCGGAGGGACGGTTCGTCACGGCGCACGTCATCGTGCGCACGGCGTTCCTCGACCAACACCCGGATCTCATCAGCCGATGGCTCGACGCGCACGTCGATCTCACCCGGCGACTCACGAGCGATGCCGAGGGCGCCAAGCGAGCCGTCAACGCGGAGATCGAGCATCTGACGGGCAGGGCGTTTGCTGCCGCCGTGCTGGATGACGCGTGGGCGCGCATGACGCCGACGTGGGATCCGATTCGCAAATCGCTGGCGCAATCGGCGGACGCCGCCTTCCGCCTGGGCTTTCTCGGAGACAACCCGCCGAAGCTGGACGGCATCTACGACCTGCGGCTCCTGAACCGCGTCTTGCGAGGTAAGGGACTGCCAGGGATAGACTGACGGGGGCGGGGACAGTGGATAGTGGGCAGTGGGTCGTGGGTCGTGGGTAGTGGATAGTCGGGGGTAAGCGCACCAAGGACCAAGGACGAGGGACCAAGGACCAAGGACGAGGGACCAAGGACCATTTCATGAAGGTCGAGTTGCGAGGCGTGACGAAGACGTTCGAGGGCAAGAGCCCCGTCGTCGCCCTCGACTCAATCGATCTCGGCGTGCGCGCGGGCGAGTTCGTGTGCCTGCTGGGACCATCCGGGTGCGGCAAATCCACGCTGCTCAACCTCGTGGCCGGGCTCGATCAGCCGACAAGCGGAGACGTGCTGGTGGACGACCGGCCCGTCCGGGGGCCCGGGACCGACCGCGTCATGATCTTCCAGACGGCGGCGCTGTTTCCCTGGCTCGACGTTCTCGGCAACGTCGAATTCGGCCTGCGGATGAGCGGCGCCGTGAGGCGCGAGCGCGAGGACATCGCGCGCCGTCACCTGCGGATGGTCCACCTGCTGGACTTCGAGCAGACCTTCGTGCACCAGTTATCGGGGGGCATGAAGCAGCGCGTGGCGCTGGCGCGGGCACTGGCCCTCGATCCGAAGGTGCTCTTGATGGACGAGCCGTTCGGCGCCCTCGACGCCCAGACGCGTGACCTTCTGCACGACGAGCTGCAGAACATCTGGTCGGCGACGGCCAAGACCATCATCTTCGTCACGCACAACGTGCGCGAAGCCATCGTCCTGGGCGATCGCGTGGTGGTACTCTCTCCCCGGCCCGGCCGGATCAAGCAGGAGTTCGTGATCGATCTGCCGCGGCCGCGGCAGATCGAGAATTACGCGGTGGTCGATCTCTCCCGCGAGATTCTCAACGTGCTGAAAGACGGTGGGCAGGGGGCGGTGCTGCCGGGCGACGGCCGGCCGGGAACCCTCTCATGATCGACATCGACACGACGATCGCGCGCACGCGCCGCCCGGGCCTGTTTGCCCGGCCCGCGATCCGCAAGCTGGCGTTCTTTCTGCTGCTCGCCGCCGGCTGGGAAGGGCTGTTTCGCCTCGGGCTGTGGCCGCCGTACCTGTTTCCGTCGCCGTCGGGCGTGGCGCGGACGCTGGCCCGCGGCTTCGGAAACGGGACCTTCCTCATCGGCATCGCCGTCAGCATGCGGCGCCTGCTCATCGGCTTCGCGGCCTCGGCGGTCGCGGGCACGCTGCTCGGCCTGGCGCTCGGCCGCGTGCGCCTGCTCGACCAGACCTTGGGTTCCCTGGTGCTCGGGTTGCAGGCGCTGCCCAGCATCTGCTGGCTCCCGCTCGCGCTGCTCTGGTTCGGCCTCGGCGAGCCGGCGATCCTGTTCGTCGTCATCACCGGCGCGCTGCTGGCGATCACGCTGTCGACGCAGGCCGGCGTGAAGAACACCGATCCCGTCTACCTGCGCGCCGCGCTCAACCTCGGCGCCCGCGGCTGGCGGCTCTACCTGCTCGTCGTCCTGCCCGCCGCGCTGCCGGCAATCATCTCCGGCATGAAGCTCGGGTGGTCCTTCGCGTGGCGGTCACTGATGGCCGCCGAGTTGCTCTACGTCAGCCTGGGCCTCGGCCAGTTGCTCATGATGGGCCGAGAACTCAACGACATGAACCAGGTCGTCGCGGTCATGCTCGTCATCATCGCGATCGGCCTGGCGGTCGATCGGCTCTTCTTCACGCCGCTCGAGACCCGCGTGCGCGCACGGTGGGGACTCGGCGAGTAACGTCAGGTCTCACGGGTTGGGGTAATCATCATGACAGCAGGGGCCTATCCCGCCGCTCGAACGGTCGTCCCGCGGATAGAGTCGCATTTCGCGCGACATCTCGAGGCGGCCCGCCAGCACGGCGTGGCGCCGCTCGCGTCCTCCCCCGACCCCGAGGCGATCGAGGCGATCATCGACGCGGCGTTCTGGGCAAGCCTCAGGCGTGAGGAAGGGTACGTCCCGAAGATCTCGTTCGCCTTCCTCCCACCCGAGCAAAGCGAGCGTCCGCTGCGGTTCGAGCAGCCGCTCGCGCTCACCCCGGACGCCCTCGCGCGGGTGGCGCCGGCCGTCGAGCGCCCCGGCATCCACCTGGGTGTCTGGCGCGGGCCGGACGGGTTGTGCGTGTGGGGAACCACCCGATCGATTCCCGCCTATTGCTTCGTGCTCGAGGTCGCGGCCCCGGGACTGCTCGTCGTCAAGCACCATCGCAGCGGCGAAGCGGGCAAGTTCGCCAACATCGCGGTGCTGGAGGGCGACGACATCAAGGTGGTGGACGAGCAGGCCTCCAGCCTGCCGGATTGCCCGGCGCTGCTGAGATCGATGCTTGGCTTCGATTCGCCGGCCTCGTGGATCGATTCCGTCAACGTGCTGGTGCAGCTCGCCGTCTCGATGCGTGGGCACGGCCGCGGCGGGTTGCTGCTCGTCGTGCCGTCCCACACGGAGGCCTGGCGCGAATCGATCGTGAGACCCATCCCGTACGCCCTGCTGCAGCCGTTCTCTGAACTGCGGGAACTGGGACGGCAGCCGCCCGACGAACGGCGTTACCGCTCGTGGCAGGAAGCCCTCGGACGGGCGGTGGAGAGCATCGCGGGCCTGACAGCAGTCGATGGCGCGACGGTGCTGACCGATCAACACGATCTCCTGGCGTTCGGCGCCAAGATCGCAAGACGCGAGGGATGGCCGCAGGTTGAAAAGGTGATCGTGACGGAACCGATCGAGGGTCGCCCCGCCGCCGTCTTCGATCCTGGCCAACTCGGTGGAACCAGGCACCTCTCGGCGGCGCAGTTCGTCCACGATCAGCGCGACGCCGTGGCGCTGGTCGCGTCGCAGGACGGCCGCTTCACGGTGTTCGCCTGGTCGCCATGTGACCAAATGGTGCATGCGCACCGCGTCGAGGCGTTGCTCCTCTGACGCTACCGATCGGACGAGGCCTGTCGCAGGCTGATCGTGCCGCGGAAGCTCTCCAGATCCAGGCGAGCCATGCCGGTTCCGAGGACGAAGCCGAAACGCTTGTGTCGCGCGCTCTCCTCGGGCAGCTTCACCGGAAACGTCGAACGGAACTGGCCTTCGAACGCGCGAACGGACACCGCGGCATTGTCCGTGGGCGGAAGCGTGACGTCGATGTCGCCATCGTGCGTCGCAAACTGGTAGTGTCCCTGGCTGATCATCGGGCCGTCCCAACTGACGTCGCCGCCGATGGTCCCGACCTCAACCGACGTGGACTGGACTCCCTGCAGCTTCACGTTGCCGTTCACGGTCTCCGCGAACAGATCGCCGTGCAGGCCGGTGACGCGGACTCCGTTGTTCACGCCGCTCAGATCGGCGCGACCCTCGCCGCCCTCGAGGACGACCTCGCCTTCGATCGTCTTCAAGCTGATCGTGCCGACGCCACCCGTGACCGTCACGTCGCCCCGCACCGTTGCGGCCGCGACGCTGGCGCGGGTGCCGGTCACCGAGATGTCGACATACGTTCCGACGATGGCGACCGCCATCCACGTCGGCACGTCGATGTCCACGTCGATGGCATGCGGCGCGCCGACCCTGGTGTGTGCGCGCACGGTGATCGCCTGGCCAACAACTCGCAAATCGATTGTGTCGGTCCGAAAGTGCGTCGCCCGGACCCTGACTTCGTCGCGACTCCAGCCGCGCACGACCACCGCGCCGCCGTAGAGACGCACGTCCAGCCGCGTGCCCGGCGCCGCCGGAATCGTCTGGTCGAACACCTCGGCCGACGCGCCGGCGGCCACGCCGACAACACTGCACAGGAGCAGGAGCGTTCTGCCAAGACGTCCGATGGCTGCGTGCAGATCCTTCACCTGTCCGTCACTCACTTCCTTCGGTCGCAAGCGTGACCGCCTGCTGCAGCACCTCGAGTTTCCGATGCCTGGCGGCGTCCAGCCGGCGGCGCAGCTGCGCGTCTCCGGGCTCCTCTGCCAATGCGTCCTGGTAGGTGGCGATCGCGGCGTCGAGCGTCGCCAGGTTCTCGTCGAGCACCTCCACCAGGTGCGGATCGAGCGTCAACCGGGCCCGGGCCTCGCGGTGCAGCGTCGCCACGTCTTTCTCGTAGTCACGCTCGGCCTCGTCCGCCGGTCCAGCAACCGAGGACGACCCTGCGCTCGTCTGTCTGGCTGTCGGTTCAGCGCTTCGATAGAGCAGTGCGACGATGGCGAGGCTTGCGAGCAGCAGGATGGCGGCGGCGGCCAGTTGCGGACGCCAACCGCGCAATGACAGCGGAAGCCACAGAGCGACCGGGCTCGCCGGCTTGGACGACAGTCGCCGCGCAATGCCGGGCCAAAGGTCGCGACCCGGCTCAGCGGGCCGGTCCAGGCTCTTGCCCCGGGCGACCACCTGGCGCAGTTCGTCGAGAACGGCGGCGCAGTCCGCGCAGGTTGCCAGATGTTTCTCGAGCGCGGCGCACTCCCGCACCGACAACTCGGCGTCCAGGTACTCGGGCAGGCGGTCCATCCATGGATCGCTATCCTTGACGTGTCTGCTCATGCCTCATCCATATCTAACGATCGTGGGGGCGGCGGCGGCACCTTGCGACGCGAGCGTTGGAGGTCCGCCGACCGCGAGCAAAGCAAGGCGCCACCGCCGCTCCGTGATTCCGGACCGTGCGACGATCACACGTCAGTGTCGCGCGACGTCGCCACGCTCCTGCCCAGGTACCGTCTGAGAATCATCCGGGCCCGGTGCAGTTGCCCTTTGGACGTCCCGGAGGTGATCCCGACAAGCTTCCCGATCTCGCGGTGTTTGTACCCCTCGACGTCGTGCAGCACGAACACCTTGCGGGCCGCCTCCGGCAGCAGGTTCACCGCGGCCTCGAAGTCGATGGTGAACGCGGCGTTTGCCGGTCGGACCGACAGGTTCCTCAGCACTTCCCCATCATCGTCCTGCCGGCGCCACCGGCTTGCCGGGCGCCGTCGATCCTCGACGATCAGGTTGATGGCGAGCCGGTAGAGCCAGGTGCCGAACTGCGATTCGCCGCGAAAGCTCCGGAGCTTCTCCCATGCGCGGACGAACACGTCCTGTGTGAGATCCTCGGCCCGATCGATACCGCCCATTCGACACGCCAGACCGTGGATGCGGGCGACATGCAGCCGGTACAGGCGTTCGAACGCCTCCCTGTCGCCACCGCAGGCCAGGCCCACGTCCGCCGCCTCGTCCTCGGTGGGCCGCTGCGCGGTCCATTGCTGGGTCAGGATCGCCTCGCTTGGTCCTGCCCGCGCCCACCCGGCGCGGACTCCAATAATGGGGTCGCCCGACCCCATTTCCCGTCTGTCCGTTAGATGGAAAGAAGGTCCGCGGGGTTGGAGGGCTCGCCAACCTTTTTCGACCGCGCCTCATCTAAGCCGGCAGTAGCGCAAGAATCGCAGTCGCGGCAACCCGCCAGGGGCACAACATGTCGTGCCCCTCCCGACGTGAAGAGGTCAAGACGCCATGTTGAAACACCTGATGATGATAGCGGCTTTCCTGGCCCTGCCGTTGGCGGGCACCGCCCCGGGGCAGGTTCCCGGACGGGCGGCGTCCGGCGCGGAAGTCGCGGGAGAATGGACGGCCCAGATTCGCGAGGGCAAGGCGGATCTGCAGCTGCACATTGCCGACATAGGACGCCGTGGCGAATCGGGGCGAACCGGAGGCGACTGGAATTTCGGGCGCTCGTTCCCGCTGGCCGAGCTGTCGGGACTGCCGGCGGGCGGCGAGCAGCTCACCGCCGATGGCGCCAGCTTCGAACTGCGGCGCGAGGCCGGGACGTTCCGGTTCCAGGGAGCGTTCCGGAACGGGCGAGGCGCCGGCCTGTTCACGTTCATGCCGCGGCCCGAGTACGCCGGCGAGATGAAGGGCCTCGGCTATGTCATCGACGACACGACTCCACAAGGCTTGTTCCGCATGGCCGCCTTCGACGTCGGCCCGCGGTTCGTCGCCGAGCTCAAACAGCTTGGCTACGCCAGCCTCCCGCTCGACACGCTGGTGCGCATGCGGACGCACGGCGCCGACACGGCCTACATCAACGACCTGCGATCGCTGGGCTACAAGGACCTTGCGGTAGAAACCGTGATTCGCGCGAGGGATCATGGCGTCACGAAAGCGTATGTCTCGGACCTGCAGGGGGCGGGATACAAGGCGCAGTCCATCGAGGACCTGATCCGGCTGCGGGACCATGGCGTGACGAAGGAGTACGTCAGCGAGCTGCAGGCGGCGGGATATAAGGGGCTGCCACTCGAGGAGATCATCAAGGCACGCGACCACGGCGTGACGCCGGAGTTCACCCGCGAGTTCAAGCAGCTCGGATACACGCTCCCTTCGCTCGAGGACATGAGGCGCATCCGCGACCACGGCGTGACCCCTGACTACATTCGCGAGCTTCGCGACATGGGCTACGACCACCTGCCGATCGAGGACCTCATTCGTCTTCGCGACCGCGGCATCACGGCGTCCTTCGTGAAAGAGTTGTCCGACCGGGGATACAAGCAGTTGCCCATGGACGAGCTCCTGCGGCTGCGCGATCACGGCGTCGGCGGGAGCTACATCGACGACCTCGGGCAACTGGGTTACAAGGGCCTGTCTGCCGACCTGCTGGTGCGGTTGCGCGATCACGGCGTGACGGCGAGTTTCATCCGGCGCGCGCAGGAACAGGGCCACAAGAACGCGTCGCCGGAGGAGCTCATCCGCCTGCGGTCGCAGGGCATCGTGCGGGACTAAGTCGCGGGGAGTCCGGGGCACGCCCGGTGGCAGGGCGGATCTGAAGGTCCGCCCCGCAGCGCCTTCACAGCGAGCGCAGCTTGCGCTTCGCCCAGTCCACGTGTTCCTGCACCATCGGATCCTGCTTCGACGGCGACACCGGTGGGGCGTCATCCGCTTCGTCGAACACCCCCGCCAGATCCGGGTGCCCGCTGTTGCCGATCGCGACCGCGACGTTGCGGCGGAGGCCGGTCGGTTTCGCGCGCGCCATCGCGCTTCCGCGCAGCGCGGCGTGAAGCCGTTCATCGGATGCGCGCCAGAGGTCGACGAGCGCCGGCTGATCGAACTCGCGTCGGGGCAGCCACTCCTCACGCGTGCTCACCGCGGGCCGCATGTTGAACGGACAGACCTCCTGGCAAATGTCGCAGCCATAGACGTGGTCGCCGACGCCGTCCCGGTCCGTCTCGGGAATCGTGCCCTTCAGCTCGATCGTAAGGTAGGAAATACACCGGGTCGCGTCCAGCACGCGGGGCTCGACAAGCGCGCCCGTCGGACAGGCTTCAAGGCACAACGTGCAGCTGCCGCAGCGGTCCGTGCCCGCCTCGTCGGGATCGAGCGGGAGACTGACGATAATCTCCGAGAGAAACAACCACGAGCCGAGTTCGGGGTTGATGAGGCAGGTGTTCTTGCCGATCCAGCCGAGCCCCGCGTGCTGCCCGTACACGCGCTCCTGCACGGGGCCGGTATCGACGTACCATGTCGCGTCGAACGGCTCGGCACATTCCGCGCGCATCCACGCAAGCAGGCGCTCGAGCCTGTCGCCGATCACGCGGTGGTAATCCTCGCCCCACGCGTAGCGCGAAATCTCCGCGGTTCCCGCAGCCGTCGTCTCCGTGGAATACGGGCGGTCGGTGTTGTAGACCATCGCCGCGACGATGACCGATCGCGCGCAGGGAAGGACGCGACGCACGTCCATGCGCCGATCGGCGCTGCGCGCCAGGTAGCCCATCTCGCCCGCGTAACCGCGATCGAGCCACGCGCGCAGGGACTGCAATTCGGGAAACTCGTCCGCGCGCGCGATGCCACACAGGTCGAACCCGAGCGCGACGGCCTGGCGCTTGATGTCGGAGGACGTGACGGGCATGGAGTCAGTGAATCGTGCTTCGTGCTATGTGCTATGTGCTATGTGCTACGTGCTACGTGCTATGTGCTATGTGCGAGGTGCGAGGTGGATTGTGCTTGTGCTGCACGCCCGCCGGCACACCGCCAAGCACCCGGCACACCCAGCACCAAGCACTGCACCCAGCACCAAGCACTCAGCACTTAGCACGACTCTCACCCGCGCGATTTCCCCACCAGCTGCCGGAGCACGTACGGCAGGATGCCGCCATTCGTGAACGCCACTAGCTCCTCGGGCGTATCGATGCGCGCGATCGCGCGGAATTGCCGCACGGCGCCCGCGTCGCCCGTGGCACGCACGGTCACCTGCCCGGCCGGGCGCAGCCCCTCGGCAATCCCGACGATCTCGTACGATTCACGGCCGGTGAGCTCGAGCGACGCCGCGCTTTCACCGGGCAGGAACTGCAGAGGCAGCAGGCCCATGTTCACGAGGTTGCTGCGGTGGATGCGCTCGAAGCTCTCCGCGATGACCGCTCGGACGCCGAGCAGCATGGTCCCCTTCGCCGCCCAGTCGCGCGATGAACCGGAGCCGTATTCCTTGCCCGCCAGGACGACGAGCGGGATCTTCGCCTCCGCGTACCGCATCGCGGCCTCGTAGATCGTCTGCACCTCGCCGGTCGGGATGCAGGTCGTCCAGCCGCCCTCGGTTCCCGGGGCCAGCTGGTTGCGCAGCCGGATGTTGGCGAACGTGCCGCGCATCATCACTTCATGGTTGCCGCGGCGCGCGCCGTACGAGTTGAACTCGCGCGGCTCGACGCCGTGCTCGATCAAATACCGACCCGCCGGGCTGTCGGCGGGAATGGATCCGGCCGGCGAGATGTGATCGGTCGTGACGCTGTCGCCCAGCCACGCGAGCACCCGCGCGCCGCGGATGTCGACAAGTGGGGATGGCGTCATCTCGATGTGCTCGAAGAACGGCGGGTTCCGGATGTAGGTGGATTCCCGGTCCCACTCGTACCGTTCGCCCGCCGGGACTTCCAGCGACTGCCACCGCTCGTCGCCGCGAAACACCTCGGCATACACGCGCCGGAACATCTCGGCGGTCACCGAACGGAGCATCGTCTCCTGGATCTCGCGCTCGGTCGGCCAGATGTCGCGCAGGTACACCGCGTGGCCGGCCGCGTCCCGCCCCAGCGGTTCGGTGGACAGGTCCGTCGTCATCCACCCGGCCAGCGCGTAAGCCACCACCAGCGGCGGCGACGCCAGGTAGTTCGCGCGCACCAGCGGCTGGATGCGCCCTTCGAAGTTGCGGTTGCCGCTCAGCACGGAGGCGACGACGAGATTGCGCTCCTTGACGATGGCCGCGACTTCGTCCGGCAGGGGGCCGCTGTTGCCGATGCACGTGGTGCANNGCGAAGGCGACGACCAGCGGCGGTGAGGCGAGATAGCTGGCCCGCACCAATGGGTGAATCCGACCCTCGAAGTTGCGGTTGCCCGAGAGCACGGCCGCGACTATCAGGTCGTTTTCCTCGATCGCTTTCGCCACCGGGTCGTCGAGCGGTCCACTGTTGCCGATGCACGTGGTGCAGCCGTACCCCACGAGATTGAAGCCGAGCTTGTCGAGGTATGGCGTCAGCCCCGCCTTGTCGAGGTACTCGGTCACGACCTTCGACCCCGGCGCCAGGCTGGTCTTCACCCACGGCTTGACCTGCAGGCCGCGCTCGACGGCCTTCTTCGCCACCAACCCCGCGCCGATCATCACGCTCGGATTCGACGTGTTGGTGCAGCTTGTGATTGCCGCGATGACGACCGCTCCGTGATCGAGCGAGGCGAGGCCGACGGCGGCCGGCTCCGCGACGGCCACACCGGCCTGCGCCGCGGCCGCGCCACGCGGGGCGATGGCCGGCGCGCCTTTCCTCTCGGCGAGCATCCCGCCCAGCGCCTGTTCGAATCCGCGCTTTGCCTCGCGCAACGCCACGCGGTCCTGCGGCCGCTTCGGGCCGGCGATGCTCGGCTCAATCGACCCGAGATCCATTTGGATGGTCGTCGTGTAGGCGCTCGGCCGCGAACCTGGTTCGTGGAACATGCCCTGCGCGCGGGCGTAAGCTTCGACGAGCCGCACGCGCTGCTCGTCGCGTCCGGTCAGGCGCAGGTAGTCCAGCGTCATCGCATCGATCGGGAAGATTGCCACCGTCGCGCCGTACTCGGGGCACATGTTCGACAACGTCGCGCGGTCGGCAATCGTCAGGCTCTCCAGCCCGTCGCCGAAGAACTCGACGAACTTCCCGACGACGCCGTGACGCCGGAGCCGCTCGGTGATCGTCAGCACGAGATCGGTCGCGGTCGCCCCCTCGGGCAGCCGGCCGTGCAGACGGAACCCGAGCACCTCGGGAATGAGCATGGAAATCGGCT
The DNA here is from genome assembly GCA_003170135.1 of Acidobacteriota bacterium. GTDB lineage: Bacteria > Acidobacteriota > Vicinamibacteria > Vicinamibacterales > Fen-181 > Fen-181. The sequence goes on from PMZR01000084.1 coordinate 107,354, forward strand.
GGCCCAGCATCGCCGCCTCGGCCTCGATGCCGCCGACGCCCCAGCCGAGCACCCCCAGCCCGTTGACCATCGTCGTGTGCGAGTCGGTCCCGACCAGCGTGTCCGGGTAGGCGGTCATGCGGCCGTCCACCGTATCACCGAAGACCACCCGTGCGAGGTACTCGAGGTTCACCTGGTGCACGATGCCGGTGTCGGGAGGCACGACGCGGAAATTGCCGAACGCGCTCTGGCCCCAGCGCAAGAACGTGTAGCGCTCCCTGTTGCGCCCGAATTCGAGATCGGCGTTCAGTTGAAACGACCCGGGCTGGCCGTAGTGATCCACCTGCACCGAGTGGTCGATGACGAGCTCCACCGGCTGCAGCGGGTTCACGCGCCCGGGATCGCCGCCGAGGCGGACCATGCCGTCGCGCATCGCGGCGAGGTCGACGACCGCGGGCACGCCCGTGAAATCCTGGAGCAGCACACGGGCGGGAGTGAACGCCATCTCCTTCTGCGCGGCGGACGCGGGATCCCACCCTGCCAGCACGGTCACGTCATCCAGGCGGACCCCGTGCCCGTCTTCGTGACGCAGCAGGTTCTCGAGCAGGATCTTGAGCGAGTAGGGCAGCTGCGCGACGCGCGCAAATCCGGCGCGCTCGAGCTTTTCCAGGCTGTAAATGTCGTAGGTTTCTTTGCCGACGTGGATCTGGCTGCGCGTGCCGAACGAGTTGATGCTGCTCATGGGCTGCAACCTTCCCGGCTAGAACGCGAGCAGCAGCGAGGCGCCAACCGCGGCAAACAGCTGCTGGGAACTGCCGAAGCTGTAACTCTTGCGGGGGACATACACACGCCCGTCGGCGCGAATGCCGAGGCCCGTGAGCCTGCTCGACGATCGGGTCGAGAACATGTAGGTGACGCCCCCGCCGAAGTGGTAGATCTGCCCCGTGTTCGTCGCCAGGTTGCCTTCGTGCAACTGGCGCAGGTAGCCGCCACCCGCCTCGAGAAACGGCACGCCGGCGCCGCCGGCAAACGCGGCCTGGCGCAGATGGACGAGCGCGGACAGGTCCACGAAGTACTGCGTCAGCCGCTCGGTGACGGTCAGGGGCGCGACGCTCTCGGTGTCGGCCGATACGTTGCCCTGAACATTCGCCCGGCTGACGACCAGGCCGCCCTCGATGCTGAGCATCGGGGTGAGACGATACCCGATGCGGCCGCGAAATGCCGGAGCGGTGGCACGCGTGCCGGTCACGACGAAGTAATTGTAGGGTGTCCCCGGCTGGCTGTTCGACGTCAAGGTCGCCGTCGTCGAACCGAGCGACTGCGACGTCAGGATCTCGCCGCCGATCGAGATCTCGAACGATCGCGCGCGGCCGGGTTCCTGGCTGGCGGCTGAGGGCGTGGGCTGCTGGTCGTCGCCGGCCAGGGCCGGATGCGGCGCCGCCAGCGCGAGGACGATCGCCAGCGGCCAGAGCGCGCGCCGGAAATGGCGCCCAAAGGTGCAAGCGGCGGTGGGAGAAGTCATTTCGCGGTCACCTGGATCTGGATCTGACCGGCATTACCGCCAGGCGGCACAATCGCGAAGCGGCCGTAGTAGGCGATCTTGAAATTCACGTCGACCTTCGACGGATCGTCGAAGAAGCTGTCGAGATCGGCGTCATCGACGGGCTCGACGCGCAGGATCACGGGCCCCGGCGCCAGGCCGGCGATCGTAAACGCCCCGGTGGCGTCCTGCGTGAAATTGCCGACGAGTACGCCGGACGTCGGGCTGAACGCCACGACGTGCGCGCCGAAGACGCCCTGGCCGTTCTTGGTGATCGTGCCGGTCACGCTGCCCGTCAGCGACGAGAACCCGCCCGACGGATACAGGTCCGAGATCCCCGCGATGTCGTCGGGTTGCAGCGTGCGATCCGTGATGTTGCCCGGCGAATAGGCGATCGGGAACATCACCGCCCCTTTCGCGATGACCCGCCGGCCGCCGCTCACCTGTTCCGTTTCGCCGAGCGCCGAGTGTCCGAGCCCCCAGAAATGCCCGATCTCGTGCGTCGCAATCGACTGCAGGTCGAAGCGACCGCTGGTCCCGCCCGCGGAAACCGACCACGGGATGGAGGGGGCGGAGTTGAAGAAGATGTCCGACTCGACGATCTCGCCCGTCGTATCGTTGATCAGCCAGTCGGTGGACCCGAGGACGCTCGGCTCCTGCGGGTCGGACAGGAAACCGATGACCGACAGCCCGTCGTCCTGGGTCGGCCTGGCGGTGGTGAAACCCGCGTCCTGGGCGGACACCGCGGCCGTCGCCACGTTGTGCCAGGTCGTGAACGACGCGTCGACGGTTGCCTGGAGCTGACTGGCCGTTATGCCGGAAATGCCGACGTTCTCGATGTAGTACTGCACCGGCATGCGGTTCCATTTCAGCTTGATGGTCTTGCTGCCGACCTGCACGCCGTACTGCTGATACGCGCGGTTGTGGGCAGGCATGCCGACGACAACCGCGCAGAACAGGAGGGCGGCTGCGCGTTTCGACACAGAGCGGCGATCGGTGTGCGAGCGAAGGGAGGTCATCGACGGCCTTTCCTTACCGCAGCGGTTTGACTCTGTCGCGGGCACGCCGGTCTTGTGCAGCCCGGTCCGCCTGATCCTGTCTGAGCGACGCGCGCACCTGCGCCTCGAACTGGTCGAGCGGCACAGGCTTGCGCGACGGATCGCCGCGCACGATGGGCGTCGGGGTCGTGACGTCTCCCGCCAGCACCGGCGAGGTGACGAAGCGGGTCCCCGACGTCTCGTCGATCGCCACGCGGTAGACACCCTGGTTGAAGCCGACGATGCGCGGGAACGCGGCGCCGCCCGGAGCGAGGAACACGACGACTTCCTCGCCTTCGTGAAACACCGGCGCGCCGACGCGCACGGACCGCAACTGCCCGATCTTGCCGCCCGGCACGCGGAACGTGATCTGCGCACCAAGATCGCCCTTGAGATAACTGGTGACGAGCAGCGTCACCACGGTGTCGATGCCGTGCCGATCGCTCGCCCATTGCGGGCTGAGCGTCATCACGCGGCCGTGCGCGATCACCTCCGCGGTGCCGGCAAGGGTCTTGAAATCCAGCGGCAGCACCACGGTCGCCCGCGCGACCGCGGGCGCGAAGAGGGCGAGGCCTACAGCGAGAACGAGCAGTTTGTGTCGCATACGCAGTCCCTTAACCTCTTATACCGCCTTTCGCACCCGGCTGCGAGGATTCCTGGACACGCCAGCTCAGGAGAGACCGGCGCGCGGCGGCCGCGACGCGATCTCGGCGATGAGGCGCGCGGCGCGGGCCGTGGCGCCAGGCTCGCCGAGCCGCTGCCTGACCGAACGCATCGCCGCGACGGTCCGCGCGTGCCTCGCTGAATCGGTGAGGAAGCCGACCGCTTCCGCCGCGACGCGCTCGGCCGACAGATCGTCCTGGATCAACTCGGGGACGATGCGTTCGCCCGCGACGAGGTTCGCCATGCCGAACGTATCGACGTGCACGAAGCGCTTGCCGAGCCGGTAGGTCAGCGGCGACAACCGGTACATGATGACCATCGGCCGCTCGTGGATGGCCGCCTGCACGGTTGCCGTGCCCGAACACGTCAGCACCAGGTCGGACGCCGCGATGACGTTGTCCGCCTCGGATTCGGCGACGATGGGCGGCGTGCGCAGGGCGAGCATCGGAGCGAACAATTCGGCCGCGAGGCCGGGAGCCCGGGCCACCACGAACTGCACGCCCGGCACGCGTGCGGCAATGAGCGGCATCGCCGCCGCCAGCACGGGCGCCAGCGCGCGCACCTCGTTCGGGCGGCTGCCGGGCAGCAGCGCGACGGTCGGCCGGCACGGATCGAGGTGCCGCGCAAAGAGAAACTCCGTCCGCGACTCGGTCGCGCGCGCCAGGTCGAGCAGCGGATGCCCGACGAAGGTGACCGGAATCCCCTCCTCGCGGTAGATCGCTTCCTCGAACGGGAAGATGACGAGCGCCCGATCGACGAGGCGCTTGAGCGTCCGCAGCCGACTGCGGCGCCAGGCCCAGACCTGCGGGCAGATGTAATAGACGATGGGGACGCCGAGACGGCGCATCGCCGCGGCCAGCCGGAAATTGAAATCGGGAAAATCGATCGCGATAAACACGTCCGGGCGATCGGTGCGCGCGGCGCGCACCAGGCGCCGGTAGGCAAACAGCGACCGCGGGAGGACCGAGAGCACTTCGGTGAGGCCGGTGACCGTCAGGCCGCGATAGTCGGCCAGCACGTGCCCGCCCGCGGCGCGGAATTGTTCACCGCCCAGGCCGACGACGCGCGAGCCGGGATCGATGTGCGCGAGTTCACGGACGAGCGCAGCGGCGTACAGATCGCCCGATGCCTCGCCGCACGAAAGCATGTAAGTGGACACGGTCGTCGCTTGCCGTCAGTCAGTCATGGGTCGGAGAGGATTGTGCTCCTCCGGCCGGCCGCTTGAACAGCCCTTCGTCGAGCGGCACATTAATCCGCAGGGCCGTCAGCCTCCGCTCCAGGATCACCGCCTCGCCCCGCCGGACCACCGTCCTGAACGCCACCTGGATACCGTTGACGGCGCGATAGTCCGAATACGACTCCTCGGTCGGGACCTTCCCGATGGCGCCCGGCTGCGCGACGACGTACCGCTCGCCGGTGACGAGGCCGCTCCTGCGATCGACCAGCAGCCAGACCGGAGTGAGCCCCGCACCGGACAATTCGAGCGTATCGACCTTGCCCGCCTCGCCGGCCTGTGGCGCCACCAATCGCACCTGGAGCTTGCCATCCGCCGCGGACAACAGCAGCGACACGAGGTCCCGCTGGATCGTCGCCCGCAGGGCGTCTTTCGTCTGCCCCTGGACGTCGTGCACGCCATTCGCCGCTTGCATCCACGCGTCGCCATCGGCAAAGACCTGCGTGAGATCGCCGTTCGGCAGCTTCGCGTCGGCGCGGAACTTGTCCGGGAACTGGATGTAATTCGTCATGCGCGCTTCGACCGGTGGCCGCGACTGCACCGTCATCACGCCCGTCATCACGACCGTCCTGACGGCGCGCAGTCGGTCCGCGCCGCCTTTGGCCTGGATCGCGCGCTGCAGCACCGCCTGCGCCTTGGCGTCGCCGGCGCCCGGCAGTTGGCGGTTCGCCGTCAGGCGAACGCGGCGGTCCATGGCGGCACCGTCCCGGACGATCGCGGAGCAAAGCATCGGCGCGATGACGGAGCCGAAGGATGGCCGCGCCGATCCATGTGCCGCGGGCACGACGTGCGCCCCGGCCTGGCGGCCGCCTCGTCCTGCCTCGCCGGGAGTGCCGGTGGTGGTCCCGCGTCGCCGCAGATCGACCGTGGTCAGGTCGATGTCGCCCGCCGGAATGACCTCGTACTTGTCGAAGCCCACGGCCTTCAGCTGGCTGGTGAAGGCTTTCGCGTTGCCAACCAGCACCACCGACAGCCGGTCGGGCCACAGGTGTGCGTTGGCGACACGGGTGATGTCGTCGGCCGACACGGCGTTGACCCGTTGCCGGTACGTCTGTAGCTCCTCGACCGGCAGGTCGTAGAACAGCACGTTCAGCACCTGCATTGCGATGTCGTCGGGCGTCTCGATGCGCAGCGGGAAGTTGCCCGTGAGGTACGCCTTCGCATCGGCGAGTTCCTGCTCGTTCACCCGTTGCAGCCGCAGCCGGTTGAACTGCTCGACGATGAGCCGCAGCACTTCACCGGTCGCCTCGGAGCGCGTATTGGTAATCGCCACGAATTCGCCGGCCCGCTTCAGCGTTTCCATCTCGGCCGATGCCCCGTAGGTGAGGCCGCGCTCCATGCGCAGGACGCGGTGCAGCCGGTTGGCGCCCTCGCCCCCCAGGATCTTGATGGCGAGGTCCATCGCCATGTAGTCAGTCTGTTTGCGCGGGATCCCAAGGTGCCCGACACGCACTTCGGTCTGCACGGCGTCCGGCTTGTCCACGACGATCACCCGCCGGGTCGGCTGCGGCGGATCGGCCGCGGCCTCGGGCAGCACCTCGCGGTTCGCCCAGTCCCCGAACGCGCGGGTGACGGCCGCAAACGCCTCGTCGATGGTGACATCGCCAACGACGGCCAGCAGGCAGTTGTTGGGCGCGTACCAGCGGCGGTGGAAGGCCTGCAGATCGGCTCGCGTGATCCGGGGCAACGAGTCGGGCGTGCCGCTGGTCGGCGCCCCGTACGGATTGAAGCCGTACACGAGGCGATCGAACACGATGTTCGCCATGTATTCGGGATCGTCGTAGCTGACCTTCAGCGCGGAGAGCATCTGCTGGCGCTGCCGTTCGATCTCCGTCTCGGCGAACGCCGGGTTCCGGACCTCGTCTGCCAGCAGGCTCATGCCGAGATCGAAACTGTCCTTCATCACCAGGATGCGCGCGTACGACAGGTCGCGGCCGGCACCGGTCTCGCTGTCTCCACCGACCGAGTCCACCGTGTCGGCGATCTGTCCCGCGGTCCTGGTTGTCGTGCCCTGGTCGAGCAGCGCCGCCGCCAGCGAGGCCACGCCGACTTTGCCGACCGGATCCTGGGCGCTTCCGGCGCGGACGATCAGCCGCGCGCTGACCGCCGGCTGCTCGTGGTGCATCACGACGACGACCTGCATGCCGTTTTGCAGCGTGCGCAGCTCGTAGGGCGGGAATTTCACGTCGTGGGCGGACAGCGGGCGCGGCGGCGATTCGGACGGCCACGCCGCGCCCTGCGCCGACGCGCGGGCGACGAACAGGAGGGCAACAGATGCGGCCACGGCCGCCACGCGTCGAACACGGCTCATTGCTGCGCGTCCCCGGGCTTGCTGCCCCTGGGCAGGATGGTGAGCACCAGGCGGTTCTGCGGCGTGAAATACGTGCGCGCCACGCGCTGCACGTCGGCCGGCGTCGTGTTCATGAAGATGTCGAACTCGCCGTCCGCCGTCCCGATGTCGCCGTGGTGGATCACGGCGGCGTGGGCCAGCTGCATCGCCTTCTGCTGGTTCGTTTCCCGCGCCAGGATATAGTCGCGCGCGAACTGGTTCCTGGCGCGCTGGATCTCGTGGTCGCTCACCGGCTGATTCCTGAGGCGATCGAGCTCGGCGATGAGCGCGGTCTCGGCCTCGGCCGGCGTGTGGCCGGGCTGGACGATGGCGACGGCGAAGAACAGGTTCGGCTCCTCCAGGATGTTGCCGCCGCCAAAGGCCGTCAACGCAATGCCGGTGTCATAGACGAGCTTCTGGTAGATGCGCGAACTCTGGCCATCGGAGAGCAGCTTCGACGCGATGTGCAGGGGGTACGAATCCGCGTGCCCGTCGTAGGTCACGTGGTACGCGACGACGACGGCCGGCAACGGCCACGGTTCCTCGAGCGTGACGCGCTTTTCGCGCTGCTGCGGCGGCTCCCTGGCGTAGTCCCGCGGGATCGGCCGCTCGCTGCGCGGCACGGGGCCGAGGTACCGCTGCACGAGATCGATCGCCTGCGCGGCGTCGAAATCGCCCACCAGCGTCACCGTCGCGTTGCCGGGCACGTAGTACATCCGGTAGAAATCCCGCACGTCGTCCACCGACGCGGCCTCGAGATCCGCCATGCTGCCGATCGTCGGGTGCTTGTAGGGCGAGAAGGTGAAGGCCTGGTCGGAGATGATCTCGGACAGGCTGCCGTACGGCTGGTTCTCGACGCGCATCCGCCGCTCTTCTTTCACCACCTCGCGCTCGCGCGTGAAGGTGTCCTTGTCGATGCGAAGCGAGGCCATGCGATCCGCTTCCAGCCAGAGGACGAGCGGCAGGTACTGCGACGGCACCGTCTCCCAGAACACAGTCGCGTCCCCGGTGGTGTAGGCGTTGCTGAGACCGCCCACGCTCGAGATATAGGAAGAATGCGCCTCGGGCTGCACGTTCTTCGAGCCTTTGAACATCATGTGCTCGAAGAAATGCGCGAAGCCGGTGCGCCCCGGCCGTTCGTCCTTCGAGCCGACGTGATACCAGATCTGCAGGTGCACGATCGGCACCGAGTGATCCTCGGAGAGGATGACCGTGAGGCCGTTGGCGAGCTTCAGCGCCTGGTACTGCAGCTTCGTCGGACGCACTGCGGCGTCGATCGTCGCGGCGAAGAAGGTGGCCGCCGAGAGCAGCGCGAGAACGGCCGGGCGCGCCCGACGAGGCAATGGCAGAAAGCCGCCAAGGGATGTCCGGGAGGCGTGAGATCCGGCGGGACACATCTCTTGACGATTATGGCACACAACCGCGCGAGGTTCGGGGGACGTCGGTTGTGGATGAGATGGGGCTATCGATTGACGAAGCGAAAGCCGACGAGCGCCCAGCGGCGCGTCGCGCGCTCGAGTGGATAGGGATCCACGCGCTGCTCCCACGCGGCGAAGATCTCGACGGCGGCCCCGGTTCCGTACAATCGGATCCCGCCTTCGACCGTCGCGCCCACCTGCGTGTCGCGGCCGGCCACGCTTCGGTCGACGAGCGTCGGATCGACCCGGCCCATGGCGATGAGGGCGGCGCGGCGCGACAGTGGATACTCGACATCGGCGCCCGCGCCCAGCTGCCATCGGTAGTCCACGAACGCGGCCTGGACGACTTTCGCCGCGCGCACGTCGACCCTCGCGGTCACCGCGCGGCGACGATACGTGGTCGTGGCCAGCACGCCGGCCGAATTCCACGAGACGGCCGTGTGATTGGCGCGATCGCTGAGGTGGCGCGAGACGTGATCGAAGAACGCCGCGACTTCGGTCGGACCGGATCGCACCGAGGTGGACACGTCCAGGTGGTAGACACCCTGGTTCGGATCAATCGTGCGAAATTCCGACCCGATCATCACTTCGTAATCGGCCAGCAGGCCGACGCGCCCGAAGCCGTAGTCGACCAGGTCGACGTCGCCGCCGAAGTGCGCGTCCCAGTCGAAGCGAGGATCGTCGTCGCGGACCGATGCCGCGCTCAGATGAAACCGGTAGCCGGTCAGCCACGACACGCCGGATGACGCGTCCGGGTCCTGCGTGGCCTGCGCGCGTGGCGCCGGTGCCTGCGCCTGCTGCTGCGGATCGGCGGCACCCGCGGGCGCTGCCATCGACACACACCCCAGCACCAGCGCTGCCATCAGCATGTCGGCGTGATTCATGGATGCATCTGCGGAGCAAAAGAGCCCGTTCGGGCAGGACGAGCGGCGGAGTATATCACGGCGCCGGCACCGTAATCCGCTCCAGGAACGCCGCGAGATGCGGCAGGCGCAGCCGGGACGCAATCTCGGTGACGTGCCGTTCGCGCACATCCGGATCGAGCGCGATCGCGGCGCGAAGTTCGGTCAGCGTGGAGGAGGCACGCATGTTCCACTCGACGCGGTCGAGGCCCTGGCGGGCGCCCTGCCGCGACAGATAGTGCCCGACGACGCGGAAGATGAAGTAATAGAGCAACAGGTTCGGCCCGGGCAGGGGCGTGAGAAGCATCGACACGAGCAGGCCCAGGCTGTCGACCAACAACCACCGGAGATGACGCTCGGCATCCGCGCGGAGGATCTGCCTGACGTGCCCGGTTGCGGCCTGCGCCTCCACGTCATCGGGAAACCACGCGGTCACCTGCTGCTGCCCGCGCAGGTGCCAGAGCAAGCGCTGTTCGGCGATCTTCTCGGCCAGCCAGCACACGGTCCGGTCCCGGGTCCGCCGAACGAACGTGCGCGGCTGCCCGGTGGCTCGCCGGTGTGCCGCGCCGGACCGGGCCGCTTCCACGCTCGACACAATCGCCGTGAAGCGACCGACCATCCGGCGCCGCCAGCCGGGCGACGGCGTTCCCTCAGGTGGTGCCACCGGCTCGTCGGCCACCTCGCAATACAGTTGGTAGCGCGGTTCGCCGGCGGGAATGAGGAAGACCTCCATCGCGCTTACCATAGCATTGTTCGCCGGCCGGATCGGGCCCCGCGGGCGGCCCTATAATCGCCGGCGCCGTTCGCACCGAGATCCATCGATGGGGCCATCGAGCGGATGGCCGGCAGTCGTGAACGCCGGGCGGCGCGGGACTGCCGACGCGGGTGCAGGCAGGCAAGGCCAGGAGTGAGCATGGATTCAACCATCCCTGAATTGGATCTCTTTGCGCGCGTGCTGCTCGCCGCGTTCCTCGGCGGCCTCGTCGGCGTCCAGCGGGAGGCGCGCGGCAAGGCCGCGGGACTGCGGACGAATACGTTGATCGCGGCCGGCTCGGCGGTGTTTGCCGTGCTGTCCATCCGCGTGGTGCCGCATCTGCAGGGCGACCCCTCGCGCCTCGCGGCGGCAGTGGTCACCGGCATCGGCTTCCTCGGCGCCGGCGCGATCCTGCGCAACGAACACGACGTGCACGGGCTGACGACAGCCGCCACGATCTGGGTGAACTCGGGCATCGGGCTCTGCGCCGGGGTCGGCCTCTACCTGACGGCCGCCGGCACGACCGGGCTGACGCTGTTCGTGCTGGAAGTGCTGCCGCACATCGAGAACCGCCTCGGCCGCCACCTGAAGGGGCACAACGGCCATCCGCAGTGATCGTGCGCCTTGCGCGTCACGGCCGCGACCTCCTCTGCCGTCCGGCCCGGACAGGCCGGCGAACAGGTACGGCCACCGCGGCCGACCCCGAACTGCGGTAACCTGCGGCCATGGCCCGGATCGGCGCGCACATGTCGATCGCCGGCGGCGTCGCTCGCGCCGTCGAGCGCGCGGTGCTCCACGGCTGCGAGGCGCTGCAGATCTTCACCCGGTCGACCAGGCAGTGGCGGGCCCGGCCGCTGCCGCCCGACGAAGTGGCCGCGTTTCGCGCCGCGCTTGCCCGGAGCGGCATTCTTCCGGCCGTCGCCCACGCCAGTTACCTGATCAACCTGGCGACCCGCAACCCCGTGCTGCGGGGGCAATCACTCGCGGCCTTCGGCGAGGAGTTGGACCGCGCCGAAGCGCTCGGGCTGCTGGGCGTCGTCGTGCACCCGGGCGCCTGCACGGACGGCAGCGAGACGGAGGCGCTTACGCTCGTCGCCGACGCGGTGCGCGGGCTGTTGAAGGAGCGCCGCCGCGGGAAGGGGCTGGTGCTGCTCGAGCAGACCGCGGGCCAGGGCACGAGCGTCGGCCACTCGTTCGAGCACCTGGCGACGATCATCGACCGCGCGGGCGGCTCGAGACGGATCGGGGTGTGCCTCGATACCTGCCATCTGCTCGCCGCCGGCTTCGACATCGTCTCGGCCCGCGGGTACGAGGCGACATTCGAGGCATTCGATCGCGTGATCGGCCTCGAGCGCCTGCGCGTCTTTCACCTCAATGACTCGAAGAAACCGTTGGGGAGCCGCGTCGATCGGCACCAGCACATCGGACGCGGTGAGATCGGCCTGCCTGCGTTTCGCCGGTTGGTGAACGACGCACGCTTCGAGGCGCTGCCGATGCTGCTCGAGACGCCGAAGACCGGGGGGCGAACCGGCGCGCCCGAGGTGGATCCGCTCGACAGGATGAACCTGGAGACCTTGCGCGCGCTGAGAGAGCGGCCGCGGGGCGCGGGGTAATCAGCTTTCCACGGCTTGTTCGGCGAACACTTCGGCCTCGAACCTGGAAATCTCCACACCCGACTTCCAGGCGTCGCGTCGCAATCCCGCCTTCAGGCACGTGTGCGCGAGCAACGTCTCGCGATCCCAACCGTACTCGGTCGCCACCTGCGGCAGCAGCAGCCCCTTCAAGTACCCCTGCGACACGATCAACCCGTGGCGTCCGACCACGATCTCGGCCACGTCCTTCACCGGTTCAAGAGGGCCGAGCACGGAGATTTCGATCCGGGCCGCCGCCCATTCAGCGAGCGTGAGCGGCGGGAAGCGGGGATCTTCGCTGGCGGCCGACACGGCACACTGCGCGATGACCTCGCCGAGCGGCCGATCGCCGTGCGGATGGCCGATGCACCCGCGCAGTTCGGTGCCTAGGTGCAGCGACACGAACGCCCCCAGACGCGCCGAGGCGTTGCCGCCTTGGAGGCGCGGCCGCGGGCCGCCCGTCAGGTGCGCGTGGATGGCCTCCCTCGCCAGCGCCAGAAAGTCGGATCGTTCACCGGCCGTCAATGTCAATGTCATGGTCGTTCACCTGCTCGAACGTCCCCAGCGCGGCGGCGACATAGCCGACCACCGCGCTCTTGTCGCCCGACACGTCGCCTGAATCCGCATAGCGCAGCACGCGCGCCCGCCGCGCCCCGAGCGCGCGGGCCGCGAGCATCACCGACACCACGGGCCCGCCGCCGCACGCGTGGTCCGGCACCCGCTCGAGTGCGTCGAGCAGTCCGTCCGCGTCGAAGCGCTCGATGAAGTCGAGCACACGCCCATCGAGGCGCGCCGCCGTCTCCGCATCGTGATAGTGCGAGAGGTCGCTGCTCGCGATGAACAGCACGTTGCGATCCGCGAACGCGGTCCCGAGCGCGTGCCCGAGATCGGCGATCGTCTCGCGTGTCTGGCGGCCCATGATGAGCGGGACGATGGGCGTGCCGGGCAGCACGCTGACGAGAAACGGAAGCTGCATCTCGAGCGAATGCTCGCGCGCGTGCGCCCCGGGAACCTCGCGCACCCGCGGGCTGGCCCGCAGCAACGCCTCGGCCTCGGCCTCGGCGATGGCCACCGGCCCGAGCGGCGTGGCGAACGCGCCGCGCGGGTACACCGCGACCCCGTCGAATGCCACGTAATGCGACGGGCCGACAATCACGGCCGCGTCGTAGCTGCGGCCCGCGAGCGTCGCATAGGCAAAGGCGCCGACGGGTCCCGAGTAGGCGAGCCCGGCATGCGGAGCGATGACCGCCCGAACCTCGCCGCCAGCCGATGTCGGGGCCAGGTCGAGGTACCCGCGCACGGCCCGACTGAGGGCCTCGGCGGTCCCCGGATACCACGAACCCGCCACCGCCGCCGGGCGGATCGGTTGCTGTGGCATGGGCAGGATGTTAGCATCAGCCATGCCTGCCGGGTTCACGAAAACCGACGTGGAACGCCTCGCTAACCTGGCGCGTTTGGCCCTGACCGACCAGGAGACCACGCTGTTTGCGCGGCAGCTCGACAGCATCCTGCAGTACGCGGATCAGATCTGCCGGCTGGACACGAGCGGCGTTGCCGCCACCGCGCAGGTGCTCGACCGCCAACCCGCCGATCGTCCCGACGAGGTCCGTCCTTCCCTGGCGGAAACCGAGGCCCTTGCCAACGCGCCGGATCCGGCCGTCGCCGAAGGCCTCTTCAAGGTGCCCCGAGTGCTCGGCGGATGAGCGACCCGACTGCCCGTGACATCCGTGACGCCGTCGCCGCCGGATCGCTGTCGGCGGTCGACGTGTGCCGGACGTGCCTCGAGCGCATCGCGCGGGACGAACCGCAGCTGCACGCCTTCCTGACGATCGCCTCGGAACCGGCCATGGCGCGGGCTGCCACGATCGACGCGCGGGCGCGCGCCAGTGAACGCCTGCCGCTGCTCGGGGTGCCCATCGCCGTCAAGGACAACATCAGCACGCGCGGCCTGCGAACCACTGCTGGATCCCGCATGCTCGACGCGTTCGACCCGCCCTACGATGCCACCGTCGTCGGGCGCCTCGAGGCGGCAGGGGCGGTCATCGTCGGCAAGACCAATTGCGACGAGTTCGCCATGGGGTCGTCCACCGAGAACTCGGCCTACGGCGCCTCGCGCAATCCGTGGGCGACCGATCGCACGCCTGGTGGATCGAGCGGCGGTTCGGCCGTCGCCGTCGCGTCGCGCATGGTGCCGATCGCGCTCGGGTCCGACACCGGCGGTTCGGTCCGCCAGCCCGCGGCGCTGTGCGGCGTCGTCGGCATGAAGCCCAGCTACGGGCGTGTGTCCCGCTACGGCCTGATCGCGTTCGCGTCCTCACTCGATCAGATCGGCCCGTTCAGCCGCACCGTGTTCGACGCCGCTCTCCTGCTTGGCGTCATTGCCGGGCATGACCCGGCCGATTCCACCGCCGCGAGACGGCCCGTGCCTGATTTCACGGCGGCGCTCACGGGAGACATCCGCGGGCTGCGTGTCGGCGTCGTGCGTTCCATGCTCGAGGAGGGCGTCGACGCGGAGGTCGCCGGGAGCGTGCGCGACGCGCTCGGCGTCCTGCAGTCGAGAGGCGCGACGCTCGTCGACATCGATCTGCCGCACGCGCGCTTCGCGATCCCGGCCTACTACCTCGTCGCCACCGCGGAGGCGAGCTCCAACCTGGCCCGCTATGACGGCGTCCGCTACGGCTTCCGGGCGAGCACGACCGACGCCGACCTGCGGACGATGTACGAGCAGACGCGGGCACAGGGCTTCGGCGCCGAGGTCAAACGGCGCATCATCCTCGGCACCTACGTCCTCAGCACGGGTTACTACGAGGCCTACTACCTCAAGGCGCAGCAGGTGCGCACCCTCATTCGCCAGGATTACGAAGCCGCCTTCGCGCGGACAGACCTCATCGTCACGCCGACGAGCCCGACGGCGGCGTTCAGGCTCGGAGAGCGCATCGACGACCCGCTGCAGATGTATCTCGCCGATGTTTTTACCGTGAGCGCGCCGCTGGCGGGCTTGCCTGCGGTCAGCATCCCCTGCGGCTTCACGCGAGACGGCCTGCCGGTCGGTCTGCAGATGGTCGGACGGATGTGGGACGAGGAGACGCTCTTTCGGGCCGGCGACGCCTACGAACGGGACACGGCGTGGTGGAAGGCGCGGCCGCCGGAAGCGCGGGAAGGGATTGGTCTCTAGGCTACGGGCCGGGCGGTCGGGGCTCGCTTCACGAGCAACCAGACGAGCACCGCGACCAGCACGAGCGGAACGAGCGGGACGGCGACCAGCGCGGCGATGCCGGCGCCGAACACCGCGAGCAGCAGGAACACGGGCAACAGGAGCAGGCCGAACAGCAACCGGAACGGCAGCAGGAACAGCCGCAAGGCGAGTCTGAGCGGCAGGAATACCAGGACGAGGACCACCCTCAGCAACGCCAGCGCCCCGGCGAACGCGATGAGCCCGCCAACCGCGATCACCCCGAGCAGGAACAGCGCGGCCATCGGCCACCTCCCTTCGGCTCGCCCTTGAGCACGACCGGCCCGCTCACGGCGGGCCCCCTCAAGTGGCAGTCACTGGGATCTACGACGGCCGGCGCCGGGAAGTTGCAACAAAGCCCTGGAGGACTTGCATGCCCCGGCCTTTTCTAGGGCTGGCGCTGCGATCCGGCAAGCTGGTCCATGGGACCCCGCGGCGTGTTGGCAGGCAGATAGCGAATCGGATCGCCGACGAGTTCGTCCAGGCTCTTGACTGTGAGGCTGTTGCGCGTGGAGCGAAACTTCGTGAGCGTCAGAAGGACGCAGACGCCAATGAACAGGACGAGCAGGAAGACCGTGATCGTGCCGACGCCCTGCAGGAGGCCGACCACCAGGCTCAACACTTGTGATGCGGTCACGATGTGGGACCCCCGGTCGGCGGCTTGAGATCGGGCAAATCGAAGCTGATGAGCCCGTGCCGGACCTCTTCCATCGCGACACGTTCCGGTTTGTGCGGATCCGGGCGCGGGTCGCCGTCTGCCGACTTCTCCAGGCGGGACAGCGCCCCGCGCCGAAGCTGCTTGGCGCGCAGCGCTGCGATGTCGACGAAGAGGAACCGGCTGTGCAGCGGCGAGAGCACCGGTTTCGCGGCTTTCGCGTCGGAGTTTTCGGTCACGGCGTTCTTGTCTGTCACGGTTGCTTCGGGTATTCGCCGCCCAGCGTGGCGCACGTCTGCGGCGAGGACTGGGGTGAGAGAGAGACGAGTGATCATGTCATGTTACACCCGAACGGGCGGACAGGGGTAGGGCACGACAGACCGTGCCCGTGCCCCTGCCTGCGCCGGGCGGGGGATCCCGGCGATCGCGCCGGGTGCCGGTCAAAAGACGCGGCGGATTCCGTTGCGGCCGATCAGTAGTCGTCCATCCCGCCGGCCGGCGCCGCCGGCGCCTTCTCCTTTTCTGGCAATTCGGAGACCAGCGCCTCGGTCGTCAGGAGCAGCGAGGAAATCGATGCCGCGTTGTGCAGGGCGGTCCGGACCACCTTGGTCGGATCGATGACTCCCGCTTTCACGAGATCCTCGTAGGTCTCGGTGTCGGCGTTGAACCCGAAGTCGCGATCGCTCGACGCCTTGACTCGCGCCGCGACGATCGAACCCTCGAAACCGGCGTTGTGGGCGATCCACCGCATCGGCTCCTCCGCGGCGCGCCGCACGATCCCGATCCCCAGCCGCTCGTCCTCGTCCAGGGCCGGGTCCTTGGCGATCTGCTCGAGCGCCGCCGCGGCCCGGACCAGCGCGACGCCGCCGCCGGGCACGATGCCCTCTTCGACGGCCGCCTTGGTGGCGTGCATCGCGTCCTCGACGCGGGCCTTCTTTTCCTTCATCTCGGTCTCGGTGGCCGCACCGACCTTGATGACCGCGACGCCGCCCACGAGCTTGGCCAGCCGCTCCTGCAGCTTCTCGCGATCGTAGTCCGAGGACGTTTCCTCCATCTGCGCGCGGATCTGCCTGACGCGACCTT
Source organism: Acidobacteriota bacterium (assembly GCA_003170135.1). Lineage (GTDB taxonomy): Bacteria > Acidobacteriota > Vicinamibacteria > Vicinamibacterales > Fen-181 > Fen-181. The sequence goes on from PMZR01000084.1 coordinate 123,811, forward strand.
CGATGTCCTTGCGGCTGCCGCCGCCCTCGACGATCGTCGTGTTGTCCTTGTCGATGGTCACCTTCTTGGCGCGGCCCAGGTCCTCGAGCTTGATGTTCTCGAGCTTGAGCCCGAGGTCCTCGGTGATGGCGCGGCCGCCGGTCAGGATCGCCAGGTCTTCGAGCATCGCCTTGCGGCGATCGCCGTATCCGGGGGCTTTCACGGCCGCCGCCTTCAGCGTGCCGCGCAGCTTGTTGACGACCAGCGTGGCCAGCGCCTCGCCCTCGAGATCCTCGGCGACGATGACGAGCGGCGACCCGGTCTGGGCCACCTTTTCGAGCACCGGCAGCAGGTCCTTGATGCTCGCGATCTTCTTCTCGTGGATCAGGATCAGCGCGTCCTCCAGGGCGACTTCCATCCGCTCCGGATCGGTCACGAAGTAGGGCGACAGGTACCCGCGATCGAACTGCATCCCTTCCACGACTTCGAGCGACGTCTCGATGCTCTTCGCTTCCTCGACGGTGATGACGCCGTCCTTGCCCACCTTTTCCATCGCCTCGGCGATGATCCGGCCGATCGTCGAATCGTTGTTCGCCGAGATGGTGCCGACCTGCGCGATGGCGCTGCCGCTGATGGGACGGCTGAGCTTCTTCAACTCCGCGGTGACGACCTCCACGGCCTTCTCGATGCCGCGCTTGAGGCCCATCGGGTTCGCGCCCGCCGCCACGTTCTTCGAGCCCTCGCGCACGATCGCCTGGGCGAGCACCGTCGCGGTCGTCGTCCCGTCGCCAGCCACGTCCGACGTCTTGCTGGCCACCTCGCGCACCATCTTCGCCCCGAGATTCTCGGCCGCGTCCTTCAGGTCGATTTCCTTGGCGACCGTCACCCCGTCCTTCGTGATGAGTGGAGATCCGTATTTCTTGTCCAGGACGACATTGCGTCCCTTCGGGCCCAGGGTCACTTTGACCGCATCGGCCAGCTTGTTGACCCCGCGCAGCAGCGCCTGTCGCGCGGCCTCCTGATAGATGATCTGCTTTGCCATAAGTTCTGCGTCCTCTTCAAACGGCGGCGGGCGGCGCAGGCGGGATCCGCCTCGGCCTGACACGCGCTCCGCCTCGCATCGTTACACGGCCGCCGGCGCGCCCTCGATGATCGCCAGGATCTCCTCTTCGCGGACGATCAGGTAGTCGGCCCCTTCCAGCTTGATCTCGGTCCCCGAGTACTTGCCGAACAACACGGTGTCGCCGACCTTGACCTCGAGCGGAACCACCTTGCCCTTGTCGGTGACGCGCCCGTTCCCGATGGCCACGACTTTGGCCTGCTGCGGTTTCTCCTTGGCGGTATCCGGGATGATGATGCCGCCCACCTTCTGCTCCCCTTCTTCCAGGCGCTTCACGACGACGCGGTCGCGTAACGGTCGAGCGTTCATTGTGATCCTCCTCACGGACATGAAAACAGACAGAGATCGAGGAGGCATGCCCTCGATCCATGGTCCATGGTCCTTGGTCCTTGGTCCCTGGTCCCTGGTGCGCGCTAGCCCACCAGCACCTGGACCTGCTTCGGCTTGGCCTCTTCCCGCATCGGCAGCGTGATTGCCAGCACGCCGTTCTTGTACTCGGCGTGCACCTTCTCGGTGTCGATCGTCGCCGGGAGCGAGAACGACCGCGTGAAGTTGCCGTAGACGCGCTCGATGCGATGGAACTGGTCCTCTTTGACGTCCGCGTCGACCTTCTTCTCGCCGCTGATCGTGAGCGTGTTGTCCTCGACCCGGATGTCGATGTCCTCGCGGCGCAGGTCGGGCAGTTCCGCCTTGATGATCATCTCGTGGTTCCCGCCCTCGTAGATGTCCACCGGCGGAATCCACGCGCCGCGCCGCATCACGTCGTCCTGGCCGCGGCCACCGTAGAACTCGCCCAGCACGCGATTCACGCGCTCCTGGACCTCGGCCAGATCCCGGAACGGATCCCAACGTACGATTGCCATGGTGCCTCCTTCGGTTTGTCAGGCGCCAGACGGCAGGCGGCCTGACCGCCTCCCGCCTTCCGCCTTGGTCTTGCTCACCTACTTCGTTTCCGTGTATTCACCTTCGACGACTTCGCCTTCCTTGACGCCGCCCGGCCCGGCGCTCTGGCCGCCGGCCTGCGCACCGCCGCCCGGCTGGGCCTGCGACTGCCGGTAGAGGTTCTCGGCGATCGCGTGTGAGGCGCGCTGCAACTCGTCGGTGCCCCGCTTGATGGCGTCGAGATCCTCGCCCTTGATGGTCTCCCGCAACGCGCCAATCGACGACTCGATGTGACGCGCCTCGTCTCCGGGCAGCTTGTCGCGGTTCTCGTTGAGCACCTTCTCCACTTGGTAGGCCAGCGAGTCGGCCTGGTTCCGGGCGTCGATCAGGTCACGCCGCCGCTTGTCCTCGTCGGAGTGCGATTCGGCTTCCCTGACGAGCCGTTCGACCTCCTCCTTGTTCAGGCCGCTCGACGCCGTGATCGTGATCTTCTGCTCCTTGCCGGTGCCCAGGTCCTTCGCCGATACGTTGGCGATGCCGTTGGCGTCGAGGTCGAAGGCGACCTCGACCTGCGGCACGCCACGCGGCGCCGGCGGGATGCCGACCAGATGGAACCGCCCCAGCGTGCGGTTGTCCCGCGCCAGGGGGCGCTCGCCCTGGAGCACGTGCACCTCGACGCTGGTCTGGTTGTCGCTCGCCGTGGAGAAGATCTCGGACTTGCGCGTGGGGATCGTGGTGTTGCGCGGGATGAGCGGCGTCATCACACCGCCCAGCGTCTCGACCCCCAGCGACAGGGGCGTAACGTCGAGCAGCAGCACGTCCTTCACCTCACCCGCGAGCACGCCGCCCTGGATGGCCGCGCCGACGGCAACGACCTCGTCCGGGTTGACGCCCTTGTGCGGATCCTTGCCGAAGAACTGCTTGACCAACTCCTGTACTTTCGGGATCCGCGTCGAACCGCCGACGAGCACCACTTCGTCGATCTGCGGCGGCTGCGTGCCCGCATCCGCCATCGCCTGTTTGACGGGCCCCATCGTCCGTTCGAGCAGGTCGTCGACGAGCTGCTCGAAGCGGGCCCGCGTCAGCTTCATCGCCAGGTGCTTCGGCCCGTTCTGATCGGCGGTGATGAACGGCAGGTTGACGTCGGTCTCGGTCACCGTGGAGAGCTCGATCTTGGCCTTCTCGGCGGCTTCCTTCAGCCGCTGCACCGCCATGCGGTCCTTCGACAGATCGACCCCGTCGCTCTTCCTGAATTCCTGCACCATCCAGTCGATGACCCGATCGTCCAGGTCGTCGCCACCCAGATGCGTGTCGCCGTTGGTCGACTTCACTTCGACCACGCCCTCGCCGACCTCGAGGATCGAGATGTCGAA
>PMZR01000084.1:127191-203295 GCA_003170135.1 Acidobacteriota bacterium
CCGGCGTCCTTGGTGGCCTGCCGCTGGGCGTCGTTGAAGTAGGCGGGCACGGTGACGACCGCGTCGGTGACCGGCTGCCCGAGATGGTCCTCGGCGGCCTGCTTCAGCTTCTGCAGAATCATCGCGGAGATCTCGGGCGGCGAGTACCTCTTGCCGCGAACCTCGACCCACGCGTCGCCGTTCTGCGCCCTCACCACCTTGTAGGGCACGCGCGACGCCTCGGGCGTGACTTCCTCGAACTTGCGCCCCATGAACCGCTTGATCGAAAAGATCGTGTTTTCCGCGTTCGTGACGGCCTGTCGCTTGGCCACCTGGCCGACCAGGCGCTCGCCGTCCTTGGTGAACGCGACGACCGACGGCGTGAGCCGCGATCCTTCCTGGTTCACGATGACCGTCGGCTGGCCACCTTCCATGACCGCCACGACCGAGTTGGTCGTGCCCAGGTCGATTCCAATAACTTTCTGCGGCATTGTCCTCTCCCCTTGCCCGTCGTGATCAGCGTTTCCCGAGCTCTGAAACCAAACTATACGGCGCTGGTGAGCGTGTGTCAAGCATAAAATATGCGTTAATAACACTCATATAGCGACCACAAGCGGGCGCGTATTCTGTTGGGGCAGGTATGCAGGGCCCCTTCATGCGCCCCCGCTTCAGCGTCCCTGTTCCCACCGTGCCGGCTCTGCGTGTATGCTGTTTCGAGCTGCAAGATTGCCCCCCAGGCCTGTTTCGGACGCGCTCCCGCAGCGGAGTGCCTGCCCTTGTCCGCCGACGGCCCCGGCTAACACTTTCATACCGACATCGCAGAGAGAGGTTTCGCATGGCCAAATACAGGATTGCGTGGTTGCCAGGGGACGGCATCGGCATCGAGGTACTCGAGGCGGCGAAGATCGTGCTCGACCGCCTGGCGCTCGACGCGCAATACGTTCACGGCGACATCGGGTGGGAATGCTGGCGGACGGAAGGCGACGCGTTTCCCCAGCGGACGATCGACCTGCTGAAGCAGTCGGACGCGGCCATGTTCGGCGCGATCACGTCGAAGCCGGTGAAGGCAGCCGAGGCGGAGCTCGCCGATGGGCTGAAGGGCACTGGCCTGCAGTATCGGTCGCCGATCGTCCGCATGCGGCAACTCTTCGATCTCTACATTTGCCTGCGGCCCATCAAGGCCTATGCGGGCAACCCGCTGAACTTCAAGGACGGCCTCGACCTGGTCGTCTTCCGCGAGAACACCGAAGATCTGTACGCGGGCGTCGAATTCAACACGGTGCCCGCGGAGCTGGCCGACACGCTGGCGAAACTGTCGAAGCCGTTCGCCGCGTTCCGCGGCCTCGCGCCCGCCGACTATGCCATCTCGTGCAAGATCAACACGCGCAAGGGCTCGGAACGGATCATCCGCGCCGCGTTCGAATTCGCCCGCAAGTTCGGTCGCAAGAAGGTGACCGTCGTGCACAAGGCCAACGTCGTGCGCGCGACCGACGGCCTGTTCCTCGAGATCGCGAAGGACGTCGCGACGCAGTACCCGGGAATCGCGATGGACGATGCCAACGTCGACGCGATGACGATGTGGCTGCTGAAGAACCCGTTCAACTACGACGTGCTCGTGGCGCCGAACCTCTACGGCGACATCATCTCGGATCTCTGCGCGCAGATGGTTGGCGGTCTCGGTTTCGGCTGCTCGGGCAACATCGGCGACAAGCTCGCCGTGTTCGAGCCGACGCACGGCTCGGCGCCCAAGTACGCCGGGCAGTACAAGGTGAACCCGATTGCCACGATCCTGGCCGCGAAGATGATGCTCGACTGGCTCGGCGAGACCGAGAAGGGCGCGCGCCTCGAGCAGGCGGTCGCCGCGGTCATCGCCGAGGGCAAGGTCCGCACCTACGACATGGGCGGCCATGCGAAGACGCTCGAGATGGCCACCGCGATCGCGGGGCACCTGGAAGCGGCCGGGGTCTAGACGGCCGGTGCGACCGTGCGCAGTGCGTGGTGCGCTGTGCGGAGTGCGGTGCGAAGTGCGTGGTGCGGAGTGCGGCGCACGGCGCGCGTTGGCACCAGGCACCGCACGTCGTACCTCGCACGTCGCACCGCACATCGCACAGCGCACGTCGCACGTCGCACGAATCGAGGCACTCGTATGTCACACATCACCATTCACGAAGTCGGGCTGCGCGACGGCCTGCAGGTCGAACGGGCCGTCGTGCCGACCGAGCAGAAGATCCGCTGGATCGAGCGGCTCTGTGATTCCGGGGTCGACATGATCCAGCTGGGGTCGTTCGTCCATCGCGAGAAGGTGCCGCAGATGGCCGACACCGACGCGCTCTTCGAGCACGTCCGGGCGCGGGACGGCGCGAGGCCGATCTTCTCGGGTCTCGTGCTCAATGAGAAAGGTCTCGAGCGCGGGCTCGGGTGCGGCGTCCGCTTCTTCTGCATGGGCGTGTCGGCAAGCGACACGCACAGCCGGAAGAACACCGGGATGGGCACCGCCGAGGCGACCGGGCGCATCATCGCGATGGCCAGGGCGGCCGGCCTCGCCGGCGCGGCGGTGCAGGTCTCGGTGCAGTCGGCATTCGGATGCGGCTTCGAAGGCCTCGTGCCGGAGGACCGCGTCCTCGGGATCGCGCGGCAGTTCGTCGAGGCGGGCCTCACGACGATCAGCCTCGCCGATACGGCCGGCCACGCGACGCCCGACCAGGTGGAGCGGCTCTTCACGGCGGTCCGCGCCCTCGATCCGCGCATCGAATGCGCCTGCCACCTGCACGACACCTACGGATTCGGTCTCGCCAACTGTTACGGGGCGCTGCGCGCCGGCGTCACGTGTTTCGAGGCGGCGTTCGCCGGCCTCGGCGGCTGCCCGTTCACCGCGGTCGCCGGCGGCAACGTCTGCACCGAAGACCTCGTGCACATGTTCCATCGCATGGGACTCGCGGCGCACGTGAAGGTGGACCCACTCGTCGATGTCGCGAAGAACGCCGCCGAGGTGCTCGGCCGGGAGCTGCCCGGTCGGACGATGAAGACGGGACTGATACCACAAGGTGCGACGTGCTAGGTGCGCAGTGCGATGTGCGGTGCGGAGTGCGGCCGCCGCTCGCACATCGCGCGTCGCACCGCACAACGCACCTCGCACCGCACAACGCACGTCGCACTTCGCACGTCGCACTGATCATATCGGAGCGGAATCATGAAACTGCTCGAAGGCGTCAGGGTCCTGGACATGACCAATGTCCTCGCGGGCCCGTTTGCCACGCTGCACCTCGCGCTGGCGGGCGCCGAAGTCATCAAGATCGAAAATCCCGACGGCGGCGATCTCGCCCGCAAGCTGGGAAATGTACCCGAGCTGAACCAGCAGCTGATGGGGACGAGTTTCCTCGCGCAGAACACCAACAAGAAGTCGCTGACGCTGAATCTGAAGGAAGCGGACGGCAAGGAGATCTTCGAACGCCTGGTGAAGACCGCCGACGTGCTGGTGGAGAACTTCCGGCCGGGCGTCCTCGCCCGTCTCGGCTTTCCGTGGGCGGTCGTGAAGCAGATGAACCCGCGCCTCGTCTACTGCGCCATCTCGGGGTTCGGCCAGACCGGTCCCGACGCGGACAAGCCGGCCTACGACCAGATCATCCAGGGCCTGAGCGGCGTCATGGCGATCAACGGCGACGAGCGGTTGAACCCCCTGCGGGCCGGCTTTCCCCTGTGCGACACCGTCGGCGGCCTCAACGCGGCGTTCGCCATCATGGGCGCCCTCTATCACCGCGAGCGTTCCGGCCGCGGCCAGTTCATCGACGTGGCGATGATCGACTCGATCATGCCGCTGCTCGGCTGGGTGGCCGCCAACTGGCTGATCGGCGGCAAGCCGCCGCAACTGCTCGGCAACGACAACATGACGGCCGCGCCCTCGGGCACCTTCCGCACCTGCGACGGCCACATCAACATCGCCGCCAACGAGCAGCGGCAGTGGGAAAGCCTCTGCGACGTGCTGGGCGTGCCGGAACTCAAGACCGACGAGCGGTTCGCGAAGCGTGACGTCCGCAAGGCCAACCGCAGGGCGCTGACGCCGATCATCGAAGCGAAGCTGGTGGAGAAGCCGACCGGCCACTGGGTGGACGTCCTCAACTCGAAGGGCGTGCCGTCGGGCGCGATCCTCTCGCTGCAGGACGCCCTGGCGGCGCCGCAAATCGAGCACCGCGGCACCATCCAGACGATCGACGAGCCGGGCATCGGTCCGCTGCGCCTGTTCAACCTGACGGCGAAGTTCGAGGACACGCCGGGCGAGCTCGAATCGCCGCCGCCGCGCCTCGGCGCGCACACCGAGGACGTGCTGCGCGGTCTCGGCTACAGCAGCGACGAAATCAAGGGATTCAGAGAGCGGAAGGCCGTGTGATCGTCCGGGACGTCGATGGTTGATAGTTGATGGTTCATCGTTCTGACCCGCGCCCGCCGCGATCGCAACGATTGACCATCGACTGTCAATCATCGACCCAGCAGTACTCACTACTCGCTACTATCCATATCAAGGAGAACCCGATGGGCATGACCATCGTCGAGAAGATCCTGGCCCGGGCTGCGGGCAAATCCACGGTCAAGGTCGGCGACGTCGTCGAGCCGGCCGTGGACCTGGCGATGTCGCACGAGAACGGCGCGCTCGTCATCAATCAATTCAACGAGGTGTACAAGGGCACCGGCCTCGACGCCAGGGTGTGGGCCCCGTCGAAGATCGCGATCATCTTCGACCATCGCGTGCCGGCGGAGACGGCGAAGACCGCCACCAACCAGAAGAAGATTCGGGACTTCGTGGCGAAGCAGGGCATCACGCGCTTCCACGACGTGCGCGGCGACGAAGGGGGGATCTGCCATCAGATCCTGCCTGAGTACGGCTACGTGCGGCCCGGCGGCGTCGTCGTCGGCACCGACAGCCACACGACGAGCCACGGCGCGCTCGGCGCCTTCGCGTTCGGCATCGGGGCCACCGAGATGGCTGCGGTCTGGGCGCTCGGCAAGGCGCTCAACGTCGAGGTGCCCGCGACGATCAAAGTCGTCGTCACCGGCGACCTGCCGCAGTACGTGGCGCCCAAGGATCTGATCCTGCACCTGGTCGGCCTGCTGACGGCGGAAGGCGCAAACTTCCGGGTCATCGAGTTCCACGGCGACACCATCCGCCGGATGTCCACCTCCGGCCGCCTGACGCTGTGCAACATGTCGGTCGAGGCGGGCGCGACTTCCGGCATCGTCCCGGCCGACGACGAGACCGAGCGGCATCTGCGGGAAGAGGCGGGCGTCACGGACCGGCTCGATCGGGTCACGCCGGATGCGGACGCCGTCTACGCACGGGTCGTCCAGATTGACGCCACGACACTGGTGCCGCAGATCGCCTGCCCGCACACGGTCGACAACGTGAAACCCGTCAGCGCGGTCGCCGGCACGAAGATCCAGCAGGTCGTGATCGGCTCGTGCACGAATGGCCGCCTGGACGATCTCGAGATCGCGGCACGACTGCTCGACGGGAAGAAGGTCGCGAGCGGCGTGCGCATGCTCGTGTTCCCGGCCTCGTGGCGGATTTACAAGGAAGCGATGAAGCGCGGTTACCTGATGCAGCTCGCCGACGCCGGCGCGGTCATCGTCAATCCCGGCTGTGGCTGCTGCCTGGGCGTGCACCAGGGCGCGCTGGGAGACGGCGAAGTGGCGCTGTCGACGACCAACCGAAATTTCAAGGGGCGCATGGGGAATCCGCAGTCAGAAGTGTACCTGTGCTCGCCGGCGGTCGCCGCCGTCAGCGCGGCTCGGGGAGTGATTTCGGATCCGAGGGGGAACTGATATGTCACAAGTCGTGTTGAAGCTCGGCGATGATATCTCGACCGATACCATTTACCCAGGCCGGTTCATGGCCACCGTGCTGCCCACGGAAACGCCGCAGTACGCGTTCGCCGATCTGGACATCAACGTGAAGCTGCGCGAGAAACGGATTCCGGCGGGCAGCGTCGTCGTGGCGGGCAACAACTTCGGCTGCGGCTCCTCGCGCGAACAGGCGGCCTCCACGCTGAAGGGCCACGATCTCATCATCGTGGCCAGGGCGTTCGCGCGTATCTTTCTGCAGAACTCATGCAACCTGGGACTGCGGACGATCATCTGCCCGGATATCGATGCCTCGGAAGGTGACGATCTGGAAGTCGGCGTTGACACGGTCGTCAACAAGACGACCGGCAGAACCTTCAAGATCGAACCGCTGCCGAAGGCGCGTCAGGCGATCATCGACGCAGGCGGGTTGATTGCCTACACGCGCAGGCGAGTCATGGAAGCGGCGCCCCGGGGCTGAGGACCGCGCATGGGGTCCAGGTCCTGGGCTCGCGGATAGGAAGCCGGCCGGGGCGAGGGGGGCCTCGCCCCATTTCGGCTCATCTGCGGAGCATGAAGGCGAGAAGACCGGCGACCGCCGCAACCTGACCGATCCAGAAAAGGAACGACCATTTCAGGAGCTCGGCGCGGAAACCTGCCAGTTCCACTCGCAGCTTCGCCGACTCTTCGGCCACCACGCGTCCGAACCGCTCTGTCGTCACGCTCAACACCTCGTCCTGCCATTCCTGCCTGGAGTCGTCCAGCAGATCCACCAGTGCGCCGGTTGCCTCGAACCCAAGCCGTTCACGTAACACGGATGAAACGGCCGTTCCCTGCATAAGCCCTATCCCTTTCTGACCTCGACGACGACGATGCCATCGTCACATGTGGCGTGTCAACGAAATATCGCACAAGGTATGCAAGGGCCGCCCGCGGGCACGGAAGCGGCCGGAAGTGGGCGATAATGCCGCATGCCCCGCCTCGATTGCCCGATCCGAACGGCGCCTTTCATCGCGATGACGCTGGTCCTGCTCGGCACCGCGACCCTGGCTGTGCGCCCCGGTCAGGCCCTTCGACGGACCGCGTCGCCCGGTGTCCCGGCCATCAACGCAGCGCGCCTGCAGGGACACATCGAAGGCCTCAGCACATTCGGCCGTCCCCCCGGCGGCACGTTCGCGGATGGCGTCACGCGCGTGGCGTATTCCGACGCCGATGTCGGCGGCAGGCGGTACGTGACCGATCTCATGCGCACGGCCGGCCTCACTCCCCGCATCGACGCGGCCGGCAACATCATCGGTCGGCGCGAAGGGCGCGACCCGGCGCGGCCGCCGATCCTGTTCGGGTCCCACATCGACTCGGTGCCCAATGGAGGCAACTTCGATGGCCCGCTCGGGACGCTGGCGGCGCTCGAGGTGATGCTGGCGCTGGCGGAGGCGGGCATCACGACCGAGCACCCGCTCGAGATGGTCGTGTGGGCGAACGAGGAAGGCGTGGCATACGGCAGCGGCCTCGACGGCAGCCGGGCCGCGGCCGGTGAGCTGCGCGAGGGCGAGATGGAGCATGTCTGGAACGGCGTCAGCCGCGCGAACGCAATCCGGACGATCGGCGGCGACCCGGCGCAGATCGCGCAGGCGCGGCGCGCACCCGGCTCGATCCACTGCTATCTGGAATTGCACATCGAGCAGGGCGGTGTGCTCGAGAAGACCGGGGCCGCCATCGGCGTGGTCGAGGGAATCGTCGGCATCGATCGATTCGAGGCCACCGTGCGCGGGGTGGCCAATCATGCCGGCACGACGCCGATGCCGGAGCGGCACGACGCCCTGGTCGCGGCCGCCCGGCTGGTGCTGGCGGTCAACGAGGTGGTGCGCGCGGAGCCGGGACGGCACGTCGGCACCGTCGGCCAACTGAGCGTCTCGCCCAATGCGCCGAACGTCGTGCCCGGTCTGGTGAAGCTGACGATCGAACTGCGCGACCTCTCGTCCGCGAAGATCGCGCGCCTCGAGCAGGCGATCGAGACGCGGGCGGCGACGATTGCCCTCGAGACGCAGACCGAGGTCACCATCGCGCCGCTCAGCCATCACGACGGGGCGATGGCGTCACTCGCGGTCGCCGGCGCGATCGAGCGCGTGGCGGCCGACCTCGGCCTCCGCTCGGTGCGCCTGCCGAGCGGCGCGGGCCACGACGCGCAGATGATGGCCCGCGTGGGCCCCATGGGCATGATCTTCGTGCCCAGCCTCGGCGGCGTGAGTCACTCGCCGAAGGAAGCGACCAGGTGGGAGGATTGCGCGCACGGCGCGGCCGTATTGCTGCAGGCGGTGCTGGCGACCGACCGGATGACTGTGCGATGATGAGATGTGAGGCCCGGCACTACTCTTCATGCGTGAACTGCATCGGCTGCTGCTGGCGTCGGAATCGCGCGACTTGGCCGTCGAGATCGGACGCCTGTTCGACGACATCTCCCGCTCGGCCGGCCACCGCCTCTCGGCCGGCGAAACGACCCCGCCGCTCGACGTGCTCGAGACCGAGTCGACGGTGGAGGTCAACGTGGATCTGCCGGGTGTGCGGGCGGGCGACCTGCGCGTGCTCATCAAGCATGGCGTCGTGATCGTCGCCGGCGACAAGGTGCCGCACGATGCCGGCGAGCGGGCCGGCGGCAGCTTCCACCTGGTGGAACGGGGCTTCGGGCATTTCGCCCGGGCGGTCCGATTGACCGGCGCCTTCGACGCTGGCCGCGCGAGCGCCACGTTGCAGGGTGGCGAGTTGCGCATCGTGCTCCCGAAGGTCGCCGAACGTCGAGGCCAGGAGATCAACGTCCCGATCACCCAGGCGGGGGGTGATGGGGAACCCCGTATCGATGCCGCGTCGGGGGCGCCGCCCGGGCACCCCAACGCGGATGCCGCGTCGGGGGCCCCGCCGGATCGTGCGTGAGTCACCCGTTCTCACATCCCCGCTCCTGCCTTCGTGAAGGCTCCGACTGCACGCGCACGATCGCGCAGAGTCACTCGATGAAGATCCTGTTTATCGGCGACATCTTCGGCCGGCCCGGGCGCGACCTCGTCCGACACGGCCTCGACACGCTCGTTGCGGACACCGGCGCGGACTTCGTCGTCGCCAACGTGGAGAATGCTGCAGGCGGCTTTGGCATCACGCGCGAGGTGGGCGACCTGATTGCCGGGTGCGGCGTGGATGCGATGACGTCGGGTAACCACGTCTGGGACAAGAAAGAGGCGCTCGCCTACATCGGCGCCGAGCCGCGCATGCTGCGGCCCGCCAACTACCCGGCGGGGGTGCCGGGCCGCGGCGCCTTCGTCGCACACACGGACGCCGGCCGGCCGGTGGGCGTCGTCAATATCATGGGGCGCGTGTTCATGCTGGCCATCGACGACCCGTTCGCGGTCGTGCTGAAGGAGGTCGAGGCGCTCAAGCGGCAGACCCGGATCATCCTGGTCGATTTTCATGCCGAGGCCACGTCCGAGAAGATCGCGATGGGATGGCACCTGGACGGCCAGGTCACCGCCGTCGTTGGCACGCACACGCACGTGCAGACGGCCGACGAACGGATCCTGCCGGGGGGCACCGCCTACATCACCGACGTCGGCATGACCGGCCCCTACGACTCGATCATCGGCACGGAGAAACAGGCGGCGCTCGCGCGCTTTCGGACCGGCCTGCCCAACCGCTTCGAACCGGCCACGGGCGATCCCAAACTGCACGCGGTGCTCATCACGGCCGACGAAGCGACGGGCAAGGCGACCGCCATCCGCCGGATCAGCCTGACGGCCGATGCCCTGTTCGAGATGAAACGCGCGGCGCACGCCGAGGCGGATCAGTAGAGTAGTCAGTAGACGGTAGACACTGGACGGCGCGTCCAAGCCTCGGCGTCCAGTGTGCCTGACGGTGTGACAGGCCGACTACCGTCCACCGACTGCCGACTGCCGACATCGGACTCCGGACTCCGGACAACTGCAATGCCAGACCTGTTCGACCTGCCCTTCGAAGACGAACCCGAGACGCCGGAGCCGGCGCCGGCCGCGCCAGCCGCGCCCACCCGGCGCGTGTTCACGGTCAGCGAACTCACCTCCGCAGTGCGCGAAGTACTCGAGGGCACCTTCCCGGAGATCTGGGTCGAAGGGGAGATCTCGAACGGGCGCGTGTGGAATACCGGGCACCTGTATTTCACGCTGAAGGATGGCGGCGCGCAGATCAGGTCGGTCATGTTTCGATCGGCGTTGCGGTACCTGCGGTTCAAGCCGGAAGACGGCCTGCACGTCATCGCGCGCGGCCGGCTGAGCGTCTACGATCCCAAGGGCGAGTACCAGCTGGTGTGCGAGCACATGGAGCCGCACGGCCTGGGCGCGTTGCAGCTGGCCTTCGACCAGTTGAAGAAACGCCTGCAGGCCGAAGGGCTGTTTGACACGGCACGCAAGCGGCCGCTGCCGGCGCTGCCCGCCAAGATCGGCATCGTCACCTCGCTCGACGGCGCGGCCGTCCGCGACATCGTCAAGGTCCTGAGGCGCCGCTACCCGAACGCGCACCTCGTGATCCGGCCGACCCGAGTGCAGGGCGAGGGTGCGGCGGCGGACATCGCGCGCGGCCTGACGGCCGTCGGGCGCGTGCCCGGCGTCGACGTGATCATCGTCGGACGCGGTGGCGGATCGATCGAGGATCTCTGGGCATTCAACGAGGAGGCCGTGGCGCGGGCCATCGCCCTCTCGCCGGTGCCGGTGGTGTCTGCCGTCGGCCACGAGGTGGACTTCACGATCGCGGATTTCGTCGCGGACGTGCGCGCCCCGACGCCGTCGGCCGCCGCCGAGATCGTCGTCCGCGCCAAAGACGACTTCTGCGCCCGGATCGACCAGTTGCGGGAGCGGCTGGGGGCCGCGGCGAACGCGCGGCTGCACCGCCTGCGGTCGCGCGTGCATCAACTGAGCGGCGTCACGGCGCTGGCCGGCTGGCCCGTGCGGCTCGCCAACCGCGGCCGCTACGTCGCGGACCTGACGCACGATCTCCAGCGCGCCGCCGGCGCCAGGCTGGCGCGGCAGCAACGGCGGCATCAGCAGCTGCGGGCGGCGCTCGAGGCCGGCGATGTGCGGCGGCGCTTCGAGAGGACCCGCACGCGCCTGGGCCATGGGGACAGCGCCCTGCGGGCGGCGCTGGCGCGCGCGCGTCATCGCGCCGACCTGCGGTTCCGGAGCGCGGCCGCGCGGCTCGACAATCTGAGCCCGCTGGCGGTCCTCGCCCGCGGCTACGCCGTCTGCTGGGACGCGACGCGCACGCGCGCCATCCGCGACGCGGCCGGCGTTGCTCCAGGCGAACAGGTGCGCGTGACGCTCGCCCGCGGCGAACTGGGCTGCAGGGTGGAGGAGCGAACCGAGGAATAGCGCCTGGCACTGAGCACGCACCGTCGCGCACAGCGCACTTTGCACGCACGTCGCACAAGGCACGTCGCACCGCACGTTGCACGTCGCACGTCGCACCTCGCACTTCGTGAAGAGGCATTTATGGACCCGACCATCAAGGACTTCGAGGCGGCGATCGCCGAACTCGAATCCACCGTGAAGCGCCTCGAGGAAGGCGACCTGTCGCTCGAACAGGCGCTCGAACTCTACGAGCGCGGTGTGCAGCTGTCCCGCTACTGCCACGCGCGGCTCGAAGAGGCCGAGCGGCGTATCGAAATCCTCGACGAGCGGGGCGAGGTGCGCGCGGCGGCCGGCTCGCTCGGACTCGATCGAAGCGCCGAGGGCCGGCCCTCGGGCATGCCGGCGGACCGGGGGGAGAAGGAGCGGTGAATCCCGCGCTCGACCAGTACCTCCGGTCGCGACGCCAGGCGATCGACCACGCGCTCGACCGGTTCCTGCCGGCGGCGCCCGCGTGCCCGCCGATCGTCGGCGAAGCGATGCGCTACAGCGTGTTCGCCGGCGGCAAGCGGTTCCGGCCGCTCCTGGCACTCGCCGCGGCCGAGTGCGTCGCCGCGCATCCCGACGTCCGCGTGGCGTACGCAGTCCGGACGCCCGACGAGTTGCTCGCCCTCGCGCTGCCGGCGGGTTGCGCGATCGAGATGATCCACACCTACTCCCTCATCCACGACGACCTGCCGGCGATGGACAACGACACCATGCGCCGCGGGCGGCCGACGCTGCACGTGGTGTACGGGGAGGGCATGGCCATTTTGGGCGGCGACGGCCTGCTGACCGAGGCCTTCGCGCTCCTGGCACGGGAGCCGGCCGGCGACGAAGCCGACCTGCTGACCCGCAAGCTCCGCGTCATCGAGACCATCGCCGCCGCGGCGGGCGTGGCCGGCATGGTGGGAGGCCAGGCGATCGATCTGCAGTCGACCGGAGAGACCGCGGCCGCGCGGGGCGACCTCGAGACGCTCGAACGGATGCACGCGTGCAAGACCGGCGCGCTCATTCGCGCCGCCTCGGTGGCGGGCGCGATCATGGCCGGGGCCGGCGAGCGCCTGGTCCACGCGATTGACACCTACGCGACCGAGCTCGGGCTCGCCTTCCAGATCGTCGACGACATCCTCGATGTCGAGGGCAAGGCCGAAGATCTCGGCAAGACGGTCGGCAAGGACGCCGCCGCCGGCAAACTGACGTTCCCGGCGGTCATCGGCCTCGACGCCTCGCGGACGCGTGCGCGGGCGTGCGCCGAACGGGCGCATGCCATACTCGCCGCGGCCTCGCTCGACGAGGGACACCTCGGGGACATCGTCGAGTGGGTCGTCTGCCGGACGAAATGAGCGAACGGGCGTCGGTCGCCCCCCCGATCCCTGAGCCCTGATCGCGGTTCGCTGTTCCAACATGAAGATCCGCCTGGACACGCTGCTCGTCGAACGCGGCCTCGCCGTGTCGCGCGAACGGGCGAGAGCCCTCGTGCTCGCCAGGCACGTTCGCGTGAACGGCGTCGTCGTCCCGAAGGCGGGCACGGCCGTGCCCGCCGACGCGGACATCGCGCTCATCCAGCCCGATCATCCTTATGTCGGCCGCGGAGGCGTGAAGCTCGCGCATGCGCTCGACGCCTGGGCCATCCCGGTCGCCGGCCGTGACGCGCTCGACATCGGCGCCTCGACGGGCGGCTTCACCGATGTCCTGCTCCGGCGCGGCGCGCGCAGCGTCGTCGCGCTCGATGTCGGGCACGGGCAGCTGGACTGGGGGTTGCGCAACGACGCGCGCGTCGTCGTGCTCGAAGGCGTCAACGCCCGCACCCTGACGCCGGACGTGCTGGCTCACCTGGTCGACATCGTCACGATCGATGTCTCGTTCATCTCGCTCCGCCTGATTCTGCCGGCCGTCCCGGCCCTGCTCCGGCCAGGCGCCGACCTCGTCGTTCTCGTCAAGCCGCAGTTCGAGGCCGGTCGCGACGAGGTGGGACGCAAGGGCATCGTGCGCGACCCGGCCGTGCACGAGCGCGTGCTCGTCGAAATCACGGACGCGGCTGCGGCCGTCGGATTGCGCCGCGTGGCCGCCCTGCCGTCGCCGATCACCGGGGCGACCGGCAACCAGGAGTTCCTCGTGCATTTCAGGCACGACATCGCCGCAGGCAGCTGACCGGGTGGTTTCCGGACGGAACGTGGAATGACGAAGGTAGAATGTCGGACATGATCAAGCGCGTGGGGATCGTCGCCAAGAGCGGACTGGTGGCCGCGGCGCCACACCTGCTCGAGATCGCGGCCTGGCTCAAACGGCGGGGAGTGGAACCGGTCTTCGAGACCGCGACGGCCGCACTGGCTGGCGCAGGTGCCGAGTGGACCGCCGTGCCGAAGGATGGCCTGGCGGAGTCGGTGGACCTCATCCTGGTGCTCGCCGGCGACGGCACCTTGCTGGGCATGGCCGACCGCATCGCGCAGGCCGGTCGCGACGTGCCGATCCTCGGGGTGAACTTCGGCGGGCTAGGTTTCCTCACCGAGATCACGTTGCCCGAACTCTATCCGTCCCTGGCCTCGGCGCTCGAGGGAACCGCGACGATCGACGAGCGACTGATGTTGCGGTCATCGGTCCGCCGGGGCAACGAGGTCCTGATCGATCGAGTGCTTCTCAATGACGTCGTCATCACGCGCGGTCCGCTGTCGCGCATCATCGACCTGTCCGTGTCGGTCGGGCACCACTTCGTCGCCCGGTTCACTTCCGACGGCCTGATCATCGCCACGCCAACCGGCTCGACGGCCTACAACCTGTCGGCCGGCGGCCCCATCGTGCACCCGGCGGTTGACGCGCTCGTGCTCACTCCCATCGCGCCGCACATCCTGACCAATCGACCGGTCGTCTTCCCCGCCTCCGAAGAAGTGCGCGTGCAACCGCTGGCGCGCGACGGCGGGGACGAGATGTACGTGACCTTCGACGGGCAGGTCGGCCTGCGCCTGCAGCCGGACGATGTCGTGACGATCTGCCGGGCGGAGCACCGGGTACGGCTGATTCGCGCGTCCACCCGGACGTACTTCGAAGTCCTCCGGCGGAAACTCGGATGGGCCGAGCGGATCCACGGGTAGGGCGTGCTGACGACGGGGCAGCTGGTAGACGGTAGATGACCAGTGCCGACAGGCAAACTACCGACTACCGACTACCGACTACGTTCCGTGTCCCTGCGGAAATACAGCTTCTGATATCGGTACACGTTCCGGTTGTGCTCCTCGAGCGAGCGCGCGAACACGTGCGACCCATCGTTGCGGCTGACGAAGTAGAGGTAGTCCGCCGCAGCCGGGTGCACGGCGGCTTCGAGCGATGACCGGCCGGGCGCCGCGATGGGCCCGGGCGGCAGGCCGGCGTGCCGGTAGGTGTTGTAGGGCGAGTCCCACGCGAGACTGTCGCGCGTCAGGTTCCCGTCATAACGGCCCGCGCGGCGCAGCCCGTAGATCACGGTGGGATCGCACTGCAGGCCCATGCCGATGCGCAGGCGGTTCAGGTACACGGCCGAGACGATCGGCCGCTCGTCGGACCGGCCGGTCTCCTTCTCGACGATTGAAGCCAGCGTCACCACCTCGCGCACGGACAGGCCCGCCGCTTCGCCGGCGGCTCGAAGGGGCGCGAACACCTGATGGAACCGGTGCACCATCATGCGAACCAGGTCCCGGGCCGATGCGCGCCTGGGCAGCGCGTAGGTCTCGGGAAACAGGTACCCTTCGAGATCGCGAGCCTGCGGATCCAGATCTTCGACAAGCGACCGGTCGGCGGCGGCCGCCCGGAATGACGCCGCGGTGCCGAAGCCGCGCGCTTCGAAGAGTGCCGCCATGTCGTCGATGGTCAGCCCTTCGGGGAACGTGATCGGGCGCAGGTACACCTCGCCGCGCGCGATCTTGCCGGCGACGTCGAGCGCGCTCACGGGCCGGTCGAAGCGGTACTCGCCGGCCTTGAGCTGGCGCGCGACCCCGGACCGCCAGAGCGCCACGCGAAACGTCAGCGTGTCGCGCACCACGCCCGCCTGGACGAGCTTGTCCCCGATCGCGCGCGTCGAGGCTCCCTGCGGCAGATCCACGAACTGCTCGGACAGGTCGTACCCCTTGAACGGCTCAGCCGGACGTTCATAGATCACCACGGCGAGGACACCGACCCCCGCGATGATCACTCCGAGCGTAAGGAGGACAACGAACAGCTTCTTCATTTCGGACGATCCAGGTAGTCTTGCAGGATGACGGCTGCCGAGGCGGCATCGAGCAGCGCTTTGCGGTCGCGCCAGCTCTTGTGGAACATCGCAAGCCGGCTCTCGGCCTCGCGGCTGCTGAGTCGCTCGTCCTCGATCACCACGGGAATCCGCGTGCGACCCTGCAACACGCGCACGAACTCCGCCACGCGCTCGGTCCGCTCGCTTGGCGTCCCGTCGAGCCGCCGCGGCAGGCCCACGACAATCAGATCGAGCGATCCGTCCTCGGCGACGCACTGCTCGATGAGCTTCACGATTTCGTCGACCGTGGCGCGGTCCGAGCCGGAGTTGCGGATGACCGTCAGCGGCCGGGCGAGAGTTTTCGACTCGTCGCTGATGGCCACGCCGACGCGGCGCTCGCCGTGATCGATGCCAATGGCGCGCACGGTGCGATCCTATCTTGTCCCTGCCAAAGCCGCGAAGCGGCAAAGGCGGAGTGATATAATTGATCACCTGCTGACTCTTATGCATCGCTTCTCCATGAGATTCACGAAAACACGGCTGGCCCTTCCGCTTGCCGGATTGGCCTTGGCGCTTGCGTGCGGTTCCCCGGAACCGCCACAGAAGTTCACACAGAAGCTGGTCATCCTCGGCTTCGACGGCATGGACCCGCGGCTCGTTCAGCGATGGATGGCCGAAGGCCGCCTGCCGAACATGGCGCGTCTCGCACACGAGGGCACGTTCATGCCGCTCGGCACCACGCCCTCACCCGAGTCGCCCACCTCGTGGTCGTCGTTCGCCATTGGCGGCAACCCGGGGCGCCACGACGTCTACGACTTTCTGATCCGCGACAAGCGCACCTACATGCCGGACCTCGGCATGGTCAAGCGCGTCGCGCCGAAGTTCCTGTTCAACTACATCCCGGTGGCGATGCCGGAAGTCGAGTCGCTGCGGGGCGGCACCTCGTTCTGGGTGATTGCGGGCCGCGCCGGCGTGCGGTCGCGCATTCTGACCGTGCCGGTCACGTTCCCGGCCGAAGACATCCCCAACGGCGCGATGCTCTCGGGGTTGCCGCTCCCCGACATCAAGGGGACGATTGGCACCTTCTACTATTTCGCGACCGACCTCAGTCGTTACGAAGAAGGCAACACCGAGATGGGGGGGATCCTCAAGCGCCTGGTCTTCGACGGCGACACCGCGACGACCGAGCTGGTGGGGCCGGACAACCCGATCATCAAGGCCGAGGAGGACGCGATCAGGGCCAAAGGCGGGAAGCTGTCCGACGCCGACCAGGCCCAGCTCGCCGAGCTGACGGCGCACCTGGCCGTCAACCTGCCCTTCACGATTCACTGGAATCGCGAGGCGAAGAGCGCGCGCATCGACATCGACGGCACCAGCGTCGAGATGAAAGAAGGCGAGTGGAGCACGTGGGTGCCGCTCACCTTCCGCATCAACATGCTGATCAAGGTCCGCGGCATGGCGCAGCTCTACCTCATTCATGCGGGACAGGACCTGCAGCTGTACGTCTCGCCGGTCAACTGGCGGCCCGACTCGCCGGTGCTCCCCATTTCCGCGCCGGCATCATTCGCGCCGCAGATCCAGAAGGAGCTCGGCACCTATCGAACACTCGGCTGGGCCGAGGCCACCTGGCCGCTCAACGAGGACCGCATCGACGAGAAGGCGTTCATGGACGATCTGTTCCGCGCCCTCGACGATCGGGCGCGCGTCATCCTCCACGAGGTCGACTCGAAGAAATGGGACCTGCTGGTCGGCGTGCTCGAATCGACCGACCGCGTGCAGCACATGTTCTGGCGGTTCCTCGATCCCACGCACCCGATGTACAACGTCGCGGACGCGGCGAAGTACGGCGACTCGATCCAGCGCGTCTACGAGCGCTGCGACCGCCTGGTCGGCGACGTGCTGAAACGCGTCGATGCCGGCACGACCGTCATCGTGCTGTCCGATCACGGATTCCACTCGTTCCGCCAGGCGGTCAACCTGAACACCTGGCTCGTCGACAACGGCTACATCTCGCGACAGGGCCAGGCCGGCAGCAAGAACCTGAACGACCTGTTCTCGGGCGGGCAGTTCTGGGAGAACGTGGACTGGTCGAAGTCCAAGGCCTACTCGCTCGGCCTCGGGCAGATCTACTTCAACATGGCCGGCCGTGAAGGCCATGGGACGGTGCATGCCGGGCCCGAGTACAAGGAACTGCAGGACGAGATGGCGAAGAAGCTGCTCGCAATGCGCGACCCGAATACGGGCGCGCAGATCGTGAGCGCCGTCTACAAGCGCGACGATGTGTTCTGGGGACCGTACATCGCGGACGCCCCGGACCTGCAGGTGGGATTCGCCGACGGCTATCGCGTGTCGTGGCAGACCTCGCTCGGCGGCTCGCCCGCCGGCCTCGTCTACCCGAACATGCGGAAATGGAGCGGCGACCACTGCTCGTTCGACTACAAGACGGAGCCCGGCACCATCCTGTCGAACCACAAGTTCTCGGTCGACGCCGCCCAGATCATCGATCTGGGGCCGACCGTGCTCAAGTATTTCGGCGTCGAGGTGCCGAAGAGCATGGACGGGAAGCCGATCTTCTAGGCGACGCGCGGGCCTGCACGCCCGCCATCGGGAAAACGGATGTCCCACTCGCTCCCGCCGGTTCGCCTCGCCGCGGTGATGGCCGTGCTGCTGGCCGTGTGCCCGGCGGCGGCGCCCACGGGTCGCCTGTCGCCCCAGGCGCCGGATCGGCTCACGGCCCTGCAGCGCGAGGCCGAAGGGCTGGCGCGGCAGGAACGCACGCTGCTCGGCGAGCTGCGGCAGCTCGAAGTGGAGCGCGATCTGAAGACCGAGGAAGTCCGGCTGGCCGAACAGGAACTCAGGGACGTCGGCCGGCAACATGCCGAGATGGCGGCGCGCATCGGCGCGCTCGAAACCCACCTGGCGACCGAGACGCCTGGCCTGGCGGCGCGGCTTGTGGAACTCTACAAGCTCGGCCGGCCTGGGTACCTGCGGCTGTTGTTCGATGTCCACAACGTCTCGGCCGCCGCGCGCGGCTACAGGACCGTCAGCGCCCTCGTCGCCACCGATCGGGCGCGAGCCCAGCGCGTTCGCGCCGCGCTCGACGACCTGCGCACGACCGAGCGAACGCTCGCCGAACGAAGCGCCCGCATCCAGGCGCTCGAGGCGCAGGCTGAGAGCGCCCGGCAGGCCGCGACATCGGCGGTCGCTCGACACGCCAGCCTGATTGCGCAGATTGACGCCAAGCGCGATCTGAACGCGCGGCTGATGGGCGAACTGCAGGCGGCCCAGCAGAAACTGGCGGCGCTGGCACCAGCCGCCGGACGAGGTCCGGCGGCACAGCCGGCGGCAATCGCGGCGCTGGTTCGCCTTCGCGGCTCGATCGACTGGCCAGCCCCGGGCACAGTGGCGGGCCGCTTCGGATCTCGGCGGGATCCCCGCTTCGGAACGACGACCGTGCACGCCGGGGTCGAAATTGCGGCTCCGGGCGGCGCGCCGGCCAAGGCCATCCAGGACGGAGTGGTGGCCTATGCCGAACCGTTCACCGGCTTCGGCAACCTCGTCATCATCGACCACGGTGGCCAGGCCTACTCGCTTTACGGCTATCTCGATTCGGTGGCGGTCACGCGCGGCGCACGTGTCGCACGCGGCCAGGCGGTAGGCGAGGTTGGACACACGCCAGCGGGTAAACCGGGGCTGTACTTCGAGTTGCGAATCGACGGCAAGGCCGTCGATCCGGTACAATGGCTGAAAAAGCGATAGGGGCCCCTTTTTCAATGACTTCCAGAACCCGTCTGATTGTCCTGCTCGTTTCGGCGCCAGTCATCGCCTTCGCCGTCATCGGCGGCTTTCTCGGCAACGCGATGGCCCACGAGGAAACCATCACGCACCTGCGCGTCTTCCAGGACGTCGTCAGGCTGGTGGTGTCGAACTACGTCGAGAACGTGAACTCCGATCGCATCATGGCCGGCGCGATGCGCGGCCTGGCCGAATCGCTCGACCCGGACAGCGCCTACCTCACGCGCGAAGAGGCCAAGGCGGTCCAGAGCGGCGAGAAGCTGCCGGCGGGCGATGTTGGCCTCGACCTGACGCGCCAGTACTACTTGCGCATCATCGCGGCGCGCGACGGATCGCCCGCGGCGAAGGCCGGGTTGCGGGCGGGCGATTTCGTGCGCCTGATTGACGCCAGGCCGACCCGCGAGATGTCGGTGTTCGAAGGGATGCGGCTCCTGCGTGGCGCGCCCGGCTCGAAGGTCAAGCTCACCGTCATCCGCAGCAATGCCGCCGATCCGCACGTCGTCGAACTGACACGCGAGCAGATCCCGGCGCCCGACATTACCGCGCACATGCAGTCCAGCGGGGTCGGTTACGTGCGGGTGCAGGGCTTCAGCGCCAAGACCGCGGACCTGATGCGCACCCGGGTGGCCGAGCTGCGCAAGCAGGGTGCGGCGCGCCTGCTCGTCGACGTGCGCGACTGTGCGGGCGGCGACCTGGCCGATGGCATCGCGGTCGCCAGGCTCTTCGTGCCGTCCGGCACGCTCGCGGTTCGTGAAGCCCGCAACCAGCCGCGCGAATCGATCGACGCGGTGGCCGGCGACGGCTCCATCACGTTGCCCGCGGTCGTCCTCGTCAACGGCGGCACCTCCGGGCCCGCGGAACTCTTCTCGGCGGCCCTGGCGGGAAACAAGCGGGCGGAACTGGTTGGCGAGCGGACGCTCGGACGCGCGACGCTCCAGAAGCTCGTGCCGATGCCCGACGGCACCGCGATGCTGCTGTCCAACGTCTGGTTCCTCACGCCGAGCGGCGAGCAGATCGAGGAGAAGGGCCTCACGCCGACCGTGGCGGTCGAGGAGCCCGAGCTCGAATTCGGCGCGCCACCCGCGACCATGGATCCGATCCTGCAGAAAGCGATCGACCGCGTCGGGAGCAAGACGACCGGCTAGCAGCCTGACCGCGCACGGGACGGTTTTGCGCGCTCGCCATGGCGCATTCGCGTCTCACCGCACGTCCAAACCCCTTGACACTCATGCAGCCGTCGCGTATAACCGCTGACATTGCGCTCGGCATTTTTTCGGTCGGCACTCGGCCACTGAGCCGACCAGGAGGTTGCATGAACAAGCAGGAACTGATTGGCAAGATCGCGAAGGACAACGGCCTGACCAAGACCAGCGCCGCCGCCGCCGTCGAGACGTTTCTCGGCGAGATCACCCGCTCGCTGAAGAAGGGCGACCCGATCACCTTCGTGGGGTTCGGGACGTTCAAGACATCTCAGCGCAAGGCGCGTGTCGCGCGCAACCCGCAGACGGGCGCGCCCATCAAGATCCCGAAGCGCCGCGTCGTGCGGTTCACTCCGGGCAAGGCATTGAAGCAGGCCGTCAAGTAGCCTGACCGCGGCTTTGCCTGCGGTCCGACCTTCGTCGATTCCCGGTGCGCGACGCTCCGTAGCGTTCAGCCTCCTGAGCCTGGCGCCCGTTCCCTTGCACCGCGTCATTTGCACGCGCGGCGCACCGGGGATCGAACCCGTCCGCTGTTGCCTGCCGGGGTGCCGGCTGCATCCGCGTCGCCGGCGGCACTCCGGGTGCGTGGCCCGGGGCCTTCCGAAGCGGGTCCGTTCGTTGACTCCCCGCGAATCCCGTTGCTATACTGATTGCTTCTGTCAGCCTTCGGTTTCCCGGAGAACCTAGGCGCGTAGCTCAGATGGTTAGAGCGCCTGCTTGACACGCAGGAGGTCGGCGGTTCGAGTCCGCCCGTGCCTACCACTCTTGCCGCACAGTCGAATCTGGCTGTCCGGCCGTGCGTAGAGCCGAAGCTGCCCTCGATACACCGCTGCCGATGCTCGAGCGCACCTTCCTTTTATTTCTGAACCGGTAATGAGCCAGGTCACTGTCATATTGCCAGACGGCTCCAGTCGCACCGTCCCCGCCGGCACCCGTGTCGGCGAGCTCGCCGCGCAGTTGTCGCCGGGACTCGCCCGGGTAGCGCTGGCCGCCGCCGTGGACGAGCACCTCGTGGATCTGTCGTTTCCGCTCGAGCGCGACGCGGCTGTCCGGATCATTACCCCCGGCAGCCCGGAATCGCTCGGCGTCTATCGCCACAGCATGGCGCACCTGATGGCCGCCGCGGTCACGAGCCTGTTCCCCGGCACCCAGTGCGGCGTGGGCCCCGCCACCGATGACGGCTTCTTCTACGACTTCATCGTCGATCGGCCCTTCGTCCCGGAGGACCTGGAGGCGATCGAAAAGAAGATGAAGGAGATCGCCTCCCGCGACCTGCCCTACGAGCGCAAGCTCCTGCCGAAGGAAGAGGCGAAGGGATACTTCGAGAAGCGCGGTGAGCCGCTGAAGGTCGAGCTCATCGAAGAGAAGGGCGGCCCGGTCGTTTCGTGCTACACGATCGACGAAGTGTTCATCGACTTCTGCACCGGCCCGCACGTGCCCTCGTCGGGCAGGCTGAAGGCGTTCAAGCTGCTGAACACGTCGAACGCGTACTGGAAGGGTGACGCGCGCAACCAGCCGATGCAGCGCATCTACGGCACGGCCTTCTTCAACAAGGAACAGCTCGACCAGTACCTCGCCCGGATCGAGGAAGCCAAGAAGCGCGATCACCGGAAGCTGGGCAAGGAACTCGGCCTGTTCATGTTCCACCCGTGGGCGCCCGGCGAACCGTTCTGGCTGGCGAAGGGCACGATCCTCGTCAACCTGCTCGGCAACTACATGCGCTCGGTGCTCTTTCCCGAAGGGTACATCGAGGTCCGCACGCCGCTGGTGTTCAACAAGGCCCTCTGGGAAACCTCGGGCCACTGGGAGCACTACCGGCAGAACATGTTCCTCATCCAGACCCACAGCGACGAGGAAGCGGCCGGGCTGAAGGCGATGAACTGCCCCGGGCACATGCTGGTCTACGGGAGCGAAGTGCACAGCTACCGCGACCTCCCGCTGCGGATCCACGACCAGAGCGTGCTGCACCGGATGGAGGCGTCGGGCGTGCTCAGCGGCCTGACGCGCGTGCGCGAGTTCATCATGGACGACGCGCACATCTTCATCACCGAGGACCAGATTGGCGCGGAGGTCGAGCGCCTGCTGCGCATCATCGAGCGCGTCTACCACGACTTCGGGCTCACGCCCGAGATGACGCTGTCCACGCGGCCGCCCGAGTTCCTGGGCGAGAAGGCCACCTGGGATCACGCCGAGTCGGAATTGACCAAGGCGCTGACGCAGGCGGGCCAGGCGTTCACGGTCGCGCCGGGCGAAGGCGCGTTCTACGGCCCGAAGATCGACTTCGCGGTCACCGACGCGCTGGGCCGGAAGTGGCAGTGCGCGACCATCCAGCTCGACTACCAGCTGCCGCAGCGCTTCCGCCTGAAGTACATCGGCGCCGACAACGCCGAGCACACGCCGGTGGTCATCCACCGCGCGATTTTCGGCAGCTTCGAGCGGTTCATCGCGCTGCTCATCGAGGAATACGCCGGCGCCCTGCCGCTCTGGATCGCGCCTGTCCAGGTGGCCGTGCTGCCGATCGCCGACCGCCACATGGAGTACGGGCGCACGGTGCTCGATCGACTGAAGGCGGCCGGCCTGCGGGCTGAACTGGATGAGCGGCAGGAGAAGATCGGGTATAAGATCCGCGAAGCGCAACTCCAGAAGGTGCCCTACATGCTGGTCGTCGGCGATCGCGAGGCGGCCGAGGGCCTGGTAGCAGTGCGCAGCCGATCGGCGGGCGATCAGGGGCCGCGCCGTGTCGAGGACTTCATCACGGCCGCTCTCGACCAGGTGGCACGCAAGGCGGGCGAGAAGTCGGCGAAGGTTTAGGTCGGGGCAGGCAGGGCAGGTAAGGCGGGTCAGGCGGGTGGGTCACTGAGGCCCACCAGCCCCACCAGCCCTACTGGCCTCACCCGCCATATTTGAAGGAGGCTCGTATCGCTTTCGAACGCTCCGGCCCGCGACGTGATGATCGCACGCGCACAAATGAACGGATCCGCGTCCGTGAGATCCGCGTCATCGATGACAGCGGCGAGCAGCTGGGCATCATGACACCGCAGCAGGCGCTGGCCATCGCAAGGCAGAAGGCACTCGATCTGGTCGAGATCTCGCCGACGGCGCAGCCGCCGGTCTGCAAGATCATGGATTTCGGGAAGTACCAGTACCAGGAACAGAAACGCGCGCGGGAAGCCAAGAAGCACCAGAAGGTCATCGAGGTCAAGGAAATCAAGTTCCGCCCGAAGGTGGACGAGCACGACTACCAGTTCAAGAAGAAGCACATCGAACGGTTCATCGAGGATGGCGACAAGGTGAAGGCGACGATCTTCTTCCGCGGCCGCGAGGTCGCGCATCCGGAGATCGGCCGCCGCATTCTGCAGCGCCTCGTCGAAGAACTGGGCGACCTGGTGGTCGTCGAATCCTCGCCACGGATGGAAGGCAACACGATGCACACCATCCTCTCGAAGCGGGCGGGCGCGAAACAACCCGGCGCGAGCGGACGGACGGCGCCGAGCCCGGGATCGACACCCGCGCCGACGGCGGGACGGTAGGACAAGGATCAGCGAATGCCCAAACTCAAGACCCATCGGGGCGCGGCAAAGCGCTTCAAGAAGACCGGAACCGGAAAAATCCTGCGCAGCAAGGCCTTCAAACGCCATCTGCTGTCCAGTAAGACGACCAAGCAGAAGCGCCATCTGAGCGGCATGTTCGAGGTGTCGCCCGCCGACGAGAAGAAACTGAACCGGATGCTGCCGTATAAATGAGTCAACAGTTGACAGTCAACAGTCGACCGTCGCGACTGTTGCGCGGCGGCCAACTGTGAACTGTGAACTGTAAACTGGAGAGTTCGAGATGCCTCGAGTCAAACGCGGGACCGTGCGGCGCGCGAAGCGCAAGAAGCTGCTCTCACGGGCCAAGGGGTTCTATGCCCGGAAGGGCTCGCTTTATCGCTACGCGAAGGAAGCCGTCGATACCGCGCTCAAGTACGCGTTCGTCGGCCGCCGGAACAAGAAGCGCGACTTCCGCCGCCTGTGGATCGTGCGAATCAACGCCGCCGCGCGCGAGCACGGGCTCACCTACGGACAGTTGATTCGAGGCCTGAAGGTCGCCGGCAACCCGATCGACCGGAAGCAGCTGGCCGACCTCGCCGCCACGCAGCCGGCCGCGTTCGGCCGCATCGCGGCAACGGCCAAGGACGCGCTCGGCTCGTCCGCCAGGGCATGACAGATTCCTGTCGTCCGAAGTCCGACGTCCAAGGTCCGAAGTCGACGCGCGACACCGGACTCGGGACACCGGACTCCGGACTCCGGAACCCGGCTAGGCAATCTTCAATGTCTGAACGACTCCGGACCCCGGACTCCGGACTCCGGACCCCGGACGTCGGACCTCGGACGACGTAATTCTCCATGTCCGACATCGATCGCCTTCGCCAGGACTTTTGCGACGAACTCTCCCGCATCGCGAGTGACACCGACCTGAAGCGGGCGCACGATCGGTTCCTCGGGCGCAAGGGTGGCGTCATCGCCACCCTCATGAAGACGGTCGCCACCGCCTCGCCGGACGAGCGGCGCACGCTTGGTCAGTCCGCCAACGCGTTCAAGACCGAAATCGAGGACGCGCTCGCGGCGCGCCAGGCCGAGCTGGCGGCGGCGCGCGCGCCGGTCGGCGCCGTCGACGTCACCCTGCCCGGGCGCGAGATTCCGCTTGGCCACGCTCACCCGCTGACCATCGTGCGAGGACAGATCGAGGCGATCTTCTCGCGCATGGGGTACGAGATCCTCGAGGGCCCCGAGGCCGAGGACGATTACCACAACTTCCAGGCCCTCAACATGCCGCCCGAACACCCCGCGCGCGACATGCAGGACACGCTGTACCTGGGCCGGCCCATCGTGCAGTCGATCGCGCCCTCGGGGCCGCCGGCCACGCTGCTGCGCACCCACACCTCGGCGATGCAGATCCGGTACATGGAAGCGCATCGGCCGCCGGTCCGCATCATCGCCCTCGGCAAGGTCTTCCGCCGCGACAACCTCGATCTGACCCACACGCCGATGTTCAGCCAGTTCGAAGGCCTCGTCGTCGGCGAGCACGTGACGATGGCGGACTTGAAGGGCACCGTGACGGCGTTCGCGCGCGAGATCTTCTCGCCCGACACGCCGGTGCAGATCCGTCCCAGCTTTTTCCCCTACACGGAGCCGAGCGCCGAGGTCTACATCGGCTGCGTGTTCTGCGCCGGCGCGGGCTGCCCGGTGTGCAAGCGGACGGGGTGGCTGGAAATCATGGGCAGCGGCATGGTGCACCCGGCCGTGTTCGAGGCCGTCGGCTACGACCCGGAACGCTACACGGGCTTCGCGTTCGGGACCGGCATCGAGCGCGTGGCGATGTTGAAATACAAGGTGGACGACATCCGGTTGTTCTACGAGAACGACCTGCGCTTCCTGGAGCAGTTTCCCTTTTGAGAATCCTGCTTTCGTGGCTCCGCGACTTCGTTGACGTTGGCGCCGCACCCGCTGCGCTCGGCGAGATGCTCACGGCGCGCGGTTTCGAGGTGGCGTCCATCGAGGAGATGCCCGCCGGGCCGGCGTTCATCCTGATGGACGAGCACGGCACGCGGACGTCGCCGGGCGGCGTCGATGCGGTCCTCGACCTCGAGATCACCGCGAACCGGCCCGACTGCCTGTCTGTTGTCGGCATCGCGCGGGAGGTGGCCACCGCCTTCCAGGAGCCGCTCACACCTGCCGGCGCGGCGGGCGATTCACCAATGGCCATGGCCTTCGGCAGCGCCCTCAGCCCGGACGGCCGAGCGACCGGCGAGTCGGGCGGACTCACGGTGGTGCTCGAAGACCCCGACCGCTGCCCGCGGTACGCGGCCGGCGTGGCGGATGTCAAAATCGGTCCGTCGCCTGACTGGCTTGCGAACCGCCTGATCGCCGCCGGCCTGCGTCCCATCAACAACGTCGTCGACGTCACCAACTACGTGCTGATCGAGACCGGCCACCCACTGCATGCGTTCGACCTCGCGCGGCTGGCCGGGCACACGCTGCGAATCCGTGCGGCCCGGCCGGGCGAGCAGCTCCGCACGCTGGACGGGGAGATGAGGACGCTCGACGCCGACATGCTGGTGATTGCGGACGCCGAGCGCGCGCAGGCGATCGCCGGGGTGATGGGCGGCGCCGCCTCCGAGGTCTGGAACGGCACCACCAGGATCGCGCTCGAAAGCGCCTACTTCAAACCGTCGAGTGTGCGGCGCACCAGCAAGCGGCTCGGCCTGAAGACCGAAGCCTCGGCGCGGTTCGAACGCGGCGCCGACATCGAGGCTCCTTCCAGCGCCCTGCTGCGCGCGCTGGCGCTGCTCGCGCAGATTGGCGCCGGCCGCCGGGAGCGCGAGGCCGAGGCGCTCATCGACTGCTACCCGGCGCGACGCCCGCGCACGCAGGTCCTTCTGCGGCGCGCCCGTATCGGCCACCTGCTCGGCCGAGAGATCCCCGACGACACCGTGGTCCGCATGCTGACCGGCCTCGGGTTCCGGCCGGAGGCGACCACCGACGGCTGGCGCACCACGGTCCCGAGCTGGCGCGTGGACGTCTCGCGGGAAGTGGACCTCATCGAGGAAGTCGCCCGGCACGACGGCTACGACAGGATCCCGAACACGTTCCCGGCGCAAACCACCGTTCCCGCGCGATCGGACGCGCGCATCGACCGCGACGCGCTGGTCCGCCGCGTCCTGGCGGCCGCGGGCTTCTCCGAGGCCCAGACCTTCGCGTTCATCGAAGCGGGGGCGGCGACCGCATTTGCCGGCGGCGTCGAGCCGGTGCCGATCGCGTACCCGCTCTCGGAGAACTTCGCGGTGCTGCGCCCGTCGTTGCTGCCGGGTCTCGTGGACTCGATTGCCTACAATCGCCGGCGCGAGCGCAGGCACGTACGGCTGTTCGAAATCGGCTCGACCTTCTCGGCCGCATCGGGCGAGCGCCGCGCGCTCGCCTTCGGATGGTCGGGGACCGCGGTCCCCGAGCACTGGGGCGGCGGAGCGCGACCGGTGGACTTGTTCGACATCAAGGGCGTTGCCGAACGCGTCGCCGCCGCGTTGCAGGTGCCGGTGCGCTTCCGGCCGCGCGTCCTGTCCTGCCTCGTGGACGGCCGGGCCGCCTCCGTCATGCACGGCGAGACGGAAGTCGGCGTCCTGGGTCAGCTCGCGCCCGGCGTCGCCCAGGCGCGCGACCTGCCCGCCGGCGAAGACGTGTACGTCGCCGAGTTCGACCTCGACCGCCTGGCGTGCCAGGCGCCGCTCGACGTCCGTGCGGAACCGCTCCCCCGCCATCCGTCGGTCGGCCGCGACCTGTCGATCATCGTCGCCGAGACCTTGCCCGCCGAAGCGGTTCGTGGCACGATCGTCGCCGCGGCGCCGACTACCCTCGTTGCTCTTTGCGAGTTCGACCGGTACAAGGGGAAAGGCATAGCCGAGGGGCAGGTCAGCCTGTCGTTGCACCTGACGTTCAGGGCCGCCGAGCGGACGCTGACCGACACGGAAGTGCAACAGGCGATGGACGCCATCGTCGATGCCCTCGGACGCGAACATCGCGCCGTCAGGCGCTGACCCTGATACTTGTCGGCCTTGGGCCCAACGCCTTTCATCTGCCGAAGAGGAGCCCCATGGCGAAGACGACCCGCGCGGTCGATGTGGAAGCCATCGACCGCCTGGAAGAGAAGGTGAAACTGCTGGTCGATGCGATCGGCCAGATGCGCGCCGCAGAATCGCGCGCGAAGGAAGAAAACGCCCGGTTGACGCGCGAGCTCGAAACCGCGCGCGCCCGGCTGGAGGAGGCCGACGGCGCGGCGGCGGAGTTCTCGACGCTGAAGGAAGAGCGCGAGGTCATCCGGACGCGCGTCGCCGAGATGCTGGAGCAGATCGAGGCGTTGAACCTGTAGGGCAGGCCCAGCCTGCCCGACGCCCCACGTGTTGGAGGCCCAGTGAGCGAGCCGGCCGAGCGCGTCGTGCGGGTCGAGATTTGCGGGCAGCGGTACGCCATCCGCAGCTCGCTCGACGAACGCTACGTGCAGGAACTGGCCGCTTACGTGGCCGACAAGATGCGCCTGGCATCGGACACGACGCCCAACAGCGACATCCTGAGGCTCGCCATTCTCACCACGTTGAACCTGGCTGACGAGGTGTTCCGCTGCCGGGATGGCGAGCGACGCCGGACCGCTGAGGTGACGGAACGCGCCGCCGCCATCGAGCAGTTGCTCGACCAGGCGCTTCGCTAGGCCTCTCCCGCCGAGATACGCTTGACCCTCCCCCGATGAACGTCTAAGATCTCCCCAGGGTTTGAGTGTCCCTGCTTTGTGCGTGATGGTTTCGGGGGCTCGTTTGAGCCAACAGTAAACCAAGAGAACTGCGACAGTCGGGCGGTGTGCATGCCTCTGCTGAGAGGAAGCCTGAAACCCGACGCTTACAGCGGTTCCACCTGCTTTTTGCAGGTTCATCCGACCCCCCCACACGGCAAAGCGGGGCTTTTCTCTCGCTCCTCCACAGCCTCCGTTAACGCGGTGTCAGAGCACGTTGCCGGGCGCGCCAGGCGCGCCGGGTGAGGACTGGGACGCCGCACCCACAACGCCGGGCCCCACGAAGTCCTGGGCGGATTTCGAGAAGGACGCGGCATGCAAGATTTCTATGTGCGACTGGTAGCGGATTTCCTGGCGGCCGGCATCGCGGCCGCTGGTGTTTTCGGATATTGGTTGTCAAAGCGCAAGCGCCTCGCAGCCGAGACCATCGGTCGGGCCGAGGAGCAGGCGGCGAGGCTCGTCCGCGATGCCGCGCGCGAAAGCGAGACCGGCAAGAAGGAGGCGCTGCTCGAGGCCAAGGAAAAGGCGCACCAGATCCTCATGGAGTCGGAGCGCCAGGTCCAGGATCGCCGGGAGCAGATGGCCAAGCTCGAACAGGCGCTGACCAGGAAGGAAGAAAAGGTCACCGAGCGCCTGGTCTCCGCCGAGCAGCACGACAAGGACCTGCGCGGACGGGAGCAGGTGCTGCGCGATCGGGAGAAGGCCACCGCGGAGACGGCCGCGCGCTATGACGCGCTGGTCCGCGAGCAGCAGCTCGAACTCCAGCGCGTCGCCGGATTGTCCGCCGAGGAAGCCAAGGAAGTCCTCCAGCGGCAGATCGAAGCGGACGCGCGCCGCGAGATGGCCACCCTGGTCAAGCGGCTCGAGGCCGAGGCCCGCGAGACCGCCACCGAGCGCGCCAAGCAGCTCGTGGTCGAGGCGATCCAGCGCACGGCGCCCGAGCACGCCATCGAGACCACGGTCTCGGTCGTCGACCTGCCGAGCGACGACCTCAAGGGCCGCATCATCGGCCGGGAAGGCCGGAACATCCGCGCGCTCGAGATCGCCACCGGCGTCGACCTGATCGTCGACGACACGCCCGGCGCCATCATCCTCTCCGCCTTCGACCCGTATCGACGCGAGATCGCCAAGCAGGCCATCGAGCGCCTGATCGCGGACGGCCGCATCCACCCGGCGCGCATCGAGGAAGTGGTCGAGAAGGTCCGCGCGGAGGTCGAGGAGAGCGTGCGCAAGGAAGGCGAAGCCGCGGCGTTCGAACTCGGTCTGCACGACCTGCACCCGGAAGTGCTCCGGTTGATGGGCCGCCTCAAGTTCCGCACCAGCTACGGGCAGAACGTTCTCAACCACTGCAAGGAAGTCGCCTACCTGGCCGGGCTCATGGCGCGCGAACTGCGCCTCGACTGGCGCACGACCGTGCGGGCCGCCTTCCTGCACGACATCGGCAAGGCGGTCGATCGCGAGATGCAGGGGACGCACCTCGAAATCGGCGTCGATTTCCTCCGCCGCCACGGCGAAAGCGAGCCCGTCATCGCCGCGATCGCGTCACACCACATGGACATCGACTGGCCGTCGCTCGAGGCGATGATCGTGCAGTCGGCCGATGCGATCTCCGCCGCCCGGCCGGGCGCGCGGCGTGACATCCTCGAGTCCTACGTCAAGCGTCTCGAGAAACTCGAGGGCATCGCCGACTCGTTCAAGGGAGTCTCGAAGGCCTTCGCGCTCCAGGCAGGCCGCGAGGTCCGGATCATGGTCGAGAGCGAGAAGATCTCGGACGAAGAAGCCACGTGGCTGTGCAAGGACATCGCCCATCGCATCGAGAACGAGCTCGAATACCCGGGCCAGATCAAGGTCACCGTCATCCGGGAAACGCGGGCGGTCGAGTACGCGAAATAGGCGATCGACCAGTCCGAAGTCCGACGTAGGGGCGCAACATGTTGCGCCCGTACCGACCCGACCAGCTGACGTAGGGGCCCAACTCGTTGCGCCCCTACCGCCCAGAGACCGGCACACCGCATGAAAGAGTCCGACCTCGAAGGGGCGCCCCCCGGTGTTGCCGCGACGGTGGCGCAGGTCGGCGAGCGGGCGCTCATCGAGCGCATCCGCGCGCGGGTGCCCGCGCCGCCCGACTGGGTCCGCGTCGGCATCGGCGACGATGCGGCCGTCGTGGCGCCCGAACGGAACACGTTCGATGTGGTGACGACCGATGCGCTGGTCGAGGGCGTGCACTTCGACCTGGCGTTCGTGCCGCCGCGCGCCGTGGGGCACCGGGCGCTGGCCGCCAGCCTGAGCGACCTCGCCGCGATGGGCGCGCGCCCGCGCGCCGCCCTGTTGTCGCTGGGACTGCCCGACGCGCTGCCCGCCGGCGACTTCGATGCGCTCGTGGACGGTCTGCTGGCGCTCGCGGCCGTCCACGGCGTCGCCCTCATCGGCGGCAACATCGCGCGGTCGCCCGGCCCGCTCCTGGTGGACGTCACGGCCCTGGGCAGCGCGCAGGAACGCCGGATCCTGCAGCGCGCCGGCGCCCGGCCGGGCGACGTGATGTTTGTGAGCGGCCGGATCGGGAGCGCCGCGGCCGGCCTGGAGTGGTGTCGGGCCCACGGCGCGGTGGCCGCGCAGGCGGTTGGCCCTGAGCAGGACCGGGTGCGGGAGCGAACGGCGAATGGCGGGCAGGACCCGGCGCCGGCCGCGTTTCGCGCCGCGGCCGCGCGGTTCCTCTATCCCGATCCCCGCATCCGGCTCGGGTGGGCACTGGCCCGCAACCGCGCCGCGAGCGCCTGCGTGGACCTGAGCGATGGCCTGGCCGACGCCGTCCATCAACTGGCGTCGGCGAGCGGGGTTGGCGCGATCGTCGACGGCGATGCGGTTCCGATCGCCGACGACGTCCGGGTGTGGTTCGAGGCCCAGGGACGGGACCCGCTCGTCTCGGCGCTGACCGGCGGCGAGGACTACGAGTTGCTGTTCACGATGCCTACGCGGCACCAGCGAGTGTTGCAGGCGGTGGCTCGCCAGGTGGGCGGCCTGCCGTTGACCCGCGTCGGCGTCCTCACGCGTGATCCGCGCGTGATGCTGCGGCGCGACGGCCGCGACGGGCCGTTGCCGCCGGGATTCACGCACTTCCGATGATTCAGGCGACGCGTGCGGCGGTCCAGAAATGGCTGGACGCCCTGCTGCACATACACGATTCGCCGCGGCGAACGGCCGCCGCATACGCGCTCGGCGTGCTGTTCGGATTTTCGCCGTTTCTCGGGCTGCACACGGTGCTCGCGCTCGCGTTCGCGTTTCTCTTCAACCTGAATCGCGTCGCCGTGCTCGTGGGGGTCTACTCGAACCTGCCGTGGATCATGGCCCCCTATTACACGCTGGCGACGCTGGGCGGCGCCAAACTGCTCGGCACGCACGTGCCCAGGGGCGTCGCCCGCCAGCTGGAGAGGCTGTTTGCGCAGTCGCTCTGGCAAGGCAAGTTCTGGCACGACCTGGTCGTCTTGCTCCGGCAACTCCTGTGGCCGTACATGGTGGGCTCGACGATCGGCGCCGTCGTGCTCGCCATGGTGGCCTACCGGGTGGCGCTCGCGTTCGTCATCACCCGCCGCCGGCACCACCTGCGCCACTGGCCACCGGGCACTCACGGGGGCGGTGGCCGGCCTTCGAGCGGGCAGCCATCGGCGCCGACGCCGGAATGAAAGGGAGTCCTCTGGTGCCCGCGACCCTCCGGGGTGGCACGCGGCACCGATACGCATGCTGATCGCACGATCGCTCCGCCGCAAGGCCATCGCGACGCTGGTCGTCGTCACCGGCTTCTTCGTGTTCTACGAGGCGACGATCTTCGACTCGCGGTTCGCGACACGGCAGGTGGGCGCGGCGCCGGTGCAGGCGACCTCCGGCCGCGTCCCCGACCTGCGGCCCGCGATGCACGCGGCGCCCATCGCACCGCCCGGGCCGGCCCCTGCCGCGCCGCCCGCCCTGCCTGCGCTGCGCTTCGTGGCCAGCGCCTACTGCAAGGGCAACACGACCGCGTCGGGCGTCGTGCCGCGCAGCGGGATTGCGGCCGCCGACGAGGACCTGTTACCCGTCGGCTCGGTCATTCAGATCAGCGCCCTGGGCCCGCGCTACGACGGCGTCTACACGATCATGGACACCGGGCCCAAGGTGAACGGCCACACGCTGGACCTGTACCTCTGGAGTTGCGACGAGGCCGTCCGGTTCGGCCGCCGGGCTGTCACCGTGGTCGTGCTCCGACTCGGGTGGAGCCCGCGCGACACCGCGCCTACGCTGTTCGATCGGCTGCTCAACTGGGGCAAGCGGACGGCTGATCGGGCGATTCCCCGCCGGAAATAGTTCACAGTTCACCGTTCACAGTTAACAGTTCACCGTCTCGACGGTTGACGGTCAACGGTTGACTGTCGACTGTTGACTGTCGACTGTTGACTCATGGCGGCACACGCCTTGAACCTCCAATCCGCAACCAAGGAGGAGTTTGCGTGTACCGCCTGATCCGTGCGGCGCTGGCGGCAGCCTTGATTCTACTGGTCGTCAACCTCGGCAGCGGCGCGCTCGCCTTCGACCCGTCGCTGTTCGTACACCGTCATCGCGAGATGGCGGCGCGGCCTGGAGAATCGTTGCGATTCACGGCCACCGCGTATTGCCAGCCGGGCATCACGCGGTCCGGCGTGGACACTCACAGCGGCATCGCCGCCGGCGATCCGCTGCAACTGCCGGTCGGGTCGGTCGTGCAGATCGACACGTCTGCGCAGAAGTACACCGGCATCTACACGGTGCTCGACACGGGCACCAAGGTCCAGGGCCACCACGTCGATCTCTTCATGCACGACTGCGGCGAAGCGAACCGGTTCGGGAAACAGCCCGTGCAACTCACGGTGCTGCGAAAAGGCTGGAGCCCGAAGGCCACCGCGCCCAGGCGGCTGGTTGCCAGGCTGGCGGGCATCTAGGACCGGATCAGCGTGCGTCGGTTCGCGCCACGGCTCGCAGTTCCTGATCCCGGTACTGAAGCTGGTACAGGCGGTAGTAGATGCCGCGCGCGGCGAGCAGTTGCTGGTGGCTGCCGGACTCGCGGACCTCGCCCTTGTGCAGCACCAGGATCTTGTCCATGTCCTGGATCGTCGACAGGCGGTGCGCGATGGCCACCGTCGTGCGGCCGCCCATCAGCACCCGCAGCGCATCGCGGATGAGCAGCTCCGTCTCCGTGTCGACGCTGGACGTCGCCTCGTCCAGGACGAGGATCTGCGGGGCGAAGGCGAGCGCGCGCGCGAACGACAGCAGCTGCTTCTGCCCCACCGACAGCGTGGCGCCGCGCTCGGCCACCGCGGTGTCGAACCCCTGCGGCAGGCGATCGATGAAGCGGCCCGCGTGCACGGCATCCGCGGCGCTCCGGACCTGCGCGTCGGTGATGTCGGTGTTGCCCAGCCGGATGTTGCTCGCAATCGTCCCCGAGAAGAGCTGCACGTCCTGCAAGACCAGGCTGAACAGTCTGCGCAGCGCGTCCAGCTCCATCTCGCGGATGTCCACGCCGTCCACGAGGATCCGCCCGCGGCCGACGTCGTAGAAGCGCAGCAGCAGGTTGACGATCGTGGACTTCCCCGCCCCGGTCGCACCGACAATGGCGACGCGCTCGCCGGGCGCGACCTCGAACGACACGTCGCGCAGCACCCAGTCTTCACCGCGGTAGGCGAACCAGACATGGTCGAACACGATGTGACCGGACCCGCCGGCCGCCTGCCTCGGCGCAGCCGGGTTCTCGACGACCACGCGCGTGTCGAGCAGCGCGAAGATCCGTTCCGAGGACGCCATGGCGGCCTGCAGCAGGTTGAACTTCTCCGACATGTCGCTGATGGGCCGGTAGAAGCGCGACGAGTACTGGATGAACGCCACGAGCGAGCCGAGCGTGAGCGCCCCCTGGATGACCCGGCCGCCGCCGTACCAGATGATGAGCGAGGCGGCGAGCGCGCCGACGACCTCGATGGCCGGGTAGAAGACGGCGTAGTAGAAGATCGACGCCACGTTCGCGTCCCGGTGGCCGCGGTCGATCTCGTCGAACCGCGCGTAGTTCTGCGCCTCCCGCCGGAACAGCTGCACCGTGCTCATGCCGCTGATGTTCTCCTGCAGGTAGGCGTTGATGCGCGCAATCCAGACGCGCACCGTGCGGTACGAGTCGCGCACGTTGCGGCGGAACCACTGCGTCACCAGCACGATGAGCGGCAGCACCGAGAAGCTGACGAGCGCCAGCTTCCAGTTCATCACCAGCAGCACGACCATGATCCCCGCCAGCGTGAACACGTCGTCGAACACGGCGATGACGCCGGAGGTGAAGAGGTCGTTGAGGACGTCCACGTCCGTCGTCACGCGCGTCATCAGCCGGCCGACCGGGTTGCGGTCGTAGAAGCGGAGATCGAGCCGCTGCAGGTGCCCGTAGATCTGCATGCGCATGTCGAACATGATGCGCTGGCCGATCATCTGCATGATGAAGGTCTGCACGTACTCGAAGGCCAGCGAACCCACCAGCACCAGCAGGAACAGCACCGCGATCGTGTTCAGCCCGGCCAGATCGCCCTGCGCGATGTAGCGATCGATCGCCACCTTCATCAGGTACGGCTGCACCAGCGCCAGCGCCGAGGCCGCGATGGTGGCCACCAGCGCGACGATCGCCTGCCCGCGGTACGGTCGCAGGTAGGCCAGCAGCCGGCGCATCAGCCGCCCGTCGTACGCCTTGCCGAGAATTTCGTCTTCCATTGTTTGAATGGCGGGGACCCCTACGACTGCGCCAGCTCCTCCTCGAGCTGCTGCTTCCGCGCGAGATCCGCGTAGAACCCGTCGAGCGCCAGCAGCTCCTCGTGCCGCCCGCGCTCGACGATGCGGCCACTGTCGAGGACGAGGATCTGATCCGCGTCCTTCACGGTGGACACGCGGTGCGAGACGATGAGCGCCGTGCGCTGGCGCATGACGCCGCGCAACCGGCTCAGAATCTCCTCCTCGGTGTAGGTGTCCACCGCCGACAGCGCATCGTCCAGGATCAGGATGCGCGGATCGACCATCAGCGCGCGGGCGAGCGCGGTGCGCTGCTTCTGCCCGCCGGACAGCGTGATTCCCCGCTCCCCCACCATCGTGTCGTAGCCCTTGGGGAAGTCCGCCAGATCCTTGTCGAGGCGCGCGACGCGCGCCGCGCGCTCCACCGCCGCGCGGTCCTGCGCCGCCGGCGCGCCGGCCACGGCCGCTCCGAACGCCACGTTGTCGGCGATGGTCTCGGAGAAGAGAAACGACTCCTGCGGCACGAAGCCAATCGCCGCGCGCAGCACGTCCAGCGGGATCTGCAGCACGTCCACGCCGTCCAGGAAGATGGTCCCCGGCGGCGGATCGAACAGCCGCGGCAGCAGGCTGATGAGCGTCGACTTCCCGGATCCCGTGGGACCGACCAGCGCGACGGTCTGCCCCGGCTCGATGCGCGCCGACACGTGCTCGAGCACCGTCGCGCCGGTGTAGGAGAAGGTCAGGTCGCGCACCTCGATCGCCCCGCGCACCTCGCCCGGCGGCAGGATTCCCGGCACGGCGCGCGTGTCGTTGACGGCCGGCTCGGCGTCGAGCACCTCGAGCATGCGCTTCCACGACGCCATCCCGCGCTGCAGCATGTTGGTCACCCAGCCGAAGGCGATCATCGGCCACGACAGCATCGCCAGGTACGCGTTGAACGCGACGAACTGCCCCAGCGTGATGCGATGGCGAATGACTTCCGCGGCGCCGAGCCACAGCACCAGCAGCGCGCCGAACCCGAGGAAGAGCGACATGCTCGGGTTGAAGAAGCCCTGCAGGCGGATGAGCCCGCGGTTGCGATCGAGGTACTCCAGGTTCGCCGCCCGGAACCGCTCGATCTCCGCGCGCTCCTGCCGGTAGGCGCGGACGACGCGCACGCCGGAGAGGTTCTCCTGCACCACGGCGCTGATGTCGGACAGCTGCGCCTGGATGCGCTCGAACCGCTTGTGAATGGCGGTGCCGAAGACCTTCACCGAGATGGAGACGAACGGCAGCGGCACGAGCGCGATGAGCGTCAGCCGCGTGTCAATCGAGAGCATCAGGATGATCGCCACGACGAACAGGATGAGCGTGTTCGCCGAGTACATGATGGCCGGACCGATCATCGTGCGCACCGCGTTCAGGTCGTTGGTCGCGCGCGACATCAGGTCGCCGGTCCGGTGCGCCTGGAAATAGCCGAGGGGCAGGCGCTCGAGGTGCGCGAAGAAATCGTTGCGCAGGTCGTACTCGATGTGCCGCGAGGCGCCGATGATGATGCGCCGCATCAGAAAGCGGAACGTCGCGCCGACCAGCGCAATGCCGAGCAGTACCACGGCGAACAGCGCGAGCTTCCCGCGCGTGATGCCCCGCGTCAGCTCGTCAATCGCGTAGCGCAGCACCCACGGCGACAGCAGCTGGATGGCCGTGGTGACGAGGACGCACAGGAGGCCGATGAGGAACTGCCGCTTGTACCTGAGGAGGTAGGGAAGCAGCCGCCGGAGCGCGGACACCATTCGTTCAAGTATAGCGCGTGCCAGCGGTCGAGGTTCGAGGCCGCCCGGCGCGTGCAAGTGCTAGAATTCGCG
Source organism: Acidobacteriota bacterium (assembly GCA_003170135.1). Taxonomy (GTDB): domain Bacteria; phylum Acidobacteriota; class Vicinamibacteria; order Vicinamibacterales; family Fen-181; genus Fen-181. The sequence continues at coordinate 164,513 of PMZR01000084.1, forward strand.
GCATGCGCGCCATGTATCTGCTCGCTCCGATCCTCTGCATCCTGGTCATCGCGTATCGGTACTACAGCGCCTTCATCGCCGCGCGCGTGCTCGTGCTGGATGATTCGCGGCCGACGCCCGCACACACGCGCTATGACGGCCACAACTATTACCCGACGCACCGCTGGGTGCTCTTCGGTCATCACTTCGCCGCGATCACCGGCGCCGGGCCGCTGGTCGGCCCCGTGCTCGCCGCGCAGTTCGGGTATGCGCCCGGGCTCATCTGGCTGGTCTCGGGTGTCGTGCTCGCGGGCGCCGTGCACGACATGATCGTCCTGTGGGCCTCGACCAGGCGCGGCGGCCGCTCGCTGGCCGACATCGCCCGCACCGACGTCGGCCCCGTGGCCGGCGCCACCGCCGCCGTCGCCATCCTCTTCATCATCGTCATCGCGCTGGCGGGCCTCGGCATGGTCGTGGTCAACGCCCTCAGCGAGAGCGCGTGGGGCACGTTCACGATCGGCACCACGATCCCGCTGGCCATCGCGATGGGGCTCTACATGTACCGCTTCCGCAAGGGCCACATCGCGGAAGCCACCGTCATCGGCGTCATCGGCATGATGCTGGCGGTCATCCTCGGCAAGCCGCTCGCCGCCACGGTTGTCGGCCACCTGTTCCTGCTGACGCCGCACCAGCTCGTGATCGCGCTCGCCGTCTACGGCTTTTTCGCGTCGGTGCTCCCCGTCTGGCTGCTGCTGGCGCCGCGCGATTATCTCAGCTCGTTCATGAAGATCGGCACGATCGCGCTGCTGGTCGTGGGCGTGATCCTGGTCAACCCGGAGCTGCGGATGCCCGCGGTCACGCGCTTTGCCGCCGGCGGCGGCCCGATCATCCCCGGCGCGCTCTTCCCGTTCGTGTTCATCACGATTGCCTGCGGCGCCATCTCCGGCTTCCACGGCCTGATCGGATCGGGCACGACGCCGAAGATGATCTCGCGCGAATCCGACATCCGCCCCATCGGCTACGGCGCCATGCTCATCGAGGGACTGGTCGGCGTCATGGCGTTGCTGGCCGCGACCTCGCTCCACCCGGGCGACTACTTCGCCATCAACGTCGCGCCGCAGGTCTTCGCGCACCTCGGCATGCCGATCGTAAACCTGCACCAGCTCGAGCACGCGGTCGGCGAGACCGTCGTCGGGCGCGCGGGCGGCGCCGTGTCGCTCGCCGTGGGGATGGCGCAGATCTTCAGCAACCTGCCCGGCATGAAGGGCCTGATGGACTACTGGTACCACTTCGCCATCATGTTCGAGGCGCTCTTCATCCTGACCACGATCGATGCCGGCACCCGCGTCGCGCGTTTCCTGGTCCAGGAATTCGGCGGCCGCTTCTACGCGCCGTTCGGGCGCGCCGACTGGCTCCCCGGCAGCGTCATCTCGACGAGCCTGGTCGTGCTCGCCTGGGCGTACTTCATCTGGACGGGAAACATCAGCACGATCTGGCCGATGTTCGGCATCTCGAACCAGCTGCTCGCCGCAATCGCCCTCGCCATCGGCACGACGATTCTCATCAACCTCGGCCGCGTCCGCTACGCGTGGGTCACGCTGTTGCCGCTGGTGTTCCTGGCAGTGACGACGCTGACGGCGGGCTGGCTGAGCGTGCGGGACAACTTCTGGCCGATGGCCGTCGGGCTGAACCCCGCGCTCCACTTCCAGGGCTATCTCAACTCGGTGATGACGATCGTGATGATGGCCTGCGTGCTCATCATCTTCTTCGCCGCGGGCCGCCGCTGGGTGCTCGTGCTGTCCGGCCGGCTGCCGCTCTCGGAAGTGGCCGAGACATAGGAGGCCGTTTCCTGCCCCCTGTCGCTCGTTCACCCAACAGCCGATATCATCCGTATGGCCAAGGTTCTTCGCCTGACGTGTCTCGCGCTCGCCATCGCGGCGGTCCCGTCCCTCGCCCACGCGCAACTGTCGGTGTACAAGACGAGCAATCCCGCGACCGGTGAACGCTATAACGTGGAACTGGCCCTCGGCCTGTGGAACCCGGCGCCGACCCTCACGATTGCGAGCACCTCGCTCGCGGCAATCGGCACCCAGATTGACGCCGTCAACGATCTCGGTTTCGGCACCACGAAGTTCCCGGATTTCCAGCTCATCGTCAGGCCGGCGAAGAAACACAAGTTCCGGTTCGAGTACATCCCCATCAAGTACACGGCCGCCAGCGTGCTGACGCGCTCGATCACCTTCCATGGCGTCTCCTACAGCGTCGGCGTGCCGGTGACCTCGTCGCTCGACTGGAAGGCGTATCGTTTCGGATACGAGTACGATCTGCTCTACCGCGACAATGGCTTCGTGGGTGTCATCGGTGAAGTGAAGTACACCGACGTGCACGCGAGCGTGGCGAGTTCCATCCTGAACGCCAGCGCGACGACACATCAGCGCGAGCCGGTTCCCGCAATCGGGGCGATTGCGCGCGGCTACCTGACGCAGAACGCGTCGGTGACCGCCGAGTTGACCGCCTTCAAGCTGCCCGGCAGCGTCAGCGCAACGACGAAGGGCCGCTACGTGGATTTCGACATCTACGGCACCGCGAACTTCAGCCAGAACTTTGGCGCGCAGGTCGGCTACCGTTCGCTCGACGCGATGTACGCCGTCACGAACGATTCGGGGAGCCTGACGCTCCGCGGTGCGTATTTCAGGGGAGTCGTGAGGTTCTGACGCCGACTCCGGACCCCGGACTCCGGACTAAGACTTCTTCTTCTTCGCCGCCGCCGCCTTCTTCTTCGCCGCCGGCTTCGCGGCCGTGCGCTTGACCGCAGCCTTCTTGTCGGTCGCTCCCGCCTTCGATGTCGTCCCGCCCGGGCCGTACAGGCGCCGGTATTCCTCGGCGGCCGCCAGGATCCGCTTCACATAGTTCTGCGTCTCCGGGAACGGGATGTCGTCGATGAACTCCTCGCGCGACAGGCCCGGCCGTTCGGCCATCCACTGCGCGACGCGGTGCTCGCCGGCGTTGTAGCCGGCCAGCGCGAAGTGCTCGCCGCCGAACCGCTTGATGAGGTCCGAGAAGTACGCCAGGCCGAGGCGCAGGTTCGTGTCCGGCCGGGTGAGCATCGCCGGCGAGAAGCGCCGGATGCGAAGCGACCGCGCGTACTGGCGGCCGGTCGAGGCCACCAGCTGCATCAGCCCGACGGCATTCGCGGACGAACGCGCGGCCGGCGAGAACGTCGATTCCTGCAGGATCAGCGACGCGACCAGGTACGGATCCACGCTCTTGCCGGTTGCCTGCTTCTGGATGGCCGGCCAGTAATCGACCGGGTACATGACCTTGCGGATTTCGATCGGCAGCTTGTCGCCGCCCGCGGCCATGAACTGCGGATAGGCGCGTTTCATGATCGTGATGCCGGCCCGCAGGTCGCCCCCCTGGTTGCGCACCCACGCCATCGTCGCGGACACGACCGGTGAGTCGCCCCACACGCGCTGCGCGTACTGCAGTTCGTCAATGGCCTGGTCGGTGAGCCCCAGCACCAGCAGCGCGCGAATCTGCTCCGCGTTCGGCGGCATGCGCGGCTCTGCGCGGGATCCGGCGTCCGTGCCCGCCGGAGCTCCAGCAAAGGCGGGAGGCGGAGTGCTGCCGGTCTCCATGACGGCAATCGGCTCGATGTCCGGCACGGCTTCGTGCCGCTGGCTGAACCGCGCCATCGTCAGGTGACCGTAATAGGTGTTCTGGTAGTCGGTGAGCACGAGCCGGTAGCGGGCGTCCGCCAGGTCACGCTCCCCGAGCGCCTCGTGCGCGCGTGCCGACCAGTACAGGAATGACGGCCGGTAGTCCGAATGCGGGAAATTCGCCGCGGCCTCTTCGAAGAACTTCGTCGTGTCGGCGTAGCGCGAATGCTTGTAGGCCCACCATCCGATCTTCCACGCGGCCCGCTCGGCGTACTTGCCTTTCGGCAACCGCGCGTACAGGTCCCGGAAGACCTGGTCCGCCTGCTCGTCGTCGTTGTTGACGATGAAGTGGGAGGCGAGATTGTTGAGGGTTTCCTCGGCCCACGAGGAGGTGCCCGCTTCCGACGCGAGCTGCCGCGCGAGGCGCACGTAGTCGTCCTGCTGGCCCAGCTCGCGGATCGAGCTCAGATAGAAGAACTGGGCTTCCGCCTTGCGCGACGCGTGCTCGATGTACGGCTGCACGCCGTCGCGCGCTTCGCGGTACCGGCGCTGGTAGAACTCGCATTCCGCGACACGCAGCGCGAACCGATCGCGATCGTCGCCCGACGCCTGGGCCGCCATCGCCTGGAACGCCGGCTCGGCGGCGGCGTAGCGCCGGCCATCGAACAACCGCTGCGCGCGCGTCACGTCCATCTTGTAGCGCGCGGCCGGCTCCATCGGGACCAGATCGCGCAACGGCTCGAGCTCCACGCCGGCCACGGTGGACAGATCGCTCTGCGGGTAGTCGTAATACACGCGTGAGTAGGCGCGGGCGGCACGCTCGCGATCGCCGGCCGCCACCGCGGCCTTGGCAAGCGCCATCAGGATGATATCGGGCGCCACGGTCTTGCGCGTCGCGAGTTCCTCGTAGATGCGCACGGCCGCCGGGTAATCGCCGCGCGCTTCGGCAGTCTCGGCCGCGCGGGCGCTCGCCGCCTCCGCCAGGTAGCCAGCCGGCTCCAGGGCGTTTAGCTCATCGAGCGCTTGCTGGGCTTCGCTCGTTCGCCCAAGACGCAGCAGGATCACACCCTTGAAATAGGTGGCGTAGTCGGCCAGCGGCGTGTCGGCGAGGCCTCGCGCCGTGACCAGCGCCAGCGCCTGCGCGTACTTGGCGTCGCCGTAGAGACGGACGCCTTCCGCGAAGCCGGTCAGCACTTTCGACACGTGTGCCTTGGCGGTCCGATCGGGCACCAGCCACAGGTTCGACGGATCGGCCGAGACCGCAGGATAGGCCGACGAGGTGAGGAGTGGCCGCGCCGCCTGGTCGTCCTGACCGGCGGCTCCGGATGAGGCTGCAGGGGAAGCAGACCAGCCACCCAGCACGACAACACACACACCCGCGACAACAGCAACGCGCCTTCCGAAACGGATGTTCTTCACGTGGCTTGCCCCAACAACCGTGGATCGCCGTTCGCCAACGTGCGAACGAGCTCCTGTCCAAAATGGTCCGCCCGGCTGCGAACGTCCGCCGGAACTCTCTCTTCGTACAGCCGCCGCGCGCGCGAGATTTCCGGTCCGAGCCGTTCGAGCAGGTTCGCGTCCCGGCGCCCGGCGTTCACCGCGTCTTCGTGATACAGCTTGATCTCCGAGATCAACAGCCGCGCATAGCGGAGCGCGGACGCGTCCCCTTCCGACACCTGCGGCGCCCGCTCGGGGCGCGCGGCGGGCGTCGCCACCTCGGGCGCAGGCGACGGCGGTGACGCAGCGGGCGTGGACAATTCGCGAGCCATCGGCGCCGCCACGTCGCGAGCTATTGGTGTGCTCGTTGCCATGTCGCCCCGGACGACGCTCCCCTGCTGAGTATGCAAAGCGTATGCTCGTGCCAGCGTCTGCAGCTCCAGGCAACGTCCCGCGTGTCTCGCCAGGATTTCCAGCGCTTCGGGCCACGCGCTCGGGACGGTCGGTTCGCCGCTGCCGCCTTCGTCTGCATACAAGACGCCGACCGTCCGGGGCCCGACGCGCAGCGGCACGGCGAGGCCCACGCGATCGTCGGGCAGCGAGGCGAACGCCAGCGGCTCGAAGGCGACTTCGCCGGCCGCGTCGCGCGTGGTGGCCGTCTCGCCCCGTTGCGCCGCCCGGCCGATCACGGTCGGCGAGTCAACGCGGAGGGCGATCGAGGAGGCGTCCGGCGCGTCGGGACCGAAGCCGCTCGTTTTCCAGCCGCGCAGCTCGCCCTCGCGCACGACGAGCACCGCGACGCGTGTGATCTGGGCACCGGCGTGGGCGGCGAGCGTGTCGAAGACCTGGCTGAGCGAGGCGGCCAGATCGAGGTCGCGGACGGCGTCGAGCAACCGCTCCATGCAGGCGAGATCGGACTGGCGTTCGCGGACGTGCGCCTCGACCAGTTCCGCGGCCGCCTGCGCTTCGGCTTCGGCAAGCGCACTGGCGGCCCGTTCACGCTCGGCCGCCACCGATTGGGCGAGTGCCGACTCCGCCTGGGCGCGCTCGGCCGCGAGCGTTTCGGCGAGCGTCGTTGCCGCGTGCGCGCGCTCGGCCGCAAGGGAGTCCTCGAGCGCCTGGGCCGCGTGCGCGTCAGCCTCGGCGCGCCTGTCGGCCGCCTGCGCTTCGGCGGCCTGCGCCTCGACGGCGGCCAGCCGCTCGGCCAGCGTCGCCTCGGACTGCGCGCGGGCCTTTTCGAGGGCCTGCTGCAGCGCGGCGTCAGCTTCGCGCTGGGCCGCGGTCCGGACCTCGCTGATGGCAGTTTCCCGCTCGGAGGTGGCCACCGCCATCATGTCGGCGACCAGATCCTCGAGCGCCGCGTCGATCTGCTCGCGGAGTTGCCGAAGTCGCGCCTGGGCCGCAGCGGTCAAGGGTGGTTCGAGTGGCATAAACCTCGCTCGATCTCTCTATCGGCCGCACAGGGCTCACGCGTGATACGCGCACCACGTCCGCAAGTGTGCCGGTGCAAGTTCTGGCGTCAGGGCGGCGACCCCCGGCTGACGTCGGGCGGCGCAGGAGGCGCAGCGCGTTCGGGAAAAGCCCGGCCGCAACCCGGTCTCCGCATTATGGGAGCGGGATCCGTGCAAGTCAAGGGCGATCGCGGCCGTAACTCCTGTCGCTACAGCGATTTGACAGGACTGGCCAGAAGCCGTAACATGGGTGGGTACCGAAGGGCTCCGGACTTCAGGCTCCGGGCTCCTGACATGTCGAGCGTCGGACTTCGGACGACTCCGACACCGGACCCGACTTCGGACTTCGGACGACGTAGTTCTCATGTGGGGGCGACACGGCTTCGACGGAGGTATTGGGTCGGGAGATGCATGCCGAGGGCCATCACCTCGTAAATCCGGTGGAACAAACCTAACTGCGAATACGCAGCTCGCACTCGCTGCTTAACTGACAGCGACGTCCACCCCGTTCCGAGCCTGTAAGGCGGGACTGGATGTCATCTTAGCAGGCTAGCCTTCGCGTGATGCTCCGGCGCGCGGGGGTGAATCGACACGGAGCTGGCGACTGGCGGTTTGCGCCTTTTTTCCAGGCCGGTCGCGAGATACAAAAGAGGACAAGCATGTAGGATCTTCCGATGGGGTACTTTCGGACGCGGGTTCGACTCCCGCCGCCTCCAGACTTCGCTCACCTTCGGCTCGCCTGATCCTCAGGTGAGCTTCGTCCGGGCAAGCCACGTCCACGATGGCGAAGTCTGTCACGCCGCAGCAGCGCGAGCACGAGCGACAGGTCGCGCAGCGTTGCGAAGGCGGACGTCCCACCGTCCGGGCAAGCCACGTCCACGATGGCGAAGTCTGTCACGCCGTAGCAGAGCGAGCACGCGCGATAGGGTCGCGGAGCGCTGCGAAGGCGGACGTCCCCCGCGAAGCGGAATCCGCGACGATCGTCACCGAGCGACGCCGCAATTCCTGCATCTCCAACCTGCCACTGGCACGCCTCGGCGAGGTTCTGTCGCGATTTCGGCAGAAAGCTGGAATGACCGAGATCTTGCTCGCCGCGTCAGCCCGTGCCGTTTTCTTGCCCGAACGCGTCTTGGTTTGTGCGTAGAATACCCGGGTTAATCTACGCATCCAATGCGTATTTGTCCTTGACCGTGCGTAGAATGGGCTGTATAATATACGCACTTAATGCGTAGAATGACCAAGTATATCCATCAGCTCTCGGATTGGCCCCAATTTCGGTGGGATCAGAAGGCCCTTGCCGGGCCTCTAGCCATAATCCGCCACCGGCAAGGCCGCCTGCTGGGCCGGATGGAAAGCCTCGGGTTCACGCTCCAGAAGGAAGCCGAGCTGGAGACGCTGACGCTTGAGGTTCTGAAATCCAGCGAGATCGAGGGCGAGAAACTGAATGCAGCACAGGTGCGCTCATTAATTGGCCGTCGCCTCGGCATCGAAACCGCTGGCACGGTTGCCGCCGAGCGCGACGTCGAGGGCGTTGTCGAAATGATGCTCGACGCCACGCAGAACTACGCGAAGCCATTGAGCGATGAGCGGCTGTTTGCGTGGCATGCGGCGTTGTTTCCGACGGGGCGCACCGGGATGCGCAAGATCACCGTTGGCGCGTGGCGCAACGATGCTCGGGGACCGATGCGGGTCGTCTCCGGTCCTGTCGGAAGAGAGAAGGTGCATTACGAAGCGCCGGCAGCGCCACTGCTTGAAAAGGAGATGTCCGCATTCCTCGCCTGGGCGAATGACAGGGAGGACCGAACGGACACGGTGCTGCGCGCTGCACTCGGCCATCTGTGGCTGGTGACGATCCACCCGTTCGACGACGGCAACGGACGGATTGCGCGCGCAATCGCCGACTGGGCGCTCGCGCGCTCGGAGAACAGCCCGCAGCGCTTCTACAGCATGTCCGCACAGATCCGTCACGAGCGAACTGACTACTACGACCTTCTCGAGAAGACGCAGAAAGGAACGCTCGACGTGACGCCGTGGATGGAGTGGTTCCTGGCGTGCCTCGGACGGGCGTTTGACGGAACGGAAGTCACGTTGGGGGCGGTTCTTCGCAAGGCGCGCTTCTGGGAAAAGCAGGGGCGCGTGCAGATGAACGCCCGTCAGCGCGATGTGATCAACCGGCTGTTGGACGGCTTCACAGGGAAGTTGACGACAACGAAGTGGGCGAAGCTCGAGACGTGCTCGCATGACACCGCGCTCCGCGATATCCAAGGCCTGATCGAGCAGGGTCTCCTGCACAAAGATCCGAGTGGTGGCCGGAGCACAAGCTATTCGCTGGTTGATGCCTGACCGCTCCACTCTGCGCGCGGCCTCGTAAGCGTCTGCGGCTGCTCGGCGAGATCGACAACGCCCCGCTTCGAGCGCGATTCGTCTCGCCGCACCGGAGTCCTGCTTCCCCACCGAGCAGCATAATCAGGTCGCAATCCGCGCGCCCCTTGGCGGCCGGTTCGCAAAAGGGCTAGCATGAGTTAAGGCCTCAACAACATTTCCGCCAGGCTCGGTCCCACCTTGGGGAGGGACGTGATGACCCGGACCCTGGAGTTTCGAACCACTACGGAGAAGTACCCCGATCTCTACACGCCGCCCGTGGTGGCGGCGCTCGAAGCCCTCGCACCCCTCAATCGCGACAGGCGCGAAGTCATGGCGGCGCGCATCGCCCGCCGCGCGGAGCGTTTCAAAAACCGCCGGCGCATCGACTTCCTGCCCGCCGACGCACTCATTCCCCGCACCTCGATCACGGTACAGGACGCACGCGAGGGGCGCTTCGAAGGCGGCGCAATCCCCGCCGACCTGAGACGCCAGTGGATCCAGGGCACGGGGCCAGCCACCAAGCCCCGCGCGTCCATCCGCAGCGGACTGCGCAACGTCGCGTACGCCCTGCTTTCGGGGGCCGACGGCTGGATGTTCGACGGCGAGGACGCCCTGGGGCAAGTCGAGACGATGGCGCTCGACAACCAGCGGAGCCTCAGGATGTCCATCGCCGGCGACCCCCTCTTCATGGAGGTGGCCGAGGAGGTGGCCGACGAGATGAACCGCTGGGCACAGGGCTTCTTCGGGCGCCCCATCATCGCCGACTGGCGGGAGCAACTGCGCTTCACCACCAGGCTCTTCAGGTGCCGCGGGCTGCACCTGGACGACCGCCACGTGCGCGAGGCGGACGGAACGGGCTTCTCGGCCTCCATCGCGGACCTCGCGCTCTACGTGGTGACCAACCACGCGCGGCTCCTCGCGGCGGGTTCCTCGGTGGCCCTCTACCTGCCCAAGATCCAGACCGCCGAGGAGGCAGCCCTGTGGAACGACATGCTCACCGCGCTCGAAACCCACCTGGGCCTCGCGGTGGGCACCATCAAGGTCTACGTCCTGGTGGAGCAGATCGAGGCCAGCTTTCAGCTCATGGAGATCCGCGCCGCCCTGTCGCCCCACTTCGTCGGGTTCAACACCGGGCGCTGGGACTACATCAACAGCGTCTCGGACGCGCTCTCCTGGGACCGGGAGTTCATCAATCCCAACATCGACCTCATCACGATGACCTACGGCTACATGCGCAACTACGAGGACCGCGTGCGTCGGGCGGTCAACACGCCGGACAAGAACGGCCAGTGCGCGCTCTGGCAGGGCGGCATGGAGACCAACATCCCCGTCGGGACAAAGGAGGGCGTCGCGGCCGGAATGAAGCGCGCGGTGGCCGGGGCCGAGCGCGAGCAGCGCGAAGGCGCGAGCGGAAAGTGGGTGGCGCACTGGAAGATGGTCCACATCATCCGGCCCGTGTGGGAAAGGGCCGGCCAGGACAACCAGCTTGCCCGCCCGTTCCCGCGCCTCACCTACACGGAGCAGGACGCCCGGGGCCTCGCGCTCCTCGAGCCGGCCCGTCGCACGGTGCGCGGCGCGCGCGACCTGCTGAGCGTGGCGCTCCAGTACGGCAACGCCTTCGGACAGGGTTTCCAGGCCGCCGCCCTCAAGCCGGCAGACTTCTTCGGAGACGAGGGCGTTCTTTACCTGATGGAAGACATGGCCACGGGCGAGATCCGCTTGAGCATCCTCTGGGAGTGGCTCCACAAGGGCGCCGCGCTGTCCGATGATGACGCGCAGACGGGCGCCCGGACGGGAGACGTCTTCTCGCGACCGCTCTTCGAGCGCCTGCTGGAAGAAGAGTTCGCCAAGCTGCGTACGGCGAGCGACCGGGATGTCCACGACGACTCGAAAGACACCACGCTGCCGATCGCGCGCGCCATCGTGAAGGCCTACGTCGGCAGCAACGTCAAGGCGCCGTGGTACGTGGACCTGCTGAACATCAACCTGGACAACTACGATCTCGCCACGGCGGAAGAGCGCATCGCGCGCTACCTCGAGACGTTCCATCGCGACGGGACCCGGATCACCGAGAACCAGGACTTTTAGTGGCCACCAGGACCGGAGGAGAGCCGTGAACGCGTTTCACCAGGACGTGGTGGCGACAAAGGAGTGGTTCGACAGCGCACGGTTCAAGGGCATCACGCGCCTCTACTCGGCGCGGCAGGTGGTGGAACAGCGCGGGACCATCCCGAACGACTACCGCGTGGCGCGCGAGACCGCCGTCGCCTTCTACGATCGCCTGCGCCAGCTGTTCGAGGAGCGCCGGAGCATTACCACCTTCGGCCCCTACTCACCGGGCCAGGCGGTGACCATCAAGCGCATGGGCATCGAGGGGATCTACGTGGGCGGGTGGGCCACCTCGGCCAAGGGCTCGACCACNNCCGAGGACCCGGGCGCGGACCTGGCCAGTTACCCGTTGAGCCAGGTGCCAGACGAGGCGGCCGGCATCGTGCGCGCGCTGCTCACCGCCGATCGCAACCAGCAGTTCCTGCGCTTGCACATGACCGACAAGCAGCGGGCCGAGACGCCGGAGGTGGACTACCGGCCTTTCATCATCGCCGACGCGGACACGGGTCACGGTGGCGACCCTCACGTGCGCAACCTTGTCCGCCGCTTCACCGAGGCAGGCGTCCCCGGGTACCACATCGAGGACCAACTTCCCGGCACCAAGAAGTGCGGCCACCAGGGCGGCAAGGTGCTCGTGCCCTCGGACGAGCAGATCAAGCGCCTCAACGCCGCGCGGTTCCAGGCCGACGTCATGCGCGTGCCGGGAATCATCGTGGCCCGCACCGACGCGGAGGCTGCCAACCTGCTCGAAGGCCGCGGTGACGAACGCGACCAGCCCTTCATCCTGGGCGTCACCAACGTGAACATGCCCACCTACAAGGCGGGGTTCCTGGCGCTCATGAGACGGTTCTTCAGCCACGGCATGACCGACATCAACGGCCACTGGCTCTACGCTCTCTCGGACGACGAGCTCGCGGCGGCCGACGCGTGGCTCGATCGAACGGGCGTCTCGGCGCAGGTGATGGAGAGCGCCGCGACGCACAGGAAGACGCCGGGCGTCCCCGTGAACGCCCTCTTCGACAAGGTGGCCTCCCGTTTCCTGGAAGTCTGGGAAGCCGAGGCGGACGTCCATACTTATGGCGACGCCGTCGCCGAGGCCATGGAGTTCCGGACGAACGAGGGCGAGTCGTTCGACACGAACGTGAAGGAGTGGCGGAGCTTTGCCCGGGGCGCCTCCTTCTACGCCGCGCGGAAGAAGGCCATGGCTCTCGGCGTGCACCGCGCCTGGGACTGCGAACACGCCAAGACGCCCGAGGGCTACTACCAGGTCCGTGGCGGCATCGAGTACGCGATCGCGAAGTCGCTCGCCGCGGCGCCCTTCGCAGACCTCCTGTGGATGGAGACGGCCACCGCCAACCTGGACCAGGCGCGCCACTACGCGGAGGCCATCCACGCCAGGTTCCCCGACAAGATGCTGGCCTACAACCTCTCGCCCTCCTTCAACTGGGACTCCACGGGGATGAGCGACGACGACATGCGCCGCTTCCCCGAGGAACTGGGCAAGATGGGCTTCGTGTTCAACTTCATCACCTACGGCGGCCACCAGATCGACGGCGTCGCCGCGGAGGAGTTCGCCACGGCGCTGCGGCAGGACGGCATGCTGGCCCTGGCCCGCGTGCAGCGCAAGCTCCGCCTGGTGGAATCGCCTTACCGCACGCCGCAAACGCTGGTGGGCGGGCCGCGCCTCGATGCCGCGCTCGCGGCCTCTTCCGGACGCACGGCCACCACCAAGGCCATGGGCAAGGGTTCCACGCAGCACCAGCACCTCCTGCAGACTGAAGTACCCAAGAAGCTCCTCGAGGAGTGGCTGGCGATGTGGAGCGAGCACTACCGGCTTTCCAATCCGCTTCGCGTTGAGCTGCGGCCGCACCGCGCGGGCTCCGAGCTGCTGGAACTGGCGCTGGTGGGCAAGGACCAGCAGAAGGAAGCCAACGTGGTGTTCGCGCCCATTCAGGATCGGCGCGGCCTCAACATCCTCTCGGTTCGTGACCAGAACACGTTCGACCCGATGCTGCGCCAGAAACGTCTCATGACCCTCATCCACCTGTTCCTCGTGCACCGGTACATGATCGACGCCGTGCACTACGTGACGCCCACCGAAGACAACCAGTACCAGGCGGGCAAGATGAAGGCGCAGGGCATCTTCACCGACGTGAAAACGGAGGTGGGCCAGATCATCGTCGCCGACGTCAACCACGCCCGCATCGGCGAACTGCTCGCCCCGGACCGGGTGAAGCTGGGCCAGCTCATTCGGAAAGAGGGGAACTTCTCTCCGTCGGCCTGGACACCGCAGGCAGTGTCATGACCAGCACCGTGAGAATTCAGCCCGACCGTCAACGGTGGCACTCCGCCCCAGGCCGCCTTCCCCGGCTCGACAAGCCTGAAGCGTCCCTGCTTCTGCAGACCTCAGAACGGCTCGCCCGGCGTTGGCTCGCCCGGCTCCTCCTGGGCGAGCAGCGCCACGAGCGCGGCGTGGCGGTACATGTCGGAGAAGGTCGGGTAGTTGTAGAGCGTCTCGGCGATGTCCGCGGCGTGGGCGTTGGCAACGAGAAACGCCTGGCCGATGTGGACGAGCTCGCTCGCGCTGTGGCCGATGATGTGCACGCCGCGTAATGCGAGCGTATCGCGCTCGAAGAGCAGCTTGACGATGCCGCCCGTGGTTCCGACGATCTGCCCCCTCGGGTTCATCTCGTAGTGGCCGCGCCCGGCGACGTACGGGATCGCTTTCTCCTTCAGGGTTTCTTCCGTGTCGCCGATGTAGCTCACCTCGGGAATCGCGTAGATCGCGAACGGCAGGCACGAGGTCCGCAGCTTCGGCCCCGGGATGCCGTAGGCGTTCATGATCGCCTGCCGCCCCTGCTCCATCGACGTGCTGGCGAGGGCCGGGAACCCGATCACGTCACCGACGGCGTAGATGTTGGGATGCACGGTCTGGAACTTCTCGTTCACCGTGAGCAGGCCGCGCGCGTCGGGCACGATGCCAATCGCTTCCAGGCCCAGTCCGCGTGAATTGCCGTCGCGGCCGACCGCGTAGAGGAGCACGTCGGCTTCGAGCACGTTGCCGCCGAGCGTCGTGACCCGCACCATCGGCGGTACGCCGTCGATCCGTTCGACGCGGGCATGGCGATCGTTCGACACGTAGACGATGCCGAGCCGCACGAGTTCGCGGCGCAGGAGGCCGGCAATTTCGCGATCGACGTAGGGCAGCAGCTCGGCGCGCGTGTCGACCAGCGTCACCGAGACGCCGAGCGCGGCGAAGATCGAGGCGTACTCGACGCCGATCACGCCGGCGCCGAGCACGATCATCGAGCGGGGCATCCGCGGCAGGCGCAGCACCGTCGTGCTGTCGAACACCGTGTCAGCGTCGAACGCGATGTCGTCCGGCCGGTTGGGCGACGAGCCGGTGGCGATGACGATCACGTCGCCCGACAGGTGGAGCCGGACCCGCCCGTCCACGCCGTGGACCGCGATCGTGTGCGCGTCGAGGAATCGTCCCTCGCCGCGGAAGGTCTCGATCGCGTAGCGGTTCAGCCAGCGGTTGATGAGTTCCAGTTCCCGCTGCACGACACGCTGCTCGCGGTACATCAGTTCCGGGATCGTGATGGTGTCGGCGATCTCGACGTTGATCGCGTCGAGCTTGTTGTGTCGCAGGCCGTAGACGAAGAGGGCGCTCTCGCGCAGCGTCTTGCTCGGAAGGGTGCCCCAGTTGACCCGCATCCCCCCGAGGACCTGCTCGCGCTCGACCAGCGCCACCCGTTTTCCCGCACGCGCGGCGTGGATCGCGGCGCGCTCCCCACCGGGGCCGCCGCCAAGGACGACGACATCGAAGCGGTTCACGCGTGATCCCCGTTCCTCATTTTTTCCGCGGCGCGAGTGCGGCGCGGAACTTGTCGGCGAGCGATCCGAACCCTTCCGCCGGCCCGGGTTCCGGGCGTTCGGTGTACTCGCGCACTTCCTCGGCCTCGTGCGCGTCCACGATGGCCTTCGCGCTCAGACGGATGCGATGGCTGGACGGGTCTGCTTCGAGCACGACGACCTCGACGTTTGCGCCGATGGGGAACGTGCGGGCGATATCCGCCTGGTTTGCCACGCCCGTCTCGCTCAGGGGAATGAGACCGGTGCGGCCCGGGGCCAGGAACACGAACACGCCGAACTTCTCGTAGCGCTCGACCTTTCCGGTCAGCCGCGCGCCCGCCACGATCTCGGGCCGCGGTCCGGCCGCGCCGGCGCGCGCCGAGCCCTCGGGCACGAGCGCCACGCCCATGCGCTTCTTCTCGAAGTCGATGCTCAGGATCTCGAACGCCCCCGTCATTTCCGGGGCGACCTGGCGGGACCATCCCTCCGATCGCCCGGTCGGAGCAAACGTGGAGGCGTGCGCCAACGCCTCGACCCCCGGCTCGATCTCGACGAACGCGCCGAACTCGGCGATGCGCGTCACGCGGCCGGCGCACACCTGGCCCACCTGGTACGTGTCGTGGACCCGGGACCACGGATCGGGCGTCAGCTGTTTCAACCCGAGGGAGATCTTCTGCTTCTCCTCGTCCACGCGCAGGACCTTGACGGTGATCTCCTCGCCGGGGGTCGCAATCTGCGACGCGTCCTGCACCCGCGACCATCCCATCTCGGACACGTGCAACAGGCCCTGCACGCCGGCCCCCAGGTCCACGAACGCGCCGAACTCGCGCACGGACGTGACCCGGCCGGTCATGACCGCGCCTTCGACGATCGTCCGCCGGATCTCGGCGGCGCTCTCGCGCTGCGCCTCCTCGAGAAGCGCGCGCCTGGAGACGACCAGGTTCTTGCCGCCTTCCTTGTACTCGAGGATCCGGAACTGGTAGACGTGCCCTTCGTGCGCCGACGGGTCCGTCCGCAGCGTGTCCATCTGAGAGATCGGGCAGAAGGCGCGCTGCCGGGCGATGCGCACCTCGTACCCGCCCTTCACCGCCCGTTCGACCTTGCCTTCGACGGGCAGACCGGCGTGGAACGCGTCTTCGATCTGCCGGTCGGTCGCGGCCCCTCGCGCCAGCCTCCGCGAGAGCGTCAGCCCTCCCACGGTCGACACGACCATGGCCTGGATGCGGTCGCCGACGGCGACTTCGAGATCGCCTTCCTCGTCCTTGAGTTCGGCGACTTCGATCGTGGCTTCGCCCTTGCCGCCGACGTCGATGAACGCCACTTCCGGGCCAATCGCGACGATCGTGCCGTCGAGCGTCTGGCCCCTCTCGAAGCGCTTCGCTTTGGTTGACGCCTCGAACATCGCGGCGAAGTCCTCATCGGGCTCGGTCATGGCGCGCTCCTCGTGATGGTTGCTGTTCAGCCGCCGCATGGGGACGAGTCACTGCACGCACAGCCCATGCAACCGCCGTTTGTCTATGTTATCGAAAGCGTGCGGAATCTGCTGAGGCGACGTGTAGCGCGCCGCGGCGCGCCGATGACCGGTCGAGTAAGCTTCCTGCGACGCCTTGGCGTCATCTGCGCGGCCAATCGCCCATCCTGCATGGTCGCTTCCTTGCAACCCCGGAGGGTCTGCAAACCACGACCGGCGATCACCGGCACGAGACCGTGCCGTGGGTGATCTCATAAGAAGGCGGATGATGGCGACCGGAATGCTGATCGAGTTCAACGAAATGGACGAGAAGCGCTACGAGCGGGTGAACGAGTTGCTCGC
This sequence comes from Acidobacteriota bacterium, assembly GCA_003170135.1. Classification (GTDB taxonomy): domain Bacteria; phylum Acidobacteriota; class Vicinamibacteria; order Vicinamibacterales; family Fen-181; genus Fen-181. The sequence continues at coordinate 181,180 of PMZR01000084.1, forward strand.
CCTGTATCAGAACCCGCCGAAGGGGCTGTTGTTCCACTCAGCGGGCCCAATCGCGAACGGATGGCGCGTGTTCGATATCTGGGAATCGAAGGAAGCGTTCGACCAGTTCCTGAAAGAGCGGCTGCAAACCGCCTTGCAGCAGGCAGGCATCACCGGGCGGCCGGCCAGGCAGGAGTTCTTCCCGATCCACAACGTCTACGCCCCCCAGCCGAACGTGCTGACCAAAATCGGCGCGGCCGCTGCCCATCGCTGACGCACACGCGCGGCGAGTCCATTCCAGGACACAACCGGCCGGCGCGCGTCGACTGACACGCGCCGGCCGGCGACAACTCGAAGACAACCGCTCGCGCGTCGTTACTGCTTGATGACGATGAACCACGCCGCGACGATCGGCCCCTGCGGGCCGCGGCCACGGCCGGCCCCCGCCGCAGGCGGCGGCGCGTTGGGCGGCGGCGCCGGAGCCGGACCGCGTTCGGGCTGGAACAGGTACACGTTGTGCGTCTTCGGATCCACGCAAATCGTCTTCGCGCCGGCGAAGGTGGGAACGGTCGCCACCACCGTGTACGTGTCCGCCGAATCCTGGTGGACGACGGTCACGTTGCCCTCGCCCCCGTTCGGAACGTAGATCAGTTTCTTCCCCGGATCCCATCCCAGGGCGTCCACGCGCGTGCCGTTCTTGATGGTCGCCACGATCTTGCCCGTACTCGCATCGACGACGATCGAATTCGTGCTGCAGCCGGAGAAGATCCGGTTCGTCGCCTTGTCGTACGCGATGCCGGTCGGTCCTTCACACGGCGCGGTCGGCCAGGAAGCCGTCGCCTTCCACGTCTTGACGTCGATCACCTGGATCGTGTTCTTCCCTTCGTTGTTCACGAAGATGTGGCCCTTGCCGTCGGCCGCCGCGCCTTCGGGCGCCGTGTCCTCCAGATCGACCGTGGCCACGGTGTCGCCGGTGGTGGGATTGAGCGCAATCAGGTGGCCGATCGGCCGGCTGTGGTTCGTGAGAATGATCAGGTCGTCGGGCTCGTCGTACATGATGCCGTCGAGGCCGGCTTCAACCTTGATCTGCTTGATCACCGCCAGCGTCTTCAGATCGAACATGGTGACGGTCTGGTCGCCGCCGTTGGTCGTAAAGCCGTGACCGGCCTTGGTGGCGATGCCGGCGCCGTGCGTGCCAGGCGTGTTCAGGATGTCGCCGAGCACCTTGCCCGTGGCGCCTTCGATGACCATCATGTGGCTGGAGCGCGACACGAACACGCGGCCCGTGGCGGCCTCGACAGCAACGTAATCGGTGCCGCCGTCGCCCTTGATGTCGAACTTGTCGGCCTTGAACGTCTGCGCCTGTCCGACGCTGGGCGCGGCAAGGCTGACGGCGCAAAGAAGAGCGAGTACGATGAACACGTGTCTGATCATGCAGAACCTCATTGGATTGTTGCGAAGCGCGAAGTGAAAGTGAAGGTTACTCCTTGTCCACACCGCCTGCAAGAACTTGCAGGCCGTTCCGCCCGCGTTCCAGTCTGAACGAATCTTCAGTAGGGCCCGGCATGTTCCAAAGCTATAGTCCCCTGGCTCTCGGCGACGATCGAGATGTAAGGGAGGCGGATGATCATGCGACACGCGACGCTCGTGCTGCTGGCCATCGTCCTCGCGGGTTCTGTCCTCATGGGCCAGGACTTGCCGGCCTCCAAGGTGCCGGCTGTCGTTCGCCAGGCCTTCCACGAAACATTCCCTGGCGCGACGAAGGTGGCGTGGAAGCTCAAATCGCCCACCTACGACGCCGAGTTCCTCGTCAACAAGGCCGAAGTCACGGTGAAATTCGACGCGAGCGGCAAGTGGCAGGAAACCGAGTCGGCAATCCCGAGAGCCAAGGTCCCGCCTCCCGTGAACGAGACGATGGCGAAGCAGTTCGGCGGCTACAAGGTGATCGAGACGCAGGACATGCAGCGCGTGGACGATACGCGCCTGCGGTACGAGATCCACGTCGAGAACGCGAAGGAAATCGTGAAGGTGATGTTCTATGCCGACGGCGCGATCATCACCCGGTCGGCCAAGCCAAAGGCGGCCGCGAAGAAGTGACGCGTCACGCCTTTCCGACGATGATCTCGACTCGCCGGTTCTTCTGCCGTCCTTCAGGGTTGTCGGACCCGTCGGGTTTCGCGTTCGGCGCCACCGGGTTACTCGCGCCGCCGCCACGCGTGACGAACGACAGTTTCAGGCCCGCCTGGTCGACGAGCCATCTCCGCACCGATTCTGCGCGTTCCAGCGACAGCTTCTGGTTGTAGGCCGCGGACCCCTTCGCGTCGGTGTAACCCTCGATGCGCACGGGCCCACGTGCCTTCTCGCGCAGGATGGCGCCAACCTTCTTCAGCGTGTCGCCCGCCTGCGGCTTGATGTCCGCCTTGTCGAAGTCGAACAGCACGTCCGCGTTCAACTCGATGCGCACCTCGGTCGGCGTCTCGTTCACCGCGAGGCCTTCCACGCGTCCGGCGAGAGCACTGGCGCCGCCCGCCGTTTTCTCGGGGCCGCCCTTGAGATCGATGACCGGGTATGTCAGATCGCGGATGTCGACTTTCAGGTTTCCGGCCGGCACATCCTTCGGGGGCGCCTGGGCAGCGAGCGCGCCGCCGGCGCCGATCCAGCCAGCAAGCAGCAAGGCGGACGAAGTCCTGTTCAGCATAAGGCACCCTCCCGCGTCGTGCGTGGCGAGGGGCAGGCCTCGGGCCCGCCCTGGTGTTGCGCCCGGTCGCCAGCGGCTACCTGATCGGCACGTCTTCGAACGGCGGCACGTGAGGAAGGGCAACGGTGACTTTTGTCACATCGGGCGGCGGTGCCGGGAACTTTGCCCAGGACGTGATCCGCTGACCGGGGGCCAACTCGGCGCTGTCATGCTTCTCCGCGATCAGTTCATTGCTCGCGTCGCGCAGGACCATGTACTTCTTCTTGTTGACCGAATCGAGGACGTAGGCATCCGCCGCGGCACTGTTGCTGTACATTTCCCTGACGATTGCCTTGTCCGGATTCGTATTCCGGTACTGCCACTTCACGGTTACGGTGTCGCCGCTGGTTCGCCGAACATCGAGCAGCACCACCTGCACCCCGCTCACGTCGTTATCCCCGACTCCCAGTTCGCCGCCCGTCGTACCGGATGTGCCCACTCCCTGCGGCGCGGGTGTCGCGCCAGGCGACGGAGACGACTGCGGCGCCTGAGTCGGCGCTGGTTGCGCGGCAGCAGACGACAGAGGTTGAACTGGCTGTGACGGCTGGGCCTGCGGCTGCGACGCGGGTTGCCCCGGTTGGGGTTGTCCCTGGTCAGAAGGCGGCGTGCGTTGCGTGACGGTGATCGGCGGCTCCTGCTTTCCGCCGCAGCCGACGATTGGCAGGAGGCATACGGCAACCGCGAGGGCGATTGCCGGCGAACGGGGGCTCGGTTTCATGGTCAGGGCTCCTCAGGTGAATCGACGGTCATCACGGTTCGATGCGCGTCATCGTGCACACGCGGCCGGCTCGCGTCGCGAATCGGCGCCGGCGCGGCTCCTGACGAGGTCACGCCGGCGTCAGGCGGGCCGCACGACGCCGTTGTCTGAACGTCACGGCCGCGACGACGAGCGCGGCCAGCGCGGCGCCGCCGCCCAGCGCGAAGGCCGCGAGGATCGTGGTGGCAATGCGCGCCCCGACGCCGAGCCCGATGGCGAGCACTCCCCGGGGTTCGCGACGGCCGTCCGCGTAGCCCGCCTCCAGCGCGTAGGTGCCGGGCTGGCTCAGGTCGCAGGCCAGCACCGCGACGCCGGAACGGCCGCCAATCGAATAGGTCGTGCCGACTGCCGGCTCGGAGAGCGAGATCGGCGCGCCGCTCGACGAGATCACACGGACGCGCAGGCTGCTGAGGTCACCGGTTGTCGAGTAGATCTGCCCGTTTACCACCGTCTCGCGTTCGAAGAAGATGGTGTAGGTTCCCGGCCGGTTGACGGTCAGCGTCGCGTCGCCCGGCACCAGGATTTGAGGCAGCTCGCGGGTCAAACCGCTCAGGCCCAGCAAGACCATTCCTGCTGCGGCAACGCCGCCGACGACGAGGATCAGCAGCGCGATTGCATACCATTTCCGACCAGGCATCGCCATTCTCCTCATCGAATGCGAGACGGTCGAAGCTCATGGACACGCCGTGGCCGTGACTCCTCTTCCTGGCTGCGCGCAGGAACGGGCAGGACCGTTGCAGGGGCCCCGCCGCGTTTCCGAAACGCGCAGGTCGAACTGCAACCGCATCAGTAACGCAGCCGCGGATGCAATAACGCAACCGCGTCTGCGTCAGGTGGAATGCTGACTGTGCCGTGGAACGATCGGACTCTCTGGTGCCTGACCAACCGCCCGGGATCGCGTTCGATCTGGCAGCGCAGGCCACGCAAGCCGAATCGCAGATGCGGTTGGAAGATTGCTCATGGTACCCTGTGCCGACACCATGAGCGCGCCGAAAGGCACCCTTTCGATGGCCTACTACGTCTACATCCTCCGCTGCTCCACCGGCACTCTCTATACCGGCTCGACCACCGATCTCGCGGCACGGGAACGTGCCCACAACGAGGGTCGCGGTGCCAAGTACACGGCCGGACGCCGGCCCGTGCGCATGGTCTACTCCGAAACGCACGAGTCCCGTTCTGCCGCCCAGGTCCGTGAGGCCCAGATCAAACGCCTGACGCGGGCGAAGAAGGACGCGCTCGTCGAGCGTTCGCCGCTATGCCGCCCGCAAGATGCTGGCGGGATCAACGTGGCGCACGCGCCACGCCGGAATGAGCGTCGCCGCCACCGTGGCGAAGGCAACCAGCGCGCATAGCGTGACGACGGTCATCGGGTCGCCCGGCTGGATGCCGAACAGCAGGCCGCGCATCAGGCGTGTCAGCGCGATGGCGAGCGGCGCGCCGATCGCCAGGCCGGCGGCCCGCGTACGCGCCGCCCTGCACAATGACCAATCCGCTGATTGACGCGGGGGTTGCGCCCAGCGCAAGTCGGATGCCGATCTCCCGCTCCCGGCGCCGCGCCGAGTATGCGACCACGCCGTAGACGCCGGTCAGGACGGTGGCGAGGCCGACGGCCGCGAAGACCAGGAGCAGCGTCGCGAGCAGTCTCGGACGGCCCAGGCTGTCGGCGACGGCGGCCAGCAGCACGAGCAGCGAGCCGCGCACCTCGCCGACGACGGCCTCGCGAAGGGATCCAACGGGGACATCGCCGCGGTGCCAGTCGGCTTCGTATCCCAGCTCGCGCCGCCAGTCGGGCACCAGCGCCCGTACCTCGCGCGCCGCAGCGTCCAGGGTGGTCCCGCGACGCAGCCGTCCGAGCGCCTGCGAGACTCGAAGTCCGCTCCCATGACGCCGACGATCTGGTGAGGCGCGCCTTCCAGCGTGACCATCCGACCGAGGACGGCCGGGTCGCCGTGGAAATGCGACCGCCACAACTGGTAACTGAGGATGGCGACGTGCGCCCGTCCCGGCTGATCCTCGTCGCGCGCAAAGGTCCGGCCCATCAGCGGCCGGGCGCCGAGCAGGTCGAACAGATTCGCCGACGTCTTCGTCGCGGTCACGCGCACCGGATCGCCCGCGCCCAGCAGCGACATCGTCCAGCCCGGTGACGTGCTCGCCACTTGCGCGAAGCTGCGGCCGCGAGCCCGCAGGAAGTCCATGTCGCCGTTCGAAACAAAGGCGCCTGGCCAGATGACCACGAGATCGGCGGGCCGAGCATACGGCGACGGCTCGATCAGCACGGCCCGTACGACAGAGAACACGGACGCGTTGGCGCCGGCGCCGAGCGCGACGATGAAGATGGAGAGCGCCGCAAAGCCGGGATTGCGCCGAAGCGACCGGAGGACGAGCCGGATGTCGAACATGGGCCCTCCGTTCTTTGACGACATCCTGACGCGGCGGGTTGGCAGGGTCTATCGAAATGCCTTGTCATCGGCTGACGGTCCGTACAGCGCAGGGACCTTCGCACCGAGCAGGCGCAGATAGACGGTCAGCTGCGCGGTCGCTACGTACCGGCAGGCGATCGCAGCGTGCCGTCGAGCAACGCCGTCAACTTCGCGAAGCCCCGTTCCGCCTGCTCCGGGTGGTACGCCTTGCCGCCGGGGATCATCCATCCGTGCCGCGCGCCGTCATAGGTTTCGTTCTCGTACGAGCCGCCCCATGCCTGGAGCGCCAGGCCCAGTTGCTCGATGGCGCCGGCCGGCATGCTCTGATCGTCGGCGGCGTGACCGAAATAGAGGCGCGCTTTCACCCCGGGCAGGACAAGGTGCGGGCTCACGTCGCTGTCCGTGACCAGGCGGCCGCCATGGAAGGACGCGACGGCCGCTATGCGATCGGGCCGCGCCGCGGCCATGCGCAGCGCGAATTGACCGGTGAAGCAGAACCCGACAACGCCCATCGGCCCGCGGCTGACGCGCGGCTGCGCGGCCAGGACGTCGACATACGCCGAGCTATCGCGCACCATCGCGTCCGGCGTGAGCGGTCCGGTGAGCTCGCGCAACCGGTTCATCGCACGCTCGCTCGGAAAGTCCGGCTCGAAGTCGAAGACCGGCGGCTTCGCGGTGCGGTAGAAGATGTTGGGCGTCAGCACGACGTAGCCGCCCTCGGCGATGCGCGTCGCCAAATCCGCGAATGCCTGGCGGAGTCCGAGGACGTCGGTGAGCTGAATGACGCCGGGAAGCGCCTCCGTCGTGTCGGGCCGCACGAGCAGCGCGTCGATGGATCCGTCGGCGGCTGGAATCTCGACCTGTTGCGCGATCACGATGACTCCAATCTCGTGCGAATTCGCGGAACGGCGGTATCAGGCCGGCCGCATCTCGTTCAGCAGCGTCGGGAGGAGCTCCGACACCGTGGGATGGATGGGCACGGCGCGCTGGCCGTCGAGCAGGTTGGCGGCAACGATCTCGAAGTCGTTGTACGCCGTGTGGGTAAACGCGCCGTGCCCATGTCAACTCGGATCGCCCCCTCCAGGACGATCGGTGTTCACACAGGTGCCACCGAAGAGCTTGCGTTCGACCAGGGCAACGCTCATGCCCGCGCCGGTCAACCGGCCGGCCAGCGGCGGACCCGCCTGGCCTGCACCGATGATGATCGCGTCGAACGTTCTCATCCGAGCGCCGGCGTCCCGTGGGTGTTTCCCTCCATCACTTCACGTCCCCGCACGACGCGCCGACCCATTTTGCCGTCATGTTCGACGTCGATTCCATTTTGTGCCCGCCGCGTGCCATCGTGAACTGGCCGCTGCCTTTCACGAGCTCCGGTGAGGCCGCCTCGAAACGCCATACCCATCGACTCCTGATCATCGTCCGCTCCTTGGAAGAATCGTGTGCCCTGTCTTCGTGTTCGACATCTGGCGGAAGCTGACGGCGGACGCAAAACCCGGGCCTGACACGGCTGGGCCGCACGGCTCATCGTTGTCGAGCTGGGCGGGGTCCGGGTTACGATGGCAAATCGTGGCCCCGCGTCTGCTGTTCGTCTCGGCGCCAGGGCCTCGCGACGACCCGGAGGAGGCGACCATGATCCTGAAGTCCACGAGCGCGTTCGGCCGTTGGGAGAAAGCCGCGTGGCGGGTTGCGCGCGTGTTCGTCGCGCGCAGGACCCGCTGGTTCGTGGAGGGCCATCCGAAACTCGATGGCCAGCTCTGGCTCGCGGACCGCAAGCTGTTGTACGAGACCGTCCGGGCGCGGCGACCGGCGAGCTGCTTTGAAATCGGGACCTGGAAGGGCGGCGGCAGCACGCTCTTCATCGCGCAGGGACTCTGCGACAACGGCCGCGGCACGCTGCACACGATCGAGGTAGACGAGGCGATGGCAGCCGAGGCCAGGCGAAACTACGAGACGCACCTGCCGCCCCTCGTCCGGCACGTCGCGTTTCACGTCGGAGACTACCGCCGCGAATACGCGGCGAGCCTTGCGGCCGCGGGCGGCGTGGACCTGCTGCTCCTGGACGGAGCAGAGGATGCGGACCAGACGCTCGCGCAGTACGAGTTCTTCCTGCCTCACATGCGCGACGGCTCGGCCCTGATCGTCCACGACTGGCTCACCGACAAGGCGCAGCGGGTCAAGGAACGGCTGGAGCATTCCTCCGACTGGCGGATCGAGCGCGTGCTGCTGCCGCCGCGGTCGGTCGGCTGCGCGCTGGCGGTGCGGCAACGCCGGGCCTGAACGAAGCGCGCGCGCCGGGCACCCGTGGTACAATCCGCTGCACACATCAGATCGCTCCGGCTGATCTGTTGTCGGCACCAGCCGGTCAATCTCCTCCGCTCGAAACACGCGTCAACCGGGAGCTGCCCCCATGCTCTTCTCGCCGCTCGTCCTCTCGCTCCTCATCGCCGCCCTGCTGAGCCAGATCGCGGTCTTTTCGACCACCATCTACCTGCACCGCGCGGCCGCCCACAAGGCGCTCAGCCTCCATCCCGCCGTTGCGCTGGTGTTCCGCGCGTGCCTCTGGATGACCACGGGCATCTGCACGCGCGAGTGGGTGGCGGTGCACCGCAAGCACCACGCCTTCACCGACAGGACCGGCGATCCCCACAGCCCGCAGCTCGAGGGCTTCTGGCCGATCGAGCTGGGCAACGTCTTCTACTACGCTCGCGAGGCGAAGCGTCGCGACGTGATCGCGCGCTACGCGTCGGACATGCCGGAGGACAAGTGGGAGCGCCTGCTCTTTCGCCGCGGGTATTTCGGTCCGCTGCTCGGAACGACGGCCCTGGCGCTTCTCATCGGCCCGGGCTGGGCGCTCCTGGCGGCGGCGCTGCACGGCGTCGGCTACGTCTTCGTCCTCTCCCCCGCCATCAACGGCCTGTGCCACTACCGCGGTTACAAGAACTTCGACAACACCGCCTTCAACATCCGCCTGGTCGCGCTCCTCACCGCCGGCGAGGGGCTGCACAACAATCATCACGGCGCCCCGCGCAGCCCGAAGTTCAGCCTGCGCCCGAGCGAGATCGACCTCGCCTGGCCGGTCATCAGGTTCCTGTCAGCGATTCGGCTCGCGACGCCGAACAAGACCATCGAGCACACGAGGCAGGGCAGCCAGCCGGTGCAGGCCTGGTGACGAGCGGCTGGTGGGCTGACGACGGGTCAACGTTGACCCGTCGTCGACCCGGCAGCCTCGAACCACCCACCGCGGCGGTGTGAGAGACGCCGATCTGCGGCTCCTTCGTTCTCAATCTCTTCCGCACGATGAAGGATCTCCGGGAAACGCCCGCAGGCGCCTCAGCGGCGGTCGCGTGGTACCATGGGCCCGCTTGCATGGCGGCTCTGCCGGGGGTACGAGGAGGGTTCCTTGAACGTGCGCAGAATGCATCTCGCGCTGACCGCGATCCTCGCGGCGGCGTTGTGCGTGTCCGTCTGGATGTTCGTTCGCGACCGCAATGATGCCCTGGAGCAGTTGCAATCGAAGGCGCGCGAGAACGCCGCGCTCAAGAAGCGCGCCGAAACCGCGGAAGCCAACACGAAGCTGGTCATCGAACGGTTCGCCGAGACCATGAAGGCGTTTGCCAATGAGGCGGGACACTTCTCGGACCGGTCCGTGCGCATCCATGAAAAGAGTTTTGTTCAGACGTATGCGTTCTATCGGAAAGACCGCAAGAACATGGTGACCGCCGGCACGGCCTGCTATCTGGGCCGCGGATATTTCCTGACCGCCAAGCACGTCGTCGTCCAGGAAGCTGCGCCCGGGAAACAGCCACCCAAAACGACCCGCATCGACATCAGAGTCAACGGGCGCATGGTCCCGGTCCGATTGGTTGACAACGGAGAGGCAGAGGAGCGAGACCAGATCGATACCGGGGACTGGGCCGTCCTGGTGGCGGACGACGTGCCGGAAGATCTCGTGCCGCTGAAGGCAAACCCCAGGTATCCGTTCATGTTCGGCGAGAGACTCGTGCGCTACGGCAACGACAGCAACAGGGGCATTGCGCCCGCCGCTGGCTACGTGGCGCAAGTCTCGGACACTGGCTGGGTCTCGTGGCTCGTCGACAGCCTGCCGGGCTGCTCCGGCGGCGGCGTGATGAACGGCAAGGATGAACTGGTGGGCTTGAACGGCGGCTACCTGGACGGGAGCACCAGGCTGGCGGTGATCATCCCCATACGCGCCGAGATGTTCCGGAAGCTGCCGAAGGATCTGCAGGCACGCATCCAGGCCGGCACAAGTTCCGCCGCGAGCACCCCCGGGGTGTGAAGCCCGCCGTCACTCTCCGCCCGCGCCTTTGAACTCGTCGCTCTCGTCCGCAAACAGCAGATTGAAACTGGAAAGCGAACCGTAGCAGCCGGTGATGTATCCCTGCAGCTTCACCTTCGCGTCTTCCGGGATCGCCATGCCGTTCACCTGCTGCTCCAGCATGCGCAGGCGGTTGCGAATCATCACGACCTTGTGCAGGAACGTTTCAATCGGCCAGCTCTTCTCCTGGAGCGCCGCATTGCCGGGCTTCAGCACCAGCGACCCTTTGCGCCACTTCTCGGCGGGGACGACCGGCGTCAGCCCGGCTTCCTCGCGGATGATGCGCCGTAACAACATCTCGAGATCGATATTCCCGGCACCGTTCAGCATGATCGGCTCTCCACGGCGTTCCCGCTCGGAGACCAGCGGCAGCGCCGGCTTGTCCTCGACGCGTGCCCGCGTCGGCCCGGCCGCAGGCGCGCCGGAACGAGGCTGCGCCGGCGCGCTCGTCCGGCCGTCGCCATCGCGCAGGACCGCGGCTTTGTCGCGCGCCGCCAGTGCGGTCCACGCGGGCGCGGCCGGCGCCGTCTCGCCCCGCGAGTTGTGCTGGCTGCCGCAGTAGTCGCACTGCACCCGCACCGGCTGCCCGCCGCCGTCCACGACGATGATGGTGTGCTGCCGATCGATCTTGCAGACGCGGCAGAGTTCCTCGACGCTTTCGCCCGCGCGATAGGTTCGCATGATCTTGAAAGCTTACCAGAGTCGGCGGCCAGGGGCCCACCGGTCCGGCTACGCCTTTGCGACGAGGGCGGCTGATGCGGTCCGCGCTCACCAGCGCCGCCATTGGTCTGCACGCCGCACCCGCACCCCGCACGCCGCACTTCGCACCGCGCACGTTCTTGCGGTGCGCTTGAGGCACGCCAGCGCCCGTGCGAATGGGGCGCCCGCTGGCGGACACACGCTGTGCGCTGGCGAACGCCACCGGCAGACGGCTCGTGCGTGCAGCGGCAATCCCGCGCCTGAATTCCAGTTAGCGGCGCGGCACGAATTTCGCCTGCAGTCTGCACGTCAATTCCCATCCTCCTCGAGGGGGACGCTGCCCATGCGCGGTGTCCCCTCGCTTTTCGAAAACGCACCCGCCCGGTGCCAGGTCGTGAAAAAACTGGCCATTCAAGACCTGACCCCGGCAGGGGCGGAGCAACCTCCGCCCTTGCCCACCGCTCTCCTACCCACACGTCGCTTCCTCGAGACGCTTCCGCAGAATGCTCCGCCGCGCGTCGCTGACGAACGCCGACTCGATGCCGTTGTGCGTGAGATGCAGGAGAGCGCCCGCATCCAGGTGCAGCGGACCGGCAATCGCGTCGAACGTCTCGGCGACGGTGAATGGTCCGAACATCAGCGGGTCGTCCGTGGCAAGCGAGGCCAGCAGGCCCTCCCGGAGAAACAGCGGCAGCGGATGGCTGGCGATCGCCGTGAACCCCATGCACGCGTTCGACACCGGGCAGCACTCGATCGCGACGCCGCGATCGCGCAGCAGCGATCGCGCGGTTGCCGACGCGGCCAGCGAGGTCCCGTGGCCGATACGCCGCGCGCCGAGACGTTCCACCGCTTCGACGATCAACTCCGGCGGCGCGTCCACAAACTCCGGCGCCCTCCCCTGCTCGCCGCCGTGCACCGTCAGCGGCACGCCGGCCTCGCGCGCGGGCCGCAACGCGTCCTCGAAGAGTCGCGGCGGATACGCGCTCTCCGGGAAGCCGGCGATGTCGAGCCCGACGGGCCGGTCGGGGCGATGCAGTCCGGCCGCCAGTGCCGCGACGCACGCGGCCTGGCCGCCCTCGCCCAGTCCCTTCTGGCGGCTGAAGGCGAGCAAAAACGTTCCGCTGACCCCGCGCTCGGTCCAGGCCCGGTCCACGCCGCGCACCAGCGCCGCGGCGATCTCCGCGACCGGCGCATCGATGTGCTCGCGATAGGTAAACGGCGAACCGCGCAGCTCGGTGTGAACGCTGCCGCGCGCGGCGCACTCGATTAGCTGATCGAAGACCGCCTCCTCGAGGTCATCGAGCGATTGCAGGACGGACAGCGGCAGACCGAAGGAATCGGCGAAGCGGGTGAAGCCGTCCGGGCTGGTGAAGCCGGCGGCAATGGTCCGGTAGTACTCGCGGATCGAGTCCGGAACCTGCGGATCGACGCCCGGGATCGTCTGCCCCGAACGCGTGCGCGCCTCGGTGACGTGGTGCCGGGCCGCGAACCGCGCGATGGTTTCGGGTCGCAGCCCGGCCTCGAAATGGCGATGGAGTTCGACGGTCAGCATTGTTTGAATGGCGGGAGCCTCGCGCTTGTCGAAGATATCGGGAGCGAGTACAGTCTGTCGAGTCAATTCGCGCCCGCGGCGGCCCCGGCCGCGCAAGCCCGGCCGCGACGGACGCGACAGCCTCCCGGCCATCATCACCATGAGCCCAACACCTGCCGACCGCCCGCAGCTCAGCGCCGAGTTCCGCCAGCGCCGCGCGCTCAACTGGCTTTCGCTCGGCATGCTCTACGCGTTCTTCTACGCCACGCGGTACAACTACACCGCCGCGGCGTCGTACCTGGCCGGGCCCTTCGGGTGGCGGAACACCGAGCTCGGCATCTTCGAAACGATGATGCCGCTCGTCTATGGGCTGGCGGTCGTCTTCAACGGGCCGCTGGCCGACCGCATCGGCGGCAAGCGGGCCTTCCTGTTCGGCGCGGTCGGCGTGGTGGTGATGAACGTGCTGTTCGGCATGGCCAGCCTGGCGGTTGTCTCGCCGGCGGTCTGGGCGGGCACCGGCCTCGCCCGCCACGTCGTCACGCCCGCGGTGCTGAACTTCGGGTTGTCGGGCGGGATGCTGCTGTCGCTGATGGCCATCGTGTGGGGCGTCAACGGGTACTTCCAGGCGTTTGGCGCGCTGTCGATCGTCAAGGTGAACGCGCAGTGGTTTCACGTGCGCGAGCGCGGCACGTTCGCCGGCGTCTTCGGCGTGCTGATTCGCCTCGGGTTGCTGCTGGCGTTCCAGGGCGTGCCGCTCATCTTCCTGTTCTTCCCGTGGCAGTATGCGTTCTGGATCCCGGCCGCGTGCGTGGCGGTCTTCTTCCTGGTCAACCTCAAGTGGATGCAGAATTCGCCCAAGGACGCCGGCCTCGGGGAATTCGACACGGGCGATGACGCCGACCCGACCGACAAGGCGCCGTCGATCAAGGAAGTCCTGAACAAGGTGTTCGCTTCGCGCGTCATGTGGACGATCGCCCTCGGCTCGATGATGATCGGCTTCGTGCGGCGCAGCGTCGTGGACGCGTGGTGGCCGAAGTACTTCGTCGATTATCACGGAGCCAAGGTGTTGGTCACGTACGTGCCCTACATCATCGCTACCTGGGGCATCGCGCTCGCGGGCATCGCCGGGGGCTTTGCCTTCGGCATCGCGTCGGACCGGACGTTCGGCGGGCGGCGGGCGCCGGTCATCGTCTTCGGGTTCATCGGCATGGCGGTGGTGCTGGCGCTGTTCGGCCTCTCCGACATGCTGCACCTCGGGCCCGTCATGGCGGCCTGCTGCCTGGTGGCGCTGTCGTTCTGCGTGAATGGCGCCCACGGCATGATCGGCGGCGCGGCGTCGATGGATTTCGGAGGCAGGAAGGCGGCGGCGACCGCGGCGGGACTCTTCGACGGCATGCAGTATCTCGCCGGGGCATTCGTCGGCATCGGCGTCGGCTACATCACGACCACCTGGGGATGGGACGCCTGGCACTGGGCGCCGATTCCATTCGCCGTGGCCGGTGCAGTGCTGATGTCGCGCCTGTGGAATACGCTGCCGAAGGGCAGGTCCGCGCCGCCCGCGGCGCAGCCGCAAGCGCCCGCGCGCGTGTGACGCGCGCCGGGCGTCATGCTTCGCGGAACAACTCCAGCAGCCGGCCGAGCGCCCGGGCGTAGCGCTCTCTCAACACGGCCGGGTCCATCGACTCAGGTTCGTTGGGCATCGAGACAAACGGGATCTTCACGCCGGCAATCTCCAGCCAGCCATCCGGCGCGCCGCCGGTCATCTGGTCCCAGTCGTTCTCGCGAAAGAATCCCAGCATGTCCCGGTCGGGGACCTTGTGAAAGAGGATCGACTCCTCCTGGCCGCGCTTGTAGCGTGCGGAGTTCCTTCGGAACGACTCCTCGAACGACACGTTGATATACAAGATGGCAGCACGCTGGAGGATCTCCGGGAGGAAGCGTTCGAGGCTCTCGCGGAAGCCGTCGCCCTGGCCGCGCGCGAACTCGATGAGCAGCGTGCCGTCCTCGTAGAACCACGGCTGGGCCAGGTATCGCTTGGCGATCACCCTGTTGAAGCGGTCGACCAGCGACCCGCGGAACTTCGGCCGGATGATGTTGTACCCTTCGGGCGTCCGCTCGGACACGAGGCGCGGTTCGCCCAGCGACTCGCGTCGATCGTCCTCGAGGCAGGCCTCCCACAGCCACGGGAAGTCGTCCACTTCCTCGAAGCGTCCGACGCCAAAGCTCGCGGCGCGTTCCGCGGCTGGCAACTTCTTCATGAAGTCGATGAACTCGCTCTTGCCGCCGGCCGGCCGCCCGAGCACGAAGAGATGTTGGAAGATCGCGCGGGGTGTCGTGACAATCATCGGGCCGAGCTCCGCAGCTGCCACAGCTGCCCCAGCGCGGCCGAATACCGCTCTTCGAGTACCGCCGCGTCGGTCGACTCGGGCTCGTTGTTCATCGTCACGAACGGCACCTGGAGCCCGTTGACGTCGAGCCGGCCGGCGGGCTCGCCCCTGGTCAGCTCCGCCCAGTCGCTCGTGTCGTAGAAACAGTCGTAGGTCTGCTTCGGGACCATGTGCGCCAGGATGGAGTGTTTCAGCTTCTCCTGGTAGCGCGCCACGTTCCGGCGCCAGGATTCCTCGCGCGAGACGTGGATGTGGAATATCGCGGCCCGCTCGAGGATGGCGCGATCGAGGACGCGAAGCGCTCTGCCGAACCCGTCGTGCCCGCCGCGTGAGAATTCGATGAGCAGGGTCGAATCGCGATAGAACTCCTCGCGCCCGAGGTACTGTCGCGCGATCACGTCGTTGAACTTGTACATGCACCAGTCGAAGAGCTTCGCGCCCTTTGGGGCCATCCCCGGATTGCCGGGCATGTACTCCTCGGTGTAGAGGCGCCCGTACCCGGTCTTCTCCCAGATCTCATCGTCCTGGAACTTTTCCCACAGCCAGGGAAAGTCATCGACCTCTTCGAACCGGCCGACGTGCAGCCGCTGCCGCCGCATGTCGTCCGGCGAGTGCTTGAGGAAATCGATGAACTCGGACTTCCCGCACGCCGGGCGTCCGAGGACGAGCAGATGTTGAAAGATGCCCTTCATGCGGGGTCAGTGTAGCGCCACGGCTCGACATGGTGCAACGTGCGACCTGCGAGGTGCGAGGTGCGGTGCAGGGCCGGTCTCAGTCGTGACTGACCCCGGCGAAGGCGGCCTGGCCGAGGCTGATGCCGCCGTCGTTGGGCGGCACCTCGCGGTTGGTCCAGACCTGGATCGGGTGGGGATCGAGCAGCGCCTTCAAATCGGCCAGCAACCGCTCGTTCTGGAACACGCCGCCCGACAGGACGACGGTGTCGAGACCGTGCGCGTCCAGCAGCGCGAGGATCGCGTCGCGAACGCCTGCGGCCAGTCCGCGATGAAACGCCCGCGCGATGGCGCGCGGCTCGCGCCCCGCGCGTCTCGCCTCGACGATCGCGGCAAGCGCCGGCCGCCAATCGAGGTGGGTGCCATCGAAGGCGAACGGACACGTGACGCCGTCCGCGTCCCGCCCGGCCACGTGCTCCAGCCACATCGCCGCCTGCCCCTCGAAGGTGAGGGGCCGCACGAAACCCGCGAGCGCCGCCACCGTATCGAACAGCCGGCCGGCTGACGTCGTCGGAAAGGTGCGCACGCCTTTGCGCGCGAGCTCGCGCGCCGCCAGGTACCGCGCCGGGAACCGGAACGGCGGACCGCTCAAGTCGCCGGTCCCGTCGATCTCGAGAAGAAAGCCGGCGGCCGCCTGCGCCGGGTTGCGCGCCGCCGCGTCACCGCCGGGCAGCAGCGCGGGACGAAGGTGCGCGACGCGCTCGAACCCTTCGACGATGCTGCCGGCGAAGAACTCGCCGCCCCAGATGCTGCCATCGTCTCCGTAGCCCGTGCCATCGAAGGCGACGCCGACCACGCGCTTCTCGAACGCGCCGCGCTCGGCCAGGACGCTGGCCACGTGTGCCCGGTGGTGCTGGACCGCCATGACCGCGTGCGCCTCGAGCGCGAGCGCATACGCCGTCGAGGCATACTGCGGATGCAGATCGTGCACGACCGTCACGTCTTCGACGTTCACCTCCCACATCGACATGAAGTCCCGAATCGTCTCGCGAAACGCCTCGTACGCCTGGTAGTGCTCGAGATCGCCGATGTACTGGCTCGTGTACGCGTCGCCGCCGACGACCAGTGTCACGCTGTTCTTCAGATCGGCGCCCACCGCCAGCACCGGGGCGGCGACCGGCAGCCGCGCCACGGCGCTCGGCGCCAATCCGCGCGCCCGGCGCAGGATGGTGGGGCCGAACACGCCGACGCTGGCGACCGAGTCGTCCATCCGCCGGGCGATAGGCCGCTCGCCAACGAGAAACGCGTCGGCGATCCCCGCCAGTTGTTCGAACACTTCCGGTTCGCGATAGGCGATCGGCTCGCTCGACAGGTTGCCGCTGGTCATGACGAGGATGTCGGGAGCGCCGGCGGCGAAGAGCAAATGGTGGAGCGGCGTGTAGGGCAGCATCACGCCAAGCTCCGGGTTGTCGGGCGCCACGCCCGCAAGCACCGACCGCGCGGGCGCCAGCACAATCGGCCGGCTCACCGCGGTGAGGAGCGCTTCCGCGTCGGGCGCGAGGCATACCAGGCGGTGCGCCACGGCCACGTCCTTCACCATCACGGCAAACGGTTTCTCTTTCCTGAACTTCCGATCCCGAAGCGCCTCGACTGCCTGCGCGTTCCGGGCGTCGCACGCGACGTGGTAGCCGCCGAGGCCCTTGACCGCCACGATCTTGCCCTCGCACAGCAGGCGTGCCGCCTCCCGGACGGACGCCTCGTCGCCGCGCACCTCGCGATCGGCCTGGAACAACGCGTAGTGCGGCCCGCAGGCCGGACAAGCGGCCGGCTGCGCGTGGAACCGGCGATCGGCGGGATCGTGGTATTCGGCCGCGCACGCCGCGCACATCGGCCATCCGCGAAGCGTCGTCTTCGGGCGATCGTACGGAAGTCCGAGAATGATCGAAAAGCGTGGCCCGCAGTTCGTGCAGTTGATGTAGGGATAGGCGCGCCGGCGATCCGCCGCGCTCGTCATCTCGCCCAGGCATGCATCGCACACCGCAAGGTCGGGGGAGATGCGAACGGTCGGAGGGCCGGCGTGCTCGCTCGTTCGGATCGTGAAGGTATCGAAGGCTTCGATGTCGGCGGGCCGGATGTCGAAATCGGAGATGCTCGCGGCAGGCGGCGCCTGGCTTCGTAACTCACCGGCGAACGCCTCGAGGTCGGCGACCGGGCCTTGAACGTGGATCTGCACGCCGTCGGCGCCGTTCAGCACCCATCCACGCAGCCCGCGAGCATGTGCGAGCCGGTACACGAACGGCCGAAACCCGACGCCCTGAACGACACCGCGAATGTGGATCCGCCGGGCGCCTGTCGCTGTCACACACACTCCCTGCTCGGGCTGGTTCCCGCGTCAGGCCGATCCTTGCTCCGGACGTTTGTGTCAGGGGCGCTCTGTCTGCAGGGGGTCTGCAGGCCGCCTCCAACGATACACCCGAGACCGCGCCAGCCCACCTGGCGGACCTGCCCGTCCTCGACCAGCACCGGCACGGTCCGCTGCCCGCCGGTCAGCTCGAGCATCCGGGCAAGCGCCGCAGGATCGGTCTCGACATCGTACTCGATGACGTCGCGCCCGTCCCACATGAGTCGCTCGCAAAGCTCCGCCGTGTAGGGGCACGTGCTGGTGCCGAACAACTCGATGTCATCAGGTAGCTTGTCAACCACGGTCGGACGCCTCCACGGCCTCGGGCATCACGTTGATGTCATCGCTTACCACCTCGCATGGCGACTCTTCCGGTTGTGAGGCCACGGCGTCCCGCATCCATCACGATCGGCTGCCGTCGCCGGCGATCAGTTCCCTGACAGACAGAGGGGAACGTCTCCTGCACGTGCGGCGCTGCGACTCGCGTGCCGCGGGCGCGCGGCCACACCCGGGACGCGTCGCACCTCAGGCATGCACTCCATGTAATACTCAGGCATGCACGCCAGGCGATGCTCGAGATCGCGGCCGTCGCCGCGCCGCACTGGTGCCGGTGCCCTGTGCACGAACTGTCGATAGCGATGAGCCTGGTTGACACCGCGTGCGAGGAGCTGTCGCGCCTGGGCGACGTGCGCGTGGATGCGCTGCACCTGCGCCTCGGCCCGCTGTCGGGCGTCGTCAAGGACGCACTGCTGTTCTCGTTCGAGGTGGCGGCGAAGGGCACCGCGATTGAGGGCGCCCGCCTGGACGTCGAGGACGTGCCGGTGGCCGTGTTCTGCCCGACGTGTGAGGTCGAGCGAACGGTCGAGGCGTTCCAGTACTTTCAGTGCCCCGTCTGTGGCACGATTGGTCCGCGGCTGGTGCGAGGCAGGGAACTGGAATTGACAGCCATGGAGGTCACCGACAATGAGCCCGCGGATCGTCGAGGTCCGGAAGAACGTCCTCAGGAAGAATGACGAGATCGCAAGCCTCCTGCGCGAACGCTTTCGCCAGGCCGGTGTGTTCGTCGTCAGCCTGGTCTCGAGTCCGGGCGCGGGGAAGACCACGGTGCTGCAGGCCACGGTCAGCGCGCTGGCGCGGCGGCACGGCGTGGGCGTCCTGGTCGGCGACCTCGCCACCGATTGCGATGCCAGGCGACTGGAGGGCTGCGGCGCGCGCGTGCAGCAGATCACGACCGGGACGGTATGCCACCTCGACGCCGAGATGGTCCGCGTCGCGCTCGAGGGCTGGGACCTGGCGGCGCTCGATTTCCTGTTCCTCGAGAACGTCGGGAACCTGGTGTGCCCGTCGAGCTACGACCTTGGCGAAGCGATCCGCATCGTCCTGCTGTCGGTCACCGAAGGGGAGGACAAGCCGCTCAAGTATCCGACCATCTTCAACACCGCGGATCTCGCTATGATCACGAAGATCGATCTTGCCGATGCCGTGGCGTTCCGTCGTGACGACCTCAACGGCAACATCGACGCCGTGCGGCCAGGGCTCGAGGTCCTCGAGACGTCGGCGCGGACCGGCGCGGGCATGGACGCGTGGATTCGCCGGCTGGAGGCGCTGCGCGAGGCGGCGCGGCCCAGCCATGGCGCAGACGAGGCCGGTCGGCGCTGATTGAAGGTACCCTGATCCCGTGTCCACCCGAACCGCCACCTGGGTGCTTGTGTCGGCCATCGCGCTGATCGTCACGGCGGTGCTGCTGACGATGCGCCCGCACGTCGGCGCGGACGGAATGGCCGGCCTGAACATCGCGGTGCTCGTGTTTCGCGAGGGGCTGGAGTCGATCCTGGTGCTCGCGGCGATCACGGCGAACATGGCCGGCGCCCGCCAGGCGTATCAGCGGCCCGTGCTCGTCGGAGCCGGCATCGCGGGCGTCGCCACGCTGGTCACGTGGCGCGTCGCAATCGCGGTGGTCGGCGACCTTGCAGACAACCTGCCGGCACTCCAGGTGCAGGCCATCACCGGGCTGCTCGCGGTGGTGGTCCTGCTGCTGGTCATGAACTGGTTCTTCCACAAGATCTACTGGACCGGTTGGATTTCGCTGCACAGCCGGAAGAAGGAAGCGCTGCTCCGGGTCGCGGGTGATTCCGGCGCGCTCGGCGTGCGTGCCTGGTGGGGTCTCGCGCTGCTCGGGTTCACCTCGCTCTATCGCGAGGGCTTCGAGGTGGTGCTGTTTCTCCAGAGCTACAGGCTGCGCTGGGGCAACGGTCCGGTGGCCTACGGCGTGGCCGTCGGCCTGCTGTTCACCGCGGCGGTCGCCGTGCTCACGTTCGTGGCGCACCGGCGGCTGGCGTACCGGAAGATGCTGGTGCTGACCGGCGTGCTGCTGGGCGTCGTGCTGCTGGTGATGGTGGGAGAACAAGCGCAGGAGATGCAGCTGGCGGGCTGGCTTCCCCGGACGGAGATCGGGTGGCTCGCGGGGCTGACGCCTGCCTGGCTGGGCGTGTGGTTCTCGATCTTCCCGACCGTCGAAACGCTGACGGTGCAGGCCGTGGCCGCGCTGCTGGTACTCGGGTCCTACGCGATTGCGCGGCCGAGGACGAGCGGCCGCGGCACCGGTCCGGTTCGCCGCGCGCCGGCACTTGGGCAGGAACCGATCGGCCAGGAAAAGGCCTGACCGTCGAGGCGACGCTCGTCGGCGTCGCCGAGCACAACGTATCATGGCGGACAGATCGCGCTCACTCAAGCGCGGGGTGCGCGGTCCTGCGGTCAAACCCTGAATGGCCGTTTCGTTCACGACCTGAACCTGTTGAGACAGTCCCCGCATGGAGACAGCTGTGACTCAGGCGAAGAAACTCGCGATCCTCGTCGGCGGCGGGCCGGCGCCGGGCATCAACAGCGTGATTGGCGCCGCGACCATCCGGTGCGCGCTGCGCGGCTTCGAGGTCGTCGGCATCCGCGACGGCTTCGAGCGGATCATGCGCGGCAACATCGATCACGTCATCCCGCTCACGATCGAGGACGTCAGCCGCATCCACTTCCGCGGCGGGTCGCACCTCGGACTGTCGCGCGCCAACCCGACGCTCGACCCGCAGCACCTCGAGACGACCATCACCTCGCTGCTCCGCCTGAACGTCTCGCAGCTCATCACGATCGGCGGCGACGACACCGCCTATTCCGCGTTGAAGCTCGAAGAGCAGGCGACCGGCCGCATTCGCGTCGCCCACGTCCCCAAGACGATCGACAACGACCTGCCCCTGCCGGCTCATGTCGACACGTTCGGATTCCAGACGGCCCGTCATCTCGCCGTCGACGAGGTCCAGAACCTGATGGTCGACGCGCTGACCACCAACCGCTGGTACTTCGTCATCACGATGGGCCGCAAGGCGGGCCACCTGGCGCTCGGCATCGGCAAGGCCGCCGGCGCCACCCTGACGCTCATCCCGGAGGAATTCGAGGGCGGCAGCATCCGCATGAAGGCGGTCGTCGACACGCTGGCCGGCGCCATCATCAAGCGCACCAGCTCCGGGCATCAGCACGGGATCGCGGTCATCGCCGAGGGCCTCGTGCTCGGGATCGACCCCGCGGATCTCGCCGGCATCGACATGGTCGAGCGCGACGATCACGGGAACGTGCGCATCTCGGAATTCAACCTCGGCGACGCGTTGAAGGGCCAGGTCGCCAAGCGGCTCAAGGAGTTCAATCTCAAGCCGACGATCGTCTCCAAGAACATCGGCTACGAGCTGCGCTGCGCCGATCCGATTCCCCTCGACATGGAATACACGCGGGACCTCGGGTACTGCGCCGCCGAATTCCTGCTCTCCGGCGGCAACGCCGCGGTGATCACGATCCAGGGCGGCGATTTCGTGCCCGTCCCGTTCGCCGGGATGCTCGACCCGCAGAGCGGGCGGCCGCGGATCCGGCTGGTGGACACGCGCTCGACCCGGTACTCGATCGCGCGCCGGTACATGATTCGGCTGCGCCGCGAGGACTTCGAGGATCCGTACGAACTCGCGAAGCTGGCCGCGGCGGCCAACGTGTCGACCGATCGCTTCCGGCAGGAATTCGAGGCCATCGTCGCCAACGAACCGCCGCCGTTCAGGATCGACGGCCTGCCGGCGGCCGGCCTGGCATAGGGTCGCGATGGACGACACGCCCAACTACGCACGGATGCCCAAGGGTGTCCGCGATCGCCTGCAGCCCGCCCCGGCCC
>PMZR01000058.1 GCA_003170135.1 Acidobacteriota bacterium
GTGATGTCGGACGGCATCAGGTCCGGCGTGAACTGGATGCGCTTGAACGACAGGTGCAGCACCTGCGCCAGCGTCTTGATGAGCAGCGTCTTGGCCAGCCCGGGGACGCCCGTGATCAGGCAATGGCCGCCGGTGAAGAGCGCGATGAGCACCTGCTCGATCACCTCGTCCTGGCCGACGATCACCTTGCGGATCTCGGAGAGGATCCGCTGCCGCCCTTCGCCGACGCGCTCGGCCAATCCGGCCGCCGCGACATTGTCTTCCGCCAGTGTGCCGTCCACGCGTGCCTCGCTTTCACTCGCCTCGTCTTTTCGGGCTGCAGCCGCTGTCAATGCGTCAGCGCATACATGATTTCGTTGATGTACATCCGGTACGCGTCGGCGCTGTGCTTGACGTATCCGGGGTACTCGGTCGAGTTCGACCACTCGACGCCGTCGCCCATGTCGGTGTTGAAGTTGATGAATACCATCGGGCGCCCGTTGTCGTCGAAGATCGTCCGCAGGTGCGGTTCCACGCCGCCCTTCTCCCAGGTGCGACCGGCCAGGAACGACCCGAGCCCGGGGACCTGCGGGTACTTCTCGAGCGCGTAGAAGCACGTGAACACGGGGTGCGGCGGGGTCAGCTCGACGATCGGGCGGTCCGGAAAGACCTTCCGCAGCTGCCGTTCGAGATTGTCCCACTCGTACGGACCGTGCGAGTCGTCTGTCGTCATCGTGCCGCCGCGCAGCAGGTACTCGCGCAGCGTGGATGCGTCCTTGTCGGTCAGGGACAGGTTCTGGCCTGCCTCGACGAAGTAAATCCACGGGTAGAGAAACAGGTTCGGATCCTCGATCGGGACGATGACCGGATCGGCGACGCGGACCGACGTGAGGCTGCGCATGCGGCGCGTGAGGTTCTGATCGGCCGCCGGCGCGTCGATGAACCAGGGCTCGCCAAAGTCCGAAAACGAGAAGCGGCTGCCTTCGGTCCGGTAGTGGTACTTCACGCGCACGAAACGCCATTCAATATCGGCAAACCGCGGATCGGGAGGACCCGTGACCATCTTCGGCTCGGGCGGGAGCGCCTGTTCCTGCCCCGCAATCGCCTTCGCGCGGGGACCGGCGAGCAGTGCCGCGGCGGCGATGGACAGCGCGACAACAAACAGAGCGGTCCGCGCCGATCGCCCCGAGGGCGTCGGGGCCCCCGGTTCCCGATCGCTCATCCCTGACCCTCGCTCGTTCACCGGTCCCTGACCGCCCGTCATCGTTCCCCTCCCACCAGCTTGAGCAGCAGTTCCTGCGCGCGTTCGTAGGAGGGTGCCCGTTCCAGCACCGCCAGCGTTTCCTGCTTGGCCTTTGCGGCGTTGCCGGCCAGCAGATACGCCTCGGCCAGGTCGCAGCGGTTCGCCCCCGCGTCGCCCGGCCCTGCCGCGACTGCCGCGCGCAACTCGCGGATCGCCCCGGCGGCGTCGCCGCGTTTCATGGCCAGCCTGCCCAGCGTGGCGTGCGCGTCCGCATCGAACGGATCGAGCGCCGCGATGCGCGCCCATACGCGTTGCGCGCGCACCGGGTCCTGGTCCGGCCCGTCCATGATGCCCGCCATGTGTCGCGCCAGGTCGATGTTCACCGGATCCTGCGCGAGCTGTTTGTCCATCTGGCCGAGCTCCGCCGGCACGTCGCCCCGCTCGCCCGCGATGTCGGCGAGCACGGCGTGCGGACTGTCATTCCCGGTCGCTGCCGGAAACAGATCCGCCGCCCGGGTGAGCGCCTGCGTCGCCCCGTCGAGGTCCCCCTGCCGGCGCAACGCGAGACCGAGTTCGAGTTGCACCTCGTAGCTGTCGGCGTGCTGCGCCGCCAGCGCTTTCATCTCGTCGAGTGAGGCGCGCTCGAGCGGCAGGCCGAGCGGCGCGAGCGCGCGCCGCACCTGCCCGAACGACTGATCGAGCGAGCGCGCAAACCCGGCCTGGAGCTGGTCGAGGTTGACGCCCAGCGCGCGTGAGAACGCACTCTCCTCGCCAACGCCGCCGGCAAAGCTGCGGACGAGCGCGTTGAACTTCGCCTGGCCGTAGGTGTCGATGAGGTAGCCGACGATCAGCCCGGCCTGGTAATAGGCGAGCGCGATGGTCCGCGGATCCGCGAAGCTCCCCTCGATGTCGCGGATGGCGGGCAGGTCGCTGTGCGCGAGGGCCCGCACGAACGCCTCGTCCATCGGCCGGCGCCATTCCGGTCGCGCGCGCTGCTCTTCGTACACCGAGATGCCTTCGGTCAACCACCGCGGCACCCGCTGGTTGGACATCTGGAGCGTGATGACGTGCGTCAGCTCGTGCCACAGCGTGGCGCCCCACTCGAACGTGCCCGGCGGCCGGGCCTTCGGCGAATCGAGCGTCACGACGCGGCCGAAGCACGCGCCGAGCGCGCCGACCAGGCCCGGAAGGCCGAGATTGCGCACGGCAAAATCGTCATGGTGCGGAAACACCTCGATGAGGACCGGGCCCGCCGGCGTGAAGCCGTACTTCGCGGAGAGCGTCTGCAGGGCGTCGTGGGCGAGCGCGATGACCGGCTCCTTGAGCACGGCCGATTCGCGACGGTCGAGGCGCAGGACGAGGTCGCCGTCCCGGAACGTCTCGAACTGCTGCAGCGCGTCGAGCACCGCCAGCAGGTTGTAAATGACCGCGTCGTACGGGTCGGCATCGAACGCCTGCTTCAACACGGCGCGGGCCTCGTCTTCCTCGCCCGTGCGCAGCAGGTCCATGCCAAAATCCGCCCGCGCCTGCACATTGTCCGGATCGAGCGCCACCGCCTTGCGCGAAAGCGCCACGGCATCGTCGAAGCGATAGTGATGCGCCAGTTGCGCGGCGACGACGCGGTAGGCTTCGCCATAGGTGCGGTTGATGGCGAGGGCACGGGAGATGGCCCGCTCGAACTCCGCCGGCCGGTCGTCGAGGTACGCAATCGCCGCCACGATCGCGTGGGCTTCCAGGTTGCGGGCATTGACGGCGAGCGCGCGCTCAGCCGATTGGCGCGCGGCGTCCTCGTAGCCCGCGTCAAGCAGGAGATCGGCAAGCAGCACGTTCGCGTCGGCAGACGAGGGATTCACCTCGAGGGCATGGCGCACGGAGGCGAGCGCGGCGGCGAGATCGTCGTCGGCGGTCGCGCGGGCGAGCCCCACGAGCGCGTCCACGAACCGCGGGTCGCTCTGCAGGGCCGCCTTGAAGCAACGGCTTGCCTCGTCGCGGTTGTGCTTTTCGAGGAAGAGTTCGCCCCAGGCCGTGTTCGTCGGCGGATCGTCGGGCGCGCGGGCGGCCGCCTGGCGGAACGCCTCGTTGGCGGCGCGAAACTCGCCGAGCGCGCGTGCGGCCCGGCCCGCTCGCAGCAATTGCTCGGGCGTGTCGGCGTCCGCGAGTGCGACCAGGGGCAGCAGCAGGCGACCGGCCTCCGCTTTCCGCCCGTGGTGCTGGAGAAGCAGGCCCAGCTCGAGGGCCGACTCGCTGGCCGGATGCCGGCCCGCCGCCGCGGTCAGGATCGCTTCGGCATCCTGGTCGCGCCCGGTGGCCAGGGCCGCCCTGGCCCTGAGCGCCGCGCAGTCGGGATCGTCGGCCGCAGCGTGCCCGAGCATCGTCTCGACATCGGCGTAGCGACCCTCGTTGAACGCTCGGCGCGCCGCACCGAGATCGGGCCTCGAGCCGGCTGGCACGGCGACCGCCTGCGCCCGCGCACGGCCTGGTCCGAGGGCGAGGACCAGGGCCGCAAAGACCAGGACAATCGCTGAACGCCCGACGCGCACGAACACCTCGCCGTCCGGGTCGTACCCCGCCATCGAGGACCGGAGATTAACCCGGTCGCCGCGCTCTGGTACGAGAAACCCTTGCACGCGAAGTGCAAGCTCGGTGCCGTCGGATGGGCTACGGCGCCGAGCTGCGAAACGTCAGCCGAATCGCAGATTCGCTTTGTGATGGGCAAGATCGATGTCAGCCGCTGGACGTTGGTCGCTCGGCACTTTCGAGGCGTGAAAGAGCACATACAAAGGTGGGCGCCGGCGCCACCGCGTTCGGCCCCGTTCAGAAGGTCCGCGTTTCAGTGACAAATCTCGCGCCGCGCTGAACGGGGCTCGAACCCCTGAGGTGGCGCTGCGAGCCGCGGCCAACGTCGCCCGCAATCCGCACGATCTGGCGAATGGAGGCCGGACACACCGTGGCCACGCGCGATGCCATGGCAACTGCGCGCGGCCCCGAGACGAGCAGTCGGATACTGCGATTGAAGCGCTGCTTCCAGCGGAATTCGCGTGCGCGCTGCCCGGCCAGCCATTCATGCGGCGAACGCGTGTCGCCGGCGAGTGCCAGCAGCGCTGACTCGGCGGCCAGTTCGCCACCCCGTACGGCGAAGTACATGCCGTCCCCGGTCATCGGATCGATGAAACCGGCCGCATCACCGGCGAGCAGCAGCCCGGGCATGCCGGCGGCGGTCGAATCAACCGCCAGGGGACCGAGCGCGATCGGGCACGTGACGGCAAGGGCGCCGGCAAATCGCGGTCCCAATATCGGATCGCGACCGATCTCCGCGGCCAGCAGGTCGCCGAGGTCCCGCTGCCCGCGCAGCGCCGCACGATCCGGCGTCACCAGGCAGACGTTGGTCATGCCTCCCGGCAACGGCGCCAGGCCGAAGTACCGGCCGGCCCGCACGTGCATTTCGCCCAGTGAGGACATGCCGCAGACGCGTTCGTAATAGCCGCCAACGGCCCAGCGGCGCGGCCCGGCCGGATGGCGCGCAAGGCCAAGGCCGAAGGCGAGTGCCGAGTGGCGGCCCTCGGCGGCAATCGTCAGGCGGGCGGGGATCGCACGGGCGTTGCGGCCCGCCTGCCGGACGCGCACCCCGGCCACGTCCTGGCCGCCGCGCCTTCCACCGAACAGCGCTCCCTCGACGCGGACGTTGTCTTCGAACTCGACGCCCGCGGCGATCGCCTGCTGCACCAGCCACCAATCCAGGTCGCCGCGGCTGATGAAGCGGCCGTGCACCCCCTGCGGGTAGCGCGACTCGATTCGTGCACCGCGCTCCCCCGTCACGATCATGCCGTCGGCCGGAAGACCTCGTCTTTCGGCGAACCGGGACAGTCCGAGGCGCCCAAGCAGGGCCAGCGTGCCCGGGTTCAGGCTGTCGCCGCACAGCTTCGGGCGCGGAAACCGCGCGCGGTCGAGCATCAGCACGCACGCGCCGGCCCGAGCCAGCACGATGCCGGCAACACAGCCCGCAGGACCCGCACCTGAAATGAGGACGTCAATCATCTCTCGTCACTGGAATCACGGGGCGATGACAATCGCCCGCCCTCACGCCTGTGCTAGCCCGATGCCAACGCCGCGCCCTGCACACGTCCGGGGGAATGCGCGCAAATCCGCCTGAAAGGTGCGGGACAGAGGCCTGCTGAACCCGATCGTGCCCAGGACGCTTTCGCGCCGCGTAATCCCGCCGTGCGAGGGCAGTAAGTTCGCCGAGCGTTTTGCGACTGCCCGACAAACGCGCGACTGGTCCTCGGGGCCGCCGCTCCTCAAACTTGCACGGCGCGAGCCCGCGCCGGACCTCGCCCACGGCGCGCTGCTTCCGCTGAGCGCCCGGTCGATCAGCTGTGCGACAATGTTCCACGAGCATGGCCACTTCGCCCGTTACCCCGACACCGACGCTGCCGACTGAAGTCCCCGTCCTCCCGCTTCGTCAGACGGTCGTCTTCCCGCTGACACTGCAACCGCTGGCCGTCAGCCGGCCCGTTTCGATTGAATCGATCAACCGGGCGCTCTCGGCCGATCGCATGGTGCTGCTCGTGCTCCAGGAGGGCGAAGCGGACGACCCGCAACCCGAGGACCTGCAGCGCGTCGGCACGATCGCCATCGTGCGGCAGATGGTCAAGGCGCCCAACGGGCTCCACGTCATCGTCGAGGGACTGGCGCGGGCCGAAGCGACGTCGATCACCCGCGACGGCAACGTGATGCGGGCGACCATCGTGCCGCGCCCCGAGCAGATCGAGCAGTCGCTCGAGGTGGACGCCTACATGCGCCGGCTGCGCGAACTGGTCGAGCGCGCGCTCTCGCTGGCGAGCGGCCTGTCGCAGGAGCTGCGCGGCGCGGTGATGTCGATCGACGAACCGCTGCGGCTGTGTTACCTGCTCGCGACGCTGCTCGACATGAGCCCGGCCGACAAGCAGGCGCTGCTCGTCGAAAATCGTCTTCTGGTGAAGCTGCAGGCGGTGGCGGCCGTGCTCAGTCGGGAGATCTCGGTCCTCGAGCTCAAGGGCAAGATCGAATCGCAGACGCAGCAGGAGATGACCGACCAGCAGCGGCAGTATTACCTGCGCCAGCAGCTGAAGGCGATCCAGGAGGAACTGGGCGAGAAGGAAGACAGCGACACGGCCGACCTGCGGGAGCGGATCGCGAAGGCGAACCTGCCGGAACACGTGGCGCAGGTGGTGACACGCGAGGTGGACCGCATGGAACGGATGACGCCGGCGTCACCCGAGTACCAGATGGTGCGGACCTACGTGGACTGGATTCTCGACGTGCCCTGGACGGTCACGACCGAAGATCGGCTCGACCCGGTGGAAGCGCGCCGCGTGCTGGACGAGGATCATTACGATCTCGACAAGGTGAAAGAGCGAATCGTCGAGTACCTCGCCGTGCGCAAGCTCAAGGGCGACATGAAGGGGCCGATCCTCTGCTTCGTCGGCCCGCCGGGAGTCGGCAAGACCTCGCTCGGCCAGTCGATCGCGCGCGCCATGAACCGCAAGTTCGTGCGCATCTCGCTCGGCGGCGTTCGCGACGAGGCAGAGATTCGCGGCCACCGGCGCACCTACATCGGCTCGATGCCCGGGCGCATCATTCAGGCGATCAAGCAGGCCGGCTCGGCCAACCCGGTCTTCATGCTCGACGAGATCGACAAGGTGATGCCCGGCGGGTTCCAGGGGGATCCGGCGGCGGCGCTGCTCGAGGTGCTGGACCCCGCCCAGAACAACTCGTTCCGCGATCACTACCTGGAAGTGCCCTTCGACCTGTCGCGCGTGCTCTTCATCGCCACCGCCAACCAGGTGGGCACGGTGCACCCGGCGCTGCTCGACCGCATGGAACTGATTCCGCTGGCCGGCTACACCGACGAGGAGAAGGTCCAGATCGCGCGCCAGTACCTGATGCCGCGACAGATGGCCGAGAACGGCCTGCCGAACGGGTCGGTCGAGATTACCGATGCGGCCCTGCGGGAGATCATCGGCGAGTACACGCGCGAGGCCGGCGTGCGCAATCTCGAACGCCAGCTCGGGACGATCGATCGCAAGGTGGCGGCGCGGTTCGTCAGCGCCGGCGGCGTGGTCAACGTCACGCTGCAGGGGGCGACGACGACGCTCATTGCGCGCGTCGACGTGGCGGACCTGCACGACTTCCTCGGCCCGGCGCGGTACCGTCGCGAAGTGGCGTTTCGCACCTCGCGTCCCGGCGTGGCGACCGGCGTGGCGTGGACCGAGACAGGCGGCGACGTGCTGTTCATCGAGGCGACGCTGCTGCCCGGCGGCAGCCAGCAGATCATCCTCACGGGACAGCTGGGCAGCGTGATGCAGGAATCGGCGCGCGCGGCGGTCAGCCACATCCGCGCGCACGCCGAAGAACTGGGCATCGACTCGAACTTCCTGGAGCGCCACGACCTGCACATCCACGTGCCGGCCGGCGCCATCCCCAAGGACGGCCCGTCGGCGGGCGTGACGATGGCCACGGCGATCCTGTCGGCGGTGCGAAGCGAACCGGTGCGGGAGGACGTGGCGATGACGGGCGAGATCACGCTGACCGGCCTGGTGCTGCCGGTGGGCGGTATTCGCGAGAAGGCGCTGGCGGCGCGCCGCTACGGCATCAAGACGTTCATCCTGCCCGACCGCAACACGCCCGACATCGAGGAGCTGCCGCCCGAGGTGCGACGCGAGATGCGGTTCGTCCCGGTGCAGACACTCGAGGAAGTGCTGCGCGTGGCGCTGCCGGCGCCGGTGCAACACTGAAGATGAGGGCGGCCTTGTCGATCGCCTTCTACATCTCCGGTCATGGCTTCGGCCATGCGTCGCGTGACATCGAGGTCCTGAACGCCCTGCTCGATCGGCGGCCGGATCTGCCCGTCGTCGTGCGGACGCCCGCGGCGCGGTGGCTGTTCGACTTGACGTTGCGACATCCCGTGCAGTTAGAGTCCGCCGAGACCGACACTGGCATCGTGCAGATCGACAGCCTCCATCTCGACATCACGGCGAGCGTGCGGCGCGCGGCCTGCTTCTATCGGGATCTCGACACGAGAGCCGAGACGGAAGCCGCGAGGCTGGGACGCGCGGGTACGCGGCTCGTGGTTGCCGACATCCCGCCGCTGGCGTTCCGGGCGGCCGCGCTCGCCGGCGTTCCCGCGATCGCCCTCGGCAACTTCACCTGGGATTGGATCTACGACGGGTACGCCCAGATGTCGGCCGACGCGCCCCACCTGGTCCCGGCGTTACGCCAGGCATACGAAACGGCGGCGATCGCGTTGCGCCTGCCGATGCACGGTGGCTTCGCCTCGATCCGAACGATTCGCGACATTCCCTGGGTCGCGCGGCAATCGCGCCGGGATCCGCGTGAAGTTCGAACGGCGCTCGGGCTGCCCGGCGATCGCCGCCTCGCGCTGTTGTCCTTTGGCGGTTACGGCCTCGACGGCCTCGACCTCGATCGCGTTGACACCCGAGGCGACTACCTGCTCCTGACGACCGGCGCTCCCAGCCCGGCTCGGCGTCATCCGCAGGTGGCGCAGGCGGCGGTGACTCACCACCGCAATGTCGCCTGCATCGATGAACGCCTGCTCTACGAGTCCGGCCTCCGCTACGAGGATCTGGTCGCCGCCGTGGACGTCGTCGTCACCAAGCCCGGCTACGGCATCATCGCCGAGTGCATCGCCAACGATACGGCGATGCTCTACACCTCGCGCGGCCGGTTCGCCGAATACGAAGTCCTCGTGGACGGCCTGCCGCGTGTCGTGCGCTCGCGCTTCATCAGCCAGGACGATCTGTACGCCGGCCGCTGGCGCGCGCCTCTCGACGCGCTGCTCGACCAGCCTCCGCCGCCCGTGCGCCCCGCCACCAACGGCGCCGAGGTGGCCGCCGGCGTCATCCTCGAGATGCTCGACCGGCACTAGCGCGGCGCCCTCGTCCCGCCTTCCGCCTTCCGCCTGCCGCCTTCCGCCTTCCACCTTCCACCTTCCACCTTCCCCATTCCCCATTCCCTCTCCCCCGTCCTACACTTGCATCATGAGCCGCTCGACCGACGACCGCGCGTCCGACCTCACGCCCGTCGATCCCTTTCCACGCCTGGCCGGAGGCGGGGCGTTCGTGTCAGGCGACCCGACGAGCGATCGACTGCGCGTGAGCTATTTCCATCGCGCCAGTGACAACGTGTTGGTGGCACAGGTGTGGTTCGGGCCCGGCACCGAGGGTCCGCCCGGCCACGCGCACGGCGGCAGCGTCGCATCGGCGCTGGACGAGGCGATGGGCGGTGCCGCGTGGCACGCCGGCTACGCGGTGGTGGCCGCGCGCCTCACGATCGACTTTCGCCAGATGGTGCCGATCGGCCTGACGGCCACGATCGAAGCCCGCATCGAGCAGGTGGATGGCCGCAAGATCCGCACGCGCGGCCGGCTGACGGGCGAGGATGGAACGGTCTACGCGGACGGCGACGGCTTGTTCATCGTCCTCGAGGCTGGCCAGCTCGACCGCTTGGCGGGACGTTCGCGCTGACGCGGGTGGGGGGCGAGGAGTTCAATGCCGCGTGCGCGAATCCACGATCCAGACGACCGGGGCGATCATGGCCACCATCGTAAACGCCAGCGGCGCCACCATGATGCTGACGCCGGTCTCAATCCAACCGGGCATCGATTTCCCCGTCCGTGATACGGAGCACGCGGCGGACCGCTCGCGGGGCGCGGTGGCGGACCTGGCGGGCGGCGCAGCCACCTGTTCGACAGGAACCGCGACGCCATGGTCGGCGACGGGACCCGTGGACGCATGCGGGGCGGCGCGCTCGACGGCATCTGCGGCGTCGGGGGTTCCAGCATCGGAGCGGTAGACCCACCGCGCGTCGCGCCCGCCGACGTCGGCGCGCGCCACGTCAAACGATGGTCTGGTCCTTCTCGATCGTGGTGTCGTCGCCGGCTCCCGAGCCTGGGGCATCGGCGAGCCCTCCCCCGATGAATCGGACGAAGGCGTCGAAGTCTTCGGCCGCCCGGCTCCGCGGCGCGTATTCCCAGATCGTTTGCCGTTGGGTGATGGCATAGGTCACATCGATGCATTGCCGGATGCCGCGGTGGTACACCCGTTCCCGCATCTCCACATCCTCGGCCAGGGCCGCGAACGTCGCGCGCGTGGCGTTGGTCGACCCGTTCACGGCCGTCGGCAGCACGGCCAGCAGGTCGAGCCGCCGTTCCGGCCACAATTCGCGAATCTGGCGAATGCCGGCGAGCGTCTGTCGCGCGCCGAGCACCGCCATGCCGTCCATGTCGACCGGGATGATGACGCCCGACGCGCACAGGAGCGCGTTGTAGGTGAGCAGGTTCATGGCCGGCGAACTGTCGATGATGACCGCGTCGTAGCCGGCGACGGCCTTCAATCGCCGCGCCAGGATCGTCTCGCGGTGCGGCGCACCGGCCAATTGCGACTCGAGCGCGAAGGCCGCCGGCGTGGACGGAATCAGATCGAGCCGCTCGCGCACGCCGCGCACGACGACCTCGTCGAAGGACGCCTCGCCACGCATCAGGTCGCACAGGGTGCGCTCGTGACGCACGCCGAGCGCGTAGCCGATGTTGCCCTGCGGATCGGTGTCGACCAGCAGCACGTGCCCCCCTTGTCGCGCGAGGCCGGCCGCCAGGTGAATCGCGGTGGTTGTCTTGCCGACCCCGCCCTTCATGTTGACGATCGCGATCTGGAGCATGTCGGGGTACCGAAGAGTGCTGATGGCGCCGGAGCCCTGGGGCCGAACGGGAGCAGGGCCATTGCATGCCCGTTTCGCCCGCTGCCGACCACGCGTTGCAAGCGCGTGTATCGACGCGCGGCAAGCCGGCGTGCCCCGGTGGCATCCGGGTGCATCACGAAGATCCGGGAGTTGCCGGCCGGTTTGGAGCAATCGGGCGATCTTCGAGTAAGGTCACACGAAAGCCCGGCCGTTCGGTATAATGCGCCGGCCATCTGAGAGCAGCGAACACGTCGAGAGGGATTTCATGGACATCGCGATTCGGACGCCCGGCAGCCACGCGGCCCTTTCAACCGCCACCCTCGGGAGAGACCTCGGATTCGGGAAGTACTTCGCGGATCTGATGTTCCGAATGCGTTACTCCGAAGCGACGGGCTGGCGCGATCCGGAGATCGTCCCCTACGCGCCGATTGCCCTGGACCCGGCGGCGATGGTGTTTCACTACGCCCAGGAGATCTTCGAGGGGCAGAAGGCCTATCGATGGCCGGACGGCCGGGTCGCGATGTTCAGACCGGAGGCCAATGCCGCCCGCCTGAACCGCTCCGCCGAACGGCTGTGCATGCCGGCGATCCCGATCGAGGATCAGATGCAGACGACCTTCGCCCTGGTCTCGATGCTCGAGGCATGGGTGCCCGCGGCGCCCCCCTCCTCCCTCTACGTGCGGCCGACCATGATCGCCACCGAGACGGCGCTTGGCGTCCACGTGTCGAGGGAGTATTTGTATTTCATCATCTGCTCGCCCGTTGGTCCCTACTTCCCGAAGGGATTCGCCCCTGTGCGCGTGAAGGTCGAGCCCACCTACACGCGGGCGGCGGAGGGCGGCACGGGCGACGCGAAGTGCGGCGGCAACTATGCGGCCTCGTTGCTGGCCCAGCGGGTGGCCAAAGAGGAAGGGTTCGACGTGGTGCTCTGGCTCGACGCCAGGGAACACCGCTACGTGGAAGAAATCGGCGCGATGAACATCCTGTTCGTCATCGACGGGAAGCTGGCGACCAGCGCCCTGCGCGGGTCGATCCTGCCCGGCATCACTCGCGACTCGATCCTGCGGTTGGCGAAGGACCAAGGCATGGTGGTCGAGGAACGCGCGATTTCGATCGAGGAAGTGACCCAGGGGATCGAACGGGGCACCGTGACGGAGGTGTTCGCGGCCGGCACCGCGGCGATCGTCACGCCGGTCGGCGTCATCGGCTGGGGCGGCAAGGAGTACGTCGTCAATCGCAACGCGGTCGGACCGGTCACGCGACGCGTGTACGACACCCTGACCGGCTACCAGTTCGGGAAGAACGCGGATCCGTACGGGTGGATGCAGACCCTCGCATCTGTCGTCTGACAGTGTCGTAGGTCCGGCCTTCGCGCCCGCAGGCTCCCGGCCAGCTTCATCCCCCGACATCCGGCACCGATCGCGGAACTGCCGCACGGTCGCGGCGCCAGGCTCCACACCACGCGGCCGGCCGTTTCGCCATGGGCTCATCGACCCGCTATAATCCTCTGTCTGACAGCCACCCCGGAGTTACCCCGTGAACACGCGTCAGCGCGCGGTCGTGGCCGGAATCGGCAGGGTCGCATCGGCTGCCGGTCTTGCTGGCGGGGAGCCTCCCGCTCGCGCGGGCGGCCGCGGGGATCCGCCCGCGGCGCCAGCCGGTCGTCCCCAACCCGGTCGGCCGAGGCTGATGTGAAGACGTTTCGGATGAACGCGCGCCGGGTGCTGCGCATCGCGCGCGTGCTGGCCGCGCACGGTTTCGCGCATCTCGTCGCGCGCTACCTTTCCCGGTGGCCGTGGCTCGTGCGCCGCGTGCCGCTGGCGCAGCTCACCGGCCCGCAGCGGTTCCGGCGGCTCTTCGAGGATGTCGGCGGGAGCTTCATCAAGTTCGGCCAGATGCTCGCGCTGCAGCCCGACATCGTGTCGCGCGAGTACTGCGACGAACTCTTCGACCTGCTCGACCGCATCGCGCCGTTTCCGTTCGCGCACGTCGAGCAGGTCTTTTGCGAGGAGCTGGGCCGCACGCCGGCCGAGTTCTTCGACCGATTCGACCCCGAGCCGCTCGCCACGGCGTCGATCGGGCAGGTGCACGTCGCCTACCTGGCCGGCCAGAAGGTGGCGGTAAAGGTCCAGCGGCCGTCGGTCGACGTCGAGTTCGACGGGGATATCCGGCTCATCCTGCTCGCCATGCGGCTCGTACGCCGGTTCCGTGTGAAACCGCTCTTCTGGATCCTCGAACCGATGGGCGAGTTCGTGGCGTGGACGCGCGAGGAACTCGATTACCGGCGAGAGGCCCGGTACGCGGATCGCCTTCGCCGCAATGCCGCCGAGAACCCCTACGAGCGGGTGCCGTCGGTCTTCTGGGATCTGACGACCAGGCGGACGCTCGTCGTGGAGTACATGGCGGGCGTCACGGTCCTCGAGTATCTGCGTGCGGTGACGTCGGGAGACGACACGGCGGCGCTCGCCATTCGCGCGGACGGCCTCAACCCCGATGGCTTCGCGCGCCCCGGGCTTCGCCCGGTTGCCCGTGCGGTTGCCGGTGGATCATCAGACGACGGTCCTCAAACAACTCCCGCCCGAGCCGAATTCGAATCTGTCGATGCCGTGCCTGACGCTTGCCGACGCGCTCACACGCCGGCCTGCTCCGCCGCTGGTCCGCGCCGACGATGCGCTGCAGACCGCGGTGAATCTCATCCTCGGCATGGACAACTCGCTGCTCGGCACGGAATTCGTCCGGCCCACCCCACTCGAGTACGCCGCATTCCGCAAGCCGACCTTCGCGATCGTCGAGCTCGGGTTCGTCGAGGCGCTCGAGGCGGCCGTCGCAGGCCGTCCGGACCTGGTGCCTGATGCCGACACGTTCCGGTCACACTATGCTCGGATCGTCGAGGCGCTGCGCGCCCTCCACTGCGACGTCGTCGCCATGACCGTTCCGGACCCAACCGACACCGCCCATTTCTCGCCGCTCGATGCCGCCGCGCGAGTGTTGAAGGTGCCGGCTCCGATGATCGCCATGGTGTATGGCCTCCAGCCGGGCGATCGCGTGTCCGTCGACGGGTTGACCGAGATGGGGTACCAGCTCATTTGCAAGAGCCCGAAGCCGCTGCCGGAGCGCGCCGTTCTCCGAGAGTCGGTCGCCGCGGCCATCTGCAATCGTGTTGCCTCGTTGAATGGCGTGATCGCCGCCGTGGCCCGCGAGCACGGCGCGGTCGTCTACGACCTGCACGGGCTGTATCAGACCGTCCGGACGACGGGCGTGACGGTGGGCGCAAGGACGCTCACGGCCGACTTCCTCGGCGGCTTCTACTCACTCAACGGGTACTACCCTGGCAAGGGCGGGCACGCGCTCATCGCGAACGGGATGCTCGCGCTGCTCAACGAACGGTTCGGCACCGCGTTCGAACCGGTCGATGTCGAGCAGGCGGTCCAGGGCGATCCGGTGGCCACGTACCGGCTGGCCGAGGGGCCGGACTTCTCGCCGGCGGACCTGATGCCGCCCTCCGGTAACGGATCACGGATGGCTGCTCCGGGTTCCGGAGCGGGCGCACACGGACGCGAATCGGGCCAGGTGGCGCCTGCCGTGGGCAGCGGGAAGCGCGGACTGCCCCGGTCCGATCGATCGGACCCGCATGGATCATGGTGGCAGTTCGAGAAGCTGCCGCTGACGCTTCCCCCCGGGCTGGAGCAGGTGCTGCCGCTCTGCAAGGAGGCCAGCTACTACGGCGACGCGCTACGTGCCGTCCACACCACCGTCCCCGAAGACATCATCTACGGCCTGTCCGGAAACCTCCTCTTTGGCGGGCTGGCCCTTCTGGACACGCATCTGAGCGGGAACATCAAGATCAAGTTCACGCCGCCGGTGAACAACATTACGCACTTCGAGGTCACGCACGGGGAAGGCCTGGTGGGCGATGACGGAAGGCTGTCCGCACCCCAGTTCTTCAAGCTGCCTGGATTGATGAACAAGCTGCTCGACCCGCAGGACGTCCTGTCGTCCGGCGATCTGGATCTGGCGACCGGCGCGGTGACGAACCTGCAGTATCGGCTGTTCTTCATGAACAGCGCGCTCTTCGCCCTCGCGCAGGTGAATCCGACGCTGCCCAAGGAGCCGATCAACTTCCCGGGGCAGTACGGCACGACGTGGGCCCGCTTCGAACAGCGGCCGGACGGCCTGCTGGACTTCGAGTTCTACGGAACGACGTTCATCCCGATGAGCGTGCTCGGCGCCCCCGCGCGGTTCCCGCTGCCGTTCGTCAGCCCGACGATGAACTTCGCCAGCATCCCGTGCGATGGCACGGCACTCCATCCGCATATTCACCTCAGCACGCAGCCGCCGGACGGACCCGACGCCGGCGTGGAGGTCCCGGACCTGCCGACGAACACGATTCAGATGTTCACGGCGCCGTCCTACAACAACTACTTCGGCGACGACTTCTCGCTGAACGCGCCCGAACTGGGCGGACTCGCCACCGGGCGATCGCACCTGGTTGGACGCTACCAGATACAGTTCGGCGAGCGCTTCGGCGATTCGCTGCAGTTTGCGATCTCGAGCGTGCAGCCGGGCGGGATGCTGACGACGCTGCCCCAGTCGCCGATCGCGCAGGCGTTCGGCAAGCGCATTCCCGACAGCCTGCTCGGCCACGACGAGTGGCTGAGGTTCAGGAATCAGACCTACAACAACGACATCATCTCCTGGCTGGACGACCCGCTGGACATCGCGGTGGGCGCCATCGACCTGAAGACGGGCAAGGTGATTGGTCACCTGCTGCGGCGCGGGATGATCACGACGAGCTGGATCCTGGCGATGATCCACGTGGAACCGCGGACGCCCCGGAGCACGTTTACCTTCCGCGGCCTCGCGGCGTTCGAAAAAGGCGTGAACGGAGAGACGGTGTTCCGCTACTACGGCGACCTGCACATTTCGTTTCCCGAGGGCTTCTCCTTCCCCACCGCCGCCTTCACCAGTGCCTTCACAACCGGCCAGGACACCTCGGGCCTCACCAAGGCATTCCCGATCGGCCCGAAGTCGGCTCTGGACCCGTACCTGCGTTTCCAGGCGGTGCACGTGCCCGGATCGCCGCAGGTTGCCGCCAGGCGCGGTGGCTCCAGCCATATGACGGCGCAGAACGGGATCGATTTCTCCTATCGCTACGAGATCGCTCCGGGCGACGGCGAGTCGTCTTTCGAGTTCACGAACATCACCAATGGCGGGACGTTCCGCATGACGAGGCTGACCTGGGTGGACGTCCTGAACTCCAGGACGTCGGCGGCGCCCGCCGGGGACTATGACACGCTCACGTTCACCGGGTTCGGAACCTGGAGCGAGGACCCGGCCAACGGGCTGCACATCGCCACCGTGCACATCTCGACGTCGCCGGCGCATCCGTTTGTGAGCGTGCTCATCGACGGCGGCCGGACGACGAACGTGGAGACGAGGCCTCCCAACCGCGACATCACGCTGCCGTAGCCGCATTTCCGGATGCAGGCGCAGGCGCGGGGCGGGCGAGCGCTCGCCCGCCTCGCGGCCTCCTTCACGCCCGATGCGCGTCAGGCGCGGGAGCCGATCGATGAAGATAGTCCCCCTCGACCGCGAGCACCTCGAGTACCACAAGGCGAAGGTGGCCATGCTGGCCCCTGGATCCAGGGGCCTCTGGGGTCGGATGGACGTCGTGCACATGGTGTGTCACCTGCGCACGTCGGTCGCGATGAGCGTCGACGATCACGAGGTGATCGATCGCAGCGTCCCCCTCATCCGCACGCTCGGCCGATGGCTGGTGTTCGACATCTTCACCACCTGGCCAAAGGGGCGGTTTCCGTCGGCGCCTCAGATGATTCCTGAACCGCAGGGGGACCTGGACGAGGAGCGACGTGGCCTGCTGGACGCGTTCGACAGGTTCGTCGCGGAGGCGCAGCAGCATCCCGAACGAAAGACGCTCAGTCCCATCCTGGGACCCACGACCATGCAGTACTGGACCCACGCGCACGGGGTCCATCTCAATCACCACTACCGGCAATTCGGGCTGGTGTGAGGCGGCAGCCGGCCGGCCTGCTGTCGGCCGAGCGATTCGATCGTGGTCACGATCCGGTCCAGCTCGTCGACGAGCGGTGAGTCTCCCGCCGCGCGAAACGCTTTCACCAGTTCCCGGTAGTACCACAGGATGCGGTCTGGCGGCGCGTTGAAGCGCGTCCACACCTCGTCGCCACGCTCGCGATAGCCGGCGAGGATGGCGCGCGCATTGGCCACCTTGTCGGCCACCGACACGAGTCGCACCGAAGGTGGCGCGGTGGGCAAGCGATCGAGGTACCGTCGCTTGCGTTCCTCCCAGGGCGGTTTGGGAATCGCGATCGAATCACTGCACCCCAGGACGATGTTTGCCACCGCGTGGCCAAACCGGGCGCGGATGTCGGCCAGGCGCGCCTCGCCGCCCTGGTCTTCGACTGCGTCGTGCAGAAGCGCGGCGATGCCCTCGTTCTCGTCGCCGCCGTTTTCGAGAACGAGACCCGCCACGATCAGGACGTGCGACACGTACGGAACGGACGTGCCCTTGCGACGCTGGGCCGCGTGGACCTGGTTGGCATAGACCAATGCGTCTTGAAAGCGGGATGAGAGCGTCGTCATCGCTTCAGTTGTATCCGATCCACGCGTGAACGTCGACTGGATCCGCCCCGTGGTCCTGCGTCATGTGAACTGGCCGCGCCGATGGCTGGGCGAGGCCTTGGCCGTGCCGAGCGGCGCCGTGAGGCCCAGGCACCTGGAGGGTGCCCGGCGTCATGGCGCGGATGAGTCTCGCCCGCAGCCACGGTCGGGGTTTTGCATCGGCTGGGTCGTGGAACGCCAGCAGTGATCCGCATCGCCACCTACAACGTCCACAAGTGCCGCGGCATGGACCGGCGCGTCAGCGTCGCGCGCATCACCGAGGTCGTGGCCAGGATCGACGCCGACATCCTCGCCGTGCAGGAAATCCTGCGCGGCGAGGACGGCGGGGCGATGGGCGCGGACCAGGTGCGGGCGCTGGCGGCCTCGCTCGGCTACCAATTTGCGTTTGGCGAGACGCGCAAGCACCGCGGGGCGGCGTACGGCAACGCGACGTTCTCGCGTTTTCCGATCACGCTGAACCAGAACTACGACATCACCTGGCGCCACCGCGAACGCCGGGGCTGTTTGCGCACCGACGTGCAGACGGGCGCGGGCGAGACGCTGCACATCTACAACGTCCATCTCGGCACGAGCATGTTCGAGCGGCCGCACCAGGTGGGACGGCTGTTGAGCGAGGAAGTGCTGAACCGGCGTAGCTTGCGGGGACCGCGGCTGGTGATGGGCGATTTCAACGACTGGACGCGCAGCGTGGCGGCCAGCCTGATGGGCTCGGACTTCGAGTCGGTGGATCTCAAACTGCTGGGCCGGCGCCACACCTACCCGGGGATCCTCCCGATGCTCCACCTCGATCACTTCTATTACGACAAGGCGTTGCGCCTGATGGCCTTCAGCCTCCACCGCTCGAAGCTCGCGCTGATCGCGAGCGACCATCTGCCGCTCGTCGCCGAATTCGAACTCGCTGCGCGGGGCACGACAGCCCGCCCCTCGACCGCCGCCGGGCGGCGCGACGGGCCGACGGCCTGATTCGACCGCATGCCGGTCATCGGTTCGCGCGCTCACTCCCCGCCGTGGCCGCCGCCACCTGAAAACGCGCGGCGGCTGTACAATTCCTTCATCCGGGAAGGAGGAGGGATGCCGCTCTTGAAGTGCCGTGCTCGCGTCGTGGCCGCGTTGGTGACCGGGCTCATCATGCTGGCGGCCGCCGCCGGTTCCCTGGTCGCACAGGGCATTCCCGGATCGCGGTTTTCGGCGCTCCACTGGCGGCTGGTCGGACCGTTTCGCGGCGGCTGGGCGACGGCGGTCGCGGGCGTTCCCGGCAGACCCGCCACCTTCTATTTCGGAAGCGCCGACGGAGGCGTCTGGCGCACCACGGATGCCGGCGTCACGTGGCGGCCGCTCTTCAACCGGTACGGCAGCGCGTCGATTGGCGCTCTGACGGTGGCGCCGGGCAATCCGCGCGTGCTGTGGGCCGGCACCGGCCAGGTGCAGCAGCGGTGGGACATCGTCGATGGCGATGGCGTCTATCGTTCCACGGACGGCGGTGACACGTGGACGCACGTGGGCCTCGAGGACACGCGTCACATCGGCCGCATCTGGGTCGACCCGCGAAACGCGGAGATCGCACTCGTGGCCGCGCTCGGCCACAACTTCGGCGCCAACGAACAGCGCGGGATCTTCCGGACCGAAAACGGCGGCCGCACGTGGACGAAGGTGCTCGGGCGCGACGCCGACACCGGCGCGGTGGACATCGCGGGCGACACCGCCCTCCCCGACGTGCTGTACGCATCGCTCTGGCAGGTGCGGCGGCACCCGTGGCTCGACTACTGGCAACCGACCATCGGCCCGGGCAACGGCATCTACAAGTCCACCGACGGCGGACGCACCTGGGCGCCCGTCGGCGGCAGTGGCTTGCCGAAGGGCCCCGTCGGCCGGATCGAGCTCGGCGTCGCCCCCGGCACATCGGCGCGACGCGTGTGGGCGCTCATCGTGGCACCCGTTGATGACGGTCTCTATCGATCGGACGATGGCGGCGGCACGTGGACGCGCATCAACAGTGACCCGGGCCTTGGCTCGGACTACATGAGCGAGGTCGTGCCCGACCCGCGCAACCCCGATGTCGTCTGGACGATGGGACGATCGCTGCATCGGTCGCAGGATGGCGGAAAGAGCTTCGTCCTGGCGAAAGGATCGCCCGGCGGCGACGACTATCACTGCCTGTGGATCGACCCGACCGACGCTCAGCGCATGATCACGGGCGCCGACCAGGGCGCCGTGGTCACACAAAATGGCGGCCGGACCTGGAGTTCCTGGTACAACCAGCCGACCGGTCAGTTCTATCGGCTCGCTACCGACAACCGGTTTCCCTACTGGATCTACAGCGGTCAGCAGGACAGCGGCACGGTGGCCATCGCCAGTCGCAGCGACTACGGCCAGATCACGGTCCGCGAGTGGCACCCGGTGGGCGGAGACGAGCGGGACGGCGACGTTCCCGATCCCTCGAATCCCGACATTGTCTACGGCGCCGGGCTTGGCGGACGATTGTCGAAGTGGGACGCGCGCACCGGCCAGGTGCAGAACGTGACACCGTGGCCGGTCTCCAGTTACGGTGAGCGCCCGGGCACCTCGCGATATCGCTACTCGTGGATCACGCCGCTGGCGATTTCGCCGCGCCCGCCGCACGCGATCTACATGGGCGCCCAGGTGTTGTTCCGATCGACCGATGGCGGACAATCGTGGCAGACGGTCAGCCCCGATCTCAGCGGGGCGATGCCGGGCGCGAAGGGCTGCGAGGACGACGTGACGATCGAGCGGGCGACCGCCTGCGGCTACGGCGTCATCTTCGCGATTGCGCCCTCCCCCGCCGCCGACGGCCTGGTCTGGATCGGCACCGACAACGGCCGGGTGCAGGTGACGCGCAACGACGGCGCGACGTGGACCGACGTCACGCCGCCGGGCATGCGCGACTGGACGAAGGTCAACATCATCGACGCGTCCGCCACGGATCCGGGGACGGCCTACGTCGCGGCCGATCGGCATCGCCTCGACGATTTCCACCCGCTGGCATGGCGCACGCACGACTTCGGCAAGACGTGGACGGAGATTGGCGGCGGCCTGCCGGACGGCGCGTGGGTGGGCGTGGTGCGCGCTGACGCGAAGCGGCGCGGGCTGCTCTTTGCCGGCACGAGCCGCGCCATCCACGTCTCGTTCGACGATGGCGACCATTGGCAGAGCGTGCAACTCGACCTGCCGACCACTGGTATCAACGACCTGCTCGTGCACGGCGACGACGTGATCGTCGCGACAGAGGGTCGGGGCATCTGGTCGCTCGATGCCATCGGGCCACTGCGATCCGCCGCCGAGGCGGCGCCAGCCAATCTACCGGTCCTCAGCCCGCCACCGGTGGCCTACAGGCTGCGCGCGAACAACAACAAGGACACGCCCCTGCCGCCAGAGGAACCGCGCGGCGAGAACCCGCCGGTCGGAGCGATCGTGGACTACGTGCTGACCGAGGCGCCGGCCTCGCCGGTGATCATCGAGATCGTGCAGGCGGGCGGTGCGCGTGCAGGCGAGACAATCGTCCGGCGTTTCCATAGCGACGAGAAACCCACGCGTCCGCCGGCAGACGTGTACTTCGCCGAGTCCTGGCTTGCGACGCCCGCGATTCCCACGGCGCACGCGGGTCACAACCGGTTCGTGTGGGACCTGCGCTACCCTGCTCCACGGGCGCTCGAGTACGAGTACTCAATCGCAGCCGTGCCGGGAGGGGCGAAGCCCACGCCCGAGGGTGCGTTCGTCCTGCCGGGCACGTATGAAGTGCGGGTGACGATTGACGGGAAGACGCTAGGTCAGCCGTTGACCGTGGTGATGGATCCGCGCGCCGACACGCCGGCGGGCGATCTGGCGGCGCTCCTCGCGTTCGAGCGCGAGGTCGAAGGCCAGATGTCGCGCTCGGCGGATCTGGCTGAAGCGGCCAATG
The DNA here is from genome assembly GCA_003170135.1 of Acidobacteriota bacterium. Classification (GTDB taxonomy): domain Bacteria; phylum Acidobacteriota; class Vicinamibacteria; order Vicinamibacterales; family Fen-181; genus Fen-181. The sequence goes on from PMZR01000058.1 coordinate 21,530, forward strand.
CGACACGCACGCGTCTCTCTGCGGCTCGCGATGCCGCAAAAGACGCCGACGCCCGCGCGGCCGCAGACCATGCGCTCCGAGACTTCGAGCGCGTGGCAGGCGGCGTTCCCGACGAGAATCCCGCCGCCATCAACGCGATCCTGGCGTCGGTGGCGAGAGATCTCGAGAGCGCGGACCTGGCGCCGACCCAGCCCCAGCGAGAGACGCTGGCGTCCTGCCGCCAGGCCCTCGACCGCTACGCGGCGCGCGTCGGGGCTTTGCCCCGCCGCCCGTGACCAGAACAATGATTGAGACCTTCGCTGGCGGCCCGATCTACTGAACGCTCATCAGGCGCAGGACGCTCACCAGCCCGACCCGCGCGCACCAGCCCATGTTGAACGGCTCGGTGTCGGTGGTGTTCGCCGGTGTGTCCCCGACCGAGTGATAGAAGGCGTCGCCATCCACGGTCACCATTCCCGGCTTCTCCCCCGGATACCAATTGAAAGGCGGCAACCCCTCGGTCACGGGCACGACCTGCTCCCGGTCCCATGCGGATGTGTAGATCGTTATCGCCGGGTAGACGGTCGCCCCCGGGGTGCGCGAGCCCTGGAAGACGTACGAGTCGGTTCCTCCCTGGCTCTTGATGCTGGCGGCGTGTTCGGGAAAGCCGCGCGTAGCGAGATGATCCTTCATGACCGCGCGCACGATGGTGATGAGCCCGCGGTTCGGCGCCACATCGTCCGGCTCGACGTAGAGCGCGTTCTTCGACGATCCGAAGCCGGACTGATCGAAGTTGACGACGGCTTGCAGGCGCGCCGCGTCCTTGTCCATTGCCGCCAGGTATTCACGCGTCGAGGAGATCTCGCCGCCCCACGCGGCGAAGCGAAGGTCCCAGGCGGGCTGCGGAATGGCGTGCGACCGGACGGCGGCCGCCACCGTCCGCGCGATCTCCAGCACGATGGCGACGCCCGACCCGTTGTCGTTGGCCCCCGGCCCTCCGGAATCGGAGTCGCCGTGCGCGCAGAAGAGCACGTATTTCGTACGATCCTTGCCCGGCAGCGTCGCCACGACCGTGTGACCGGCCGCGTTGCCGATCTTCGCCTCGACCGCGAACGAGACGCGCATCTTGTCGCCAGCGGCCAGCCGTTGACGAAGCGGCGTTGCCTCCCGCGGCGAGACGGCGAACACGGGGATGGTCCACGTCCCGCGCAACCGGTTGATGCCCGGCCAGCCCGAGGCTGACGGCCGCCCATCGAACAGAACCGCCGCGCACCCGGTCGTCGTCTCCAGGGTGGGGTTGGCAGAGGTCAGGCAGACGGCCCCCGGCGCAGCCTCCAGCGACAGCGGCCCCTCGCCCTTCGCCGACGGGGAGCCGAAGCTTGGCCACACCGTCTTCAGAACGACCGCGGCACGACCCGGCGCTTCCCCGGCGGCCCGAACGTCCCACGACACGGGCTGGTACCAATCGCGCGGCGAATCCCGGCGCACCGTGACCTCGAGCCCCGCTTCGCGGAAGCTCCCGGCCAGCCAGTCGGCCGCTTCGTAGTTCGACGGCGTGCCGTACATTCGCGGACCGAAGCTGACAAGCCGTCGCACGGTCTCCACCATTCGCGTCTCCGAAACGGTGGCGGCGAGCTTCTCCTCGGCGGCAACATTCGGCCCGGCCTGTCCGCCCACGGTTGCTCGCTGCGAGACGACGGTGAGCATCACCACGCAAGCAGCGAAGATGCCCGACAACGTCCTGCGCTTCATGACAGAGCCACCCTTCCGCAACATCCACGACCTCGCCAGTGGACAGCTTGCGCTGTCTACCAAGGCCGACAGGATACACCGGCTTGGAGGTTCAGTTGAGGGGGCGCAGGGACGCGTTCAGCGCGCGGCTAGCGCGACCATCTGAGCACGTAGGCCGGAGGCAGATTGCGCAGGACCATCGCTTCCCGCGTGACGGGACCGAACCGCTCGCCCATGCGACGACGAAATCGGACGGCCGGCGGAAGGCCGTAGGCGTGGACGTACTGGAAGGTTCTGAACTGCACGCCGGGCGCGACCAGCGTCTCGAGGGCCTCGATGATGCCGTCCTGCACGCCTGAGGACAGGCTCGCAAACGGCAGCCCGCAAATGATCGCCTTCACGCGATCGTAGCCTGCCTTTGCCAGGAACTGCGCGGCGTGCTCGGCCGAGCCTTCGACGAAATGCAGGTCGGGATAGCGCCGCCTGAGAAGCTCGGCGAACCGCGGCTCGATCTCGATGCCCAGGTACGAGGACTGCGGCGGCAGGATGCGCCGGATCTCCGCGGTGAAGGCCCCCGTGCCGGGCCCGAACTCCACGATGGTCTCGCCCGGCGCCACAATCAGGCCATCAACCATCGCTCGCGCAAGGCGGACCGAGCTCGGCGCGATGGCGCCGGTTCGCGCAGGCGAAAGCAGCAGCACTTGCAGGAACGCCAGGTGGTCAGTGATGGTCTTGCGGCGAGGTGGACCGTCCATCACCCTTTGATGCACGTCACGAGCGACCACATGCGCGGGAAGTTGACCTTCTCGATCGACTCCGGCTGCAGGTCGGCCTGCGCGAGGAACGCCGGCAGGTCGAGGTCCGCCTTGAACCCGACGTGAAGGGTCAACGGGGAGATCAGGCACTCGACGCGGGACAGGAGCGGATTCGGGCTTCGAAAGTGGTTGAGGATGACGATGCGGCCGCCCCTGCGACAGACACGCCGCATCTCGGATGCGACCCTGATCGGATCGGGCACGACGCTGATCAGGTAGGGCGCATAGACAATGTCGAACGACTCGTCGGGGAACTTGAGATGCGCCGCGTCCATCTGCATGAGGCGGACGTTGTAGATGTCCTTGCGCGCGAGCCGTTCCCGCGCCTTCTCCAGCATCGGCTCCGACAGATCGACGCCGGTCACCGGGCATTCGCGCGGGTAGAGCGGCGCGTTGATGCCGGTGCCGACCCCGACCTCGAGGATGGCATCGCCGGGCCGGATGCTCATCCGCCTGATCGCCTGCAGTCTCCCGGCGTTCAGGGAGGGCCCGAATGCGAGGTCGTACACGTTCGCCAGTTTCTCGTACACGCGCGCGACGAATTCATTCTCGACCACGGTCACCGACAACGCGCGGCTTGCCGCGTCCGACGAGACCACGATCTCCTCGTCGGAACCGGGTGAGTTGCGATCGAACAAAGCCATGAAGGCCCCTCCCCGGACGACGGCCGTCGAACCCGGGGGAGATCCGCGATGAACGTGCCCCTGACCGGAGGATGCCGGTCGATCTCAAAACCTGGACTATATCGCCGGTTGCCAGGAACGACAAGCGATAAGTCGCCGCAGAAGGCGCAGATCCGGTCAGCGCACCTGCTCCATGAGCGCGAGCACGGCCTCGATTCGCCCGGTGGGCGCCGAGATCTGCAGCCCCTGCACGCGGTCGCCAAGCGCCTGCACGGTTTCGCGGGCGATGGCGATGCCTTCGGCCACGGCCGCCTCGGGCCCCTCGGCGGCGCGCATCCGCCGGATGACGCTCGCGGGCACCTGCACGCCGGGCAGTTCGTTGGCGAGGAACTCCGCCTGGCGCAGGCTCTCGAGCGGCCAGATGCCGGCGATGATCGGAATGTGGAATCCGTCGACGCGTTTCATGAACGACTCGAAGGCCGCCGGATCGAAGATGAGTTGCGTGACGGCAAACTCGGCGCCGGCCTCGATCTTGTACTCGAGCCGGCGGACTTCGCGATCGAGGTCGAGCGCGGTGGGGTTGACCGCGACGCCGATGTGGAAGGACGTCGGGCACCCGATCGCCCGGCCGCCGATGTCCACGCCGTGGTTGAGCCGGTTGACGACGTTGGTCAGGCCGATCGAGTCGACGTCGAACACGCTGGTCGCGACCGGGTAGTCGCCCGACTGCGGCGCGTCGCCGGTGACGATGAGCACGTTCCTGATGCCCATCGCGTGCGCCCCAAGCAGGTCGGACTGCATGCCGAGCAGGTTACGGTCGCGGCAGGCGTAGTGGAGCAGCGTCTCGATGCCCGCCTGCTGCTCGACCAGCACAGCAGTCGACATCGCGCTCATACGCGCCGCGCTCAGCGGACCGTCGGGGATGTTCACCGCGTCGACACCCCGAATGCGCAGGGCGCGCGCCCGTTCGATGATCTGCGCGCTGTCGTATCCGCGGGGCGGCAGGATCTCGACAATCGTCGCGAACTTGCCGCGGGCGAGCGAGTGGGCGAGCCGCGACTTCTCCTCGCGCAGCGTCGGTACCGCGCCGGCGCCGCCCTCGGGCACGACTGCCACCGGCGCAGCCACGGCGACGTGCGCGCGCTCGCGACCCGGCTCCAGCGCGCGCGCCGCCGCCGAGATCTGGCGGATGTGTTCCGGCGTCGTCCCGCAGCAGCCCCCGACCAGGCGAACGCCGAGCGCGATGAAGCGCCGGGCGTACGAGGCGAGGTACTCAGGCGACGCCAGGTAGACCGTGCGTCCCTCGATGTCGCGCGGCTTGCCGCTGTTGGGCTGCGCCGACAGCCGCGCGCTTGTGACCGCCGACATCCGCTCGATCGTCTCGAGCATCGGCGCCGGCCCGACGCTGCAGTTGACGCCGATGACGTCGGCGCCCCGCTTGGCAAGCGCCGGCGCGAAGCTCTCCGGCGGCGTGCCATCCAGGCTGTTCCCGTCGTCCTCGGTCGTCATCTGCGCGACGATCGGCAGGTCGCACAGGGCGCGCACGGCGGACATCGCCGCGCCGATCTCGTTCAGATCCCGGAACGTCTCGAGCACGAACAGATCGACGCCGCCCTCGAGCAGCGCGGCCACCTGTTCGCGGAAGTAGGCCTCCGCCTCCTCGATGCTCGTCTTGCCCCAGGGCTCGATGCGAATGCCCAGCGGACCGACGGCGCCGGCCACGTAGGCCTGCTCGCGCGCCGCATGCCGGGCGATCTGCACCGCGCGGACGTTGACGGCGTGCAGTTTGTCCGCCAGGGCGAACGTCCCCAGCTTGATGCGGTTGGCGCCAAACGTGTTCGTCTCGAGCACGTCGGCGCCGGCGCGCACGTAGGCCTGGTGCACCTCGGCCACCAGGTCGGGCTGCGTCAGGTTCAGCGCGTCGAAGCAGCGGTTGACGAAGATGCCCTTCGCGTAGAGCATCGTGCCCATCGCCCCGTCGCAGACGAGCACGCGGTCATCGAGTTGGTCGAGAAACGGGCGCATAAGAATGGTTGGCAGTTGACAGTTAACAGTTCAGTTGGCAGTTCGCAGTTGGCAGTGCGCGGCCGGCGGCCAGGAGTCTGCAGTCAGCAGCCGGTCATGCGTCTCTTACGGGGTGTCCAGTTTCTCATACGAAAACGACTGCGCCTCGACCAGGACGTATGAGTGCGATACGAGATCGAGGCCGATCGAAGGGACACCGTCTCGGGTCGCCTCGCTGAATCGGTGATGGTGCCCGAAGAAATGCAGCCGCGGACGCATCGCGACCATGACTTCGTTGATCGCCGTTTTGCCGGCGTCCAGTCTCCGTCCGGCACCAGCCTCCACGAAAAACGGTCGCGGCGCCTCGTGCGTCAGCAGCACGTCGACGTTCCGCATCGCGGCGAGCGCTTCCACCTGCTCGCGCACGAAGTGACGGCGCTTGTCATCGCGCACCGGCCTGGCAGGGCGCACGACAGGCCCTGCGACCGCAGTGCGGGCCTTCACGCCCGCCGACCCCGGATACGGCAACTCGGCAGCCGGAGTGTCGTACCACGTCGGTGCGAACGTCCCGCCGAGCCCCGCGACGACGACTCCGCCGACCGCGGTGCGGCTGCCGTTCGGCAGAAAGTGCAGGTTCCGGTGTCCGTCACCGGGCTGCAGCCCAGGGGTCCCGCGTATATATTCGAAATCCTCGTTGTTGCCCTGGATCCAGTAGAGCGGCGCCACCGGCTCCGGGTAGCGCAGGTCGGCGCTCGCGACGTCGCCGACCGACAGCCAGAATGCCACGTCCGGATGTCGCGCCAGGACGCGGTCGAGCGCGTCGAAATCGCCGTGAACGTCGCCGACCACGCCGAACTGCATCGCGCGAATCTGGAATCAGGATTCGGGAATCGGGAATCAGGAGCCGGCCCGTCTGAATCCTGACTCTCGCTGCTGCGCTATCCAGGGAAAACGCCGGGGTGCTGCGGGTCGGCCGTGACCGGCGTCAACGGCACGATTGACAGCGGGACCAGCAGATCCTGCTTGTCCCAGATGAAATTGTCCTTGCTGTAGACCGCCAGCTCGTAGTCCTTGCCCATGAAAATGGCGGACACCGGGCAGGCTTCCTCGCAGTAGCCGCAGAAGATGCAGCGCATCTTGTGAATCTGGTAGACCTTCGCGTAGCGCGGGCCGGCCATCACGGTGCCGTCGTTTTCGGCCGCCTCGAGGTAAATCGCGTCTGCCGGACACGCCACCGCGCACAGGCCGCACGCCACGCACTTCTCCAGCCCGTTCTCGTCGCGCATCAACACCTGCTTGCCGCGATACTTCGGAAAGACCGGCACTTTCTCGGCCGGATAGTTCACGGTGATCGGCTTGCGGAACATGTGTTTGAAGGTGGTGGCGAAACCGACGAGCAACGGGCGGATCACGGCCATCGGGGATCTCCGTCAGCGGAAGTTGCAGCTAACCCCTTGCATGATAACACTTTCCTTCGCGCAGTCGTTTGACACCAACTGGCCCGGCCGTTATAGTCGTTCGCAAGTCCTGACACTTCCAGCGCAGCCGTGCCACAACCGAGATACCTTTCCAACGATCAGTTCCTCCTGACGACCCTCGTCGTCAAGATTGCGGTCGTGGCGGTGCTGGCCATCGTGCTGGTGCGCTACCACCGGTTCCGCCGGATCCTTCTCAGCGAACGACGCGCCTGGCCGGACCGCCTCATCTTCGCCTTCAGCCTCGGCATCCCGATGACCGCCGGCGTGGTGGCGCGGCTGCTCCTCCAGTACAACGCCGCCGACGTCACGCTGGAAGGGTCGTTTCTCGCCGGGCTCATTGCCGGTCCGTATGCGGGGGCAATGGTTGGCCTGATGGCCGCGGTCCCGGCGGCGATCGCCGGGGAGTGGATCGCGCTCCCCTTCGCCATCGGCGTCGGCTTTGCGGGCGGCGGCCTGCGCGAGATGTGCCCGAAGGCGGACATCTGGCACTTCTCGCCGTTCGTGTTCATCGACCTGCCCAAGCGGGCGTGGCGGCTCGTGAGGACCCTCAAGGTCGATTGGCAGGTGGTGCTCGTGCTCGCGCCGGTCGCCCTCGAGGTGCTGCGGCTCACGCTCGGCCACCGCTTCGGCGCCGCACGGCTGTTCTATCTCGACTCGGAGACGTGGTGGCTGCTGGCCATCGTTCTGCTGGCAACCGTGCTCGGCGTCGGCACCCCCATCAAGATCTGGAACACCGCCCGCATCGAGCACCGGCTCGAAGAGCAGGAAAAGCGGCTGATGACGGCGAGAATCGAGGCGCTCGCCAGCCAGATCAACCCGCATTTCCTCTTCAACACGCTCGCGTCCATCTCCTCGCTGGTGCGCACCAAGCCGGAAACGGCGCGACAGATGATCGTCAAGCTCTCGAACCTGCTCCGCCGGCTGCTCAAGAGCCACGACCACTTCAGCACGCTGCGCGACGAGATGACGTCGATCGACGAGTATCTCGACATCGAAACCGTGCGGTTCGGGCCGCAGCTGCAGATCAGCAAGGAGATCAGCGCGGACACGTTGGACACGGTCGTGCCGGCCATGATTCTCCAGCCGCTCATCGAGAATTCGATCAAGCACGGACTGTCGCCCAAGGTCGGCGGCGGCACCATTACCATCCGCAGCCGGCGCGAGAACGGCCACACCATCATTGAGGTGGACGACGATGGCCTGGGCATGTCGGAGGAGGCGCTCGGCAACGCGCTCCACGGGGGCATCGGGCTCAACAACGTGAACGAGCGGTTGAAGGTCATCTACGGGTCGAACTACCGGCTCATCCTTCGCAGTAAAGTCGGCACCGGAACCTGCGCGAGAATGGAAATTCCGGAGCCTGCATTGGCTGCGCGGGGCGGCTCGAACGCAGGAACAGGCAGGACCCGATGAATCTGCGCGCGGTGGTCGTGGACGACGAGCAGCTGGCACGCGAAGACCTGTGCTTCCTGCTCGAGCAGCTCGGCGGAATCGACGTGTTGGGCCAGGCGGGTAACGGCGTGGAAGGGCTCAGCACGATCGAGACGTTGTCGCCCGACGTCGTGTTCCTCGACGTGCAGATGCCCGGCATGTCGGGCTTCGAAGTGGCGCGCCGGTTGCTCGATGAACAGTCGCCCTGCCAGATCGTGTTCGTGACCGCCTACGACCAGTACGCGATCGAGGCGTTCGAGGTGAACGCGGTCGATTACCTGCTCAAACCGATCGAGCAGGCACGGCTCGAACAGGCGCTGCACCGCGTGGCGCGGCGGATCTCGTCGGACCGCCCGCTGAACGAACACCTGGCGAAGATCCTGCGAATCGTCGGGGAACGGCAGAGCCGCCGCGATCAGATGGCGGTCAAGGTCGATGACCGCTTCCTGCTCGTCAAGGCCGACGACATCGTCTTTGCATCCCTGACAGGCGATACAATAAATGTCGTGACAAACGGCCTGTCGGGGACGTCTAACTATAGGACGCTCGACGAGCTGCAGGCGCGACTCGATCCCGACGTGTTCTGGCGTGTCCATCGATCGCACCTGGTAAACATCACGAAAATCAAGGAGATAGTCCCCTGGTTCAGCAGGAATTACATCCTCAGGATGAACGATTCGAAGGCAACGGAGATTCCGGTCAGCCGGTCGCAGACCAAGCGGCTGCGGGATTACCTGAAGCTGTAGCGCCGCCGGCGGCGGATGTCGCGGCCCAGGACTCCCGGTTCCAACCGCCCGACGAATCGCGATTCCAGCCCGCGCCTGCGTTGCCGTGGGATCCCGCACCGGCCGACCCGGGTGCGCCGTCCGCGTCGTCGTGGGATTCGGTGTCAGCCGAGTTTGGTGCGGCGTCCGCGTCTTCGTGGGACCCGGCATCAGCCGGATTCGACGGCCAGCCGCCCGTGGCGCATCCGTATCCGGCCGGGCCGCCACCCATCAACCGGGCAGCCGAACGGGAGCGCAGGCGGCGGAAGCGAGCCGAGCAGATGGCGTTCCTGCGCGACGAGATCTTCGCGTGGTTCAAGACCGTCTTCTCTGCGGCCATCTACGCGATCATCATCGTCACGTTCGGCTTCCAGGTGGCGCGCGTCGAGGGTCAGAGCATGGCCCCGACGCTGGCGGACCAGGATCGGCTGATCGTGGACAAGTTGATCTACCGGTTCGAGTCGCCGCGACGGGGCGACATCGTCATGCTCTACTACCCGGTCAATCCGGAAAAGTCGTTCGTGAAGCGGGTGATCGCCGAAGAGGGCGACCGGGTGCAGATCATCGACGGCCGCGTCTACGTCAACGACGTACCGATGAACGACGACTACGTGGCGGCGGAGTTCCGGAGCCACGACGACTACGGACCGCGGGTCATTGACGAGGGGTATTACTTCGTGATGGGTGACCACCGGAACAACAGTTCCGACAGCCGCCACTGGGGCTTCGTGCCCAAGAAATACATCATCGGGAAGGTCCAGGTGCGCTGGTGGCCGCTGCAAAACGCGCGCGTGTTCTGAGGACCTGCCCGTCCGGGAAGCGCCCCTTCGTGCGTTCGAGAAATTCCGGCTCAGTAGCCCGCCGCCTTGTCCACCACGTTGAAGAGCGGGTCGCCACGGTCGTAACGCCGCAGATTGTCGGCGAACATGTCGGTCGCAGCGTCCCAGTAGCGCTCGAAGAAACCTGAGGTGTGCGGCGTGATGATGACGTTGGGAAGATCCCAGAGCGGACTGCCGGGATCGAGCGGCTCGTGCTCGAAGACGTCGAGGCCCGCGCCGGCGATGGTGCCCTTCCTCAGTTCCTCGGCGAGCTCCTGCTCGCGCACGAGCTTGCCGCGCGCGATGTTGATGAGAAACGCGCTCGACTTCATCAGGCGCAGTTCGCGCGACCCGACGAGGCCCGCGGTTTCGGCCGTGAGTGGCGCGGCGACGACCACGTAGTCGCTGGCCGCGAGCAGGTCGTCCAGTTGGGGCACCCCGTACACCTTGTCGAGGCCGGCAGGCGCGGGCGCGTCCGGGTGCCGGCGAACGGCCGCGACGTGCATCCCGAAGGCCACGCCCAGGTGCGCGATGGCCGAGCCGATGGCGCCGAGACCGACGATGCCCAGATGGTGGTCGTGCAGGATGCGGACCTGGCCTATCTCCTCTTTCGCGAAGCGATGTTCGATCTGCCTCCGCGCGGCCACGTGGAACTGGCGCGACAACGCGATGGCCAGGCCGAACACGTGCTCGGCGATCGGAATCGCGTGCAGGCCGCTGGAGTTGGTGAGGACGACGTCGCTCTCGCGCAGCTCGCGAAACAGCAGGCGGCCGACGCCGGCGGCCGGGCTGTGCACCCATCGCAGGTGCCGCGCGGCCGCGAACAGCGCCGGCGTCACCAGCGAACTGAACACCACGTCCGCGCCCTCGATGTCGCTCTGCGCCTCCGCCTCGCTTTCGGCGTTCACGAAGGTGTGATGCGGGAAGAGATGGCGCAGGCGATCGACCTGCGAATGCGGGATGGTCCACACGGGGTCGCCGGCGACGTAGACGAGGATGTGCACGTTTCGCAGTCTGTGTCGTCGTAAGGGCACGACATGTCGTGCCCCTACCGTCTGATTGGCGATGCTTTGTACTCGCCCGACCGTCCGCCGCGCTTCGAGATCAGCCGGATCTCGCCGATCGTCATCCCCTTGTCCACCGCCTTGACCATGTCGTAGACGGTCAGCGCGGCCACGCTGACGGCCAGCAACGCTTCCATCTCGACGCCCGTCTGCGCGCTGGTGCGTGCGGTGGCTTCGATCTCGTACCCGTCGTCCCGGGGCTCGATCCGCACGTCGACGTGCGACAGCGGCAGCGTGTGACAGAGCGGGATCAGATCGGCGGTGCGCTTGGCGGCCATGATGCCGGCCAGCCGCGCCGCCTGCAGGGGATCGCCTTTCGCGATCCGGCCCGCGCGGATCAGATCGAGCGCCGCCGCGGCAATGCGGATCCGGCCGCGCGCGGTGGCCTCGCGATCCGTGACGGGTTTTTTCGTCACGTCCACCATGCGAACGCGGCCGCCCGCGTCCACGTGCGAGAGGGCGGACTTCGGACTCCGGACCCCGGACTTCGGACCCCGGACTCTTTCTTTAGCCTTCATTTCCCCGCGCCAGGAAAAAGGAGAGGCTCTCGAGCGAGACCGTCAGGTCCGCGTTCTTCAGCTTCACGCCGGCCGGCACGCTCAGGCTGCCGGGCGAGAAGTTCAGGATGGCCCGGATGCCGCTGGACACGATGGTGTTGGCCACCAGCTGCGCGGCGCTCGCCGGCACCGCAATCACCCCGATGCTGATCTTGTTCCGCGTCACCACCCGGCGCAGTTCCTTCACGTCGTGGATGGGGACGCCGCCGCGCGATCGCTCTCCGACCTTGCCGGCCAGCGTGTCGAACAGCGCGACGATGTTGAAGCCCTCCTGTCGAAAGCCCGGGTAGTCGGCCAGCGCCAGGCCGAGGTTGCCGGCGCCGACGATCGCCACGTTGATCTGGCGGTCGAGTCCCAGAATGCCGCGCAGATGCCGTCTCAGCTCGGGCACCGAATAGCCGACGCCGCGCACGCCGAATTCGCCGAAATACGCGAGATCCTTCCGAATCTGGGCGGCGTTCAGGTGGAACTGATGGGCGAGCGCCGACGACGAAATCTTGGGAACGCCGGTCGAGTCGAGCGCCGACAGGCAGCGCAGGTAGATCGACAGACGGCTGGCGATGAGGTCCGAGACCTGGTCGGTCGCGCTGCGTCGCTTGGCAGATGGGCTCACGGGATCGCCCCGATTGTAGGGCGTAGTGGAAAAAACCGTCAAGAAGAACCGGTTCGAAACGCGAGATGGCATGCTAACATTTCGCGCCATGAAACCAACCACCACCACCCAGGAACAGCGCTTCCAGTCCCTGGTGCCCGACGACTCGACGATGCGCGAGTTCACCGTTCGGGCGCTCGTGCTCGGCCTCATCATGTGCGTCATTCTCGGGGCTGCCAATGCGTATCTCGGCCTGCGCGCGGGCATGACGATCGCGGCCACGTACCCGGCCGCCGTCATTGGAATGGCCGTGCTGCGGCTGATGAAGGGCAGCGTCCTGGAGGAGAACTTCGCCCGGACCGTGGGCTCGATCGGCGAGTCGGTGGCCGCCGGCGCCATCTTCACGATTCCCGCGTTCGTGGTGCTCGGCTACTTCGATTTCGGTCTGCCTGCGCCGAACCGTCCGGCGGGGATGGCCGTGATCTCCTTGTGGCAGCAGTACGTGCTGTCGTCCGCGATGATGATCCTCGGCGGCATCCTGGGGATCATGTTCGTGACGGTCCTCCGGCGCGTGATGGTGGAGGATCCGGGCCTGCCGTTCCCCGAGTCGGTCGCGGCCAGCGAGATCCACAAGGCCGGCCAGCGCGGCGCGGACGCGGCGATGCAGTTGTTCCGGGCGATGGGCGTCGGCGCCCTCATCAAGTTCCTCGACGGCCTCAACATCTTTCATTCCTCGAACGCGTTCCAGGTGCCGATCGGCGAGGTGGGCAAGAGCATGGTGCGCCTGGGCGGCACCAAGGTAGTGGCGGCCGGCGGCGTCTCGACCTTCAGCGCGCCCGCGGCGACACCCGTCTACCTGGGCGTTGGGTACATCATCGGCCCGGAACTCGGGGCCCTGAACTTCGCGGGCGGCCTGCTGGCGTGGGGGCTGTTCGTGCCGCTGCTCGTCTACTTCCTCGGCCCGGCCAACATCGCGCAGTACGGCGGCAACTGGGCGGCGCTGACCGCCGCGCTCTACCAGAAGATCGTCCGTCCGATCGCCGTGGGCGGCATGCTCGTGGGCGCGTGCTACACGCTGTTCAAGATGCGCAGGAACCTGCTCCTCGGCATCCAGCGCGGTGTCGCGGACGTGAGGAAGGCCGCCGGGGCCGCCGCTCCGACCCGGCGCACCGAACGCGACCTCTCGTTCAAAGTGGTGGGCCTGGGCATCGCTACTCTCGCGGTGCTGATGGTTGCGCTCTACTTCTACTTCACCGACGCCATCGGCGCCGCGCTGCTGGCAGGCATCGTCATCCTCATCACCGGGTTCTTCTTCGCCGCGGTCTCCGGCAACCTGGTCGGGATCATCGGTTCGTCCAATAACCCGATCTCGGGTCTGACGCTGGCCACCACGCTCGTGGCCGCGATGACGATGGTGATCGTCGGCATGACGGGGCCGAAAGGGATCATGGCGGCGCTCGCCGTCGCCGCGATCGGCTGCGTGTCGGCGGCGGTGGCCGGCGAGATGCTGCAGGACCTGAAAGTCGGGTATATCCTCGGCGGCACGCCGTGGAAGATGCAGATCGGCGACATCATCGGCGTCGTCTTCGCGGGCCTCGTGCTGTTCTGGCCGCTCTACATGCTCCACACCTCGGACGTGGCGCAGGCGGCAGCCAAGGGTCTGGTCGGTGGCTTCGGCACCGCCAACCTGCCGGCTCCGCAGGCGGGCCTGATGGCGGCGCTGTCGGCGGGCATCGTCGGCGGCGAGATGGCGTGGCCGCTCATCCTGGTGGGCATCGCGATGGGCATTTCCCTGATCCTGATCAAGGTCCGCTCCCCGATGCTCTTCTCGGTCGGCATGTACTTGCCGCTCGAGACGACGTTTGCCATCTTCTGCGGCGGCCTCATCCGCGGCGTCGTGGACAGGATGGGCACCAAGCGGGGATACAACCCGGCGCAGAAGGCGCGCGTCGAGAACGCCGGCGTGCTGGCCGCGTCCGGCCTCATTGCCGGTGAGGCCCTGATGGGCCTGTTCATCGCCTTCATCGTCGGCGTCGTCTCGTCGAACAACCAGTTCTGGACGATCCCGGGCCTGAGCGACAACGGGGCCGCGAGCTGGCTTGCGCTGCTCGTCTTTGCGATCCTCACCGCGTACCTTGTCTTCGTGCCGCTGCGCAAGGCCGGCGCGCCTGACGAGCCCGCGCCGCCGACGGCGGTCATGTAGCACCAGGGACCAGGGACCAGGGACCAGGGACCAAGGACTGGTCCCTGGTCCCTGGTCCTTGGTCCCTGGATTTGCCCCTTGCACGTCTGCCCGGAGCGGCCTACCTTGAAATGATGCAGGTCTGGCCGCCCGGTTCGTCGCGCGTCACGCTCGCGCTGGCTTGTCTGGTCGCCGCCCTCGCCATCCCGCTTTCTTCACGCGCGCAGACGACATCGCTCGCCGCCAATCTTGGCGCGCTGGTGGGCTACCCCAACTTCTACGTCGATCGTCCCGTGATCGTGCGTGGCGTGCTGCACGACGCGAATGGCCGGCTGTCGCTCGAAGACGCCGACGGACACCGCGTCATCGCCGCGTGGAGACCGCGTGAGCGGCCGGACCAGGCGGTGGACGCGACGGGCGTGCTGTGGGATCTCGGACGCATGAAGCCGGACGACCCGAGGCTCATCGGCTATGACCTGACCGCGATCGCCGGCGGGAACGGGCAGGACTGGCCGCGGCCGGGAGACCTGTTCGTGTTCGCGGTCAGCCGGTTCGTTCCCGCCGAGACAAGTCCGGACACGACCATTCGCTCGCTCGTGCTCCAGGGCGCACAGGCTATCGGTCGCCAGGTGACCATCGTCGGGCAGTTCCGCGGACGCAACCTGTTCGGCGATTGCCCGCGCTCGCCGGGCGTGAACCGCTGGGAGTTCGTCGTGCGTTCGGGCGACGCCGCGATCTGGGTGACCGGGATGCAGCCGCGCGGGAAGGACTTCGACTTCGACCCGGACCAGCGCATCGACTCCAACCGCTGGCTCGAGGTGACCGGCACCGTGCGCGAGAACCGCGGCCTGACCTGGATCGAGGCAACGAAGCTGGGCCTGTCAAAGGCCGCCGCGGCACAACCTGCCGAGACGCCCCAGCCGAAGGTCATCGCTCCGTTTCCGCCACCGGAAGTCGTCTTCAGCGTTCCCGCCGCGGACGAGACGGATGTGGCGACGACGTCGCCCGTCCGCATCCAGCTTTCACGCGTCATCGATCGCGCCTCGCTCGTCAATCACGTCCGCGTGGGATACGTCGCGGCGGCCGGTCAGATGACATCCATCGACTCGATCGTGGAGCTCGAGGAGCGCAACGACGCGCCGGGCGGGGCGATTGCCGTCCTGACGATCCGCTTCAAACAGCCGCTCGAACGTTTTCGCACGGTGCGCGTCGAGTTGCTGGAAGGCATCCGCGCGACCGACGGCCAGCAGATGAAGGGATGGCAGCTGACGTTCACGGTGGGAGGGTAGGGCTCAGGGCACGATTCGAAACGCCACCAGCACCTTGTCGGTCTTCTCGCCGCGGCGCACGGACACTTCGATCAGATAATCGCCCGGCGCGAGCGGCGCGAGCGCGAGTTCCGCGGTGGCAAACCGCTGGGCGCCCTCTTCGCGCTGCGCGGCCGTCACTGGCAGTGGCAGCGGCTGGCCTTTTCGATCGAGCAGTTGCGCCGCGTTCGACTCGATGACGCCGGCCAGGGGCACATCCACCTGGATTCGTTCCGCCTTTCGGAACCGGAGATCAGCGGTCGGCTGGAAACCCGCGCCCGTGAACGGGCCGCGGCGGAACAGCATCGGCTGGCCCAGCATGCTCGAGGTGCTGCCGGACACGTCGGGCAGACTTACGCGCAGTTGCCCGCTTTCGTCCGCCGCTTTGCCCGACTTTCCCTGCAGGCGAACTTTCACGAGGTAATCGCCCGCTTTCATCTGCGCGTCAGACACCTGCACGCTGAAGCGAGGCGCGCTCGCGGTCGTCGTTGCGTGCGCGGTCGCCACCGTTTGGCCACCCGCCGCGGCGATCACGATCGTGGCCTCTCCCCCGCCGCTCCATTCCATTGTCCTTGCAGCCGCCGGGTCGAGTTCCCCGACGACCCACAGCAGCGGACGCCGCGGCTGGCCCTCGGGTGATGCGGCATCGAACCCGTAGCCGGCCGCAAGGCGCAGCGGCCGGTCCAGACGCTCCGTGCCAAGTGACGAAAGCGCATTGCCGCGGGTCTCCTCTTCCCGATCCCGTGGCGCCGCCGGCTTCGCGCGCGCTGACATCTCGGCCTCGGTCGGCGCGTTATACCCCGATCGCGCCCGGACCGTGACGCCCGGCCGCTTCACCCGCACCGCGATCTTGCGGAACTTGCCGTCCAACTTCGCATTCGTCGAGGTGTACCCGAGCAGGTAATAACTGCTCAGGTCGTCGCTGATGCGCCGCAGGTTGCTCGCGAGGTCGCTGCCGAGAATCGGGACGCCGTCGGTCGCGTCGGCGAGCGTCTGCAACGTTTCGTACGGAGTCCGTCGCGCATCCGCGTCTCGCAACGGCGACAACTCTGCCCGCAGCTTCTCGGCTAATGTGCCCCCATTGTTGGCCATGGGGGAGACCTCGAGACCGCGCGGATGGATCGGGTAGAAGCTCGCGTTGCTGCGGTTTGCATCGGCAAGCATGTCCCGGAATTCGCGTTCGTCGTCGATGTCGGCCAGCATCATGCGGTCTCGATCGCAACTGGCGTGCGGGGCCGCATCGTGGGGGTCGCCCAGAACGGGCTGGCCCCCGGCGATCCCGATGGGCGGCGGGCCGATCGCGCGCCCTTCCGGCTGCGCCGTCATCGTAGGGTCGGGTTTGAAGAGCCCCCACCCTTCGCTGACGACGAGAATCGCCTTGCGCTCCTCCCGCAGACCCTCAAGATGCCTGACGAGATTGTGCAGGGCGGTGATGACGATCCGTTCGCGGCGACGGGCGATCATCGACGCGACGACGTTTGGCTCGGACGGGTAGCAGACCTGGTAGTCGCGTTCGACGGCGTCCAGGTCGTCTCGAACGCCGCGGCGTTGCCATTCCCCGCCGGTGCGGAGCAACTCCTCGAATGACGACGGGCGGCGCATGAACGCGAGCGCGTCCATGGACAATTCGGGGCGCGTGAGAGCGATGAGATCGTCGGGCCCGATGAGCTGTTGCAGGAACGCCGCAAGCGCGCGGCCGACGCGGCTGTCCGCGGTGGTCTGCTGCAGTTGGGCGCGACTCCTCCGCTGAACGTCGGCGCCCGCCGTGGTGTTGACCGTCGTTGCATCGACGCTGGTGTGGTAGCTGTCGAGGAATAACACGAACAGACGGTTGCGGGCGTCGGCGGCCGCCTGGTCGGATTCGGCAATGGAACGCGGCTCGGCGCGGTCGACCTCGGCTCCCGGCGCACGAATCGCCACGCGTTCGAACGTCTCGACGCGCTGCGGAATGCCGTCCTCGAGCACCTCGAACTCGGCCTGTTTCAGGTCGCCGACGATCTGGCCGTTGAGGCTCGGATACACGTCCACGCGGACGAAGTTGACGCCGGTCTTGAAGGTCGGCTGCCGTTGGGGCGCCGGCGTCGTCGGCGTCTGCGCGGCGAGCGCTGTCGCAATCGCGAGGGCGCCGACCGCGGCAATGGCCAGTCGCATGGCTGAGTGCATCTGTCTGAAGCCCGGAGCCTGGAGCCCGGAGCCCTCCTACGGCACAATCCGAATCGCCGTCAGCACCTTCTCGGTCTTGTCGCCACGGCGCACGGCCAGCTCGATGACGTAGTCCCCTTGCGCGAGCGGGGCGAGCGTGAACTCGGCGACGGCCACCGGACGGCCCTCGTCCTCGCGACGCGCGGTCGTGGCCGGAATGGGCAGCGGCTGCCCTTTTCGATCGAGCAACTGCGCTGTCACCGAGTCCACGCCGGGTGGCAGCGGCAGCTCCACGCGGATCCTTTCAGCCCTGCGGAACCTGAGGTCAGCGGTGGGCTGGAACGCGGGCCCCGTGAACGGTCCACGTCGGAAGACGATCGGATCCCCCAGTCCGGCGGCCGCAGACGCCGACGCGTCGGGGATCCTGATTCGCACCTGCTCGGTCGCCGTCAGAACCGACCACGTCGCGTTCACGCGGGCGAAGTAATCTCCAGGCGGAAGCGCCACGTCGGGAAAGCGGACGAGGCAACTGCGCGCGGCCGACGACAATGTCGCGGTGCTCGACACCAGCGTATGGCCGTCGGGATCGAGAATCGACGCCACCAGATGTCCGCCTGCCGCCCAGCCGGGCTGGCGCGCCGCGGTGGCATCGAGCTCGACGACCACCACGGGAACCGCGGTGCGGCCCGCCTGACCCGGGCCCGGCCACATCCAGGCGCCGCGCAGGAGAATGACGCGTTCTGGCCGACCGCGATCGAGCGCGTTGAGCGCGGATTCGACCGCCAGCGCCGCGGGATCGGCCGGCGGAGCATTGGCGGCGTCCATCGCCTTCACTTCCGCCTCCGTCAGCGCGAGATATCCCCGCCGCGCGCGGACCTCGACACCGGGGCGCTTCACGCGCACGGTGATCTTGCGGAACTTGCCGTCGTGCTTCGGGTTGGTCGAGTAGTACCCGAGCAGGTAGTAGCTGCTCAGGTCGTCGGAGATCCGGCGCAGGTTCTTTGCGAAGTCGTTGCTGTTGATGATGGCGACGCCGTCGGTGGCGCCCGCAAGCGTCTGGAGCGAATCGAGGCGCCCGCGAAGAATACTCTGGTCGGTCGACAGCGACCTGCCCAGTACCGGCACGGCCGAGTCGAATACCGGCAGGCCGCGTGGATCGATCGGGTAGAAGCTGGCGTTCGCCCGGTTCGCTTCATCGAGCAGGTCGCGGAACTCGCGCGCGTCATCCATCTGCGCCAGCACCATGCGATCGCGATCGCAGTCAGCCCGGGCGACTCCTGCGCGCGGATCGCCGATGGTCGGCTGCCCCCCGGCGATGCCGATCTGCGGCGGGCCGGGCACCCGGCCGCCACTCGCGCCGGGCATCAGGCTGTTGTCACGCACGAAGAGCTGCCACCCCTCCGTGACGACGAGGATCGCCTTTCGCTCTTCACGCAGACCCTGGAGATGGCTCACCAGGCCGCGAAGCGCGCTGAGCACCATCCGCTCGCGTCGCCGCGCGATCATCTCCGCGACCGCCGCGCGCTCGCCCGGATAGCACGCCTGGTACTCGCGTTCGATCTCGTCGAGATCCCCCACGACGAGGTCATCCGCCGGGAGCCGGCGCTGCCAGGCGCCGCCCGTGAACAGGAGATCCTCGAACGACGCCGGCCGGCGCGTAAAGGTGAGCGCGGTGACAGACGACTCCGGCCGCATCAAGGCGATCAGATCGTCCGGGCCGATGAGTTGCCGCAAAAACGTCGCAAGCGCGTGGCCAATCCGGCTATCCGACCCGTTGGCCGACGCCCGTGCCGGCCTGTCGCTCCCGCCTGCCGCGGTCCTGACATTGACGGTCGTCGCATCGACGCTCGTGTGGTACGTGTCGAGGAACAGCACGAACAGACGGTTGCGCGCGTCAGCGGCCGCATCGTTCGACTCGCGCACGGTTGTCGGCTCGCTGCGCTCGACCTCGGGGCCTGGTGTCCGAATGGCGACGTACTCGAACGTCTCGAGGCGCTGCGGCACGCCGTCCTCCAGCAGCTCGAACTCGTCTCGCCGGAGATCGGTCACCGCCCGGCCCTTGAGCGTCGGATACACGTCCGCGCGAACGAGGTTGATGCCGGTGCGGAAGGTCGGCTGCTGCAAAGCCGCCGGCGCCTGCGCGGCGAGCGCGGCGGCAAGAGCGAGCGCGACGACGGCGGCAATTGCCAGTCGCATGTTCAAGAAGGCTCCGGGCTTGAGGCTCCGGGCTCCAGACAACGATGAGGCTCCGGACTGGAGCCTGCTACGGCACGATCCGGAACGCCGTCAGCACTTTCTCGGTCTTCTCCCCGCGCCGTACCGCCACCTCGATCAGATAGTCGCCGGGCGCGAGCGGCGCGAGCGCGAGCTCGGCGGTGGCAAACCGCCGTGCGGCGTCCTCCCGCTGACCGACCGTCACCGGCAGCGGCATCGGCTGGCCGCGGCGATCGAGGAGTCTGGCCGAGGGCGCGTCCGGCGCGGCGGCGAGCGGCACGTCCACGCGAATCCGCTCCGCCTTCCGGAAGCGGAGGTCGGCCGTCGCCTGGAAGCCGGCACCCGTAAACGGCCCGCGCCGGAACAACAGCGGCTGGCCGAGCACCGGCGCCGCCGGCCCCGACAGATCCGGCAGCGTGATCCGCACCTGGTCGCTGGCGTCGGCCGCCGCGCCCGCCTTGCCCTGCAGCCGCACCTTCACGAGATAGTCGCCGGGCGTCACTCGCGCGTCGAGCGCCGGCACGGCGAACCGCGGAACGGTCGCCGTGATGGTGGCATGCTCGGTCGCGACCGTCTGTCCGGCGACCGAACTCACGATGATTGTCGCCTCGCCTCCGGCGCTCCATTCCATCTGGCGCGCCGCCGCCAGGTCGAGCTCGCCCGTGATCCACAGCAGCGGCCGGCGGGCCTGCCCTTCGCCCGTGCCCTCGAAGAGGTACCCGGCCGTCACGTGCAGCGGCCGATCGGGCCGCTCGGTGCCGAGCCTGGACAACGCCGTGTCGCGCAACTCTGCTTCCGGATCGCGCGGGGCCTCGGCGCGCGCGCGCGATGTCAGTTCGGCCTCCGTGGGCGCCAGGTAGCCGCGTCGCGCACGCACGGTCACGCCCGGGCGCTTCACCCGCACCGTGATAGTTCGGAACCTGCCGTCGAACTTCGAGTTCGTCGAGGTGTAGCCGAGCAGGTAATACGAAGACAGATCGTCGCGGATGCGTTTCAGGCCGGGCGCGAAATCGTTGCTCTGCGTGACGGGAATCCCGTCGGTGGCGGTCGCCAGCGTCGTGAGCGAATCGGATCGCCGATTCATGTTCGACTCCGGCGTCAGCCCGCGCGGATCGACCGGGTAGAAGCTGACGTTCGCGCGATTCGCGTCGTCCAGCATCTGGCGGAAGTTGCGTTCGTTGTCGATGCGGGCGAGCATCAGCCGGTCCCGTTCGCACTCCGAGACCATCACGTTGCCGTTGCGCGGGTCGGAGCCGAGCGTCGGCTGGCCTGTGCTGCCGATGGTGATGGGCGGCGGGCCGGGCACTTCCCCGCGCCGCGGCCGGGCCATGCTCTCGTCCGGCGTGTAGAGACGCCACCCTTCGCTGACCACGATGACCGCCTTCCGGCCTTCGCGAAGGTTCTGCAGGTGCGTCACCAGGCTGTGCAGGCCGTCGAGCATCAGCAGCTCGCGGCGCCGCGCGATCATCTTCGGCGCCATGTCCGCCTCGGGTGACCCGGGCGGGTAGCACGCCTCGTACTTCCGCTCGGTGTCGTCCAGCTCGCCCTCGAGGAACCGCTTCTGCCAGTCCGCGCCGGAAAGCAGGAAGTCCATGAACGACGAGGGCCGGCGCGTGAACGTCAGAGTTTCGACCGGCATTTCCGGTCTCATGACGCCGACAAGATCGTCCGGGCCGATGAGCTCGTCCAGGAACGTCACCAGCGCGCGGCCCACCGCCTTCGGGTCATACGTGCCAAAGCTCGCGCTGCCCCCCTGGTAGCCGGCCGTGTGCAGCGTGTCGAAGAACAGGACGAACAGCCGGTTCCTGGGGTCCGCGGCCGCTTCGTCCGATTCCGCCTGGCTCCTCGGGTCGCCGCGTTCGGCCTCGATCCCCGGCGCGCGCGCGACGATCTGTTCGAACGTCTCGATGCTCTGCGGCACGTTGTCTTCGAGGACGTCGAAGTCGCCCTGCTTCAGGTCGGACACGATCCGGCCGTTGGCGCTCGGGTACACGTCGACGCGCACGAAGTTCACGCCTGTCTTGAACGTCGGCTTCTGCTGAGAGGCCGGCGCCGGCGTCTGCGGGGTCTGCGCGGCGAGGACGACGGCCAGCGCAGCGGCGAGGGTGAGGGCGAGGACAAATCTCATACCTGGAGCCTTATCGTGGCCCGGAGCCTGGATCTCCGGAGCCTGGAGCCTCTTATTGAGACATCACCCGGAACGCCACGTACAGCTTCTTGTCCGGCGCGGCGGCAACGGCCATCTCCATCACGTAGTCGCCCGGCGCCACGTTCGCGAGCGCGATCGTGGCCGTCGCGAGGCGGCCGCCGTTGCGCTCGACGATCGTGACGGGAATCGGCTGGCCGAGCATGTGTCCGCCGCGATCCACCAGGCGCAGGGTGGGCGCATCCGTTGCGCCGGCGACCGGCACCTCGACGCGCAGGATCTCCCGCCGCGTGAACCGGACATCGGCGGTCGGCTGAAACTCGCTGCGCGGCGTGTTCGGCCGCCGGGACAGCAAGGGCTGTCCCAGCGCCGATTCGGACGAGGACGGGGCCCCGGGCACGGTCGCGGCCGTCCGTTCGTCGAACACGGTCTCGCCGTCGGCGGCGTAGGCTTTCGCCAGCACCTCATACCCGCCGGCAGACAGCGTCCCCGTCGCGGGAAACGCGACGCTGAATGCCGCGTGCGAGGGTTCCAGCGAGACCGGCAACGTCCCGGCCGCTTTCCCGTCGGCGGAGGTGACCGTCAGTTCCGCGCGCCATCCGCGCCGCCACTCGTCTCGCCGGGCCTGGGCGCTGTCGAGTTCGCCCACGATCCGCAACTGCCAGCCGTTCGCGGCCTGGTTCCACTCCGGCGTGACGGCGACGTGGAACGGCGCGTCCGATCGGAGCCGCGCCAGCGGCGCAAGCGCAGCGAGAATGGGCGGCGGCACGAGATCGGGCAGCGCAGCCGACGCCGCGGCGCCGGCTTCGGCCGGAATCACGGCCCGGTATCCCTGGCGCGCGCGCACGTTGACGCCCTTGCGCTTGACGTTGACGGAGATCTTGCGGAAGCTGCCGTCCCTCTTCGGGTTGGTCGAGTAATAGCCGAGCAGGTAATAGGACGAGAGCGTGTCGGAGATGTCCTTGAGGCCCTTCTCGAAATCGTCCATGTTGAGGATGGCCCGGCCGTTGGTGTCCTTGGAGAGCTGCGTCAGCGCCTCGTGCCAGAGCATCCTGTCGTGCTGGATGGCCGGAAAGTCGCCCGACAGCAAATGGTCGCCCGGGCGACTGGGATCCCCCCACTGGCGCTGGTACTTCCGCGTATCCTCGTCGATGTCGGCGCCGGGGCGATTGTAGGTGACGAGCGGGTGCGCGTAGACGGAGTAGAAGGCGACGTTGGCGCGCCTGGCGTCGTTGATGATCGATCGGAACCAGCCGTCGAAATCCCTGTCCGCCAGCGCGAGCCGCTCCTCGTGGCAGACGGTGTCGTCCTCGCCGATGATGCCCGAGCGCGGATCCCGATAGTTCATGATGCGGGGGGGCGGGTCCCAGCCGCGCGTCACCACCAGGACCGCCTTGCGTTCCTCGCGCACCATTTCGAGGTTGCCCATCAGCTCGTGGAGCGTGGTGAAGGTCCGATAGAGACGATAGCGCAGCCGCATCGTCTCCTCGATTTCAGGCCCCTCCGGAAAACAGGCCTCGAAGTGATTCAGTTCGGGCGGCCGCTGGCCGGTGACGTACGCCGTGAACGAGTGGGTGGCGAGTTCTTCGATGGCCGCCTTCCGGTCCATGAACGTCAGCGACGCCGCCCACATGTCCGGCGTCAGCACCGCGACGCGATCCTCGTCGCCCACGACCCGGTTGACGATTTCGCCCAGTGCCGTCCGGAACATGCCATCGTCGGGAACGGGCGGCGGCAGCACGACCGGGAACCGGAACGGCTCGGGCTGGTAGGAGGGCCGGTCGCGCTCGCGCCGTTCGAGGCGCTCGCGATCGACCCAGGGCAGATGATAGGTGTCGACAAAGAGCACGAACATCCGGCCGCGTGTCTCGGGCTCGCCGGGGGCGCGCCCGGTGACGACCTGCCCCTTGTGGACGTACTCGAACGTCTCCACCTTCTGCCGGACGCCGTCCTCGAGGACGTCGAAATCGGCGGCACGCAGGTCCTCGACAGGCCGGCCGTCCGAGGTCACGTAGGCGTCAACGCGAACGAGATTCGCTTCGGCGCGGAACCGCGGAATCTGCGGCTGCGGTGCCTGCTGCGTCGATTGTGCGTGGAGTACGACAAGGCCGGCGAGGATGGCGGCCGCTGCCGCCACCGGACGGATCGAAGCGCGAGGCCCGGCCATGCCCAGCACGTGGGCGACGAATCGGCTTCCTCCCGCCATGGTCTCCCTGGAGTGTACGCTGGCACCGCCAGTATATCAGGGGAGGACGGGAAGAAGTCCGGAGTCCGGGGTCCGAAGTCCGAGGGCAGGCCGACTGTCTCCACGGCAAGGCGTCTACCGTCTACCCCTGCCGGCTGCCGACCCGGCCCGCTCAGTTCACCGGGCCCTCGCCGAGGAGCGCTTCGATGCGTGCGCGCACTTCAACCACCAGGCGATCGCGATCGGCGACGGTCATCCCCCGGGTGTCCACGGGACGGCCGATGCGGACGCTGACGGTCACCGGCCGGATGATCGCGCTGCCCTTCCTCATCGCATCGCGCGCGCCCGTGATGGCCACCGGCACGATTGGCGCCTGCCCGAGAATCGCCAGGACGAAGCCGCCCTTCTTGAACGGGAGCAGCTCGCCGGTCCGGCTTCTCGTGCCCTCGGCAAAGATCAGGAACGACTCGCCCTGCCGCACGAACCCGGCCGCGCGTTCGATGGCCCGCGCCGCCTGCCGGCGGTCGGTCCGATCGATGGCGACGAAGCGAGCCATGCGTATCGCGTGCGAGAGAATCGGAATCCTGTCGAACTCCACCTTGTAGAGCATCTGCAGCCGGCGGTGCAGCGTCAGGAAGAGCAGGGGCGGATCGACGTTGCTCTGGTGGTTCGAACAGAAGACGACGCCGTCGGAGGGCACGCGGTCGCGGCCGGCGACGCGCCAGCGGATCCCAACGATGGCGAGCGCCAGCGTCACGCCGATTCGCCCGGGCACGAACAGCACGCTGCGCGCCCGGAACAGGAGGGCCAGCAGGATGGCGATCGGTGCGACCACGAGCACGTACAACGACACGACGACATAGGCGACAATCGAGCGCAGGAGTGCAACGGCCGTCTCGAGAGGGGTCGCGCGGGTGTTGGACGCGTGGATGGTGCCGGTTGTGGTGTCGGTCATGGCAAAGAAAAGGCCCGGACCGGTCGCACCGGTCCGGGCCCTTCAGTTTGTGGCCTGACTGCCCCGGCAGCCAGGCTGGAGTACGACCCCGCGCGAGAGGCTACGACGCGCGAATGGCGCGCCGCGCGACGGCGGGTCGGGCCGCGGCCACGCGCACGCTCTTGGCGCGGGCGAGAGCCTTGTTGCGGAGCAGCAGCGAGCGCTCGAGCGCGGTATCGAGCCGCGCCTCGACCGACGTGTTCGCCTCGCTGACCACCTCCGAGACTTCCGAGATGATCAGGAACCGTGCGCGATCGAGCATCCGCTTCTCACGGAACGACAGGCTCTTCGACTTACTGAGGAAGCTGAGGCTCTTCAGCACTTCCGCGACGTCATAGATCGACCCGGAACGCATCTTGTCGGAATTGTCCTTGAAGCGCCCCTTCCAGTTCTGCTGACTATCGATCTTGCCGTCACTCAACAACTCGAACAGTCGCTCGACTTCGCAGTTGTCAATCGCGCGTCGCAGGCCGACGCCGTCGGCGTTGGTCAACGGAACGAGCACGGTCGTGTCGTTGGACGCCATGTGAAGGTGATAGAAGCCGCAGGTTGTACCGAGAATTGTTTTTTCCTCGATGCGTTCGACGACACCGAGACCGTGGTTTGGGTAAATGACCTTGTCACCGACCTGAAATGTCACGTGTCCCCCGTATGCTGCAGGAAGGTTGGGCGGTCAGGAGGCGCGGCGACTCATAAGAGACGACTTTCTAATCATAGCGGATTTGGCGGAAAAATGCAATGAAAACGGGCACAATTCGGACAGTTTCGCCCTATTTTTGCTCGGCAGTACACCGGACTTTCACCTCTGGCGCGCGCCATCCGGACTGGCTGGGCTGCCCGTAAAGGCGCACGCACAAGGCAGTTAGTGAGACCTCATCCCAGGCCGGGCGTTTCGGCGGGCGAAGGCTGAGGTTGACCGGGACCGCGACCGTAAAATATCCGGAACCCCTTATTGCCAGTGGGCGCGGCGTGGTGGCCGGGGTGCGGATGAGCATTCGGGCCGCATGCTATACTTCCGCGATTTCCTCATCGTGCCGGAGTGGCGAAACTGGCAGACGCGCGGGACTCAAAATCCCGTTCCCCCAAAGGGAGTGTGGGTTCGATTCCCTCCTCCGGCACCAACTTCCTGAACAATTCCGCACGTGCTACTTCCCGCCGTGGGCGCCTTGCGCCTGGGCTGTGCCCGGAAATGTGCCCGCGTCGATCTTCGCGGCCGCCTCGCGCAGCGTCGCCGCGTCGACGATCGCGTACCGCCGGTAGATCGCCTCGGTCTTGTGCCCGACCATGGCCATCGCGGCCGAGCGCGACACGCCGACCCGCTCGAGGTTGCGCACCGCGGTCCGCCTGAAGTCGTGGAGAATGCGCCCGGGCAGCGCGGCCGTGGTGCACGCCGACGTCCACGCGCCGCGGAAGCTGCGAATGCGCTTGCCGTCGCGGTGGAACACGTACGGCACGATGCGCCCCGCTTTCTTTAGGCGATCGTGGTCGTCACGTTGCGCCTGCAACAGCATGCGCAGCTCGGCCGTGAAGGGAAACACGCGCCCTTCGCGGTTCTTCGTCTTCCCCGCGTCGAGTCGCACCTCGCCGGCGGCGAAGTCCACCTGGCGCCACTCGAGCGGCAGGACTTCGGACGCGATGCGCCAGCCCGTCCGATACGCGAACCCGACGACGGGCCGGAGCTCGGCCGGCAGCGCGTCGCGGACCGCCGCGAACTGGTCAGGCTCGAAGAACCCGCGGCGGACGTTGTCCTCCCGTAGCATCGCGATGTGCGGCCGCGCGTGCAGCTTCCCGCCCTGGACGGCGAGCGTGAACATGCGCTTGAGCAGCGCGAGCTCACGGTTGATCTCCGCGTTGCTCGCCTTCGCCCCCTGGCGCGCGACGACGAACGCGCGCACGTCGGACGGCGTGATGTTCGCCAGGCGCCGGCCGCGGAACGCGGGCTCGAGGTGCAGCTTCAGCCGGCGCTTCGCGTGCGTGAGCGTCTTGCGGTTGTTCATCTGGTAATCGTTGACCAGGTCCTTGGCCGCGTCCTCGAAGGTGACGCGCCCCATCTTCGGCGTGATGGGGATCCCGTGCTCGACGTCGCCCTCGCGGGCCCGGAGCATGCGCCGCGCGACCGTCTCTTTCGTGCTCTCCGTGCTCTCGCGCACGGCCCGGCCGTTCTGGTAGTACTTCAGCCAGAGCGTCGGGAGGGCCTTCCACGTGCCGTCCGCTTGCTTGACCTTCCGGTGATAGATGCTGCCCATGACGTCGTCACCCCTTCGGATGCTGGTCGATCAACGCTTCGAACGATTGGCCCGCGCGGCGCCGTCAGGGCCACGGCAGACGTGGTGCGACGACGGCCTTCCTGACTTCTCGCCACGTTCCATGCTGTCTGAGCCAGGTCTCCACGACGCGCGGCGGCCGCTTGCGGCCCCGTTCATCCCTCACCCCGTACTCGATCAGCAAAAAGCCCGGGCGCGCGCCGTCGCCCAGCGGAGACGTCGCGTACCACCCGACCGACCGGATGAACCGCGCCACGGCTTGCTGGATCGTCCACGGCCGGTTTCCGCGCGAGTAGCGTCGGCGGTGGGCAAACCGCCCGAGCGCCGGACGGTCCTTGAAATACACGATCGCTTCATAGCCGTCGCCCGACTGCTCGGCGTCCCATGCAATGCCGGGCTCGGTGTTCCCAACCGGACCGCTCATGATGTGCCACGGGCGCGCGCCGCTCACCGCGCACCGCCTTTGTGTGAGCGGAACTGCTCGAGAAACAGATCGAGGATGACGAAGACGACCTCACGTTGCCGGTTCGGCTCCAGAAACCGGTACACGTTGAGCATCGTCGTTTCGTCCGGCGCCTCTACTGGCGCCGGTTGCGGCTTGGCCTTCGGTCGGTTCGGATTGAATGTGAGGATGGCGACGCTCATCGCGCACCGCCCGCCAACCGCTTGCCCATCGCGATGCCGAGCACGTACGCCGCTTCTTGCCGAGCGTTGATGAAGCGCCACCAGCTACCGTAGATCACGCGCAGCGCTTCCTTGCTGTCCTCGTTCGGGAACCGCTTATTGAAAGCCTCTTGGAGATCGCCGAGGTCGAAGTCCTCGCCCGCGGCGTCCCGAAGGCGCGTGCAGGCTGGGGGGACGCCGTCGCTGCTCAGCTCAACCTCTTCGCCGGCGATTGGGCCAAATTCCAACAGGCCCAGGGCGCGGCCCGCCAAGATTTCGTCGACGGCGCGCTCCGCCAGCGTGGACAGGTCCGGGGCGGGCTTCCGTTTCTTCGGCATGTTGGCCTCCAGATGAGGCCGGGCGGGACTGCTACAATGTGGCAGCCGTGGGCCCGGTCATAGCGGGTTGACGGTTAGGCTCGTCCGCGTGTTGATCGCACGCGGGCGGGCCGCTTCACCGATTGCGCGGTTTCCTTCCGAAGATACCTGTCGATCGCATCTCGGAGCAGTTCCGAGTACTTCCGATCGCGCTCGGCGGCCAGTTCGACTAGCCGGCGGTAGGCCGTATCTCCGATCCAGAAGTTGATCCGCTTCATCGGCTCCCCGTCACTCTACGCCCGCTGTACGTACGTGTCAAGCCCCATGTTCACGGTTTCACGCTCGCAACATCGTCGAGATCGATCCGCTGGCCAACCGTCGCGGGTTCCCGATCGTCGCACGCGATCAGCAGCCGCGGCCGCTCGCCTTCGGCGGCGTCGACCTCGCTCAGCATGAGCAGGCCCGGCCGCATGTCCAGGCGCACGCGCGATCGCTCGCACAAGCGCTGCCCGTGCGCGCGGAGCAGCCGCTCGAGCGCGGCCCGGAAGTCGTGGAAGGCCGTTTCGTGCTCGGTCATGACGTTCGCTCCGTCAACTTGGCGAGCTCGCCGATGAGCGCGCGCATGTGCCGAACCTGCTCGGCGTGCTGGTTCCGGTTCGCCGCCGACCGGCAGCGGTTCGAGCAGTACTTCGACCAGGGGCGGCGCTTCGGCGCCGGCTGCCGGCAGTACTCGCAGACATCGTTCAGGATGCCCGAAGAATGCGACCGTTCGCATTGTGGCGACACATCGGCCTCTGCCCCTGCCATTGCATCCCCCCTGAGCCGGGCGCCCCGGGACATCCGCCCGGCAGCGCCCCACCCGATCTACTTCGTCCCGGCCGGCAGCAGTCGGGCCACCAGCTACCTCACCCCCAGCGCTTCACGGAGCACCGTGCGCGCGCCGGCCCCGAGATCGGTCGAGTCGTTCCGGAGAATCGTCCGCGTGATCGAGCCCATCATCTTGCGCGCGAGCGTGTCGAGCGAGCCGGGCGCCTGTTGAATCTGGACGGAGAGGTCCTTGTCTCGAATCGCGGCCTCCACGCGCGCCAGGCCCGCGATGATCGCCGCCTGGTCGACGCCCCGATCCGCTGCGCCCGACCCCACGGATGCGACCAGGCTGTCCTGCATCGACGACGCCGGCGACGGCAGCGCGGCGATCCGCGCGGCCTGCGCCAGCGGAATCACCGCTTCGAGGCCATGCAAGATCGCCGGCGTGCCCGCACCGAAGTCCCAGAATTGACCGCCGGTGCCTTCCCGCAAGCCGACGCTGCCGATCGCATCGGCGCCTTCGGTATAGCCCGGGCCGTTCACAGCCCCGGTGGGCGCATCGCGCGCGTAGACCGCGCCGGCCGGCCCGCCGACCTCAGGCCCGGCGACGATCGCTCCGCTCGACCCCGTCGCCGCCGCGTCGACGTGGGCGATCAGCTTCTCCAGTTCCGTGATGAGGGCGGCCTTCAACTGCTCGGTCGCCGTGACCGTCGCGTCGACGACGGGGTCCGCGAATTTCAGCGCGTCCAGGTCGCGCATCGCGTTGCCCTTCGAATCGACCAGCATCTCCGGGCCCCACTTCGCCATGGTCTCGACGATCGGCTTCAGTTCGGCCGGCAGCGCGGTCCCGTATTTCAGCGCCTGCTCGACGAGCGCCGAGATCTGCGGGTTCATCCCGGCGACGACCTGCCATTGATCCATGCCCGCGGCGGTCATCGTGCCGACGTCCTTCACCAGCTGGCCGCCCGTCGCCGTGCCCTCCATCTGCGCGTAGCTCTTCCCGAGCTTCGAGGTGTCCATGCCGTACTTCTGCACGATGGCCTGGACGGTGGCGAAGTCCGGAGCGGCGGCGGCCGCCGTGAGGCCGAGCAGCTTGTTCTTGTTCTCGTCGGTGAGCAGCCCCATTTGGGCGAGCTTCTCGACCGACTGGCCGAGCACGTCGGGGAGCTGCTCGCCGGTTTTCAGATACGCCGACAGGATGTCGTTGTAGCCGCCGGCCATCTTGGTCAGGATCGCGTCGCTCGAATACCCTTGCTGCTCGAGCGCCGCGCGGTCGTCCGTCAATTGCTGGGCCGACGCCTCGGCCCACTTCGTCATGCCCTCTTTGTTCAGGTCCGACCAGGTGAGCTGGTATTGACTCGCGAGCGCCTTCAGCTTTTCGAACTGCGCGATGGTGTCCTGCAGCTGCTTGAGGCCGACGCTGCCGGGGCCCCCGGCGCCGCCGAGCGAGAGCGCGCCCGCCAGGTCGATGCCGACCTGCCGGCCCGCTTCGGCGATCGCCTGCATCGACCCGTAGGTCTGCATCAGGCTTTGCTTCAGCGACGCGAACTGCTCGTTGGCCGCGGTCTGGGCCGACTTCCAATCCTTGTAGGCCTTTGACTCAGAGAAGAACGTCGCCACCAGGCCAGCCAGCGCGCCGATGCCAGCGCCGGCTGCGGTGCCGAGGCCGGGTACGATTGAACCGATGGCGGCCCCGGTCATCGCGCCGGACGCGACCGACGCCAGGCGGCCCGCCGTCGTCGTGCCCGATTGGTAGATGTTCGAGAGCGCGGCGTATTCGCTCATCGCGCCGCCGACCGCCATCATCCCGGCTGCCGCCGTCGAGCCAGAAGAGTTGCTTCCACCCACGCTCGGAATCTCGGTGCCGGCGCTCGTGAAGCCTGGGAGGTTGCCGGCAGCGACCGACGGCTCCCCATTGCCACCGCCGCCGCCCCCGAGCCCAAGCAGCGCACGGAGATTCAATCCGCCGCTATTCCCGCTGCCACCAGAGAGCGCGCGCAGGGCCGGCCCGAGCAGCCGGTCCACCAGCGACTGGAAGACCCGGCTGAAGATCTTCTCCGCCTCCTGTTGGAACGAACGCAGGATGTCGAGGCCGGCATCCTTCCAGGACTTGACGTGCACGATCGCGGCGGCGAAGCCGGAGCCGATCGAGTCGCCGATGTTCTTCACGACGGCGAGCCAGTCGATCCGAATCGCATCGGTGACGAGGCCCCACTGCACCTGGAGCTCGTGCAACTTCTCTTCGGTGATTTTGTTGATGTCGTTGAGGGCGCCGGCGACGTCGCCGCCCCTCTGCTTCGCGTCGCGCGCCCGCGCCTCGGCCTCGCGCTGAATGCGGCCGACCTCATATTCGTACTGCGTCTGGGTCGACTTCGCGATCAGGTCGTCGTACTCGTCCTCGAGCCGCCGCTTTTCCTGATAGGAGTCGGTGACCCGTTTCATCGCGTCGACGCCCAGTTCGTTCCGCGTCTTGCCCTCGGCGATCATCTGCTCAAGGGCCTGCTTGCGAACCCGCTGCTCGGTCTCGGCTTCCTTGGCGAGTTCCTTCTGCTTGTCCTTCGACGCGTCGATCGCCAGGCGCACCTGCGTGACGGTCGCGCCGATGTCTTTGGCGATCAGGTCTTCGCTGAGATGCAACTTCAGATCGACGGCGAGCTGGTCGGCTTGCGCGGCCGTGAGCGGGATCTGGGCGGAGGCGATCTCCTTCAGCGCCGCGGCGTGGTCCTTCGCGGCGGTCGTGTTCTTCTGCCATGACTCGTGCAGCGCGGTGAGCTGGGCCTCGGTCGCGTCGATCGGGATCTTGGACGCCGCGAATTCCTTGGCAACGTCGGCGACCGACTTGCCCGCCGCAAACATGGTGACGGCCGCCTGGCTGACCGCCGGGTCCAGCGTCTTGAGATGATCGATCACCGACTGGTGCGCGATCGCCAGCGCCGCCGCGGTCATGCGCGCACGTTCCTGCGCGGGCGAGAGCAGGTCGATGTCTTGCGCGAGTTTCGGAATCGCGGTGCCGCCTACGCGCGCGACCGCCGCCAGGCCCTCCTGATACGCGGTCAGGCCCAACGCGCCGCCCGTCCAGTACGCATTCATAGCGCCGAGGATTGAGGTCCAAACGCCCATCTTCTGCGCGCCCTGCGTGGATTCGATCAGGAACGCGCCGAGCTTCGTCGTCGCCGCTTCAATCCCCACTTTCAGGCCGTTGAGGGCGATCTCGAAGTCGTGCGCCGCCTTGACGTCCTCCGTGCTGAGCGTGTTGCCGGTCTTCTGCGCGTCCTCGGTGAGGGCGCGCAGGTCCTGCTGCATCAGGTACGCCGACTCCTTGTACCCGCGGGACATCAGATCGGCGCCGGCCGCCGCACGGACCTGCTCGTCCTGGCACGCGCGCAGCGCGTCGGACACCATCAGGAGCGCCTCTTCGGGCTTCGCGGCCTTCAGGTCGCGGTACGAAAGCCCGAGCAGCTCCGCGCCCTCTTTCGCTTTGACCGCGTCCTGCCCCAGCTGCTTCTGCAGCATGAAGGACGCATTGGTCAGTGAGGTCAGATCCTCACCGAGCACATTGGCGGCATAGCGCATCGCCGACAGGCCTTCGACACCGATGCCCGACGACGCGGAGAGGTGCTCGAGTTCATGCGCGCTGTTTGCGGCGTGTTGCATGAGGCCGAACGCGGCCGCGCCCACGGCCAGGACGCCCACGGCCGCGCCGGCCGCGACGACGCCCATGGGCCCGAGGGCGCCGACCATCTCGCCGACCGCCGCGGCCGCGTCGTGGCTCATCCCGGTGTGTTCCTGCAGACTCGTCGTCAGGCCGTCAACCGAGAGCTTTTCGGTCGCGAGCTTCCCGAGCACCCCGTCGACTTTGGTGCCCAGCTCCGCATGCGCGGTGCCCGTATCGACCGCGCCCTTGGTCAGGCCGCCGAACGCCGACTGGGTCTCCTTGACGGCCGCGACGACACCCGTCGAATCGCCGCTGAATCGGAAAATCAGTTCTTCGTAGGTGCTGCCCATATATGTCAGATCCCCAACAACGCGGCCGCGCTCAGGAGGCCGAGCGGGCCGGCGTCGCTCACGCCGTTCAGGAATTCACTAGCCGCGTCGTGGGCCTGCGCCGCGATGGCCAGGTCGACGTCGAGCGCTTGCACAGGATCCTCAATCGCCAGCAGCGTCGAGGGGCGTTGACCGTACCGCCGCGCCGTCCGGTCCAGGTGTGACACGAGCGGCAGATCCAGGAAAGTCTGCCGCGTCAAAACGCGGCCCCTTCATCTCCGGCGTCGTCGCGTGCACGATCGCGAGCTTCGTGGACAACATCAGATCGTCGATGTGGATCGCGTCGCCGTCTTCCGGCGTGGGCGCCGCCAACGTCACGCGCGGCTCCACGGCGACCAAGCAGACCCACTTGTCAATAAAGTCCGCGGTCGCCTTCGGGTCCTTGACCAGGTTGGCGGCGACGTCCTCTGCCGGCATGCCCGCCCAGTGCGCGTGGCGCCGCAGACCGGCGAGGATCGGCAGGGCCAAGGTCCCCGTCAACAGCTGGCCCAGTATGTCTGGACGCCGGCAACGGATCTGCAAGTCGGTCCCGGCGACGTCGACGAGAATCTCAGGACTTTCGTGCTGCTTCAACGCCGCGGCGGTCGCGATCGGCATGGGCGTATTCCTCCAGTAATTTCTGCGTGTTGATGATGCTGCGAATGATGGGGACGTGTGGCGCCAGCGCGGCCGCCGCTTCATCCGCGGACAGCGCCGGCTGCCGGGCGCTCCAGTCGAGCAGGTCTTGTGCGGTCACGATGGCCATGCGCGGCAGGGTCGCGTTCGTGGCCGCCCTTTCAGTGCCGCGGTCGCCGGCTCCGTCCCTGTCTCGAGCGCCACCACGTGGCGCGCCTCCGGCCCCTTCGCGCCGTCCACGATCTCAAATTCCACCGCCTGGCCGTCAACGAGCGACCGGAAGCCGTTGGCCTGGATGGCCGAGTAGTGGACGAACACGTCACTCGCAGCGTCGCGTTCGATGAACCCGTATCCCTTCGCGTTGTTGAACCACTTCACCGTTCCTCTCATCGTCCACCTCGTGCCGTGCTTGCGCGCATCGTCATACCTACTGGCGCGCCAGAACGATGTCCTCTGTCCGCGCCGCTCTCAATTCGAGCACCTCGAGCTCCAGCGCCGCGATCTGGTTGTCGCGTTCGGCCACGGCGCGGCGCCAGCGATTCACAACCGCCTGATGCGTTTGCAGGACGTGGAGCACTTGTTTGAGCGCCGCTGCTCCCACCTTCATCGCGGCGGCCTGCCTCTCGATCGTGGCGTGGTCGGCTCGCTCCCGTGCTCGCGCGAGGAATTCATTCGGCGTCGTCATTCCTTCACCTCAGCTTTCAATGACGTGGGGCGGGCGGGACGGCCGGCGCTCACCACGCCGGACGCCCTGGTGCCGCGCGCCGATGAAACGCGCCCGCCCCTGGCACCTCAGATCAGACCCGCGTCGGCGAATCGACCGGCCGATCGTTCACGTCTGCCACGACCATCGCCGCCGCGGCTTGCCGCAGCATTCGCGCGACGTCCGACAACATCAGCGTCTCCGGTGGCTGGCCGTCGCCATACGTGATCTGCGCCAGCGCCACGTTCTGCTGTTGGTCGAGTGCGTCCGCCCACTTCAGCATGTCCACGCGAACCTTCCTTTCGAGATCAGAACACCCGCTTGAAGAAATTCCTGTTTTCGTATCCGGGATCGATCTCTCCCTCACGGCGCGCGGCGCGTCGATCCTCGTCCGTCTCGTCCTCCACCGCGCCCGGCGGCAGCGAATGGTGATGGGTGCAGCCGCTCGTGGACAAGACCCGCAACAGATCGTTGACTTCGGCGTCGCTCGACAGCGCTACGATCGCCCCGGCAGCCGCGTTCGCCAGGTCGTCATGCCCGCCCGGCCCATGGTCAACGCTGTCTTTCCCGCCGCGCGCGGTTCGTCGCTCGAGGCCGCACAGTTGCGCCACCAGTCGCGGCGAGTCGAGCAGGTCCACCTGGCCGCTGTTCACGACGGGCAGCAACGCGAGATACAACTCCGACCGCGATTGCTCGGCCAGGTCGTACGTGATGTCGTGCACCTGGAAGCGTTCACGCGGCCATTCGCCGCCATAGCGATCGCCCGTCACGCGCGACAGGTGATACGCCTGCAGCAGCGCGGCGAAGTCCGCGACGACCGACTCCGGCGAGAACGGTGGCCGTCGCTCTTCGACGCAGTCGAGCACTGCGCGCCCCTGCTCGCTGTGCACGATCGCCAGCGTCATGGAGTCTGCCGATCCGCCGCTCGGATCCACGAAGGCCCGGTAGTGCACGCCGGACATGGGCGGCAGCACAACCCGGCCAGGCACCACGCACGCTTCCACGCGGTCCCGCTCGAACAGACTCTCCAGGTCGCCGCGAAACTCCGCGCCGTACTCGGCCGACGCGGACGCGGGGTCGTCGGCATACGCCGCCTCAATCGCCCGTCGGTCGAACGTCGGGTTGAGGTCGAGCGTCGTCGCCTTCACGAGCAGCACGTCGCCGTCTGGCTTGTCGTGGAACTTTTGAAACGCTGTCCAGAGGACGCCGCGCTTCGCGTACGGTGACGAGACGACCACGAGCAGGGAACCCGGGACGCGAGCCAGCGCCGGGCGGACCGCACGCAGCAACTCAAGATCTGGATTCGCCGCGGCATCGGTCGGCAGGAAGGCCGCTTCCTCGACGATGACCAGGACGTACGATCGGCCGCGGGGGGACGCGACGGACGCCGTGATGACTTCGATGACCACGCCGGTGGAGAGTTCGATCGACTCGCGCGTCTCGTTGACGATGAGCGCCGCGAGCGCGGGCACGGACCGCAAGAGGCCGACGATGTACTTGAACGTGATGCGCGCCTGCTTGCGGTCGGGCGCGAAGACGCCGACGTAGATCTGTTCGCCTGGTGCCCGCTCGTACTGCCGGGCGCCGAAGTAGCACGCGAGCAGCGCCGCGATGAGCGACTTGCCCGCCCCGCGGCCCACGATGCCGTAGACCTCTCGCGTGCGATCGGTGATGCGCGCCAGGACGCCCCGCCAGCCGTCCCAACTGGGTGCCTTGAACGCCTCGAACAGGTTCATGAAGGTGAGTAGCGTCATTGTCCGTTCGCCTCTGCGATGGCTCGCCTGACGCCCGCCAGCGGGTCCGCCGGGCGGGCGCGCCGCCGTGTCATCAGGTCGGCGAGTTGCTGCAGGCCGGCGTTGAACTGGCCGAGCGCTGCGCGTTGCTGGCGACGCAGGCGACGAAGGGCGAGCGGCTTGTGCGGCATCTCGAGGTCGCGCGTCACGGCCTCGTAATCCAGCCAGGCGCGCGCGACGGACGCCGCCAGGCGACGGGCCAGGCCGGACGCCAGGCCGAACTGTTCAGCCAGGTCCTCGTAAACCTCGCGCAGTCGCCGGTTGTCCGTGCACCGGCCGTCGCGGAACAGGCGCGGCATGCGCCCTTTCAACGCGTGCGGCACGGCCTGCCTCCCTTGCGCCGCGAACCCGAGTCCGAGGCACAGCCCGGGCACACACCGCGAGAATCGCCAGTGTTCATGGGGTCCATTCGCTCATGCGCAGGATAGGCAATCCCCTGCGTCTCGCCGTCCCGGGCCAGACTCTCGGGGGCCCGTGGCGCCTGGCCGGACGCCCCCGGGCTGCCGCTGGCAACCTTCCGACTCTCGATAAACCTGTCGAGGTCCTGACGGTCGATGAGCAC
The DNA here is from genome assembly GCA_003170135.1 of Acidobacteriota bacterium. Lineage (GTDB taxonomy): Bacteria > Acidobacteriota > Vicinamibacteria > Vicinamibacterales > Fen-181 > Fen-181. Next base: position 58,324 of record PMZR01000058.1, read on the forward strand.
CCGACGCAGATTGCTACGCTGCCGTTCCCCTTCTCTCGCTCTGAGCGGTGGCAGGTCGACGGTTGGGATGAGGCCCTGGAGAACGTAGTCTCGTACCGTCCAGAAGGACAGACCCAGGTGCTCGGCGGACGCCTTGAGGGTCAGAAGTCGCGGACCGGACACCGGACAGACACCCCCTAAAGGGGGGGTGTTGTCCGTCCGGTTGTCTGCCGGACGTCTGTCCGGCCTGTCCGGGGACAGTTGTCCGTTCATGCGGCACCCCGGCGAAGCAGTCCGATGCGGTTGATACCATCAGCGCCAACCACACGAACAAAGAGCTTCCCGTCCGACCGCTTCGCGGCCTTCTCGATCGAGTCGGACTTGGCGTCGAGTTCGCCGGCAATTTCGGCGATCGTCCGGGCGCCCCCGCGGAGCAGGTAGGCCATCCGTTGCGACAGGGCGACGCGCGGGGCGAGTTCTTGCACGCCAGCCAGGTCGACGCGGCGGACGGTCGTCCGTTCCCCTTCGAAGGTGAGCTCGAACCCGACCGCGGGACGTAGCGGGCCGATGTTCGACTTGCGGCAGAAGCAACCGATGGTGAGCTGGCGCGAGTCGGGGGATTCGTCCGCGCGTTGTGCGAACCAGGTCATGCGTGCGCCGTTGTGCCAGAAGGCGGACCCGAACGGCTTTTGGTCGGACCCCTCGGCCTTGCTGATGTGGGCGACGTGCAGCGAGCCGACGCCAAGCGCGCGGACGGCGCGGAAGTAGGCCGCGGCGACCTCCGCGTCTTCGGGCCGGCCGTCGCACGCAAAGGCAATCGAGTCGAAGATGCCGTAGTCGACGTGCTCGTCCTGGACGATGCGGCGCAGCCGATCGACTTCCGACACGAGCGGCCGGTCACAGCGGACATAGAGCAGATCGGGCATCTGCGGGCCGAACAGCCGCTCCAGCCGGTCCCGGTGTTCCTCGCTCGCCAGTTCCCAATCAGCGAAGAGCACCCGGAGGCCGCGGCACGCGAGTCGGCCGGCCGCGTGCAGCGCGAGGTACGACTTCGCCGTGCCGCCGTCGCCGAACAGAATCACCGGATGGCGCTTGAGCAGATGCAGGCCGTCGACGTCGAAGTCTTCGTCCGGCGCGGGCCGGTCCACGTCCCGCAGGTGCACGACGGGCTGGCCCCGGCGCTCGGCGGTGAGCACGAGCGCGGAGAATTCCTCGAGGAGGCCGAACCAGTCGACGGTCGGCGCCTGGCTGCGCTGTGCGAGCAGCTTCGCGCGCTCCTGGCGGGCCCGGAGACTGCCGACCGCGAAGTCAGCCGCGGAGATGGTGCCGTGCGCGTCGATCGTGCGGGCACCCGGCAGCGCGCAACGTACGACCAACTCGCCGGTGAGCTCGTCCCACCTCCGCCGCAGGCGGTCGATTTCGATTTCGATGCCGGTGCCTGCCAGCCCGAGGATGTAGCGCCCGTCGAGCGCGACGAAGTCGCGGGCCGCCACAGCCACACCATGATCGCGCGGGGCGGTGAGGCGATCGGTCTGCGGCGTCATGCGGCGACCTTCACGCGGGCCCGCCGCAGTTCGTCGTGCAGATGTGCGATGGTGGCGGTCTGTCGCTCGGCTTGAGTTGTGAGCGTGGCGAGTTCGGCGAGCGCGAGCACCAGCAGTTCGCGATACACGTTGCGTTCGGCCCGGAGGTCCGCGCAGCACGCCCGGGCGGTGGCCAGGTCGCGCGTGAGATCGACAGCGAGCGAACACGCCTCTTCGGGTGTCATGGCGGCGAGCAACGTCCTCGATCTACTCGGACTCCGGCGGCACGGCCCGGGGCAGCACGACTCGGGCCCCGCCAACCGGCACATTCGTCTCCTCGCGATATTTCTCGTACAGCGTCGGGTTCTCGGCGAACACCTGGCTCTGCGCGTCGGACATCGAGAGCGTCGGGTTGGCCTTGACCTTCGCCGCGGCCAGGTTGAGAACCTGGCCCACGGCGGACATGGTCAACCGCGTGGTTGCCTGGCGGTCGCCGTGCAGGTGCTGCTCGAGGCTGGCCATCCCTCGGTCGAGATCCGCGACGCCGGTCCGCAGCTCTGCGAAGGACACCGGGCGCGTGCCGGCCTTCGGGATATACCTGACGCGGATCAGCCTGGACGCGGAAAACTCGGGATGCGCTCGGAGCTCTTCGGAGGTCGGATACCGATCGATGTAATCACTCATGGCGTGTCTCCCCGATGTTGCTTGTTGTTACTGGCCCTTCGACCGGGCATCCTGCTCGTGCAAAGCAGCAACGAGCTGCGCACGATCAGCATCGGACTGCATCGCCGCCCGAACCTTCCCGACCGCTCGGCGCCACTCACCGTCGATGACTGATTGGCGCTGCCCTGGTGTCAGGTGCACCGCTGCGAGCGGCAGCAACAGCGGGCCGAACACAGCTTCCGGCGACCAGCGGAGAAAGTACTGGCGGTCCGCCGTGAGATCGTGCAGGTCGTTGGCGGCACCATGCAGCGCGCGGTAGGCGATATAGAGATGTTCAATTTGCGCCGGCGTCGGCTGGGCGGTCGCGAGCGCGTCGGCGCGCACGCGGGCGAATGTCGTTGCACGCGCCTGATACAGACACGCCAGCGCACCGAAGTCCTGCAACTTCGCCTCTTCCTGCCGCGCATTGCGGCGACGCTCGGCTTCTCCGCTCGCTGAGTAGAGCAGGGCGATGCGCTCGTCGACCGCCTTGAGCTCTTGGCCGAGCCGGTCGTACACTTCGCGCGCACCCGGGACGCCGAGCTCGACGTCGAGGCTGAGCCGGGTGCGCCGATCGAACAGATCCCTGCGCTGCTCCATAACGGCGTCTTTGCGGCTTTCCATCTCTTCGGCCGAGGGCTCGATTGCTCGCTCCGGTGAGCCCGCCGCGTCAGAGGCGTTTCGCGATGTGACCTTCATCTCGTGCATCCTTTCCCCGCGGTTGCTGCGGGTAGGTAGTCGTCTCCAGCCACGCTACACGAAGATTTGTAGGCGGATATTGGCGGTTGAATTTCTGATCTACGGGGTCTATGGGCAGGAGATGGCGGGAGTCAGGGCCGCACGGGTGTGGAGCGCCGTGACCGTCTTCTTCGCTTCGTCAGTCGTGCGATCGATGTTGAGAAAGTGCACGCGTCACCGTGCGAGGATCAGTGTCGTATTTCCACGCGACAACCTGAACCGAGGCGGTGACGGGCCGGAGGCTTGTTCGCTTGAGGAGTCTGTCGAACCGGGACTCCTTGCCCTTCACCAGGCGGAAGATTTCCGGCGAGTCAGGGATCTCGCATTGCACCAGGAGGCGGAGCGCATCCTTGCGTTCTTTTTGGGATTCTATACCGCGGTTGTTGGCGAAGATCCGGACAACGTCGGCGTGAATTCTCGCGTGGTCCCTGACGATCGCGGCAACGATCGTTGACTGTAGTGGCAACCCGCGGTGTCGCCCGCGGAACGACCATTCTTCGAGCAGGCGCCCAAGGACCGCACGTCCCGCTTTCCCCAGCTTCTGCTCGGCGGGATCTGTCGGCCACTCGTCACGCCCCGCGTCCCGATCTTCGAGAGCTGTGCCGGGATCGCCCCACTGGTAGCGCAGGGTCAGCAGAAAGAACGCCCGTGCGTACCGTGCACGTGGCAGGAAGTCCCTGGCCATCTCGATGAGGGCGTGCCTCTCGGAGCCGAGGCGAGGGCGAACGAGCGTCTTTAGACGCTCGAGCAATTCTTTGTAGGTGAGGCGTTCGAGTCGTTCCAGTCGCTCGCATTCGAGTCGTCTCCAACGCCGCCGTTGCGCTATCAGTTGTTGCCGGATCCGGCGAGGGCCGCGCGGGGGCCCGGGCGGACCAGGCCGGTCGTCGATCAGGTCAGCGAGCTGGTCGAGAGGAGTTGTCGCGGGAGTTTTCTTACCGGGCATGACGGTCTCCTGTCACCGCTCCTGAGAAGGACTCGGCGGCAGGCGCTCAGGAAAGCGCTTTTCAGGCTGCAGACCCTAGCCGCCGAAGGCGACGAACGTTTCAGGACCGGCCAGGCCGCGTCCGAAGTTCCTCCCCCGCGGTCTTGACCGCCGCGAAGATCGTGCGATACGCCTCGCCAGCCCACTGCGGCAGGTCCTTCGCTTGGACATTGCTGATAATGAGTTTTGCGCTCTCGCCAGCAAAGAACGCGACCAGGATGTCACGGGCGATTTCTTCGTAAGTGCCCAGAGCCATTTGCGCCACCTCCCTTACGCTCAATTCTACGCTGTGCCCGCGAGTGTGCCCTACTTCCTTCCGGGGTCGGTCAAACGGCACCCAGCGGCACCCAACTTACCGTGATACAATCGGCCAAGAATTCGCAGGTTTCGGCCTGTTTTCGCTCGTGCCGGAGGACTCAAAATCCCGTTCCCCCAAAGGGAGTGTGGGTTCGATTCCCTCCTCCGGCACCACCCGTCCCCGAAGGTCTTCCGGTTTTCCGAGTCTTCGGTGCTACACGCGGCCGCATTTCGAGCCGATAATATACGGGATTTGCTGCGCGACCGACGAGCGGGTCTCGACCTATGACCACCATAAAGGGCGAAGGCCGCCTGGGCGAGTTGCTGGTGCGGGAGGGGCTCATCACCGACGCCCAGCTCGCCGATGCGCTGCGTGAGCAACAAGGCCGATCGACCTACGTTCCCCTCGGGCACATCCTCGTCGAACAGAAACTGGTCACCCGCCGCCAGCTGAACCTTCTCCTCGAAAGCGCCGAGAAGCGCCCGCGCCTGGGCGAACTGCTCGTCAGGAGCGCCTCGATCACCGCGGCGCAACTCGCGCACGCGCTCGAGCGGCAGCGGTCGATGCACCTCCCCCTGGGCCAGGTGCTGATTCGTCTCGGGTATGTCAGCGACGAGACGATGCGGCTGGCGCTGGCGCTTCAGCTGAACATTCCGTTCGTCGATCTCGACCAGATGAACATCGACCGGGCGCTGACCCGCCTCATCAACCGCAGTTACGCGCGGCGCCATTCGCTCGTACCGGTGGCATGCGTCGGACAGACGCTCACCGTCTGCATGGACGATCCGACCGACCAGCAGGCGGTCGAGGAGCTGAGCCGATCGACCGGGTTGCTCGTCACCGTGCTCACCTCGTCGCACGACGCCATCACGCACGCGTTCCTGCGGATGTACGGCGACACGCAGCAGGAAGGCGCCACCGCGGAGCAGCATCTGGAGCTGGCCGCCGAAGACGAAAGCGACTCGGCCACCGGCAGCCGCTACGTCGAGGACATGCGCGAGGTGAAGAAGGCCGACGGGCTCGTCCGGCAGTTGCTCGCGGTCGCCCTGAGCCGGCGCGCAACCGACATTCACCTCGAAACGCTTGCCGCCGCCCTTCACGTGCGCTTCCGTATCGACGGCGTGCTGCAGGAGCTGGCCATGGGACAGCTCCAGGATTCGTGCAACGCGCGCGTGCGCGAAATCGTGTCGCGGCTGAAAGTGCTCGGCAAGCTCGATATCGCGGAGCGCCGACGGCCGCAGGACGGCAGCTTCCGGATGAAGGTGGACCGGGGCGGCGAGCAGACCAGCGTCGATTTCCGGATCTCGGTCGTGCCCGGCTACTACGGCGAGAGCGTGGTCCTGCGCGTGCTGGATCGCAAGTCGGTGCCCAAGTCGCTCGAGGAACTCGGCTTCTCCCCGCTCATCACCGACAAGCTGCGCGAGATGCTGAAGCGGCCGGCGGGCATCCTGCTCATTACCGGCCCCACCGGGTCGGGCAAGAGTTCGACGCTCTACGCGAGCCTGATGACGCTCTACAAGCCGCAGATACGGATCGTCACGGCGGAAGACCCGATCGAGTACGTCTACGAGCAGTTCAGCCAGTCCGAGGTCAACGAGCGAATCGGCAACACCTTCGCCAGCTACCTGCGCGCCTTCCTGCGCCACGATCCGGAAGTCATCATGGTCGGCGAGGTGCGCGACGAGGAAACGGCCGAGATGGCCTTCCGCGCGGCGCAGACCGGCCATCTGCTGTTGACAACCCTGCACACCAACGACGCCCTGAGCGCCGTCATACGGCTGCGGGATCTGAAAGTCGACCCGAACCTGATCGCCTCGTCTTTGCTCGGCGTGCTGGCCCAGCGCCTGGTGCGCGCCGTCTGCCCCCAGTGCAAGACCGAGTACGCGCCCTCGGCCGAGCTCCTCAAGGAGTTCTTCGATACGACGCCGCCCGACCTGAAGTGGTACAAGGGCAAGGGCTGCGCGCATTGCAACTTCACGGGCTATCGAGGCCGCCTCGCGATCGCCGAGCTCTGGGTGCCCAACGAGAACGACGTCATCCTGATCGCGAAGAACGCCAGTTTCGAGGACCTTCGCGTCAGCGCCGCCCGGAGCACGATCTTCATGGCCGAGGACGCGGCGAACCGGCTGCGGGGCGGCGCCACCAACCTCGAGGAGCTCATCCGTATGCTGCCCTACAGCAGCATCTACCGCTTCCGGCAGATTGCCCGGCAACCGCCCGCTCCGCTGGCGTGAAGCTGTCGGCGCTCGCCTCGGCAACTCGCTCGCGCGCTCTTCACACGACTTCACGAATCGGCAACGGTGGCGTGGAAACTTCGCCAACCGGGTAATCGTTTCCCGCGCAAGTTCCGAAACTTCAGGAGACACGCCGAACCACAACACGGTCGGCGCGCCCGGCGCCAGCAGGACCACTTTACGGAAACCCAGCCGCGATCTGCGCACGACGGAGCGAAGAAATGTTTGAGACCTTCAGAAAGACTCGTCCCGGCGGCAAGGGCGGCAACCCGCGCCACCCGGCCGAAGAACTGATGGCGCTGCTCGAGGCGGCCCGAAAAGAGCGTATCGAGCTGACCGCGGTACTCACGCAGATCGAAACGCGCGGCGCAAAGGTCACGCAGGTGGGCCACGCGCTCGAACAGATCGAAAAGAAGGCCGCCGCGGCCGCCGACCGGCTCGGGAGCCTCGATAGCCGGCTCGCCGGACTGGACGAACGCACGCGCGCCGCGGAGGACCTGACAAAGCGGCTCGACACGTTGTCGGAGCGAACGGCGAAGGCGGAGGGGCTGATGGGCCAGATCACCTCCTCCACCGGCGAGCTGACCAAGCACCGCGAAATGCTGCAGACCTTCTCGTCGCAGGCGCTTCAGACGCAGGCCGGCGTCGAAACGCTGAAGAAGGAGCGGATCGCGCTCGAGAACATGCGCTCGGAGATGCGGCACGTACAGGCCGACGTGAAGCAGTCGATCGACCAGATGGCCGCCGTCAAGACGGATCTCGACGAGATGCGAACCGGCGGCGGGCAGCTGGCGCAGGACTACGCGCGGCTGAAGGACGCCTCGCGCGAAGGACAGGAACGCGCCGCCGCGACGCTCGATGCCGTGAAGGAGGTCGAGAAGAAGCTCGATCGCCTCGACGCCCTGCGCGCGTTGAGCAAGGACACCGAGGAGCGGCTCGCCGCGCTCAACGGCCTGGCCGAGCACATCTCGGCCAAGACGAAGGCGCTCGAGAGCCAGAAGCACGTGCTGGATCGCGCGGGCGTCGAAGCCAACCGCGTCAACGAGCTCGTCTGGTCGATGGACGCCCAGATCGCGAAGATGACCGAGGCGGGCAAGGAGATCGCGCGGACCGAGGAACTGGTCGCAAGGCTCGAAACGCTGGCCAAGGAGACCGGCGGCCAGGTCAACGCCGCCGTCCGGGCCAAGGACGACGTCGCGCGCGAGCTCGCGCGGGTCCAGAAGGAGGGCCAGGACTTCGCGGAATTCGGGCGCTCGTACCTCGAACGCCTCACGCTGCTCAAGAAGGAATTCGATTCCTTCGACCAGCGCCTGCGCGCGCTGCAGACCTCGCTCGGGGACTCGGAGGGCCGTCTGGACGCCCTGGCAGCCCGCGACAAGAACCTGGCCGCGCTCGGCACGCGCATGGACGGGTTGCACAAGCGGGCCGACGAGCTCGCGGCGCGGGCCGAGGACATGGACCGGAAGATGGCGACGCTCGACGCCGTGGGCGATCGTCTCAGCCAGGTGGACGACCTCTCGAAGAAGGCCACGTGGCAGATGGAGGCCCTCCGGAAGAGCCGCGAGGATGTCGAGGCGCTGAAGAAAGAGTTCCAGGACGTGGCGCGCCTGCTGGCAGAGACCACGCAGGCACGCGACCGCCTCGCCGCGGACCGGGCGAGCCTGGAGTCGACCGCGGACCGGCTGACGGCGTTCCGCGCGAACTCGGCGGACCTCGAGGGCAAGCTGGATGCAATCGCCGCGAAGTTCGACATGGTGGACGAGAGCGCCCGCAAGGCGGCGCGGTTCGACGAGGTGCACGCGGACATCGACCGCCAGCTCACGCGCCTGAACGCGCGCACCGACTTCGTCACCAAGGTCGAGGAGCGCCTCGACACGCTCCACACGCTCGGCGACCAGGTGACCCACCAGATGGAGGCGCAGCTGGCACGGCGGGCGGAACTCGATTCGATGAAGACGCTGCTCGAGGGGGTCGCCACGCTGGCCACCGACGCCCACATGAAGCTGGACAGCGTCGCCAGCGTGCAAGCGAAACTCCTCCCGCTGACCGCGCAGCTCGGCGCCCTGAAGACCACCGTCGACCAGATGACGACCGATACGCAGAAGATGCAGGAGCAGGGCCGGGGCATCGCCGAGCAGGAAAAGCGCCTGGCGGAGCTCGCCGAGACCGGCCGGACCCTGACGGCGTCCGTGGACGAGCGGCTGCGCCAGGTGCAGGGGCTGTCGGAGGAGCTCAAACGGGCGAGCGCATTCAAGGACGAGGTGCTCGGCGAACTGGCACGCATCCAGGGGCGGCAGCGCGAGGTGAGCGCCCAGGTGGAGGCCTCAGAGGATCAAATCAAGCGCGTCGAAAGCCTGTCGGCGCAGCTCGAGAAACGGCGCGCGCAACTGGCCTTTGGCGAGAAGCGCATCGCCGTCTTCGAAGCGCGCCTCACCGATCTGAAGCAGGCGACCGAGGACGTCGAACGCCAGACAGAGCACCTGGCCAGCCGCGAGGCGGTCGTGATGGCCGTGCGCGCGGAGGCGGAATCGGTCCATGAGGTCGCGGCGCGCGCCAAGGCGGATCTCGACCATGTGGTCGCGCACCGGGAGGACGTCGCGACGCTCAAGGGCCAGGTGGACGCCCTGCTGGGACACATCTCCGAGATCGACGAGAAGGTCGCGCTGGTCGAGTCCCGCAAGGCGCTGGTCAACGACGTCCGGCTCCAGGCGAACATGATCGTGAACATGCTGAACGACGTCCGGTGCAACCTGGAGACGGTCAGCGAACAGCGGGCGATCGTCGATGATGTCGCCGCAAAGGTGGCAACGCTGGACTTCGCGGTGCAGGAGGCCAACAACACGCTGCGGGCGCTGCAGCGCGAGCGCGAGCTCGCCGAGCGCATCGAGCACGGCATCCAGCAACTGCGCGCCCGCACGACCGGCGAGAAGGAACACAAGAAACGGGCGTAGGCAGTAGACAGTGGGTAGTGGGTAGTGGACAGCAGCCCTATCCCCTATCCACTATCCCCTGCCCGCTATCGTTTCGACACGATCTCCGCGATGTCTCGCTCGAGCGTCGTCACCGGCTTTTCCACGACCCGGCCGATCTCCTGGCCGCCCCGCAGGAAGATGAACGTCGGCACCCGAGTCACGTTCCACTTCTCCGTCAGCCCGCCCGCATCCTTCTTCGTCCGATCGACCGCCAGCAGCTTCATCCGATCGGCCGACCAGCCGGACTCGTCGGCAATCTTGAAGAACCGCGGCAGATCGCGGCGCGTGTCGGGGCACCAGGTCGCGACCACGGCGAACACTTCGACATCCTTCGCGCGATCGCGAATCAGCGTGACCGCGGCGGCGTCCGGCTCGTAGTCCTGCGCGCGCAGTTCCTTCCAGACATCGTTGAAGGTTTCCATGTCGGCGCGGGTCACGCTGCCGGTGAGCGGCGGCGGCCCGGGGTTCGGCCGCGCGGCAAGGGCCGGCGCGGCGCCGGCCGGGCTCGGTACCGCCGCAGCGGGCCCCGGCGGGGCCAGCTTGGCCGCGGGTGGAGGCGTGGCCGGCGGTTGCGCCACCGCGGGACCACCGCTGCGGACGCCGGCGGCTGGCACGCTGGCCGGCTTGGATTTCGACGCGCAGGCGCCCGCCGGCAGCACGCATACCAATGCGGCCACGAGCGCGCCCACCAGGTGATTAGTGCATGGTGTCATCGCGATGGGTCCTTTCGGATCTTGTTGAGTATGAGTTCACGCGGCATCGCGGCCGCTCGATAACGGCTCGTGCTGCTCAGTGCGACGGGGGCTTGCTGCGCCGGTGCGCGTCGAAGAAGTCGAACGCGGCCGTCAGGTTCGGTTCGACGACGTCCATGTGGGTGCCGCCCGGCACTTCGACGTACCGGTGCTCGACGCCCAATCGTTTCATCTCGGCGACCATCGCCCGCGACCCTTCGACGGGTACTGTCGCGTCCGCGTCGCCGTGGACGACCAGTTGCGGGACCTGCCTCATCTGCGCAACAGTCGCCGGCCGGCCTGCCCCGGAAAAGACGGCCAGCGCCGCCCATCGGTCCGCGTACTTCGCGCCCAGGTACCAGGTGCCGATGGCGCCCATCGAGTGCCCGAGCAGGTAGACGCGATTCTCGTCCACCCTGTACTGCTTTCGCACGAGATCGATGACCGCCAGCACGTCCGCTTCGCTCATCTCCCGCTTCCGCTGCTGCGCGGCATCCTGGCCCGAGATGCCCAGCGAGACGCCGTACCCGCCGTCCACCCGGAAGCCAAGCGGCGCAACGACGAGATAGCCGCGCTCCTCCGCGAGAACCGGCAGCCGTTTGCCGTAGGCCGTGAAGAACGAGTTCTCGTCGACGCCCAGACCGTGCAACGCGACGACGAGGGACCATGCCTGCCGGCCGGTGTAGCCGCGCGGGACATGGAGCCGATACGCCATGATCTCGCCGGCCTGCTGGAGCAGGTAGTGCCGCTCGAAGTCGCCGGTTCGTCCCGCGAACGGATCGCTGCCCGACCTGGCGGTCGCGAGCGTCGCCTCGGCCTCGGCCACTTCCCTGCCCACATCGAAGGCGCCCATCTCGATCCGGCCGCCATTGACTCGGTGCACGTAGTCGTCCGGGTACAGAAGATCCGCGCGCCAGGCGGCAAAGACTTCCGGCGGCAGCACATTCGCGGCGCTCACGAGCGTGGCGAGGCGGGCATCGAGTCCCTTGAACAGTTCGATGACGAGACTGCAGGTCCCGAGCGACTGGTCGCCGTTCAGCAACTCGACCTCGACGATGTGCCTGCCGTCGGGCACACCCGACAGATCGAGATCGGCGACGAACGGGGACTCGCGCAGATCGCGCGCCACGCCCGCGAAGGTGCCCAGGTCCTTCTCGATCGCGCCCGTACGCCCGGTCATGCTGCCAGAACCTGGCGGCGGCTGGCGCAGGCGCACCCGCGCGACGGGCGAGGAGGTGAGGTCGAGCGCCGGCGCGTAGATCTGTTCGATTCGTACGGTGTACGGCGTGGACGGATCGACGAACACGCGGTCGGCACGCAGCACCAGCGAGTGCGCGAAGTCGAGCACATCGGTCCAGGGCCGGCCCGAGAGCAGCGTCGTCCCCTTCGCCAGGAGCCGTCTCGCTTCACCCACGCGACCGGTCTTGATGGCCTCGGCCAGCGCCTTGTCGATCGCGTCGATCTCCTGCTTCAAGGCGCCGTCGGGCTGTGCGGTTGCCCGCAGCGTCCGGTAGCGCACCTGGGCGAGCCCGATATTGGGCAGCGCCTGCGCAAACGAACGCGCCGGCGTGACGACCAGCGCGGCGAGCATCGCGAGTACGATGAGTCGCGAGATGGGCATGTACGAGCTCCGCCAGTCGCGTGCGGGTTGTCTTGCCTGCTCCCGGGCGCACGACATTCTAAATCAGGAACCGGCATTCCGCGGTCAGGATTCGGGGCCCGATCCCGGATGCGTCAACGCAAGTCGGCAGGCGTTTGGAGGCCGCCACCTGAGAGAATAGGCGCAACGCGGCCGTCCCTCGTGGCTGGGGCCATCCGGGGCACCCTCGAGAACTTCCACGAGGGCTGGTACTACCGCGACCTCTGGTCGAACCTGGCGATGATGGCGGCGCAGTACTTCGCGCCGATGCTCGTCTTCCTGTGCGCGGCCCTCGTCGCCGTTCGCTGGCCGCGCACGGGCGGCCTCGCCCACCTGCTGCTGGCCGGACTGGTCGCCTGGTTCATCAACACGTCGGCCGGCCGGGTCCTCATCGCCATGCCGCTGGTGGTCCTCGGCGGGCTCTATGCGTTCGGCCGGGTCCGCCCCGCGCGCCGCGCCACGCTGCTGCTCGTCGCTCTCCCGGTGCTCGTCATTGCCTGCTGCGCCATCGAACCGATCTGGCGCATCGCGCATCGCGTCGACGATGGGTTCACCGGAATGCGAATCATCGAAGGCAACGGCGTCAGGTTGAGGTGGGCGCCGGCGGGACCAAGGTGGCCCGAGGACGGGACGAGCTGGGACGGGGCCAGATCCGCGTGCGAACACCTGAACGCGGACGGGCAATCGCTCGCGGCCACTCCCCAAAACGTGTGGTGGTGCCTCCCCACCGTAGACGAGGCGGTGCGATCGATGGTGCGGCACGGCGTGCAGGCGGGCGGCACCTGGGACCAAACGCACGCGGAACCCACCTACGCACAAACGCCCGACAAGGAAACACCGCTGTGGGCGCCGCACTCGAAGGTCATCTACTGGTGGACCGCCACCGAGGCCGATGCCACGCACGCGTACCGCATCGTCTACAACGGACAGGTGCACCCGATGCCGAAGAAGGTGCGGTGGGGGTACCTCGCCTACCGCTGCGTCGCCGACGTGAGTTCGCGGTAGCCGTGCTGCCTACTGTCTACTGTTCACTGTTCACTGTCTACTGTTTGCCCTTGCCCGCCACCGCCTCCAGCGTCAGCACCTCGAACGGCTTCAGGTCGAAGGCATGCGGCCGCCCCGCCGCGAGATCGATGGCCGGCGCCTGTCGATCCGCCGCCCATGGACTGTGAGCGCGATAGCTGCGCGGGGCATCGGTGGGAAGCTCGAACGCCTTTGAAATGTCGAGCGTGATGGCCGCGGGCTTGTCGCTCGGGTTCCGCAGAACGAGGATCCCTTTCGCCGGCGTCCACGACGCAAAGCCGTAGACCTCGAACTTCGCGGGATCGCCGCCGACCCAGTGCGTGTCGAAGAGCACGTCGGCGTTGGCGCGCGACCACTTCGCGCCCTCGGCCAGCGCGTCCCAGTTCTTCGGCGAGAGCAGCGACGGCGTGATGTACATCTCCTGCAGCTGGGTGCCGGTCCCGAAGTAGTCGTGCACTTCCGCGGTGAAGTCGTCCTGCGGATCGGTATCGAGGCCCTGGGCACTCTTCGCGTAGATGAGGCCGTGCAGCATCAGCGAGCTGAGTGGATAAAGCGGCCCCTTCTGCACGATGCCCGCGTAGGTGTCGGCGTCGCGGTAGGTGATCCACCGCTGCCGCATAGAGCCGGTCGGCTGTTCGATGAAGCCGTGGTCTTCGCCGCCGCGCCAGATCGAGTCTGCGTACTGCAGCCAGAACGGCGACGGCCACGTGCCCGTCGTCAGGTTGATGAAGATGTCCGGCTTCTGTCCCCGCAGGTCGTCTATCAACTGGATGGCGGCCTCGAAGTCGCTCCCGAACGGGCTGCCGGGCACGGTGCCCAGGGCGCGGCCCACGCCGTCGAACTTGAACATGTTGACGCCGTACTGACGCACCATGTTGGTGCAGACCTCGTGAAACCGGTTGTAGTACACGGGGCCCGACAGGGCGAGGCCGCCCTTGTTGGTTTCGTAACCCTGCTTCTGGCCGAAGGCCATCCGGATCTTCTTGGGCTCGTTGTAGCCGCCCCACGGCGACATCCACACGCCCGGCGCCGCGCCGTACCTGGCCGCCGCTTCCTTGATCGGCGCAAAGCCGTGCGGGAACCCACCGTTGAAATCCCACAGCGACTCGGGGTTGTCCCACCCGTCGTCGAACAGGAACGAATCGAGCGTCACGCCGCGCTTCACGTGCAATTCCCGGCCGTAGGTGTCGATGACGTCGACGGCGGCCTTCTCGTCGTACTTCGTGACGGGGAAATAGCCGATGTCGTACCAGGTGTTGTAGTGCAGGAACGTGCGGTAGGGATGGGCGCGCTCGCGCTCCAGGTACTGCAGGAACGCGCGCCGCATCTGTCCTTCCGGGGCGATGCCGACGACAACGGACACGGTGAGCGTCTGCCGCGCCCGCAGAGCCACGTTGCGCGACAGCGCGCAGCGCGCACGGCCGCCGTCAATGGCGCACTGCGCCATCGGGTGTTCGACGCCCGCGAAGATATTCCCGGCCACGATCGGCGACCCCTGCGCCGTGCCAACGACCGAGGCGCCCGGCAGCGCCGCGTCCAGCAAGATGATCTCCTTGATGCTCAGCTCGGCGCGGGCGGTCGTCACCTGGATCTGCTGCCGCAGGTAGTTGGCGCCGTTCCCGAGGCTCGCGCGCCAGCGAATGGTCGACCCTTCGGGCCCGGCGAAGCGCATCGTCACCGAACGTCCAGGGAGCCGGTCCGCGAGGCGGGCGGCCATCGCCCGGCCGATCTGCCCCTCGAGCACGATCGACTCGGCCAGCGCCTTCAGATCGGACGCCTTCACTCGCGTGCCGTCGGCCATGACGAGCACGAAGAGTTCATCCCCGGCCGGGATCCGCCGGTCTGCCATCTTGTTTGTCAGCGACAGCGGCTTCATCGTCGAACCCTGGACGCGCCATTGTCCGGCGATTACGCGGTTGCCCAGAGTTATCGTCCCCGCGCGAAAGCTCTGCGTCGCGATGCCGCCGTCCACGATGGTGCAGCGAGCCAGGTCGTGGTCGTGGGCCGAGACGCCGGTGGCAGCGAGCAGCGGGGTCATGAGAGCCAAGATCCGCAGATGACGCAATGACATGTGCTCCTCGTGCTGTCGCGGGCCTCAAGGCCCGCCCTACATCGTGAGCGCCGCAGGTCCTGCGCCGGTGGCAAAGAACTGCGCCCGGGCAGCCCGCTGCGGAAACGCGGCCGCATATCGCGCGGCCCACTGGGCCCGGAACTCGTCCACGTCGCAAGTCGCCACGAGCGCCCACACGCTGCCGCCGAATCCGGCGCCGAACGCCGACGCCGCCACCGCGCCGATCTCGCGCGCCGAGCCCGCGAGGAATGTCGTCTCGGGGATCTGGTTCGCCAGTCCGTTGTCGGCGCCGGCCTGCGAGCGGCCGACCAGATCTCCAATCTCGGTGACGCGGCCGGCCGCCAGGCGGTCGCCGACCTCGGGAACGATGACGAACGTTTCGTCGACGAACTGGTCGAAGCGCGCGCGCAACCGGTCGCCGGTAAAATCGATGACGCCGTCGCTGCCCGCCCCTGACGGCAGCGGCAGCGATTCGTCCCGATGTGATGTCGCGAGGATTGCGCGGACGCGGTCCGCGGCGTCCGTGCTCGATTCCACCGCGCTGCGAAGCGTCGCGTCGTGCCGCCCGGTCCCGCGATTCCAGAGATCGAGCACGCGGCGCGACGCGAGCGACACCCGGTTGTAGGTGTCGCGCGCCGCGCCCGTCTTTTCCGCGACGACGCCGCTGACCGCGATGACAAACACGTGGCCGGGCGGCATCGGGATCTGCCGTTCGTGCCGGACCGGGCAGAAGGAGTACTGGCTGAGCGCCCCTTTCTGGCAACACAGCATCGCGGTGTGATCCTCGCTGCCGCCGAACGTGCCGACGCCCGCGTCGCCTCCGAGCGCCCGGAAGTCCTGGCCGTTCTCGACCGTGCCGAGGTACTCCGCGAGATCCTCGCGGCTCGCGATACTTGCCCGCCAGGCGGCGGTTGCGGGCAGATCGTTCACGGCCGACAGCGCCAGCAGCACCGCGGTGACGAGCGCGCTCGAACTGCTCATGCCGGCCGCCATCGGCAGGTCGCTCCCGCACGCGATGTCGGCTCCGCGCCGGGCCTCGGCGAAATTGCGCGCGAGCCGCCGGGCCACGGTGGCAATGTACCGCCCCCAGTCGCTCGGCGACGCTATGTCTGCAGAGGCCGCCCGTGATGGCGCTGGCGCGGGAACGACGTCCAGGCTGGCTTCCGCCCGCGTGTTCAAGACGATGTCCATCGCGTGCACCGCGCGGTCGTCCCGCGCCCGCGCGACCAGGCAGATGCCGCGCTCGACGGCGCACAACAGACTGCGACCGCCGGCGTAATCGGTGTGCTTGCCCAGCACCTCGATGCGTCCCGGAACGAACACCGCGAACGGCTCACCAGCGCCGCGTGCAGGTCCGAGCCCGTCGCTCGCGAGGCGGAAGAGGCGGCCCTTGCGCAACGCCTCGACCTCGCTCATGCCGGCGGCGACGAGGCGCTCGGCAAACGCCCTCATAGCCTGACGTCCACGTCGGCGAGCCGCCGCGCGACGTCCGCCAGGTCGGCGCGGCTGGTCAGGTCCAGCACCGGCCGCGCACATCTCAGGACCCGGAACCGCTCTCCCATCGCAATCGCCCGCTGCACCGCGTCGGCCAGCTCCAGCTCGCCGCGCACCGAGGGCGTGACGGCGGCGCACGCGTCGAAGATCCGGGGGCCGAACAACCAGCAGTTCATGCTCACGAGCGCCTCCGGTCCCATCGCCGCCATCGTCGCCGCATCGGGTTTCTCGACGATGCCCGCCAGATGCTGGTCCGGTGCGACCCTCAGCAGGGCAAAGCGCGCGACGCGATCGGGATCGATGTTGCCCTCTGCGACGAGCGCGTCGCGCTCGAAGCCGGGCAGCCCGGGGCTTCCGAGCAGGCGCAGCGCGCGCAGAACATCGATCGGATAGTAGTTATCCGAGTTGATGACGAGAGTATGTTCGCCATCGGCAAACGGGCGCGCCACGGCCACGGCATCGGCCGTCCCGCGCGGCTCGACTTGCATGGCAAACGCGACCCCGACACGGGCCGGCGGCGTGACCACCGTGTACTGGCGCCGCAGCGCGTCGTGCTCCGGGCCAATCACCAGGCACACCTGCTCGAATCCCGCGTCGGCCAGGCCGCTGATGACGTAATCGAGGAACGGCCGGCCGGAGCCGCCAATCGGGATCAGGCCTTTCAGGCCGCGATCGGCGATGGCCGCCTGCTCGGGACTGAGCTTCGTCTCGCGATCACTTTGGCGCATGCGCGTGCCCAAACCGCGCGCCATGATGACCGCTTTGCGGGCCGGGTTCGACATCGGGAGGCGACGATAGAACGGATTGACTGAGAGATCAAGAAGTCCGGAGTCCCGCCTTCGCGCTGGCGCGCTTCGGCGAGGCAAGCCGGAGTCCCGGGTCCGAAGTCCGAAGTCTTCACCTCGGCGAAACGGGATTACAATGTGCGCCACCCGACCGGGCCGTCAACAGAGGATGCCGCCATGGATTTCGACTTGCCGAAGGAAGCGAAGCTGGTTCGACGCACGGTCCGCGAGTTCGCCGAGAGCGTGCTCGTCCCACTGGTCGACGAGATGGAACAGACCGGCGAGTTCCCGCCCGGGTTGACGAAGCAGATGGGCGACCTGGGTGTGCTCGGCCTCGTCACGGCGCCGGAGTACGGCGGCTCCAATCTCGGATACCTGGCGCGCATGATCGCAGTCGAGGAAGTCAGCCGGGTGTCGGCCGCCGCGGGCATCAGTTTGCAGGTGCACCACATGGGCGCCGCGGCAATCGGCGACTTCGGTTCGGACGGCCAGAAGACGAAATACCTCCCGGGGCTGTGCCGCGGAGATTCTCTCGGCACGTGCGCGATTACCGAGCCGACCGGCGGCTCGGACCTGCTCGGCATGACGAGCACGGCGCGTCCCACCACCGACGGGTACGTGCTCAACGGGCGCAAGTGTTTCATCACCAACTGCCACCTGAGCGACGCCGTCGTCACCGTGGCGAAGACCGGTGAGGGACCGAAAGGCATGAGCGCGTTCGTCGTCGAGAAGGGCACCGCGGGGTTCTGCGCCGGACGGCACGAACGCAAGATGGGCCTGCGCGGGTCGGATACCGGCGAGATCATCTTCAAGGACTGCCTCGTGTCCCGCGAGCACCTGGTCGGCAACGAGGGCGACGGGATGACGATCGCGTTGAAGACGATCTCGGAGGTCGGCCGTGCAGGCATGGCGGCCACCGCGCTCGGCATCCTCCAGGCCTGCTTCGACGAGGCCGTGAAGTTCGCCAGGGAGCGCACGCTCTATGGGCGCCCCATCGCCCAGTTGCAGGCCATCCAGTGGCAAGTGGCGGACATCTTCGCGGACCTGGAGGCGTCGCGCCTGCTCTGTTACCAGGCGGCCTGGCTGAAAGATGCGGGCCGCGACTGCGCGATCGAATCGACGCTCGCCAAGACGTATGTGACCGAAGCGGCGGTGCGGGCCGCGAAGAAGGCGGTGGAGATTCACGGGGGCTGCGGCACCATGCTCGAGTACCCGGTGCAGCGCTACTTCCGCGACGCCATGGTCTGCATCTCGGCGGGCGGCACCGCCGAAATCGGGAAGCTGGTGATCTCGCGCGCCGCGCTGGCGTGAGGAACATATCCCATATTCCACATTCCACATTCCACATTCGATTTTCACTTCGAGCATCCAATGCGACCTCTGAACATCATCGTCTGCATGAAACCGGTCCCCGACCCGAAGAAGTGGGGCAAGCTGAAGCTCGACCCCCAAACGATGCTGCTCAGACGGGGCGACGTGCCGGCGATCATCAATCCGCTCGATCGGCACGCGATCGAGGAAGCGCTCGTGCTGCGCGAGAAGCACGGCGGCTCGGTGACGCTCGTCACGATGGCGCCCCCCGACGCCGAGGATCTGGTGAGCGAGGCGCTGGCCATGGCCTGCGACCGCGCGTGCCTGCTGGCCGATCGCGCGTTCGCCGGCGCCGACACGCTGGCGACCGCCCGCGTCCTGGCGGCCGCCATCCGCAAGATCGACGTGTTCGATCTCGTGTTTTGCGGCGCGTATTCGGCCGACGGCAGCACCGCGCAGGTCGGCCCCCAGGTGGCCGAACTGCTTGCCATCCCGGACCTCGCCCAGGTGGTCGCGCTCGAAGTGCGAACCGGCATCGCGCGCGCGCGCTGCCAGGTGGACGATGGCGAGACCGTGTACGAAGTCGACCTGCCGGTCCTGGCGACATTCAGCCGCGAGGCGAACGTGCCGCGGCTGCCGACGATGCGCGGCATCATGCAGGCGACCCGCGCGGGCATCGAGCGATGGACGGCGGCCGATCTCGGGCTCGGCGCCGACAGCGCCGGGCTGAAGGGTTCGCCCACCCAGATGCTGAACGTCTTCACGCCGGCGTCGGGCAGGAAGGGCGAGATCCTGCAGGGGACGCCGAACGAAGTGGCCGGTCGCCTGCTCGAGCGGCTGCGGGGAGAACGGTTGATCTAAGGCCTCGAGCCTGGACCGACAGGACGTGCGAGAGCCGAAAGCCCAAGGCCGAAGGCCCTCTTTGAGGTTGCATCATGATCGCGCCACATCCCATCTGGGTGTATGCGTCGCACGCTGACGGCGTCGTCCGCCCTGTGACATTCGAGCTGCTGGGCAAGGCGTCGGAACTCGCCTCGCAGACCGGCGCGCCTGTCGAAGCGGTCGTCATCGGAAGCGAGAACGACGGGCTCGTCGAACAACTGAGGACGGCGGGAGCGTCGCGAATCTACTCGGTCGAGGCCGAGTCGCTCGCGACGTTCTCCGCGGCGGCGTACGCCCACGTGCTGGCCGAACTCGTGAAGCGGCACGAGCCGGACGTGCTGCTGGCCGGCTGCGACACGCGCACCGCCTCGATGGCGGCGCGGGTGGCGGCGCGACTGGGCACGGGCCTGAGCGCCCACTGCACCGACTTGAAGATCGCCCGCAACCTGCTGGTGCAGACGGTGCCCGGCTTCGGCGGCCACCTGATGGCGAACATCGTCTGCCCCGAGTGTCGCCCGCAGATGGCCACCGTGACCGCGGGTATCTTCAAGCCCCGCTCGACCGCGTCCTCGCCAGCCGAGGTCGTGAAGGAACAGGTCGAGATACCGGCGACCGTCCGATCGGCGCGCGTGCTCGACCATCGGAAGCGCAGCTGCTCCGCCGCCGATTCGCTCGCAAGCGCCAGGATGGTGGTCGCCGGCGGGTACGGTGTCGGGTCGAAGGAGAACTGGGCGCTGGTCGAGGATCTCGCGGCAGAGTTGCATGCAGCGGTCGGCGCGACGCGCCCGCCGGTGGATGAGGGCTGGGCGAGCGTGGACCAGATGATCGGCGCGAGCGGCAAGGTCATCGCGCCGGACCTGTACGTCGCGGTGGGCGTCTCGGGGATGATGCACCACTCGGTCGGCATCCGTGGCTCGAAGGTCATCGTCGCCGTCAATGCTGACGCGAAGGCGCCGATCTTCGGTCTTGCCGATTATGGGATCGTCGGCGACGCCGGCGACTTCATGCGCGCGCTCCTCCACCAGTTGAAGACCGGCGAGGGGCTGGCGCCCGGCATCAAGCCGCCCGAGCACACGAAGACGGCCGACCAGTTCAAGGCGAGCCTGCGCGCGCTGCGCCCGAACATGTACAAGCGCGGCAAGCTCATCGAGAATCCGGTCGAGGACCCGGTGACGCGGCGGACGATCGAAGGGCACGCGCAGATCTTCGAAGCCGGACGCGACCCGCGTTACCAGGACGTCGTCACGACCGTCTCGCACCTGACCGGCAAGCGCATCTCACGCTACCTGTCGATCCTCCGGTCGCCCGAGGACCAGATCGCCAACAGCAAGATGAAGCGCCTCATGTTCCAGCTGACCGGCACGTGCACCGGGGGCCGGTGCGCCGGCTGGGCGGCCCTGAACGCGATGTGGTCGACGACGTGGGACATCGACCACGAGCTCGGGACGGACTATCACCAGCGATTGACGGACTGGCTCATCGGCGCGCAGGAGCGCGACATCACGCTGGCGGGCGCGCTCACCGATGCCAAGGGGCAGCGACGGCTCGGCCCGTCGAAGCAGCCGGACCCGGACATGTACTTGCGCATCGTGAAGCGGACGCCGGAGGGCGTCCTCGTGCGCGGCGCGAAGGTCATGATCTGCGGCACCGCGGCGGCCAACGAGATCTTCGTGATGCCCGGCGTCCGGTTGAAGCGCGAGGATGCCGACTACGCGTTGTCGTTTGCCATCGCCAAGGACGCCCCGGGCCTGACGATCGTCGAGGCGCGCCACGCCTCCGACGACCGCGAGACGGAGGAAGGCTTCGACAACCCGGTGATGCACGGCGGCATCACCCAGGCCTATCTCTTTTTCGAAAACGTGTTCGTCCCGCGCGACCGGCTGTTCATGTGCGGCGAGTACAGCTTCGCGAACGAGGCGGTCTTCCGCTTCACGCTGCCCTATCGCTCGGCGATCGGCGGCTGCGTCGCCGGCCAGGGCGACGTGATGGTGGGGGCCTCCGTGCTCATCGCGCGGGCGAACGGCCTCGACGAAAAGGTGTTCCGCGACAAGCTCACGCAGATGATCGTCAACAACGAGACGACCTTCGGCGTTGGCATCGCGGCTGCCGTGATGGGCCGCCAGCATCCGTCGGGCAGCTGGCTGCCCGACCCGGTGCTGGCGCACGCGAACAAGGTGCACGTCGCGACGCTGCCCTACGAAACCAAGCGCCTCGCCCAGGACATCGCGGGCGGGATCGCGGAGACCGGCTGCATGCCGTCGTATCGCGATTTCGTGGACAGCCGCTACGGCCACCTGGTCCAGAAGTACCTGAAGGCGAACTCACCGGCCGAGACGCGGATGCGCATCGCGCGCCTGATCGAGTGGCTGACGCTGGGCGCCGGGGTGCCTGGCTGCATGCACGGCGGCGGCTCGCCCGATGGCGCAAAGATGGTGGTGTTCAGCCAGGCCGACGTGGCAGGAATGGTCGAGGCGGCCAAGCGCGTCGGAGGGATCTCGGATATCTCGCTGTCGGCGCCGCCGGGAAAATAAGGCAGGGATCGGGATCATCCCTACGCCGACTCAATCCCCACCTCGACCAGCGTCGGGTTGAGAACGGCGACGATGTCGCGCGGAGCCATCCCGAGCAGGAAGCCCCGGCTGCCGCCGTTGACGTAGACGAGCGGGGCGTCGAGGATCGTTCTCTCCATGTACACGGGCATGGGCCTGCGCGTGCCGAAAGGCGACGTGCCGCCGACCAGGTATCCGGAGTGACGGTTGGCGACGTCCGGCTTGCACGGAGTGACGCTTCGCGCGCCGATGAGGCGCGCGAGCTGCCGAGTCGACACCTCGCGGTCGCCGTGCATCAGCACAAGCAGGGGCCGCCGCTCATCGTCTTCCATGACGAGCGTCTTCACGACGACGTGCTCGTCCACGTTCAGCTCGCGCGCCGACACACGCGTGCCGCCTCGCTCCTCGTAGCGGTAGTGATGTTCGCTGAACGGGATGCCGCGAGCCCGCAGCAAGCGCGTCGCCGGCGTGGAAGGTGAAACGGGCTTTGACATGGGCGGCGGTGGACGCCCGACACGTTGCTACTGCAGTGCTGATTCCGCCGGACAGAGGTTGCCTGCCCGCGCCGGTGAACACGCACGCGGACACGCGTCGAGCAACGACCGAACGGCGTCGATGAGCGCGTCCGGGGCGAATGGCTTCAGGTACAGACTGCAGCACCCGGCATCGAGCGCCATGCGCGGCGTGCTTGGCACGCCTTGCCCGGTGACGGCGATGATCGGCACCGAGCGGGTGGCGGGATCCGCTCGCAACTCGCGCGTCAACCCGAAGCCATCCATCACCGGCATCGCGAGATCGGTGACGACGATGTCGGGGCGCGCGTCTTTGACGGCATCGAGGGCGGCCACGCCGTTGGCGGCCGACAGCACGCGGTAGCCGACGCACCGCAGCACGGTCGCATACATCTCGCGCGTGTCGGAGTCGTCTTCGACGAGGAGGACGAGCGGATCGCGCATTGACAGCACCTGCGCGGAAAGGCGGGATTGTAGACCGCTGGTCGCGCGGGTGCAATGCCCGAAAATCGGACAGCCCAACACGGCAGAAAGAGCCGCGACGGCGCGGCTCCTTCATCGTTCACCCCCGCTCGGGTTCGCCTACTGCAGCCGGAATTCCACCCGCACCGTCATGATGACCGACACGGGCACACCGTCGAGCCGCGTCGGCATGAACATCCACTGCCGCACGGCTGCAAGCGCGGCTTCGTTGAGCAGGGGAATCGACTCGACGACACGCGCCTCCTGCACAGCGCCGGTTGTCGTGATGACCGCCTCGATGATCACAGTGCCCTGGACGCGGGCCGCCAGCGCGAGCGGCGGGTACACGGGCGCCTGGTTGTGGATCTTGCGCGGCGGTTGGATCGCGCCGCCAATGCGCAGCGGGCCGGCGAGCGGCTTGGGCGGGGGCGGCGGCGTGAAGTCTGAGGCCGCCACGAGTCCGCCGATGTCCGGCGTGCTCATCAGCTCCGGCGACAACGTGTTGGCAATCGGCGACGGATTCTGATCCACTGCAAGCTCCGGCCTGAAGCCGGTCGGCGCGACGAGCGGCACGCTCGGTCCGCCGGTGCGCATGACGATCGGGTGCTGCGACCGGGGCGGCGGCACCCTCGGCACGACGACCACCGGCATCGACGGCAGCTTGACGACGAGCGGAAGCTGTGGGGTCGGCAGAACGTCGGCCGCGAACAACGGGACGATGACGACCACCGCCAGCAGGATTGCGTGGAAGGTGACCGTGAGCGGAACGGCGCTGACGCGATGACCGGTGGACCGGTGGCGAACGGCAACGGTGCGGAAGAGTTCGTCCGGCATGGCGCACCTCCTGCTCTCCAGGTGGGAGAGCTCGAAGCGACTGTTGAGCGGTGGCGCGCGCCTTACCTGATCCCTTCTGTCATGTTGGACACCGCGAAACGCCGAGTGTTCCGTCGCCGGCTCCCGGCCGCTCATCGGCACGACTGGACGGCTTCTTGCACGATCTGCGGGTCGAGAACGCCGCCGGCGTGCTGCAGGACATGACCAACATTCCGCCAGACATCTGGCAGCGCGCCAACTGCGTGATCGTGATCCCGTCAGTGAAGAAAGCCGCCCTGGTCGTCGGCGGCGAATACGGCAAGGGCGTCGCCAATTGCCGGACGGGGAAGGCGTGGAGCGCCCCGGCGTTCTTCGAACTCGAGAAAGGCAGCTGGGGGTTGCAGATCGGCGCGCAGTCGATCGACCTCGTCCTGCTGGTCATGAACCAGTCGGGGATCGAACACCTGCTGCGGAGCAAGTTCACGCTGGGCGCGGATGGATCGATCGCCGCGGGCCCCATCGGCCGCAGCGCGACCGCCGCGACCGACGCGCAGATGCACGCCGAGATCCTGTCCTACTCGCGGTCGGAGGGATTGTTTGCGGGCATCGATCTGAGCGGCGGCGCGCTGATGCCCGATCGGGATGCCAATGTCGACGTCTACGGAACAAACGTCACGCCGCGCGACGTCCTCCTGACGCACAAGGTGCTCGCGCCGCCCGAGGCCAATTCTCTGCTCACCGCGCTGGCGCACGTGAGCCGCGCCGAAGGCCAGCCGGCCGGCGGCATCCGGTAACGTTCCTCGGGGTCAGGTCTTGATTTGCCGCTTTTTTCACGACCTGACCCCGCGGCTGCGGGGACCCACCTTGACACCCGCGCGCGGCCCCTGTACAAGGGACAGAGGCCTCACCCCACAGGTCGGCTCTGCTCCACCCGGCCCCCGCCGGAGGCACTCATGGCGCCGCCAGCGCGTCTTCCCCTGATCCTGATCGTCGATGACAGTGCCGAGAGTCGCCGGCTCTATGCCACCTTCTTCGAGAACGCGGGGTTCCGGGTCGAAGAGGCCGGACACGGGTTCGAGGGAATCGAGAAGGCGTTCAAACTCTCGCCCGACATCATCCTCATGGACCTGGTCATGCCGGCGCTCGACGGTTGGGAGACGATGCGGCTGCTCAAGGGCCGGGCACGCACCCGCGGCATCCCGATCATTGCCCTGACGGGTGACACGAACGAGGATCACCTGAAGCTCGCGAAGAACGCCGGCTGCAACACGCTGCTCATCAAGCCGTGCCTGCCGGAGACCGTGTTCGTCCACGTGCAGCGCCTGCTCGATCTCTCCTGCGTGTAGCAGCGGATGGTGTGGCTGGCGTAGCGGACGTGCATCAACAGATGGGGCCGACCGCCCGACCCCATCTGCCGCCGGATCGCCGATCGTCAAACCCTCGGTAGAGCCGCTCGTCCCATCATCTCCGTCGCCAGTTGCACGGCGCCGACCGCGTCCTCCGCGTAACCGTCCGCCCCGATTTCGTCGGCCCATTGCCGGCTGACCGGCGCACCGCCCACGATCACCTTGACGCGGTCCCGAAGTCCGGCCGCCTGCAGCGCTTCGATGATGCTGCGCTGGACGGTCATGGTGGTCGTCAGCAGCGCGGACAAGCCGACTATGGTCGCGCCGGTCTCCTTGACCTTCGCGACAAACCGATCGGCGGCCACGTCCACGCCCAGGTCGTGGACCTCGAAGCCGTTGGCCGACAGCATCGTCGCGACCAGCGTCTTGCCGATCTCGTGGATGTCGCCCTGCACCGTGCCGATGACGATGGTGCCGGCCGCCTTGACCGTCTGGTGACGCGCCCGCAGTTCGGGCTCGAGCCGCGCCAGGGCGCGCTTCATGCCCATCGCGGCCACGATGAGGTTCGGCAGGAAGTACTCGCCGTCCGAGAACTTCTGCCCGACGATCTGCATGCCGGGCAGCAGGGCGTCGTCCAGGATCGCCATGGGTTCCAGGCCGCCGGCCAGCGCCTGCCCGGTCATCTCCACGGTCAGATCCGGTTCGCCGTCCACGATGCTCGCCTTAATCTTCTCCAGCAGTTCTTTGGACATCTCGACTCCTCGCAGCAACGAGTCCCGGCGCACAGGCCGGGCTCGACCGCCGTCGAACACGGTTCGTTTCTACACGCCCACGGTCTGGTCCGGCAGCGGCGGCAATTCCGTCATGCCGAACTTGCGCGCGGCGGTGGTGGCAATCGTCCGCAGCTCGCGGCGTACGTCCGCGGGAACCGCGACCGGCTTGTACGCGGCGACCAGCTGCTGCACGCGATCGCGGGCGCGGTCGAAAGCGGATTTCGCCCCCTTCTTCTCCCAGGCGTCCAGCGATCCGCGGTCGATGACCGCGGACGGCAGGTACAGTTCCTTGCTGAACCACTTGAGCGTGTGCGTCTCGCCGAGATAATCGGCGCGGTGACCGAGCTTGCGCATCAGCGTGAGGGCAATCGGCTCGTCGCGCGCCTCGATGCCGCGGATCAACCGCTTGGCCATGCCGATGGCCTCTGCGTCGATCACGAGTTTCTCCAGGCTCTGGCAGCTCTCGAAATCCATCATGCCGGCGCCCGACACCATGTTCACGCCAGCCAGCGCCGCCAGTATCGTGCCGCCGCCGGACTCGAGCCCGCACTGCGCATCGACGATCTTGGAATCGCTCATGCCGAGATACGCGTGCGTCGGCAGGCCGAGCGTCTTCCCCACCTGGCTGTACGCGCAGTCGATCAACCACGTGCCGACGTCGCCCATCGGGGTCGTCCCCTCGCGCATGTCGAAGGCGGCCGGCGACCCGCCCCAGACGATCGGCGAGCCGGCCTTGGCCAGCTGATGGATCGTGACCCCGCTCAGGCATTCCGCCGTGTGCTGGACGACCGCGGCCGCCAGCGTGACCGGCGAGGTCGCGCCGGCCAGCGGCATCGACACGAGTTCGGCCGGGATGTCGTGGCGCGCGCAGTCGATCATGTTCTGGCACGTCAGGTCGCTCCAGAGCAGCGGCGGCGACGGGCAGCAATCGAACACGGCCACCGGCCTGGCCGACAGCGCCTCCTGGCCACCGACGACGGCCAGCAGCATCTCGCGCATCGTCCACCAGGTGTCCTTGCGGAACGCGCCCGTGACGATCGGCTTGCTGATGTAGTTGAGCGCGAGATAAAGACGGTAGAGGTCGCCGATATCGGGTGGCACGTCCGCGCACACGACCGACGTGCTCTGCGCGTCCAGCTGCGGCAGCATCTCGACCAGCTTCACCAGCTTGACGAAGTCCGCGGTCACCGCGGGGCGCTGCTTCTGCGTGTCGGAATCGAGGATGGTAATCGCCGCCGAGCCGGGATCGAACTGCACGCTGTCGCCGCCGTAGTGCACCACGGGGCGGCCGTCGAAGGTGTGCAGGTGGAACTCGTGCGGCGTCGTCGCGAGCGCGTGCCGGACAATCTTCTCGGGAATCCGGGCGATGCGGTTCGCGCGGTCCACCTTCGCGCCCGCCTCGGCCAGCAGGCGCAGCGCCTCGTCGTTGTGCACCCTGACGCCAGGGTCCATCAGCAGCTCGAATCCCTCCCCGATGATCTTCTGCACCAGATCGTCGGAGAGCACCCTCAAAGTTGGTCGCATCGTCTTCTCCTCGGTAAACACTCGTCAGAAGCCCAGAGCCCCGGCAAACACTTCCGTGAACCGCGAATCGCTCGTCAGGTCGATGTACTCGACGCGCGCGGCGAGGCGCTCGGCCGCCCGCCGGCGCGATGCCGACACCAGCATCTGGCGCGCACCGGCGCCGGCAGCATTGCCCACCTGCCGGAATCGGTCCGCCGGCAGGTCGGGCAGCATCCGGATGAGCCGCGCGCTGGCCAGGTCGATATAGCTGCCGAAGGCGCCCGCGACCACCACCTCGTCGAGCGCGGCCGCGCACAGGCCGGCGTGCGCGAGCAGGAGATCGACGCCCGTCCGGATCGCGGCCTTCGCGAGCTGAATCTCCGTCACATCGTGTCTGGTCAACACGATCTCGTGATTTTGACCGCTTGCGTCCGCAGACGCAAGCACGAGAACCGCATCCTTGCCGCGGGAATCGATGAGCGGATGATCACGCCGGAACGCCCCGTGTCGATCGAGCGCGCCGTGTGCCGCGAGTGCCGCCACCGCGTCGAGCACGCCGGATCCGCACATGCCCACCGGCGGCGTTCCTCCGATCGTCTGGCACCGCACCGCGCCGCCGATGACGCGCACGCGTTCGATCGCCCCGGCGGTGGCCCGCATGCCGCAGCCGATGTGGGCCCCCTCGAACGCGGGTCCCGACGCGCACGAGCAGCTGACGATGCGGTCCGCGGCGAGGATGCTGATCTCCGTGTTCGTGCCGATGTCGATGACGGCGCGCGTGCGGCCGGGTGCAGGCAACCCCACGGCGCCCAGCGCCGCCACGTGATCGGCACCGACGTACCCGGCCAGGTTCGGCGGCAGATAGACCTGCGCGCCAGGCGCGATGTCCAGGCCGACGTCGCGCGCCGGCAGCGTGAGAGCCTCGGAAACGACGGACACGTACGGCGCGCGGCCCAGCCCGGCAACCGGCAGGCCGCAGGCCAGGTGGTGCATCACGGTGTTGCCGACCAGCACGGCGTCAACGATCGCCCGGACCGAGACACCGGCCGTCGCGCAGAGCCTCGCGGCGCTGTCGTTGAGCGCCCGGACGAGGACGGCGTGCAGCGTCCCGGCGCCCCCCGCCGTCCTGTCCGCATACGCGATCCGGCTGATGACGTCCTCGCCGTAGGTGACCTGGGGATTGAGGACGCCCTCGGACGCAATCGTCCGGCCGGATTGCAGGTCCACCAGGTACACGGCGATCTTCGTCGTCCCGATGTCGACGGCAAGACCGAGCAGCGCGGCGTTCGGCGAAAGCACGGCGACCAGCCGATCGCCACCGAGCGCCAGGCGCGCCTTCCACTGCTGGTCGCGCAGCGCCCGCGGAAGATCGGCGAGCACCGCGGCGGGCATCGCGCCGACCGGACGGTCCGTCTGCGCCCGGCACGCATCGCGCAGGCGGGTCACATCGGACCGCAGGTCGGCCAGGTTCGGGGCGGGCACTTCTACATCGATGGCGCGCACCGAGGCATCGAGCGAGTCCTCGCCGTCAGGCCACTCGAGGGCCGGCAAGTCCGATTCGATCTGAAGCCGCTGTTCGGTGCCCACGGATTCGGCCGGCACGTCCACCACCGTGTCACCGAGTGTCTTCGCCTGACACGCCAGCCGGTAGCCGGCGGCGAGATCTCCGGCGGCCAGGGTGTCCCGCTCGTGCGGCGACACCGGAGACACATCGCCGCGAATCACGCGAATGCGGCAACTGTCGCACAGCCCGGCTCCGCCACATACCGACAGCAGGCCGAGTCCCGCCTGGCGCGCCGCGTCCAGCACGGTGGCGGCAGCCGGCATCGAGACACGACGGCCCATCGGCTGGAACTCTACGGTGACGGGCGACGGGGAGACGCGGCCATCAGGCATGATTCGGACGGAACTTGCAGCGGTCCCTGGCGCCACACGCCACGCAGGTCGTCCGCGCCTGCACACCGGCGCCGGCCCCGACGAGGAACGACAGCGATTTGCGGGGGAGCATCTGCCCGACAGGCGTCAGCACGACGCCGATCGGCGCGGGATCGGCCAGCGCGAAGACCTGGCGCTGCGCTTCGAGCAATGGCCAGCCAATCATACCCGGTGCGAGCGGTCCCGTCACGCCCATGCCCCGCTCGGCCGCCTGCTCCTCGATCTCGCCGCACAACGTGCCGGCCAGGCGTTCGCAGGCGACCGACCCCAGGCCGTCGAACGCCAGCGCGAGCAATGGGTCCGAGGCGAGCAACGCGGACACTCGCCGCTCGAGCAACGGTCCGATCGTGCAGACGACGGCGACGACGAGGTCCGCGCCGTCCAGCGCGCATGCGATCGCCTCGCCTTCGATGACCCCGGTCGTCAGGTCAACGCCGGTCGCGCGCCGGTGAGCGATAGAGGCACAGGTGCGGACGAAGCGGAAGTCCACCAGCCCGGGTGCGGCTTCGACGGCCTGGCACGCCGCGGCCATGACAGAACCGCCCGGACGCGCGTCGCGGGGCAGGCCCTGGCCCGCAAGGGCGGCCTCGATGTCCAGCGAGACGACGCGCCAACCGATGACGGATTGCTCGAGGTCCAAGACGGAGGGCATGCTAGCCGGTTTGCGCCGCAGGGCGCAACCGATGCGCGGGAGTACTCGAGTGGCCTGGGGATTGGGCCAACGTGCATGAGCACGCGTTCAGCGGGAGGATCGTCCTGGCGGACGGCGGGACAGATCGACGACCGCCCCGACCAGGTCGTCGGGCTCGACCGGTTTCGCCAGGTGCACGGCGAAGCCGGCATCGAAGGCGCGCCACCGATCCTCGGGCCGCACGTGGACCGTCAGCGCAACGGCCGGCACATCCGCGTGGCCGCGCCGGACCTGTCGAATCAGCGAGTAGCCGTCTTCGCCAGGCATCGCGATGTCGGCGACCAGCACGCGGGGCGCGAAGTCTGCGAACATCTCGAGGGCGTCATGCGTCGAGGCGGCCGTGCGCACGATGGCGCCATGCTGGCGGAGGATCGAGGCGAACAGGTCGCGGGCATCGGGTTCGTCGTCCACGACCAGGACCGGAACGCCGGCCAGGTCCTGGGGTGGCTCAACGCCGGCGCTCCGCTCGGCGCTCCCCGCCGGCACGGTGGACGCGGGACCGAGCGTGACCTGGCGGATCGGCAAGCGGACGATGAAGGTCGAGCCCTTGTCGAGGCCCGGACTCTCGGCCTCGATCGTACCGCCGTGGAGCTCGACCAGGTGCCGCACGATCGCCAGGCCGAGCCCGAGCCCGCCATGCGTCCGGGTGGTGGTGCTGTCGGCCTGCCGGAAACGCTCGAACACGTTCGGCAGGAAATGCGCGCTGATGCCGGCGCCCGTGTCGCTGACACTCACCTTCACCTCGCCCTCGCGCTCCTCGACGCGCACGTCGATGCGCCCGCCCGGCGGCGTGAACTTCGTGGCGTTCGACACGAGGTTCCAGATGACCTGCTGCAACCGCCCCGGATCGCCGACCATCGATTCCACCCGATCCACGTGCGATTCCACCTGGATGCCCTTCGCCATCGCGGCGGGGCGGATGGCGGTAATCGCCGCGTCGATCAGGTTGCCAAAGTCGATCGGCTGCAGGTCGAGGTGAAGCCGGCCGGTGATCACCCGCGACACGTCGAGCAGGTCTTCGACGATCCGCGCCTGCGCAAGCGCATTGCGCTCGATCGTGGCCAACGCCTTGTCCTCGGTCGGCGGATCCAGCGCGCGGGTGCGCAGCATCCTGGCCCAGCCGAGGATCGCGTTGAGCGGCGTCCGCAGCTCGTGCGACAGCGTGGCGAGGAACTCGTCTTTCAGCCGGTTCGCGTCCTCGGCGGCCAGTTTCGCCTGGCGCGCCTCCTCGTAGAGCCGCAGATTGTCCACCGCCATGGCGGCCCGGCGGGCCACGTGCTGCGCGAAGTCGAGATCGTCCACCGAGTAATGGCGGTCGCTTTCGGTGACGAGAAACACCATGGCGCCGAGCACGCGACCGCGGGTGACGAGCGGGATGACCATGTAGGCGCGAGGGTCGATGGCACGCACCAGCGCCTGCCGGTCGTCGTCGTCGTTGCCGGCGGGCGTGGCAGACCGGGCCTTTGCCACCAGGTCGCCGCGTTCCGGCCGGATCGTGCGCAACGCCGTCGACAGCGCGGCGCCCACCATCTCGGTCAGGCCCCCGCGGGCATCGAGGGTCTGCAGCAGGCTGGCTTTCTGCGGGCTGATGTGTGCGATCACCACACGGTGCGCCTGGCCGGGCTCCTCGAGGTCGATGAAGCACCCGTCGCCGAGAGAAGGCAGGACCAGCCGGGTCAGTCCGGAAATGGCCGCCTGGTAATCGAGCGAGGCGAGGAGGAACTGGCTGATCTCAGCGAGCAACGCGAGCCGGGTGTGCGCGGCTTCGGCGTCGATGCGGGCGGTGTGCTGGTGGCGGGCCAGATCGTCGCGTTCCCGTTCGGCTTTCTTCGTATCGCTGATGTCGTGAAACGTCCCGACGGCCGCCACGATCCGGCCTGCGTCGTCGAAGACGGGCCGCGCACTGACGAGCACGGGACAACGCGTGCCATCGTGACGGACGACCTCCATCTCTTCGCCGCTGACCACTTCGCCTGCCAGCGCCCGAACGATCGGGTACTGGTCCGATTGATACGGCTGGCCGTTCTCGTGAAATGCCGACGACTGCGCGTACTGGCCAATCGAGGCCGGCTGGCGCAGAGGTGCACCGAAAATCCGCTCCGCTTCCTCGTTCGAGAAAACGATGCGACCGTCGGGCGGCTCGGCCACGATGACGGCAAACGGCACGTGGCGCAAGACCGCCTGGAAGCGGACGCGCTCGGCCTCGAGCAGGTGCACGAGGCGATCCCCGGCCGTCTCGCCGCCTCCACTCGCCACCTGCGCGGTACCGGGGGTCGGGACGGCCGAAGGCTTGTCGGCGAGGGCGACACGCCCGCGGTGTCGGCCCGAACGGTGTATCGCGGCGCCAATCGCGACCATCAGCCACGGATGCGCGCCGAGCAGCGCGGCCGAGAGTGCCCGAACAGTAAAGAACGTCAACCAGAACCCCGGCGGAGACGCGAGCAACCCAGCCGTTCAGGGCCCGCGATCCCAGCTCGTCGTCGTATTTTTGCAAGACGCATGCTCGAAGACGGGCGCGGCGACATCCCGGACGCGGCGTGTTTTCAGGCCAAAAGAACCCGAGTTATGGCCGGCGGCAGAACACTTGCTGTCGTGACTGGCAGGGCAATGGCTCCGATCTGGCGAACGCGTGCCATCGCCATGCCCCAACGCGAGGTGGCTGTGGGCGCTTTTTCCCGATGGGTGTTCACCGCGTTCTTGTCGACCTGGGGTATTGCCGCGCTCGCCGCCCTGGATTCGTCGATCCTGTTCTCCCTGCCATTTGCCATCGACGCGGCGGTCGTGTTCCTGGCGGCGCAGCACCGTGACCTGTTCTGGCTCTACCCGTTGATCGTCGTGCCGGCCTCTCTGATTGGCGCGGCGTCCACCTATTGGATTGGGTGGAAGATCGGTGAAGAGGGACTGGAGCGGTTCGTCCGGAAGAAACGACTCCAGGCCGTCCACCGTCGCGTGCGGCGTTCGGGCGCGTTCGCGCTCGCCCTGCTCGACCTGATTCCGCCGCCGTTCCCGTTCACGCCGGTCATCCTCGTCTCGGGCGCGCTCGACGTGGAACCGCACTGGTTCTTCCTGACGCTGGCGGACGTGCGGGTGGTGCGCTTCGGGGGCGAAGCGGTGCTCGCGCTCTTCTACGGCGACCTCATCGTGGCGTGGCTGCAATCCGATGTCGTGCGCACGATCGCCGCGATCCTGTTCCTGCTGTTGCTGGTGGGCGTAGGCATTTCTTCGTACCGCCTGGTACGGTCCACGTCGCAACGCAGATCAGTGCGGGCGTAAGGTGGGACCGATGATGAAACGGGGGAAGGCCGCAAGGCCGCGGCACGACTCGGAGGAGAATCACGGGCGTAACGGGCCGTAAGGGGGATCGCGATCGCGGGCGACTGCTGTTCAGCCACGCCACGCGGGCGTCCCTCGTGTTCGGTTTCCCAAGCCTGTCGCCCGCGCTCATCTGCACGTTCGGTTCGCTGCGACGCATCGAGCCATCGCGGTTCGTGGTGCCGAGAGGAACGCGAGGGTACGGTCGAGCAGCGTCCAGCGGACACTGTTTTGCTGACTGCCGACGACCAGCCGTGATGCGCGGAACGCGATAGCCAACGTGTCGTACACTGTTTGAATGTCGTCAGAAGTCCCGAAAGCAGGCCTGCGGTTGCACTCGCACGACATCCTGGTCGAAACCGCCTGTCCGCTCGACTGTCCCGACTCGTGCAGCCTCTCGGTGAAGGTCAACGGCGGCCGCGTCGTCAGCATCGACGGCTCGCGGCTTCAGCCCGTCACGCGCGGCTACATCTGCGCCAAGGTGCG
Organism: Acidobacteriota bacterium; assembly: GCA_003170135.1. Lineage (GTDB taxonomy): Bacteria > Acidobacteriota > Vicinamibacteria > Vicinamibacterales > Fen-181 > Fen-181. The sequence continues at coordinate 92,070 of PMZR01000058.1, forward strand.
GCGCTTTCCCGAGCACGTCTACGGTGCCTCGCGCGTGCAATACCCGGTGGTCCGGCACGGACCGAAAGGCCATGCGACGTTCGCGCGCGTCAGCTGGGACGAGGCGCTGGGCATGATCGCGAGCATCATCGCGAAGGTGCGCGAACGCTGGGGCGGCGAGGCGATCCTGCCCTTTTCCTACGGCGGGTCCAACGGCCTCGTCTCGCAGGATACGACCGACGCGCGCCTGTTCAGGCGCCTTGGCGCCTCGCGCCTGCTGCGCAGCGTGTGCGCCGCGCCGACCGGGGCCGCGCTCGAGGCGCTTTACGGAAAGATGCCGTCGGTCGCCTATGACGACTACGTCGAGGCGCGGCTCATCGTCGTGTGGGGCGCCAATCCGTCGGTGACCGGTATCCACCTGCTGCCTTACATCCGGGAGGCGCAGCGCCGCGGCGCCCGGCTGGTGGTCGTGGACCCCCGCCGCACGCCGCTCGCCCGGCTTGCCGACCTGCACCTGCCCGTGCGACCGGGCACGGACGTTGTCGTCGCGCTGGCGCTGCATCGGTTCCTGTTCGAGCAGGGCGCAGCCGACCGGCAGTTCCTCGACCGGCACGCACGGGGCGCGGACGAACTGCGGGAGCGAGCGCTCGAGTGGCCGATCGAACGCGTCGCCGAAATCGCGGGTGTCGAGGCGGTGGATCTGCAGCGGTTTGCGGAGATGTATGCGACCACCTCGCCTGCCGTGATCCGCTGTGGCTGGGGAGTCGAACGCAACCGCAATGGCGGCAACGCGGTGCTGGCGATCCTCGCGCTGCCGGCCGTCGCAGGCAAGTTCGGGGTGCGCGGCGGCGGGTACACGATGAGCACTTCGGGGGCGTGGAAGCTCGATCGGGACCGCTGGATTGCCGCCGGCGAACAGGCCACGCGGGTGGTGAACATGAACCACCTGGGGCGTGCGCTCACCGAGCTGGCCGACCCGCCGATCAAGACGCTGTTCGTCTACAACTGCAACCCGGCGGTCACGATGCCGGATCAGAATCGCGTCGTGCGCGGCCTGGAGCGGGAGGATCTGTTTACCGTCGTCTTCGACCAGGTCTTCACCGACACGGCGCTCTACGCCGACATCGTCCTGCCGGCAACGACGTTTCTCGAGGCTTACGACATCGCACGCGGCTATGGCGCGCTCAGCCTGCAACTCGTGCAGCCGGTCATCGACGCAATTGGCGAAGCGCGGCCGAATGCCCAGGTGTTCGGCGATCTGCTGACCGCCTGCGAACAGAACGGCGACGAGGAGCCGCAGGGGGAACTCGACGTGCTGATGCGCGTGCTCGACGGCCTGCCCGAACGGGCGGCGACCCAGTTGCGGGAATCCCGTTTCGCGGTGCCCGAGTGCGGCGGGACGCCGGTGCAGTTCGAGAACGTCTTTCCGCGAACGCCGGACGGAAAGGTGGACCTGTTTCCCGCCAGCCTGGAGGCGGAGACGCACGGGCGCCTCTACACCTTTACCGGAGACCCGGCGACCGATCGATATCCGCTGGCGCTCATCTCGCCCGCGACGGACAAGACCATCAGTTCGACGCTTGGCGATCTCGGGCAGCCGGAAGCAAAGCTGCTGATGCACCCCGACGATGCGACGGCGCGGGGGATTGCGGACGGGGATGTCGTGCGGGCAGCGAACGATCTGGGCGAGGTGCACTGCCCGGTGACGGTCGCGCCCGCGGTGCGGCCCGGCACCGTGGTGCTGCCGAAGGGGTTATGGCGCAAGAGCACGCGCAACGGCTCAACGGCCACGGCGCTCGCGGCCGACACGTTGACCGATTTCGCGGGCGGCGCCTGCTTCAACGACGCGCGGGTGGAGGTGAGCCTCGTGGAGCGCCGCGCCCACTGACAATTATGAAATTGGCCCGTCTCGTGGATGTGGTGGCGTCAGATCCCCCTTGTCCCCATTGCGCCGTCGCTAACACTTTCGTAATGGGGTCAGGCACCTTTTCTCACGCCAGTCTCATTTTGCGGGGGACGTGATTTCGGCGACGATCGCCGCGGTGACCTGCGAGCAGCGCGCGGGCGCGACGCCGAGCGGGCCGGCCAGATCCGGCGTGCAGCAACGGCGGGCGAAGGTTGCCGCGACGGCCGCTTCGACCGCCTGCGCTTCAGCTTCTGCGCCCAACGCATGCCGCAGCAGCAACGCCGCCGAGAGGACCGCGCCCATCGGATTCGCGGCATCGCGGCCCGCCAACGCCGGCGCGGACCCGTGCACCGGCTCGAACAGCCCGGGACCGTCGCCCAGACTCGCCGACGGCAGCACGCCCAGCGAACCCGTCAGTCCGCCCGCCTGATCAGACAGAATGTCGCCGAACAGGTTCTCCGTCAGGATGACGTCGAACCTGCGCGGCTCGAGCACGAGCGCCAGCGCACACGAATCCACGTACTGATGTTCCAGGCGCACCGCGGGATGCCGCGCCCCCACGCGCTCGACGGTCGCGCGCCACAGCTGCGAGGTCTCGAGCACGTTGGCCTTGTCCACCGACACGACCTGACAACGGCGGGCCGCTGCCTGCCGGAACGCCACCTCCGCGATCCGCTCGACCTCCGCGCACGAGTACCGCATCGTGTTGAACGCCTGCTGTCGGTCCGCGGACTCGCCGCGGGGCTCACCGAAATACAGGCCCCCGGTCAGTTCCCTGACGATGAGCAGGTCGAGACCCGCGACGCGGTCGGGACGCAGCGGGCTGGCCGCCTCGCCTCCCGGCCAGATGCGGATCGGGCGGAGGTTTGCGAAGAGCCCGAGCTCGCGGCGAAGTTCGAGCAGGCCCGCCTCGGGGCGGCGCGCGGCCGGCTCGGCGTCGAACAATGGATCGCCGACGGCGCCGAGCAGCACCGCGTCGGCGTGGCGGCACGCGTCGAGAGTCTCGCGCGGCAACGGCGGGCGGCCCGCCCGCAGCGCCGCGCCGCCGATCGGGCGCTCCTCGAACGCGAACGCCCGGCCGAACCGACGGCCGACGGCCGCCAGCGCCTGCACCGCCGCACCGGCCACCTCGGGCCCGATGCCGTCGCCTCCGAGCAGGATGATCGTCGTCGTCACCTCGGGCGCACTCCGACCGTCGCTTTCGGCCGCGCCACGGGCACGGGCACCCCTGCGGCGGCAAGCCCGGCCGCGGGCGTTGCCACGTCGGCTTGGGCGGAGGCTCGCACGCTCTGCACCATCTGCTGCAAGTCCTCGTCGGTGATGGTCTTCTGCGCGTCCGCGCGCACGATCATCGCGCGGTAGACGCGATCCACTTCCAGGCGGTCGAGCAAGTGGCCCAGGTCCTCGCAGCGCTGCTTCACCGCGTGACGGCCCGAGTGCTTGCCGAGCACCAGCGTCGTGGCCGGCACGCCGACGTCCTGCGGCCGCATGATCTCGTAGGTGCGCCGGTCCTTCAGGACGCCGTCCTGGTGGATGCCCGCCTCGTGCGCGAAGGCGTTGCGCCCGACGATCGCCTTGTTCGCCTGCACGTCCTGGCCGGTCAGTTCCGCCAGCGTGCGGCTGGTCGCAAAGAGGGCTTCCGTGCGGATGCCGGTCTCGCACCGCAGCAGGTCGCGCCGCACGCGCATCGCCATCACGACCTCTTCGCACGACGCGTTGCCCGCCCGCTCGCCGATGCCGTTGATCGCCACCTCCACCTGGCCCGCACCGGCCCGCACCGCCGCCAGCGTGTTCGCCGTGGCCATCCCCAGGTCGTCGTGACAGTGGGTGCTGAACACCGCGCGGTCGGCGTTCGGCACGCGGCCGCGGATGGCGGTAAAAAACTCGAACAGCTCGTCGGGCGTCGAATACCCGACCGTGTCGGGCAGGTTCACGGTCGTGCAGCCCTCGGTGATGACCGCCTCGACCACCCGGCACAGGAAATCGACATCGCTGCGCGTCGCGTCCTCGGCCGAGAACTGCACATCGTCGGTGTGTGACCGCGCCAGGCGCACGGCGGCAATCGCCGCCTCCAGGCACTCGTCGCGCGTGATGTGGAGCTTGCGCGAGAGGTGCAGGTCGGACGTCGCGATGAAGGTGTGAATCCGCGCGCGGGCCGCCGGCGCCAGCGCCCACGCCGCCCGTTCGATGTCCACGGCACACGCCCGCGCGAGCGCCGCCACGACCGGCCGGCGCACCGTCGTCGCGACGAGCCGCACCGCGTCGGCATCGTCTGCGGATGCGATCGGAAACCCGGCCTCGATCACGTCCACGCCGAGATCGTCAAGCCGACGGGCCATCAGCAGTTTCTCGTCCGTCCGGAGGGAAAACCCCGGGGCCTGCTCGCCGTCGCGCAGCGTCGTGTCGAAGATTACCACACGGCTTTCGTGCATGCGGGCTCCTCTCGTGTTGAGGCTCAGGTTTTACGCCCGTCGGGACGAGCAGTCAAATTTATAGTTATTACCTTTTCATAAGCAGTGGTTATGATGCGAGTCGAGGGGCGCCGCGCCATCCGCGGGACGCCGCCGACAGCCAGACGGAGGCCCGGTGGATCTGAACGAACTGAAGGTCTTCCTCGCGGTGGCCGCGGAGCAGAGTTTCTCGCGCGCCGCCAATCAGCTGTACCGCACGCAACCGGCAGTCAGCCAGACGATCCAGCGACTCGAGACCGACCTGGGCGAACGCCTCTTCGATCGCAGTTCGAAGCACGCGAAGCTCACCGAGGCGGGCCGCGTGCTGGAGGAATACGCGGTACGGCTCACGCGGCTGGCCGAGGAGACCGAGGGCGCCGTGCGGGAACTGGGCGATCTGCGCCGCGGCCGCGTGCTCATCGGCGCCAACGAGGCGGGGGTGCACGCGCTGCTGCCCATCATCGAGCGCTTTCAGGCCGACTGCCCGCACATCCAGATCGACGTCCGGCGCGTCGCGAACCGGCAGATCCCGGCGGAGGTGCTCGATGGCAGCCTCGATTTCGGGGTGCTGACCTTCGACCCGGGCGATCGCCTGCTGCACTCGGTGCGCATCGGCACCGATGAACTCGTGCTGCTCGTGCCGCCGCGCCATCGCCTCGCGCACCGCAAGCAGGTGAGCATGGCGGATCTCACCCACGAGCGGATCATCGCGCACAACGATCCGTCGCCGGCCCGCGAGCGCGTCCTCCGATCGTTCGAGCAGCGCCACCTGCCGCTCGACATCCAGATCTCGCTGCCGAGCCTGGACGCGATCAAACGGGCGGTGGAGATGGGCCTGGGCGCGGCCGTGCTGCCGCGCCGCTGCGCGATCGCGGAGATTGCCACCCGCCGCCTGGTCGCCATCCGCGTCGCCCACCTGCGCTGGCCTCGACAGCTGCGCCTCACCTGCCGCGCCACGGGCGAACGATCGCGGGCCGCCGCAGGCTTCCTGAAGAGCTGCCGCGAGTGGTCGGAGGAGGAGGAGCGGAACAAGCGGTGAACCCGTGCCGGGCGCACCAGTCGCCGCGACGCGCCAGCCGCGGGGCCCGGGCCCACGCCGCGATCGTGGCGCAGGACTTCAGTCCTGCGAGTCCGGCGCGAACCCCTTTACGTAGGGCAACCGCGCGGCCAAGTGCCGCACCTGCGCGAATTCCTCGAGCAGCAACCCCGTCCCGTCCCAGGTGCCGTCGAGAAACGCCTCGCGGATCCCGGCGGGTAGGCCGACCGGACTCGTCAGGCCTCCAACCTCCACCCGCAGATCGCGCAAGTCGACCGTGGCCCGCAGACCAGGCTGGCGCTCGACGATGGCCATGAGTGCGGCGATCGCGGCCGGGTCCGCGGTCACGCACGGCATGCCGAGCATGGTCGCGTTGCCGAAGAAGATCTCCGAGAACGACTCGCCCACCAGCGCGCGCAGACCACACCGCAGCAGTCCCTGGGGCGCGTGTTCCCGCGACGAGCCGCAGCCGAAATTGCGGTTGACGATCAGGATCGACGCGCCGGCGCACCGCGGATCGTCGAACGGGTGCACGAGACCAGATCGCGCCGACGCGGCGCGGTCGTCTTCGAACACGTGATCGCCCAGGCCTTCGAAGGTGAGCGCGCGCAGGAACCGCGCGGGCATGATGCGATCGGTGTCGATGTCATCCCCGCAAAGGGCGATGGCCGCGCTCGTCACCCGAGTCAGCCGTCCTGCCGGCATCTCCATGTCTGCACTCCAGATCCACTAGTCGTGCAACAGCTCGCGTACGTCGCACAGCTCGCCGGCGATCGCCGCCGCGGCAACCATCGCCGGGCTCATCAGCATCGTCCGGCCGGTGGGGCTCCCCTGGCGTCCCTTGAAATTGCGATTCGACGACGAGGCGCACAGCTGGTCCCCGGTCAGGCGATCCTCGTTCATCGCGAGACACATCGAACATCCCGGCGCGCGCCACTCGAACCCGGCATCCATGAAGACCCGGTCCAGCCCGGCCGCCTCGGCATCCCGCTTCACGGCAGAGGACCCGGGAACGACGAGCGCACGGACGCGCGAATGCACGTGCCGCCCTCGCGCGACGCGCGCGGCGTCGCGCAGGTCCGACAACCGGCCGTTCGTGCAGGACCCTATGAAGGCAACGTCGACGGGGGTGCCCGCGACTTTCTGCCCGCCTCGCAGCCCCATGAACTCGAGCGAGTGCTCGGCGTCGGGTGTCGTCGGAGGCGGTATCAGGCCGGCGATGGGCATGACTTGTCCCGGATTCGTGCCCCAGGTCACCATCGGCTCGACACAGGCCGCGTCGATGGCCACCTGGTCGTCGAAGTGCGCATCGGCATCCGAGCACAATGACGCCCACCACTCGCAGGCCGAGGCAAAGTACTGCGCGGGTGGCGCGAATGGCCGCCCTTCCAGGTAGCAAAACGTCGTCTCGTCGGGGTTCACGTAGCCGACGCGGGCGCCGCCTTCGACAGCCATGTTGCACAGCGTCATCCGCTGCTCCATGTCCATCGCAGACACCGCCTCGCCCGCGTATTCATACGCGAAGCCGACGCCGGCGTTCACGCCCAGCCGGCCGATCGCCGCCAGCACGAGGTCCTTGGCAAACACGCCATCCTGCAGGCGGTTGTCGGCGACAATGCGGCGGACGCGCAGCGGATCGAGGGCGAGGCACTGCGAGGCGAGGACGTCGCGCACCTGCGACGTGCCGATGCCGAAGGCCAGCGCGCCGAAGGCGCCGTGTGTCGAGGTATGGCTGTCGCCGCAGGCGATCGTCATGCCGGGCTGCGTGAGGCCGAGTTCCGGACCGACGACGTGCACGATCCCCTGGCGCGGATCGCCGCGGCCGAACAGGCGGATGCCGAACTCCGCGCAGTTGCGTTCGAGGGCCGCGGCCATGGCTTCGGCGACTGGATCGGCAAACGGCGACACGGCAGCGGGCGTCGTCGGAACCACGTGGTCGAGCGTCGCGACCGTGCGGGCGGGGAACGCCACGCGACAACCGCGAGCGCGCAGCATCTCGAACGCCTGCGGGCTGGTGACCTCGTGAACGAAATGCAGGCCGACGAGAATCTGGGTGCGGCCCGTCCGGAGCGTGCGCACGGCGTGCGCCGCCCAGACTTTCGCGAACAGCGTCTGCCCCAAGGGTCGCCCTCCTCCAACTGGACGGGCGCATCCTACCACGCCGCGGCGTAGAGGACTTGCAGAGTTGTCATGGGCCGGGCACGACCGGCCTCAGAAGCTGAACAGGAAGATCAAGTCGGCGCCGCTCTGCTGGACGCGGTTCATGATGGTGCGCGTGGCCGAACTGCCCTGCGTCATCGTGCTCTCGAAGCGCAGGAAGTTGGTGAGCTGGTAGTCGAGCGCGAATTCGCTCGTGGTGTCCGCGCCCACGCCCTGGCGCAATTTGACGTACAGCCGCTGCCCCACCTGCTCGCCGACGGTCACCGTCGCGCCCGTTTGCCCGGTGTCCGAGCCGGTCTGGATTTCGAACGTGTCGAGGTTCAACTTGCCGGCAATCGACTGTGCCAGCTTCGACGCGACGAACCCGCTCGCGATCGTCGTGGCGCGCTGGGCGAGCGACACCTGCTGGCCTTCACCGAGCTGATTCGACGGCTGGCCGAAGATGATGAGCGACAGGATGTCGGCCTGGTCGAGCGGCGGGTTACTGGTCAGCGTCAGGTCCGGCCGCCGTACCGATCCCCCGACGTGCACCTTGGTTTCGACACCGCTGATGAGCCGCGTGGCCGTGATATCGAGCGACGGGTTGGGAGGATCGGACCCTTCGAAGCGCACCGTGCCGCCGCGCTGGATGTCGAACCGCCGGCCCTGGAAATCGTACGTCCCGCGGATCGTCTGGACCTGGCCGAACAACCGGGGCGACACGGCCGACTGCTTTTCCACCCGGATGTCACCACCGATCGTGACGTTCACGTTTCCCAGGCCCATCGACGTCTGCCCGACGCGGATGTCATTGCCCTTGATTACCAGGTCGTCGGGCATTGTGACGTGCAGATCGATCGTGGCCGCGTTGAGCGGGCTGGGCGAGCCGGACGACTTTGCTGGAACGCTCGCCGGCGGCGGCCCCGGCGTGACCGGGGCCGCGGGCGCCGCGCCGGCCGGCTGGTTCACCGGTTGCCCGATTGGCTGCGACGCCGGCTCCCCTCGCTCGGCGACGGGCGCGGCCTCGGCACTGGTCGAGTAGGCAGACGAGGTGGCGAGATCGAGCACCTTGTCGATGTTGATCTTGCCGACGTCGACGCCCAGCGTGCCGGTGACGTGCGGCTGCCTGATGTCGCCGCCGAGCGTCACGTTGGGATTCAGCCTCACCTCGCCCAGGTCGTTGTGCAGGACCTCGAACGCCTTGCCGTTCATCTTCACGTTGAACGTGCCGATCTGCCGCTCCTGCAGCGCCAGGTCGCCCGTCATCTGCAGCGCGGCGCCGTGCTCGTCGGTTATGGTGAAGCTCTTCACCGTCACGCGATCCGCTTGAAGGTCGACGTGGCTGTTCGCGCTCCGGTAACTGACGCCGGTCCGCACCACCTTGAACGCGCCGTCCCGGATGTCGATCGCGCCACTCAGCTCCGGATCGCCGGCGGTACCCATCAGGTGAACGTCCGCCTGCGCCGTGCCCGTCGTGTTCACCACCTCGGTTGTGAAGCCCTGGATCATCCCCAGGTCGATCGGGCTGCTCTGGATGCGTACGTCCACCGGCGCGGCCGCGTCCGCCCCGGTCGGTGTCGGGCCGAACAGGGCCAGCGGCACCGATCCGGCCGCTTCGATCCAGGCCTGCGGATTCTCCTGCAGCCTCATGTCGAGGCTGATGCGCTTGCGGGCCAACTGCACTTTCCCCGTCAGGGACTGGTACGCGAACTGGCCGAACGAGCCGGCATTGACCGACAACTCCCCCGTGACGTTCAACTCGTCGCGTGGTCCGGTCACGCTGGCCTGGGCATTGAGGAGGCCTCCCAGCTGGCGGTTGCTCAACAGCATCGCATCCACGTTGGCGAGGCTCACGTTCGTCAGCCGCGCCTGCAGGTTGCTCGCCGAAGGTCCAATCGTGCCGTCCGCCCGGATCTCCTGTGTTCCACTGACCAGGCGCACATCCTTCAGGCCGATCGTGTCGTTGCCGTACTGAATGGCCGGCTCGCTCCCGGGCGCAATCTGCCATTTCATGGCGCCGGCCTCGAAGACCAGACTGCGCAGGTGCACCTCCTGGTGGTCCGGGTGCAGCAAGAGGGTGCCGGCGGTTCTCAGGCTTTGCTTTGGCTGCTGGATATAGGCGTCGAAGTCGAGCGATTGATGCCCGTAGGTCGTTTTCGCGGTGACCAGATTGATCTCCTGGCCCGCGACCGTTAGGAAGCTCGCGGTCGTCGTCGCCCGCACGAGCGCGCTGGTCGCATCGAGGCCGGGCAGCTCGATGTCGTACTGGCTCGTCAGTTCCAGGGCCTGCGACGCGCCGTAGCCGACGTTGCTGCCGTTCAGCGTGCCGGTCGTGTGCAAATCGCCGGCGTTGCCGGTCAATTGCCCGTTCAGCGTCAGTCCGCCTTCCAGCGGTTTGTCCACCATCTTCCCAAAGCGATCGAGCCTGGAGGTCGACATCTCATAGGTCAGCTGCGATTGCCCCGTGTCCGTGAACGTCACGGTGCCATTCGCCTTCACGCGCAGATCCGGGCCGGTCACCGCCAGCTGCCGGATCTCGGCGTTGCGGTTCGCGTAGCGGCCGTCGATGGTCGCCTGATCCAGGCGCACGCCCCCGACCTGCGACGATTGCAGCGCCACCTGTCCGCTGAGCGAGAGATCGTTGACGAGCGAGGTCGTCCCTGCCTCGCCGCCGAGGTTCGCGAGGCCGACATCCAGGTTGAACCGGCCAGCCAGCTTTCCCGTGAACGAGTCGTTGCCGGTCACGGTCGCCGGGTTCAAGTCGCGGAACTGCCCGCTGGTCTTCGTCTGCAGCGCGCGGTCGGCAATGGTGGCCTCGAAAGCGACCTGCGAAGCCGTCATGCCCAACAGGGACGAGTTCGCCAGGTTTCCACTCGCCTGCAGACGCAGCTTCGCGACCGTGGTGCCCGAGCCCGACACGTTGAACTGCCCGTTCACGTGGCTTCTGAAGCGATTCGCCTGCAGCGCCTCGATTCCGAACTGCTGGCCGATCCGCTGCAGATCGAGCGCAGCCACGCTGCCGGCCGCCGTGTAGGCCAGGTCGCCTCCGCTATAGCTGTAGGTCGCCCTGGTGCCGTCGCCAATCGTCGCGCCTGCGAGCGTCGATGCCCCGAGAAGCGCGTCACCGCTTGTCGTCGACCCGCGGCCGGTGACGTGATAGTTCACCAGATTGAGCCGCGTGGCGGGCCGGGGAATCTTCAGGTTCGGCGGGAGCTGCCGCAGATCGGCATCGGCGACGTGGCCGCGCAGGTCGAAGCCGAGCGGGAGACGGCCGATGGGCACCGTGATGGTTCCCGCAACGCTCGCGCGTGCGCCGTAGGCGGTCGCCGTCGCGTCCAGTTCGACGCGGTTGCCGTCCACCCGGCCGCGCGCGTCGAGGTCGCGCGCCAGGTACCCGAACGCGGTCGCGACCTGGGCGTGCACGTCGTAGGTCGCGCGAATCGGCAGCGTCGCCGTGCGGTCGTCGAGCAGCCGCAAGTCGAATGTCGTCACGCCGGTGATCGCCGTCGCCTGCGACGGTTTCCGGACGATCGCGCCAACGTCGATGTCGCGCGTGTGAATCGTGCCGGCAATGCGGCGCTCGGGCGACTTCATGTCGAGCACGACATCCCCGGCAACCTCGCCCGCCGTCGGCGACTTCACGTCGAAATGGAGACGCAGGTTGTCGAGCGGCCCTTTCGCGATCACGTCGAGCGCGGGCTTCAGGTCGATATGGCCGAGAGGCGGAATGACGCGGGCGATCTCATCGAGATCGAGCTTGTCCGACGTCACGTGCATGTCGAGCGACGGCGTCTTCGTGTAGTTGTACACCGCGCCGTCGATCTCCACATCGCTCGCCGCGGTCCGCACCGCAACCTTGTTCAGGTAGAGATTGCCGCCGTTGACCGACACCTTGCCGGACAGCTGGTTCAGGGCAAACTGCGGCAACTCGCCGCTGAAGGAGATGTTCGAGATGTCGATCGTGTAGTGGCCGGGCGCGTAGGCGAACGACAATCGCGCGTCGAGCCGGTTCAACAGGTGCGGCACGTCCACGCCCCTCGTTCCGACCGTGGCGTCGTCGAACACGAAGTTGCCGCCGGTAATGACGATGTCCTGCACGGCGACCGGCAGCCCTGGCCCGGTTCTGTTCGTCTCGCGCGCCCGCGGTTTGATGAGATTGGAGAGGGCCCAGGCTCCTCCCTCGCGCCGCATGTGGACGAGCGGCCGATCGAGGCGCAGGCGGGTGATGACCAGGTTCTTCGTCAACAGTTGGAGGACGCTGTAGGCGAGTCCCGCGTCCTTGATCGTGATGACCGGCTCGCCGTTCATCGTCACGGCGACGTCCTCGAGCTCGATGCCGAAGAAGATGTTCCCGCCCAGCCGCCCGATGGTCAGCCGCCCATTCAGATACTGGTCGGCCTGCCGGACGATGAAGCCGCGCAGCCAGTCCCTGAACCAGGGCGTCTGCGAGACGATCATCGCGCCGGCCACCGCGCCGACGGCGATTGTCACGACCAGCAGCGTCACCTGCAGAAACCGCCTGACAATGCGCATCAGAACGCCTGGCCAATGCTGAAGTGGACGCGCCACCGCCGCGTCTGCGGGACGCCGTCGACCAGAAGGCCGGGAATCGGATTGATCTGATAACCGAAATCCACGCGCAGCGGACCGATCGGCGTCGCGTAGCGGAGGCCTGGACCGACGTCGTAGCGCAGATCGTTCAGGTAGACGCGCCACGTGCTCGACCAGACGTTGCCCAGATCGAGGAACGCCACCGCACCGACCTTGTCGGTCAGGCTCATGCGCAGTTCGCCCGCGCCCTCGAGCATCGTGAACCCGCCCAGCGGCAGGCCGGACCCGCTCAACGGACTGATTTCGTAGCGTCCCCATCCGCGCAGGCTGTCCGACCCGCCGAGGAACATCCGCTTGAAGAACGGCACCTCCGACTCGACCCCGCCCGGCGCGCGGATCGTGCCGTACCGCAGGCGACCGGCCAGGACCGTCTTCAAGGGAGCGGGCAGGTATCCGCGGGCCTCACCCGCCAGAGCGCTGTAGGCGAAGGTGCCGCGGACCCAGTGCCCGGCCTGCTCGAGGTGGGCATTCACGTAGTAGCCGTGATTTGCGTTCAACGGGTTCGCCGCGGTACTGCGCTGGAGGTCGAACGCCACCGAGTTGAGCGTCCCGGTCTGCACGCCGGTCAGCGGGTTGAGCCCGAGCGCGATCAACTGGGGCCGCAACGTGAGGTCGTTCAGCGCGGCGTTGGCGATCGTGCTGCTCTCGAACTCGTCGTTGAGCGTCACCGACCACGTGTCGCGAGGACTGATGCGATGGGTCAACGTGACCCGGCCGCCGCTCGATCGCTCGTGGAACGCCGGCTCATCGTCGTACCACTGGTGGCCTTCGAGGCCGAGCGAGAAGGCGGAGCCGAAGAAGTAGGGCTGGTTGAAGTCGCTGCGCACGCCGCGATCGAGCGACGACCATCGCGCGTGCAGGCCGAATTCGCGGGCGCCGCCGAGAAAATTCAGGTTGTGCCACTGCGCTTCGCCACGCACTTTCTCCTCGGTCCCGTACCCGGCGGAGAACTGGAACCGCTGGTGCTTGGCTTCGGCCACCGTGACGCGCGTCGGCACCTCGGACGGCTGCTGCTCGGTGTTCAGGTCCTGGATGTTCGCAAACTGGAACAGGTCGAGGTCGTACAGCTTTCGCTGGCTCTGGAGCAGGATGTTGCGCCGGTACAGGTCGCCCGGCTTGTAGCGCAGTTCGCGCAGGATGACGCCGTCGCTGACGCTCTTGTTGCCGGCGACGGCGATGGGCCCGAAAGAGGCCTCGACGCCCGGTGTGGCGGTAAAGGTGATCGCCACTTTCTTTGGATCGGCAGTCGGCTGCTGGGCGATCGTCACCTTCGCGTACGGGAAGCCATTGTCCCGGAGCGCGTTCATGGCCAGCTCGCGTGTGCTGTTGACCGACGAGCGATCGAGCCGGCCGCCCTTCTCGAGCGGCGCGCGCGTCTCGAGCGTCTGGAGCCGCGCGGCGGGCAGGCCCTTGAAGCCGTCGAACGCGACGCTCGACGCGATCGTCGGCTGCCCTTCCGCAATGTCGATCGTGATGTCGACCTTCGTCTGCGTCTTGTTCAGCGCGATATCGAAGCCGGTGACGCGCGCGTCGGGAAAACCGCGGTCCGCGTAGAAGGCCTGGATGCGTTTGAGGTCCGCCTCGAATTTCGCCCGATCGAAATAGTTCTTCCTGCTGAAAGGCAGCTTGCTCGTCGGCTGCGTCGCGAGCGCGTCCTTCAGATCGGACGCGCTGATCTGGCGCACGCCGGTGAACTTGACGCGGTGAACCTCGATGCCATTGGTGGGCTGGCACGCGGCGGCGACGAACAGGCAGCCGATCAGTATCAGGCGGGATCGGAAGTGTCGCATCGCGATTCGTTGCCTCGAGAGGTGAGCAACCACTTCGCGTGCCACCACGCGTCCGGGCTGGTTGATAACGGTGGCTCTACGCCTTCTTCGGACGCCAAACCCACACGAGCGCCAGCAACACTCCGAGGCCGGCGGCGAGAGCGGGAACGAGAAAGACAGCCAGCGGCGGCAGGTGCGCGAGGACGCCGCCAGCACCCAGTGCCACCATGGCGCCGATGATCAGAGCGGCGTAGATACCAAGGTAGACACGCAGGAAGCGCATGGGACAGGCATGGGCAGGGGCGACTCGCGTCGCCCCTGCCCGCGGACGTTCTACTGGATGCGCACGACGAGGGCGGCACGGCGGTTCAGGCGCCGCGTTTCCTCGCGCGAGTTGTCGTACTTGGGCCGCTCCTCGCCGTAGCTGACCGTCTTCAGCCTGTCGGCGCCGATCCCGCGGCTCGTCAGGTAATCGCGCACGGCGTTGGCTCGCCGCTCGCCGAGCGCCAGGTTGTATTCCGCCGTGCCGATGTTGCACGTGTGGCCTTCGATGGTGATGTTCAGCTGCGGATTCTGCTGCAGCGTCGCCACCGCCTCGTCCAGCAACCGCGTCGCCTCGGGCCGCAGCGTGTACCGGTCGAAGTCGAAGTGCACGTCCTCGAACACGAACGTCTTCGGGGCCGGCCGCACCACCTGCACGGTCACGGTGTCGCTCGCGGTCCCGCCCTGGCCGTCGTCCACGCCCACCGTGAGCGGAACCGACCCTTCCTGATCCGGCGCCGTCCAGATTGTCTGCTTGTTGGACGAGTTCGCGAACGTGCCCGTGGGCGCGTTCCACTTGTAGGTGAGCGGCAGGTTATCCGGGCTCTGGCCATTTGCCGTCACGGTCGAGCTCTTGCCGACCTCCACCGTGCACGGGTCGCACTGCGCACGCACCGTCGGATTGTGGTGCACCGCGGGGGGC
>PMZR01000012.1 GCA_003170135.1 Acidobacteriota bacterium
CGTTGCAGGACCGCTCGGGCCCCTTCTTCGTCCACGCGCGCAATCGTAGCGAATTCGCGTCATTCGTACAAGTACGAAATATTGGATGACTCGTACGGAAAACTGAACCTGACAAAGTAGTGCTAACGACCGCAACTGAGCCGCGGCGCGCCACCGTCCGTCATCGAACGCGCCGTCGGCTCCAGTTGCGTGTTAGACGGCACATTAGAACTGCCGGAGCTCATGCGCCCTTACTCCACACGAAGAACATGATGAGTGTCGCGATGCTGGCCGCAAGTGATATCAACGCGAACAGGGCACCAGCCAGAGCTGCGGCTGGCGAGCGAGACAGCGGTGGCGCTTCAGGACCAGCGGCACGCATGATGAATCCGGCCACCAGGAACTTGAACACGGCCAGCGCCGATGGGGCGATGCTCCCCAGCAACGGACCAGGCGCCAGATCAGAGGGACGGCTCGACACAAACCAAGAGATGACCTCCCCCGGTTCCGCGCGACCACCGAGTAGATTGGGGGGAAGTGGGTGGAGGAAGATCCAGTAGAGCGCGGAACAGAGAACCATCAGGATCCCGAGCGTCCAGGCCAATCCAATTCCAGCCCTTGATCCGGGTGCTGCCTTGTCGTTGGCAGTAACCCAGCGCTGAAACTCGGCCGCCTGATGCAGAAGAAAGAACGATATCGCACACATAGTCAGCGATGCCAGGAAGAGCCAAGGTTGACCTTCCGGCGCTGACTCCGCGTGTCCATCCGCGACCCTCAGGGCACCGTCGCTAGCGGAAACAATGAGCTGGCAAAGTAGCAAGTCTGTAATCATGATCAACCTCGGTACCGCTGCCGTCCTGCTTGAGCCGCGGCCGCACGACTCTTCGCATCGGTCTGATCGAATCCGATGTTAGCCCGCCCGATCAAACCGCCGCTCGAAGTTCTTCGTCAAGTCCGGACTTGAGCCGTCAAGCAGGCGAGCCCGGTACCCCTCCAGGTGATGCTTCAAAGACTGCGGAAGGCGCTCGGGGCTGATTCCCAATGTGTGCGAGACCGGATCGTATCCGATGGCCTCGCCGTCTGGAGGCTGGCCCAAGCCGACTCCCTTGAGAGTCCGGAACTCGTGATAGAGCCCACACCGTGCCCCGCGGTACAGCAGCGAGAGCAGCTTGTCCACGTCCGCACCGTAGCTGCTTTTCAACTTCGGGAACACGGAAAGAACACCGTCCTTGAAATCCTGTCCAGAACGGCCGGAACAGCCTCGCTCGTACTGCCCAACGGCCTCGAAGTAGCTTAGGCAGATCTGCAGCACCGCGAACCCCGAATGCCTTACCGGCCCGATGTTGGCACCGTCACCGAACACCTTGCCGCCATTTGCCAAGATGTCCGCTATGTGAAGCTGCCAGCCGAGCGCCTGTTGATAGAAGATCTCCACCTTGTCCGTGATCGTCAACGGCTGAGGGAAATCGGAGTCTTGGTGGTTCCAAGTGATCCACATATGCGCCTTGGCCGTCTAACGTCCAGCGCTTACCCGCGGCCGCGGTGCGTCAGGTCCGGCGGCCGTCGGGTGCAGCGCTTGGTTAGGCTGACGTCGACACTTCTCCGAATTCGCGACTGTGCAGCAACAGGAACGCCTCCGTGTTGTCGTACTTGTGACGACATTCCGTGGGGGCAGTGGCGCGCATTGCTCGAATGTGCTCGAGGTACGGATTCCTCCCGCCAATGCTCGCGTTATTGAAGGCGAACGCGTACACGTCCTCGCGAGGGAACTTCCTGACCACCGCTTCCGCTTCTACACGGCGATAGTGCGCTCGATTGTCCAAGTCGAGGACGGTGCTGCGACAGCGCCGGTATGCGGTTGGCGTGAGGATCAAGCCGATCCAGTCCTGCGCCTCGGCGTAATGATACGCGTCGATGAGAGCCGGGCCGATGAAGATGTTCCTGTCGACACGAGAGTACAGCTTGCCGAACGTCAGAGCGCCGCGTAGCGGAACATCCTTCAGCAGCAGTTTCTGAAAAAAGAGACGTCCCGCCTGTTCCACCGCGGCGAACTCACGGTCCGTCCCGTAGCGAGAGAAGAGGATGAACGTGTCGGAGAACCAGGACGACGATACGCCGAGGGGCGCCTTGGCCCCAGTCTGGTCCTCCAGTTCCCGCACCACCTCCTCGTACGTCGGGATGATCTCGTCGATGCTCTTGTCGTCGACAAGGCGACAGAAGCCCAAGAGGTCGAAATAGCAGAACCAGCGGTCCGTGTACCGTACTTCGCCGAATCTCTTCGATCGCATGGTAATAGTTCAGCCTAACGTCCGGCGGTCACCCGCGCCGGCTCATGATCGCGCCAGCCGGCGTCGGGTGCAACGCCCTGTTCGGCGGCCATTCGTCGCTACGTGATTCTGATCTCTCCGAGGTTTCGCACGCACACCTGGAATTGACCGAGACGCACCGGATCACGCGCTATCGCCGACCTGCATTGGTGTGTCGCGAAATCGAAGAGCCGTTCCAAAGACGGCAGGTTGATTACGTAGGCGTTGGCTGGCCGTCGCGAGATGAGCGGCGATGAGCCCGTGCCGCCGGTGTCGAGAGCAAACGAGAACACCTTGCTGTCTTTCCTGCGGCGAGTCCCAAGGCCATAACCGTGAGCAAGTGAGTTTCGGAATTGGAGGAGCACCTCCGCGTCCGGCTGACTCAAGCCGCCGACGCTCGTGAGGAAATCAACAACTGTGCTTGACGGTACGTCGTGACCGCCCGACCAGTACTTCGCGAGAAGCTCCAGACCGACGCAGTTACCCAAGGCGGCGAGCAGCGGGGCGACAACAGCTGCGGGGGCAGTCCCCTTGGTCGCGTGGAACTGCTGCAGGTCGAACCTGAGCAGACCGAGAAGGGAGGCTTCGCGCGGTCTGCCCACCGAGGGCCTGCGGAAAGTGCGTCGTAGGTCCAAAAGGGGATCGTTTGTAAACTGCATTCCTCTCCGCTTCCTCCTGTTAGCGGAATCGCTTTTCGTCCGCCGAAACGAGTAGTCGGCCCAACTCGATAGTCCAATACCCGAAGGACGGCTGCAGTGTAGCTCGGGGGCTGGCCGGATTCAATGTGTCCGGAAGTGCTACTGCCATCGTCACTTGTGGTCGACGGGGGCAATGCGAAGCGGGGGGGATATGCAGAACTCGATACTGCGAATACGCTTGTGGGCGCCGCACGATCGCGCGGGCCGCCGGCGTCCAGTGTCGGCCCAAGCCGGTCGAGCGGACTCCGCACGCCCCGCCTTGGTTCAGCAGTGCATGTAGATCATCGTCGTGCTCTCGCCCGCGTGCTCGAACAGTTCCTGGACGGTCCCGACGTTTCTTGCGAGCTTTCGACGGCTTGGCGAGGGGACGTTGACCAGGACGACCGCCAGAACGTGCCGCGGGAAAGACGCCTTTCCGCGACGGCCTGTCTCGCCAAACAACTGATTCCCGGGACGCGCCGGGCGTGTGCGGCCTAGCCGAAACAGCGCCGGTTTCGAGGCGAAAGCGCACCGGTCGCCTGGGAGGATTGCCGAGACGCCGCAGGGAACCACCCGACAGGGTCGTTGACCGGATCCCCGACACCAACTTCAAGTCCACGAAGCGCGCGAGGTGCCCGACGACCTCGTCGGCGCTTCGGTCGCCACCCCGGATCGCCTTCGGGTTTATTCGATGCGCACGCGATCGGCCAGGCCGAGTTCTTGCAGGATCTGCCGTAGCTCCGCAGCCAAGCTGCCGGCGCTGGCCGCGTTGACCCCCACCGAGAACTCCACGCCAATCTTGAGGTCGGCCCCAGACCGGAGCTTCGGGAGGATTCTCGTCCCGAGACGGTTCCACACCTCCGGAGGCACGGTGCCCACGACGCGGAGGGTCTTCGTCTGAACGCCGGGCGCGGGCTCAGGCTCGAGGCCGGGCGCCGCCGGAGGTACGGGCTGGAATTCCGGCTGGGGGCCAAGCCCCGGCATCGGGCTCGGTGGTCCTCCTGTCTTGAGCCCGTCGGCGACGCTCTTCCTCAACAGGAACACGCCGGCCTCGAAGGCGACCTCGTCCGTCGCCACAAGCTCCTTGAACCAGAGGCGCTCGTAGGTTCCGCCGGGCTTCAGGCCCGAGGCCAGGCCGAAGTCGCCGCGGTCGACGAACTCGACGATCTTGCACCTGAGGATCGCGTCCGGATCGACCAGCCGCGTGAGAGAGCCGTTGAGAAAACTCTGCCGCAGGCTCGCCAGGGGCCACGCCCCGGACTCCTTGAGCGCCGGCGGCCAGTTCCGCTCGATGTAGCCGGCGCCCACCGACTCGTTGAGAAGCGCCCCAGACTTGAGGGCGGTGATGACCCGGCCGCACAGGGTCTCGTTGCTCGACGAGTGCCCCGCACCTAGGTCGATCACCTTGAGGCCGTCCGCCTCCTGGCCGTCCGCGACGACCGCGAAACGGTAGTCGCCCCAGACCTGGTCCTTGGTGGCTTCCTCTGAGTCCTTCACCTTCGACTGAAGCCCCGTCCGGTCGCCCTTGTCGAACTCGCCGCCGAGCGTCCCCTCGGCGATTTCCCGCGCAACCCGCTTCCACGCGAGCCACATTTCAACCGTGTCCCGCAGGTCGCGGCCGGGCTTCTTCAGGCACCACACCAGGGCACCCGGATAAAGTCGCGGCGACTTGGCCCGCTGGCGGGTCCACTCGGCGACCTGTGCGCGCAGCGACCCGCCCCCCGACCACTCCGCCTCGGGCTCGGCTACCACGAGCGTGAGCCTCGGCGTGTCCGGGATCGCCGCCCCGTCGCGCGGGAAGGGCTCGACAGGAACACTTGCCCCGCGCCGGAACTCGTCCTCGACGATCCTCCGCATGGCGGGTTTGATCTCCGTCTCCTCGTCGAGCGACGCGCGTCGGTCGCTCACCACCTTCTTCATCGTGGGCTGGTAACCGATACGGAAGCCGTCCGAACCGGCCTTGCGAACGAAGTAGCACCGGTCCTCGAGCGCGAGCGCGGCGTTGTCGACGGACGTGGTGTCCAGCTCGGGCTCGCCGAGGGCGAAGCGCAGTTCCGGCAGGTGCGCCACCTTGTCCGTTTGCCCGCCAGACGACTCGAAGAGGATCGCGGTGCCAACGCGCCGGTGGATGTCGCGCAGCGGCCCCTTGGTGTCAGCGTCGAGCGCCTTGCTGTGCGCCTGCTCGCCCGCAATGTCCGCGTCGATGGCGGCGCCGAGTCGTGGTTCACCGAGCTGGCCCAGCACCACGCTCCGAAAACCGGACTCCGAAAGCGGCGCCGAGCCGAGCGTGATGAGCGGCTCGGTGCGCGCCTTCCGGAAACCGTCCTGCGCGGCGATCGAGATCCACTGGGCCAACATCGCCAGCGTGCCGCGCGTCTGCTGGTACTGGGGAAGGGCCTGCCACTTGCGCTGGAAAACCGAGAGCGTCGCTGGATGGAACGGGTAACACGCCTCGAAGCGGCGCTGCAGGAACTCGCGTGCCTTGGCCTCAGTCGCGGCCGAGTCTACGGCTGTCCACTCCGGCGGCAGCTGCGCCCGTCGTTCGAAGCACCAGTCGCCGTAGGCTTTGGCGACGTTCTTCCGGATCTTCTCGCTCCCCAGATCCTGGAAGAGCCGCCGACGGACGACATCGCTGATCTCGGCCTCGTCGTTGACCATCAGTTGCTTGGCGACGCGTCCGACCTCCTTGCAGATCAAGTCCTGCCAGCGCATCTCCCAGTCGTCCATCTCGGGCTTGCTCTGCGGCAGGCTCACAACGGCCGCGCACCGCGTCGTGCCAGTCATGGACCGCACGACGTTCCCCAGGAAGGCCCGAAAAGAGGCCGGCAGATCATTGCCGCGGTTGCGGCTCAGGAAGTTGAGCACCTCGTCGAAGAGCAGGAGCACGGGCGCCCCAGCCGCCTGGAAAACCCGCGCGATCGCCTCGGTCCCAGGCGGTGTGGTCCGCGCCGCCGGGCCAAGCGCCTCGACGCCCGCCTCGCCCGCGAGCTGGCTGGCTATATCGATCCACGGCGTCTCGCGGCCCGGCTGCGGGTCCCAGGCATTTCCTACGAAGACCGCAACCCGCGCGGCCGGAACTGCAGAGAGACCGGCCTCCTGAAGCAGCGCGGGTACGCCGGCGAACACGCCCGAGTCCTCGCCGGCCTTCGCAAGATGGTAGAGCGCGGTCAGCGTGTGGGTCTTGCCGCCGCCGAACTGGGTGATGAGCGTGAGGACCGGCGCCGTGTTCTCGGTGTTGCCCGAGAGCCGGCGCAGCACCATACCGGCGTGCTCCCGCAGCGCCCGCGTGAAGCAGGTGCGAGCGAAGAACTGAGCCGGATCGCGATAGTCCTCGGGCGCCGTCCCGGCCACGACCTGCTCGAGGGCGATGGCGAATTCGTCCGGGTTGAACGAGCGGCCTTCCCGCACTTCCTTGCGCAGCGTCGCGACCTTGTACCAGGGCTCCATACCGATCCTCCTAGCGTCTCTGCATGCGTGCGAACAGGTCGGCCGCCGGGTGTTTCAGCCGCGCGAGATTCGCATAGGCCACGGGCTCGAAGCCGCGCTCTCCGGCGTACATCCGGTACCGAATGCCGTCCGTGACGATCACGTCGCGAGACACGCCAATCGCCTCCACGTACCCCTTGGCCTGCTCGAGCGCGCCTTCAACTCCCGCGCCTAGCCGCTTCGCTTCGATCACGAGGTGGCAGTTCTCCGGCGTGCGCGGCAGGTCGCGGAACACCACCACGTCGATGCATCGCCATTTGACCGCTATACGCTCCGGCGGCCAGCCGAGCGCGCGGAGAAACGGCACCACGAAGTGCGCGATCAGCTCGTCCTCGCTCGGGTGCTCGCCGAAGGCCTTCCGGTCCTGAAGCAGCGGCACGAGATCGGCGGCTTGGGCGACGACGCCCTGCAGCGCGTCGGGCACATCATCCAGCGGAGGGCTTTCGGCGGGAAGCTCCGGCAGCGCGGCCATCTGCCAGTGGGTCGGGGGCGAGTTGAGGAAACGCTCCGCGAAGTCCACGACCTCCTCGACCCACACCCGCGAGCAGCGCGGCGGGTTGGCGCCGAAGACTGCGCTCCCGAACGGGTGCTCCTCAGGCAGACGGTACCAGCGCACGCGCCGTGTGTGCTGCAAGTCCCAGCCGTTCACATCGTCGAAGCCATTCACGTACAGGTAGTCGCTCGCCACGAGCCCTACCGCTGCGATCGTCGCGATCCCCGTCCGCAGCAGGAACGCATCCCCCGTCGCCACCTCGCTCGCAAACCGTCGCACGAAGCCGCCCTCGAAGTCGCCGTCGCCACGCTCGGCTGCCCACGGCCCGGCGTCCCCAGGGCCGATCAGCGCGACGCCGTGCCTCAGGAACACCTCGGCGTATGCACGCGAGGCGGGCCCGCCCGAGATCTGCCAGACAGCGAGGGCAGGGGCTGTCATTCGCTGACCTCAATCTGTTCCAGTTCGCGGATGTATTCCTCCGGCAGGTGCCAGTATCTCGCCCCCGCGAGGATGAGACTCTTGTACGCAACGTTTGGAAGCGGCGAGTTGGGCTGCGGGTTACCGAAGTAGGCGGACACGGTGAGTGGCCGCTGGTCTTCTCCATCGAGGAAGACCATGCACTCGTGCCGGTAGTACGAGTTCTGATCTCGTTCCGGCCTGAAGCCCTCCGAGGCATCGAGCTTGCCGACATCGAGATCGGCGATCTCGAACACGACACCCCACACGTGTGCCCCGTCTTCCGCGACCACATCTGCAACTCCACAGTCGCGGTTGACCGATTTCCGCGTGAACGCGAGCCTGTGATCGCGCAGAACGGCGATGCCCACGAAGCGAGACGATGGGCACCGCTGTCGCATCTGGTTCCAGTCCATGTTCGATCCGTACGCGAAGGTGAGCATCGTGCTACCTTGGAACCGCCAAGAGCATCGCGTCGATCAATCGCTTCTCCTCGCTCCCCTTCGGGTAGAGGGCCGAAAGGGCGTTGGCGAGGCGTACGAAGTCTGGGCCGCGCTCCTGCTCGGCCTTGAGGAGCGCACGCAGCGCGTTGGTGCGGCCGCCGGCCTGGAGCAGCATGGCGGCGTGGACGCGGTCGAGGGTCGTGGCCTCGCGGGCCGCGGCCAGGCTCTCGTCCGAGACCTCGGCGCCCCCTCGCTTGCTGAAGCCCCGGCCGCGCCCGCGGATCGTGGGGGCCGCGCCGGGCTGCATGTCGGGGAAGAGCATCCCCTGCAGCGGGTTGGTCGTGGTCGTTTCCTGCTCGAGGCGCGCGGCGACGGCCTGCGCGCCGTCCTCGCCGAAGAGTTGCTTCGCGCGCTCCGCGATCGGCAGAAGCCGCACGACGCCCTTCTTCGTCTCGATGACGCGGCCTTCCCACTTGGGCAGCTCGATGCCGAGCGGCTGCGCGAACCGACGCACGACGTCGAAGACTAGCGTGAAGCCCTTGGCCTTGCCGCGGGAGGCGCCTTCGTCGTCCTCGTCTTCGTCCGCCGCCTCCTCGTCTTCACCCTCGTCGCCCGTGTCTTCTGCCGCTTCGCCGTCGGTCGCCTGTAGCGTCCAGAGGAAGAGCGCCGTGAGACGCGCGTCCTCTTCGACGGCCTCGGCTGCGCCGTTGCGGGCCGTCGCGTCAGCGGTGCCGAGTACTTGGGCCAGGGCGCTGCGGCCCACGACCTCCCAGACCTTCTCCAGGTACTCGGCGAGCTTCACCTCGCGCCCGTCGGCGGTCTCGACGCTTTTGTAGCGACTGAAGATCTCGAGCGCCGGCCCGATGCAGGCGAACACGAGGTCGGCGCCGCGGACCCCTTCGCCCTGCAGGCGCTCCATCCAGTCACCGACTCGATTGGGCAACTCGCGCAGCACGTGAGCCCAGTCACCTACCTCAGCGTTGTCGGGGCGCGGACGGCAAACAAGATGAACGCTCGTCGCGAGAGCTGCGGACTCGCGCGCGCGCAGACGCGAAGCCATCTCGGTGGCGATGGGCCAAGAGCCCGTGATGGTCCAGCCGCCGCGGATCATGCCCGATAAGAGCGCTTCCCAGCCTTCGGTAGTCTTGTGAGCGAAGACGACCGAGGCTATCCCATCCTCCTTCAGGACGCGGCACCCTTCAGTGAAAGCGACCGCCATTTCGGCCTCGAAGAAGGCGCCGTCCTTGGCTCGGCCGGCGACCTTCTTGACCTCGTCCTCGACTAACTCGCTGTCCTTCGGCGTCAGTGGATTAGAGGGATCGAACGGGTCCTTCATAAGAGCATGACCCGCTAGAGCCCTCTTAAGCCACACGAAACAGAAATCCGAGAGATCGGAATAAGGAATCGCGTCGTAGTAGGGAGGATCTGTGAACCACACGTGAGCCGACTCATCTGGCAAACTACCGCTCTGAGACGGTAGTAGTTGTACGGAAGCGACGCCTGTTATGCCGCGCACGGACGCTACCCCTGAGGCGAGGTTCTCTACGCAGACCATGAAACTCCCGCTTGATTCACCGGTCGCCACACCCTCAACGTAATCCCACGATGGCTTGATGCGACCGTTGGATAGCACGTGCCTAGCAGCCCGTGGTGAAAGTCGCCCGCGGGCTGCTAGCAGTCCGTGGGAGAGGTCGCTCGCGGATCTCACCGCGAGCCGGTTTTAGATCGATCGCCAGAACGGCTCCTGCTGAGTATAGTGGCGCGCATGGCCATGGGCACGCGTGAGACCGAGCACCCGCCGCTGTGGATCGCGACGTCGGACCTGCCGATGGCGCCAGGCCACCCGTTCTACGCACGGCTGAACGCGATCTTGGATGCGGCCGACTTCGACGGCTTTGTGGAGACGCAGTGCGCCCAGTTCTACGCGCCGGTGATGGGCCGACCCAGTCTCACGCCGGGGCGCTATTTTCGGCTCTTGCTGGTCGGCTACTTCGAGGGCATCGAC
>PMZR01000025.1 GCA_003170135.1 Acidobacteriota bacterium
CGCCCATGATCGGCTCGGCCAGCATGCCCGCCACGCGCCCGGTCGTCGTCGTCCGGATCAGATCCTCGATGTCCGTCGCGCAGGCCACGCCGCACGAGGGATACGACAGGTGCATGGCGCACCGGTAGCAGTACGGCGCGCAGGCGTGCTTGATGCCCGGCGCCTGCGTCGGCAGCGCACGCCACGGCGCGTGGCCGGCCAGCGATTGCGCCAGCAGCGAGCGCCCCGAGTAGGCGTGGCGCAGCGCGATGAGCTCCTGGTGGCCGGTGAAGAGCTGCGCCATCATCACGGCGGTCTCGTCGGCCTCGGTGCCCGACGCGGTGAAGAACGACTGCTTCAGGCGGCCGGGCGTGATGCGCGCCAGCGTCTCCGCCAGATCGACGACCGGCAGCGTCGGGTACAGCGTGGAGACGTGCGACAGGCGATCGATCTGCGCCTTGATCGCGGCGTTCACGCGGTCGTCCGCGTGCCCGATGGAGATGGTGAGGATGCCGCCGAAGAAATCGAGGAACTCGCGGCCGTCGGCGTCGCAAACGCGCAGGCCCTTGCCGTCGGTGAGCACGAGCGGCTCGGCGTAGTAGTTGATCACGCTCGGGAAGAGAAATTCCTTGTGCCGGGCGCGGACGCTGTCGCTTGTTGAGCTCATGGTCTCCCTCGGCAGGGCCGAAGCCCCGCCCTACCGCTGTTCGACTGGCAGGGCTGAAGCCCTGCCCCACAGGAGATTCGCGCAATCAGGCGGCGCCCCGTGCCTTGCGCGGCAGGAACGTCCCGCAACCGGCACGGCCGACGAACCTGCCGTGGTCGACGATGACGTGTCCGCGCGAGAGCACGGTGTCGGTGACGCCGACGACCTCGCGCCCCTCGTACGGGTTGTAGTCCACGCGCATGTGGTGCGTCCTGGCCGAGAGCACGGCGCGCGCGTGCGGATCGAAGACGACCAGATCCGCATCCGAGCCAGCGGCGACGGTGCCCTTTCTCGGAAACAACCCGAAGATCTTCGCGGGCGACGTGGATGTCACGTCCACGAACCGGTTGAGCGAGAAGCGGCCCTCGCGCACGCCGCCGTCGTACACCAGGCTCATGCGCGTCTCGATGCCCGGCGCGCCGTTCGGGATCTTCGAGAAGTCGTCGCGACCCATTTCCTTCTGCGCGAGCGTGAACGGGCAGTGATCGGTCGCCACCACCTGCAGATCGCCAGAGACCAGTCCCCGCCAGAGAGGCGCCTGGTTCTCTTTCGCGCGCAGCGGCGGGCTCATCACGTATTTCGCGCCCTCGAAGCCGGGACCGTTGTAACACTCCTCGGACAGAAGGAGATATTGCGGACACGTCTCGGCCAGCACGGGCACGCCGCGCTCGCGCGCCCCGGCGATCGCGGTCAGCGCGGCCGCCGCCGACACGTGGACGATATAGATCGGGGTGCGCGCGTGAACGGCGAGCGCGATCGCCCGGCGCGTCGCGTCCGCCTCGGTCGACGGCGGCCGCGTCAGCGCGTGGTAGCGCGGAGCCGTGTGCCCGGCGGCCAGCGCCTGGCGCACCAGCGCGTCGATGGCAGGACCATCTTCGGCGTGCACGCAGATCGTCGCGCCGTTCTCGCCGCTTCGTCGAAGGGCCCGCAGGATGTTCTCGTCGCTGAGCATCAGGCGGCCGGGATAGGCCATGAAGACCTTGAACGAGGTGATGCCGTCCCGGACGAGATCGTCCATCTCGCGCTCGATCCCGGCGTCGAGCTCGGTGACAATCATGTGAAAGCCGTAGTCGACGACCGCCCTGCCCTCCGCCTTCTTCATCCACGTGTCCCGCGCGTGGTGAAGCGTCTGGCCGGGGAACTGCGTGGCGAAGTCGATGATGCTCGTGGTGCCGCCCAGCGCCGCCGCGATCGTCCCCGACTCGAAATCGTCCGAGGAGCTCGTGTCGAGGTACGGTGTGTCGAGGTGCGTGTGCACGTCGATGCCGCCGGGCAGCACCAGGCGATCGGCCGCATCAATCGTGCGGTCGGCCGGCACTTCGAGCGACGGGCCGACGGCAACGATGCGCTCGCCCTCGACGAGCACATCGGCGCGCACGGTGTCGGTCGCGGTGACGACCGTGCCGTTTGTGATCAGCGTTCGCATGGACGTCGGCGCGGCGCGCAGGGGGCGAAATGTGGACGATGGAATATGGAATATCGAATGTGGAATGTGGAAGGTCGAATGTGGAACGCGGGATGCGGAGTGTCGGACATCGAGGCGGATTATACCGCTATGGGGGCCGGCCGTTGGGGCTGCGAGTCGATAGTCGATAGTCGATAGTTCATCGCGGAAGCACGGTCAACGATTGACTGTCAACTATCAACTATCGACTGGACCTCACTTCGCGGGATCGAACTTGAGCGCGAGGCCGTTGGTGCAGTAACGCAGGCCGGTCGGCTGCGGGCCATCCTCGAAGACATGGCCCAGGTGGCCGCCGCACTGGTGGCAGTGCACCTCGGTGCGGGTCATGAAGTGGCTGGCGTCTTCTTCCGCGTCGACCGAGCCGTCGAGCGGGGCCCAGAAGCTGGGCCACCCGCTGCCGCTCTCGAACTTCGTGTCCGAGGAAAAGAGCGGCGCGCCGCAGCCCGCGCAGCAAAACATCCCCTCGCGATGCTCGTCGAGCAGCGGACTCGACCCGGCCGCCTCCGTTTCCTGCCGCCGCAGCACGTGATGCTGTTCGGGTGTCAGGGTGTGCTCCCACTCCGCCTCGCTTTTGCGGACCTCCGGTTGACTCTTCGTTTTCGTAGCCATGGTGCCCTCACCAGGTGTGACGCACGTATCGGCGAACCAGGTTCACGTGCGGACCAGCCGGCCGCCGATCCATCGCCGCGTGCAACTCGCTTACGACGCCGCGCGGTGCTGGTCTTCTCTCTCGGTTCTCTCGGTTTCGGCCGGCTGCCGGCGGCGCGGCATCCGGATCTCGATCTGGCCGCCACGAATGCGACACTCGAACACGGGCTGCGGATGAGTCGCCGGACCGCGGAGCACCCGGCCGTCCTCGAGCGCATAGGTCGACCCGTGCCACGGGCACGCGATCGTGCCGTGCTCGAGCGTGCCTTCCGAGAGGGGCCCGCCAAGATGGGCGCACGTGTCGGCGAGCGCATAGATTCGCTGGCCCTGTCGCACGAGCACCACCGGCACGTCGCCATTGAAAGTGCCGGGCGTTGGTCTTCCCGAAGGCGCGCGCAAGAACCGCGCCGGAGCGCTCCCGGGCTGGAAGCCCGCGCAGTCCCACGAGCCGGGCCTGGAGCCCGGATCGGAGCCGAAGCCCGAACCCGGGCCGGAAGCCCGGAGCCCGAAGCCGGCCGGCGCACTTGACACCGCCGGCTCTTTCGTAATATTAAGATATTGCTATATATGCCAGTCACGGAGCTGCAGCGGTTCAAGGCGGAATTCTTCCGGGCCCTCTCGCACCCGATCCGCATCCGCATCCTCGAAACGCTCGCCGCCGGCGCGCACAGCGTCCAGCAACTGCAGGCCGCCCTCCGCGTCGACCAGCCGATCGTCTCGCAGCAGCTCAGCATCCTGCGCGCCAAGAACATCGTCGTCGCCCGCAAGACGGGCACCACCGTCATCTACTCGGTGCGCGACCCGCTCCTGGCCGACCTGCTCCACGTGGCCCGGCGCATCTTCAACAACCAGCTCATCGGAAGCCAGAGCCTGCTGCGCGAGCTCCAGCGCGAGGCACGGCGCCGCTGATGCAGCTCTTCGCGAAAATCCTCAGCGTCGGCCTCGCCACCCGCCCGCTCTCCCCCGTGCATGACGAGGCCATCCATCTCGTCCGCACGATCGACGCGCGGAGCCGGCGCCTGTTCGGGCGCGCGCTCGCCATCCGCGAGGTCGACGCCGGCTCGTGCAACGGCTGCGAGATCGAGATCGGCGGCCTCGCCGGCCCGGTGTACGACATGGAACGGTTCGGGCTGCACTTCGTCGCGTCGCCGCGCCACGCCGACCTGCTCCTCGTCACGGGCCCCGTGACCGTCAACATGGCGGCGCCGCTGCGCAAGACCTGGGAGGCCACGCCCGCCCCCCGGCTCGTCGTCGGGGCCGGCGTGTGCGCCCGCACGTGCGGCGTGTTCGCGGGCAGCTACGCGATTGCGGGCAGCGTGGACCGGTTCGTTCCGGTGGACGCGTGGGTGGACGGGTGTCCGCCGGAACCCACCGACATCCTGCGCGGGATCCTCGCGGCGCTCGATCGGCTGCCGTCCGGGGAGCCTCGGGACGATGAGCGTGGCGCGCGGCCCGCGCGCGGCCTCCGGCGATTCTGGCGGCGCGGCGCCTCTGCGGGTGGAGGGTCCCGGTGACGCTTCCCGACATCCTCCTCGCCGTCCTGGTCTCTGCATACCTCGCCGGAAGCATCGCCTCGCTGGTGGCGCCGCGGCGGTCCATCCGTCTGCTGGTCGCCACCGCGGGAATCACGGGAGCCGCCGCAAGCCTGGTGCTCGTGGCGCTCGTGCTCGCCGGCGCGCCGGGACCGCGGCTGTCGATCGGCAGCTTCGCGCTGGCGCCGCTGGCGTTCCATCTCGATCCGCTCGGCGCCTTCTTCCTGCTCGTCGTCGCCATCGTCTCGCTGGCCGCCAGCATCTATGGCTACGGCTATTCACGCGACCGCGACGCGGCGTGGCTGCGCACCTGCGGCGCCAGCATGAACCTGCTCCTGCTCACGCTGAGCCTGCAGGTGATGGCCGACAACGCGCTGACGTTCCTGCTCGTCTGGGAACTGATGTCGCTGGCCGCCTGGCTGCTCGTGCTCACGGAGCCGGATCAGGTCGGAGCCGTCGGCGCCGCCAACTGGTACCTCGGCGTCACGCATGCCGGGTTCGCCGCACTCGCCGCGATGTTCTTCCTGCTCACGGGCGGACAACTCGGCGCGTCGTTCGCGCAGGTCCGCGGTCTGCCGCTCTCCGACGGCGTCCGCCACGCGGTCTTCGTGCTCGCGCTGGTCGGCTTCGGCACCAAGGCGGGCATCATGCCGCTGCACGTCTGGCTGCCACGCGCGCACCCGGTTGCGCCGAGTCATGCGTCGGCCGTGATGTCCGGCGTCGTCCTCAAGATGGGCGTCTACGGCCTCGTGCGGGTGGTCTTCGACCTGCTGGGCGGGATCGCGGCCGGCCCGGGCGGGGCCACGGCCGCTCACCAACTTGCCGGCTCGGCGTTCGCGGTGCCGCCGTGGTGGGGCGTCGTCGTGCTCGCGCTGGGCACCGTCTCGGCGCTGCTCGGCGTGCTCTACGCGCTGATGCAGCACGACCTGAAGCGGCTGCTCGCGTACCACTCGATCGAGAACGTCGGCATCATCTTCATGGGGCTCGGCGTATCCCTGCTCTTTCTCGCCTACGATCTCCCGCTGCTCGCCGCCTTGGCCCTGGTGGCCGCGCTGTACCACACGCTCAACCACGCCTGCTTCAAGGCGCTGCTCTTCCTCGGCGCGGGAGCCGTCGTGCACGCAACCCACACGCGCAACATCGAGGAGATGGGCGGCCTGATCAAGCGGATGCCGGTGACGGCGTTCACCTTCCTGATTGGATCGGCGGCGATCTCGGCGCTCCCGCCGCTCAACGGATTCGCGTCCGAGTGGCTGCTGTTCCAGTCGTTGCTCGGCGGCACGCGCATTCCCGTGCCCGCGGTGGCGCTGCTGATGCCAATCGGCGTCGGGCTGCTCGCGTTGACCGGCGGCCTGGCCGCCGCCTGCTTCGTGAAGGCGTTCGGCATCACCTTCCTGGCGATTCCGCGGTCCTCCCACGCGGAACACGCGGTCGAGGCTCCGCGATCGATGCTGGTTGCGATGCTCCTGCTGGTCGTGGCCTGCGTCGCGCTGGGTCTCGGTCCATTCGTTGTCGTTCCACAGTTGGGACGGGTGCTGGCCTCGCTGCCGCACATGGCTCCGGCGGCGGGCCTCGGGACCACCGGCCTCGTGTTCTTTTCCGGCATGCCGACGGGGCTGGGGCAGATGTCGGCGCCGGCGCTGGCCCTGGGCCTTGCGGTGCTCGCGCTGCTGGTCCCGCTCGCGGTCTGGCTCCTGACGCCGCGCTTCCGATTGCGCCGTGAAGACACGTGGGGGTGCGGACGGTTCGTGCAGACGCCGCGGATGCAGTACACGGCGACGGCGTTCGCCGAGCCGCTCCGGCGCGTGTTCGCGGAGCTCTACCGGCCGACGGAGGATCTGACCGTCGAACTCCACCCCGACTCCCGGTACGTCATCCGCGCGATCACGTACGAAAGCGAGGTGCGGCCGTTCGTCGAGCGCCTCCTGTACGTGCCGGCGGTCGCGATGGTCCGGCGCGCGGCCAGCGCTGTTCGTCGCGTGCAGGCCGGTTCCGTCCATTTGTACCTCGCGTACCTGTGCGCGGCGCTCATCGCGCTGCTGCTGGCCGCACGGTGGCTGCCATGACCGGTCTTTTGCTCGAAGTCGGCCAGGCCGTCTTTGCGCTGCTCGTCGCGCCGGTGCTCGTCGGCGTGATCCGGCTCGTCAAGGCCAGGCTGCAGAACCGGCAGGGCGCGCCGATCTGGCAGCCCTACTTCGAGCTCCGGAAACTGTTCGCGAAGGAAGTCGTCATCTCGTCGAACGCCTCGTGGCTGTTTCGCGCGGCGCCGTATGTCGTGTTCGTCAGCACGCTGGCGGTGACGTTCGTCGTCCCGCTGGTCGCCGTGCCGCTGCCCTTCGACGCGGTCGCCGACCTGCTCGTCGTCGTCTACCTGCTGCTGCTCGGCACGTTCTTCCTGGCGCTCGCGGGCCTCGATCCCGGTTCGCCCTTCGGCGGCATGGGCTCCAGCCGCGAGATGACGGTTGCCGCGCTCGCCGAGCCGACCATCGCCGTGGCCGTCTTCGCCCTCGCCTCGGGCGCGGGGTCCACCAATCTCGGGCAGATCGCCTTGCGGATCATGCAGTCGCCCTCGGCGGTGCTGACGCCCGGCCACGCGCTCGCGTTCGCGTCGCTCTTCATCGTGATGCTCGCCGAGACCAGCCGTCTTCCCGTGGACAACCCCTCGACGCATCTCGAGCTGACGATGATCCACGAGGCGATGGTGCTCGAGTACTCGGGCCGTTACCTCGCGCTCATCGAGTGGGCCGCGGCGCTGAAGCTGCTCGTCTTCTTCAGCCTGCTCGCGAACCTCTTCGCGCCGTGGGGCATTGCCACGACGCTGACGCCCGGTGCGCTGCTCCTCGGCGCCGCCGTTCTCGTCTTCAAACTGCTGGCACTTTGTACCACGGTCGCGGTGCTCGAGACACGGGTGGCGAAGCTCCGGCTGTTCCGCGTCCCCGAGCTGCTGGCCGCCTCGTTCGTGCTGGCGCTGCTCGCGGTCACCTCGTCTTTCCTGTTGAGGTAGCGATGGGAGCGTTCTCGCAACTGTCGATGCTCGGCGCCAGCGTCGCCTTGCTTTTCGCGCTGATCCTGCTGTGGCGCCGCAGCGTCCACTCCTACATCGCGGCATTCGCCTGCCAGTCTGCCGCGCTCGCCGGCGTCACGGCGCTGGTCGCCTACTACAGCCACGACCTGGCGTTGTACCTGGTCGCCGCGCTCCTGCTCCTGCTGAAGGGCGTCGCCATCCCGCGGCTGCTGCGAAACATGGAACGCCGCTTCGGCGGCGAACGCGAGACGCAGCCGTACGTGAATGCGGCGGCATCGGTGCTCCTCGCGGCGCTGCTCGTGATGGTCGCCTACATCGTCACGCGTCCGCTGGTGGCGATCAGCGATCTGCCGACGCGCGGCGCGATGCCGCTCGCCATGGGCCTGGTCTTCGTCGGCCTGTTCATCGTCGTGAGCCGCAAGAAGGCGCTGACCCAGATCATCGGGTTCCTGATGCTCGAGAACGGCGTCGCGCTGCTCGCCGTGCTCGGCACCTACGGCATTCCGCTCATCGTCGAACTCGCCGTGTTCCTGGATGCGCTGATGGGATTCCTCGTGATGCAGGTGTTCGTCTACCGCATCCATGAAACTTTCGAGTCGATCGACGTGGAGCAGTTGAGCCGGTTGAAGCACTGAATGGGTCGCGCGTGCTGGCTTCGGCCGGGACGCGCGGGTTCGGAGTGGGTTGATGGTCTTCGTGATACTGCTTGGCGCGCCGCTGGCAGCGGCCGCCCTGGGATTGGCGCCCGCCCGGATGGCGAGGGCGGCAGGGCGCGCCGGCGCCGCGCTGTCGATCGTCGCGCTGTGCGCTGCCGTCGCCCTGTGGCAGATGGTAGCGGCCGCCCGCACCGTGACGTTCGCCGGCGGGATGCTCCGCGCCGATGCGCTGTCCACCGTCCTGGTGCTGTGCGTCACGACGGTCGCCGCGCTGGCGGCCTGGCTGGGGCCGGGGCTCTGGGGACGCGAAGACTTCGACCTGCGCCAGGTGCGCCACTACGTGGTGTTCTCGAACCTGTTCGCCCTCATGATGCTCGGCGCCGTCGTCGTCGGCAGCGTCGGGCTCATGT
>PMZR01000118.1 GCA_003170135.1 Acidobacteriota bacterium
TTACCTATGTTCCCGGTTGCACCGAGCAACCACTTCCCTGCGAGCTTGCGGTCCCTTGCGGCTTCGGCTGCGGCGGCGAGGTCCTCCTCGGTGAGGCCGGCGAGCTGCGCCTTGTCGTCCACGACCACGGCAAAGGCATCGGTGTCGGCGAGCACGCGCTGCCGGAAGTCGGTGGTCAGCTTCGACTCCTCCTCGTTGAGCGCGCGCAGCGTCGCCTGATCCGCGTCGGACAGCCGCGCGCCGGCGCGGACGAAGTTGCGGTAGTACCGCTCGACGAGGAAGGTCGCGTCGGCGCCGAGGCCGAGCGAGGCGCGCCCGTCGTAGAGCGTCTTCACCCGCGCGAACAGTTTCGGATTCATGAAGATCGCGTCCTGGTGCGCCGCCAGCCTCGGCGCCTCCTCCGTCTCGACCTTCTGCAGCGTGTCGTTGGTGTTCGACTGCGTCAGGTTGAAGAACACCTTCGAGACCCGCGTCAGCAGCGCGCCGCTGCGCTCCATCGCTTCGAGGGTGTTCGCGAAGGTCGGCGCGGCCGGGTCGTTCGCGATGGCGTCGATCTCCGCGCGCTGCCGCTGCATCCCTTCTTCGATGGCCGGCTGGTAGTCGGCGTCCTTGATGCGGTCGAACGGCGGAGCCTGGAACGGGAGCGCGCTGGCCGCGAAGAACGGGTTGGCGGTGGCGACCCCCGCCTGTGATGTCACGGCGGACAGTCGCAGGTGGGTTCCGGCGTCGGTCGCCGGCATCACGGCCGCGGGCCGGGAAGATGAAGCGAAGAAGGCGAGCGCGACCGTGAGGAGGACCGCGAAGCGCCGGTTCATGAGCAGTCTCCGTTCGAGATGAATCCGTTGTGGCCGGACGGGCAAGCTTCAGGCGGTGATATCACAACGGGCAGGCGCGATCAACGAAGGCGTGGTCGCCCGCGACCAGGTCCCGGGGCTCTACGACCTGCGCGACGGCAGGCTGTCGCGAGCGCCGGCGTTCTTTGTCGGACGAGGCGCGCATGCCGCTTTCTCGCGCGCCTCGCCTGACGGCCTGCTTTCATTTTTTTCCGGACCGCTCTGGAAGGGCAACTGAGCCCCGGTTTCGAGCAGCGTCTTGAGACCGCTCAGCACCTCGCTCCAGCCGCCGCCCGCGCCCTGCGACTCGTGTTGGCCCGCGACGAGCGCTGCGAGCCCCGGCGCACCGTTGAGATCGTGGGTCACTGTCAGCCGCGTGACGCCGCCCCTCACCGGCTCGATCTCGGTCGTGAGCCGCGTGAATCCCTCGGCCGCCAGGCTCGGTTCCATCAGCATGCGCCAGGTCTGGACGAGCTTGCGTGGCGCGTCCGCCTCGACGACCTCGCCATCGATGATCACGTCCGGGACGTTCGGGAACGCCTTCATGCCCTCGTTTGGATACGCGCGGAACTTGCCCCCGGCCCGTCGCCTTGATGTACAGCTTGTATACCTGGACGGTCTTGACGGTCTCTGACGTGGTAGCCATGTCTGGTCTCCCGCTTGGTTGTCTTGTTCGTCCGGTCCGCGTTCGCGTTCGGACGCGCGCGTACATCTTCTCGTCGAACGAGGGGGGACGAGATCGACACGTCCGGGGTCATGGGTGCAGTTGACGAGTATCCCTGAGCAAAGAGATTGCCAGTCGCAGACGAGATGGCGTTGATCGGCCGCTGCGCTTGCGGCCATACTCTCTGCGACGATCAGCCCGCTCCCGAGGTGACATGGCTGGACGAAAACAGGTAACCGTCATCGGTGGCGGCAGCTCCGGCATGGTGGCTGCCATCAGCGCCGCTCGTTCCGGTGCCGAGGTGGTGCTTCTCGAGCGCATGAACCGGATCGGCAAGAAGCTCCTGGTCACCGGGAACGGGCGCTGCAACATGACGAACGCCAACTGTGAACTTTCACGGTTCCA
Organism: Acidobacteriota bacterium; assembly: GCA_003170135.1. Classification (GTDB taxonomy): domain Bacteria; phylum Acidobacteriota; class Vicinamibacteria; order Vicinamibacterales; family Fen-181; genus Fen-181. Next base: position 1,903 of record PMZR01000118.1, read on the forward strand.
TGGCGGGAATCGCGCCGTCGTCGCCTCGGTGCTTGCCCAGTTTCCGGTGCGGGACACGCTGGTGTTCTTCGAGCGCCTCGGTATTGCGTGGAAGACGGAGGAGGACGGGAAAATCTACCCGCACTCGGACCAGGCCTCCGCGGTGCTCGACGTCCTGCGCTACGAGCTGGAACAACTGAAGGTCGCGATCCTCGTCGAGGCCGAGGTGGCCGCCGTTTGTCCAGAAAGCGGGGCGTTTGCCCTCCAGTTGCAGGACAGCCGGGAGATCAGCGCCTCGCGAGTCGTGCTCGCCAGCGGAGGCCGTGCGGGGCCGCAGTTCGGGAGCAACGGTTCCGGTTATCGCCTGGCCCGGAGTCTTGGCCATCGAGTGATCGAACCTCTCCCCGGCATCGTGTCGCTGCGCCTCGACGCTTTGTTCCTGCCGCGCCTGAAAGGGATCAAGTTCGTCGGGTCCATCCAGGCGCGGTCCGGCGGCGACGTGCTGCGGCGCGAAGTGGGGGAAATTCTCTTCACCGATTACGGCATCTCCGGGCCGCCGGTGCTGCAGGTGAGCCGCATGGTGATGGCGGCGATGAAGAGGAACACCACTCCTGTCGTCGCCCTCGACCTGTTCCCCGATCTGGAACTCGAACAGCTGGATCGGACGTTGAAGGACCGATTCGCCCAGCAGGCTCACAAACCACTCGACATGGGGCTGGTCGGGCTGTTGAACAAGCGCCTGATCCCCGTCGTGCTCGCCCAGGCAGGCATTCACGACACCTCGCGGGCGTGCGCAGGTCTGGCCGCCCAGGAGCGGCAGCAGTTGTCCGCGCTGCTGAAGGACTGGTCGTTCAACGTGACCGGCAGCCAATCGTGGCATGACGCGCAGGTCGCCGCTGGCGGCATTTCCCTGGACGAGGTGAATCCGGCGACGCTCGAGTCGCTGCGCCAGCCCGGGTTCTACCTGTGCGGGGAGGTGCTGGACGTGGACGGCGACTGCGGTGGCTTCAACCTGCAGTGGGCCTGGTCTTCGGGCTGGGTGGCCGGCCGGCATGCGGCGGAGTGTTGAACGGCATGCTTCGTCTCACCGAGATCAAGCTCCCCCTGGACCACGACGAGGCCGACCTGGAGCGCGCCATCCTGGCCCGACTTGACGCGCGTCCCAGCGAAGTCGTGGAGTACTTCGTCCGCCGCGAGGCGATTGATGCCCGCAAGAAGGGCTCGATTCGCGTCGTCTACGTCATCGATGTCGCGGTGAAGCACGAGCCCACGTTCCGATCGCGCCATCCCGGGACCACGTGGGCCGAGGCGCCCGATCTCACCTATCGCCCGGTGACGCCGGGCACGGCGCCGCTTCGCCAGCGACCGGTTGTCGTGGGCAGCGGTCCGGCCGGGTTGTTTGCGGCGCTGACCCTCGCCCGCATGGGTTATCGCCCGCTGGTGCTCGAACGGGGCAGGCGGGTCGCGGAACGCCGCCGCGACATCGCCCGCTTCAGATCCACCGGGGACCTCTCCCCCGAGTCGAACCTGCATTTTGGCGAAGGCGGGGCGGGTACCTTCTCCGACGGCAAGCTGGCGACGACGATCCACGATCCACGTTGCCGCAAGGTGCTGGAGGAACTGGTGGATGCCGGCGCCCCCGACGACATCCTGTTTCAGGCCAGGCCGCACCTGGGCAGCGACCAACTGCCGGGCATGGTCATCAGGATTGGCGACACCATCACCCGGCTTGGCGGCCAGATGCGGTTCGGCAGCCTGGTCACGGGCCTGCGGGTCAAAGACGAGGGCATCACGGCCGTTGAAGTGGCTGGCCAGGATTGCATCGAAACGTCCGTGGTCATTGTCGCGCCGGGCAACAGTGCCCGTGACACGTTCGCGATGCTCCATCATCTCGGCGTGGAGATGCGGGCCAAGCCCTTCTCGATTGGTGTTCGAATCGAGCACGCCCAGCGACTCATCGACGAGACGCAGTACGGCGTCGAGGCGGGGCATCCGCGCCTGGGGGCAGCCGAGTACAAGGTGTCCTGTCACGCGCCGAACGGCCGCTCCGCCTATTCGTTCTGCATGTGTCCAGGCGGCCTCGTGGTGGCGTCGGCCACCGAGGCGAACGGAGTGTCCACCAACGGAATGAGCCTGTTGGCGCGCAACCACCGCAATGCGAACAGCGCCCTGCTGGTGGGCGTCACGCCCGCCGACTACCCGTCGGACCATCCGCTTGCGGGAATCGAGTTCCAGCGGCAATGGGAACGGCAGGCGTTTGCAGCGGGCGGTGGCCACTACGGGGCGCCACTGCAACTGGTGGGGGACTTTCTGAAGCGGCGACCGTCGGTCGCTCTCGGAAACGTACAGCCAACGTATTTGCCGTCGGGGTGTCTGGCGGACCTCGCCAGTTGCCTGCCCGAGTTCGTGACCGACACGCTGCGTCTGGCGCTGCCGTTCTTCGGTCAGCGGTTGACGGGATTCGACGCCGCCGATGCCGTGCTGACCGGCGTGGAAACCCGCAGCTCGTCGCCCGTACGGATCGGGCGCGATGCGTCGTTCGAAGCAAGCGTCGGCGGCCTGTACCCGGCGGGGGAGGGCGCCGGGTACGCCGGTGGGATCATGTCATCGGCCGTGGACGGCATTCGCGTGGCCGAAGCCGTGGCCCGGAAGTACGCGCAGCCGTGACTTGGACAGGCCAAGGGCGCGCCCGCCAGGCCAGCCGCCCGTCGAGGAAGCTGAGTCAGGTAATGGCCGCGCGCCATCCCCAGCCTTTGCTAGTGACTACTGCAACTCTCGCTGACCATCTTCAGGCTCTTGACGTTCAGGTCAGCGTAATCCTTGCCGGCCGCCTCGGTCTTTTCGTTCTCCCCGATTTTTGCCTCCGCGGCCTTTGACTTCTGAACCGCGGCGCCGGTCACGGTCACCTGGTGACCGACGTGCTTGTCGAGCTTCACGGCACTGCTCGACAGTTCCCACATCTTGCTATCGTCGGTGATGTAGTATCCGCCCGGCTCGGCACCTTTCTGCAGGCAACCGGTCACGCTGACCGTTCCGCTCTTCGCCTTTCCCGTTCCCATCCCCCCCTCCTGTGCCGCGCCGCGCGTTGACAGCGCCAGCAGGCAGAGACTCATGAACAGAGCCGACGCGAGCAGGACAGAGAATCTGGCAGTCGTGCGTGCCATGCTGTACTCCTTCCGGTTGTGACGGTTCAATTGGCGATCGTGACTGATCCACAAGATGGCTCGCGGATCCGATCCGGGAAGGTACGCAACACCGGTGCCGCGAGGCGAGTTTGCGGCAGGGGAAGAAGCGTGTCGTGCAGCGGAAGCTCGAGTGCCACGGCCTCGTGCCTCAGGCTGCGTGGCTCAGAACGTGACGCGGACGCCCAGCTGCGCCGCGAACGGGATGCCGACGGTCGTGCCCGGACCGAAGAAATCGCCGAGCGCATGCAACGACCAACGTCGTCGCTAGCGAGCCGCCGCCCGCCGGCTCTTCATCTGCCGGTGAATCGGCTCCGCGACTTCTCGGGCGATCATCACGTCGGTCGCCTTGATGATCGCCAGGGCTTCGTCGCCCCGGCGAAGCTTCAGCTCGTTCAAGGCGTCGCTCGTGATGACCGCCGTGAGCGTCGCCGTCCCGATCCGCAACCGGACCTGACCCAGTACGCCGTCCGCCCTCACTTCTTCAACGAAGCCTCGAAGCCGGTTGCGTCCGCTCAGGCCGAGGATGACGACGGTCGCGCGCTCGGAGATCCGTGCGCGCCCCGGGGAGGTGTGCGGCGCGAGCAGGCGATCGATTTCCGACTCGGACACCCGGTGGTGGCCGCCCGCCGTTCGGGTGGTGCGGATCTTTCCGCCACGAATCCACTGCTTCAGGGTCGAATAGCCGACACCCAGGTGCTCCGCTGCCGCTCGCGCGGTCAACATCGATAACCCTCCTCAGTCGTCTAAATCGTGAACGTCTGACCGGTTCAAGCCGATTCGAGTTGATTTTACTCCCGTTTTGATGCGTGCTAGATTTGCTGGTCGGTTCACCGAAAAGCTCATCCGGGGGGTTGGCATGCGTGCTGTGCGTCTGTGGTCGCTCCGTGTACTGTTCCTTTGCGCGGGCGGCCTGGCATTAACACTACTTTGTCACCTTCT
>PMZR01000050.1 GCA_003170135.1 Acidobacteriota bacterium
AGTGCCTACGGTCAAGGACATGGTTGACAGATCAGTCTAAGGACATGGGTGACAGATCTGTCCCGGTCAGACATTAACGGTGGTGGCGGTGGGCGCTGTGGGAAACGCGTCCGCGCGTTTTCCAAGGAGTGGTGGACGCGCTTTTGGCGTCCACGGCTCCGGCAGCGTCCACGGCCGGTTTTCACACGCTCGCGCCGCACCGCTCATGGGTCTCCGTGACGTGTGTGGTGCGTTCGTCGAAGCGGCCGATCGCCTGATGACAGAAGTAGATGGTCCAGACGCCATCATCAACCTCTTCGAGGCCGACGAGATCACCGGTCAGGACATGCGTGAGGAACACCCGGTGGCTGTGCCACGAGAAGGCGCCGTCCGTCACGCGACGAATTTCGAAGTGTCCGGGATACTCGACCGGGGGCAGCCGTGCGGGCAGCGACCGGGGCGAGGGGCCGTAGAGATCGCCGGGGACAACCTGGCCAAGCGCTTCATGGGGACGAACGTAATTGTAGGTCGGGCGGAACTCGTCGAAGCGCACCTGCTGATGGCGGCAGGGGGGGCCCGGGGGCCGGGCCGTCTCGCGTTTCAGGACGCGGTGCATGTATTCGTGTCCCCCGTTGTCCTCGGGATGGCCGCGGCGGATGCGGTCCAGCCGAATGCCGAGTCGCAGCCACCACACCGACAGGTGCGACAGCCCCGCCAGGGCCGTGCTCGCAAACGGGACGCCGTTATCGCTGCGAATTGCCTCCGGCAACCCAAACACCTCAAAGACGTGGCGAAAGCGCGCGAACGTGCCTGCTTCGCTCGGCGCCAACATGCCGTAGCAGTCGAGCAGATAGCGGCTGAACCGGTCGACGATCGTCAACGGGTAACAGTACCGCCGGTCGCCCGTGCGAAACTGCCCCTTGAAATCTACGCTCCACAACTCGTTGGCCACCGTCGGGACGATTCGGGCCGTGGCGAGGTGGGCCGCATGCTCGGTACGGACTCGGCGCGCGGCGACCAATCCCTCGCGCTTCAGAATCAGCGCGACCGTGCTCGCCGCCGGCCAGTCCGCCCGCCGGTGCCGCCGGCGCAGCACGCGAAGCAGTTTCTTCGGCCCGAAGGAGGGATGCCGCGTCCGCACGCCCTTGATCAACTTCACCAGGTCGTCGTCGGTCGCGCTCGGACTGTGCACCGGCCGCCGCGACTGCGGCGCAAGGCCGGCAGGCCCGAGCTCGCGGTACCGGGCAATCGTCTCGTACCCGGCTTGCCGGCTGATGGCGTATCGCCGACAGAGCTCGGTCATCGAAAACATCTCGCGCTGATAGTCGGCAACGAACTGAACGCGTGCATCCATGGCGGACACCAAGTGCCAGGGCATGTCGGGCATCCTCCGGGGGGATGCCTAGTGTCACCCATGTCCTTGTACTGAAGTGTCAACCATGTGTTTAGACCATTCCGTGCGAGGTGCGACGTGCGGAGTGCGACGTGCGAAGTGCGAGGTGCGGGCGCAAGGGGAGGCTGAGGTAAGATGCGCGCATGAGAATCCGGCTTCGTCTGTCAGTTCTCGTGCTTGTCGCGTGCGTGCTCGTCGCAATCGGCGCCTGCCAGCGAGCGCCCGGGAGCGGGCAGGAGGTGTCGCTCGTCATCATTGGCGGCACCGTCGTCACCGTCGATCCGTCCCATCACGTCTTCTCGCCAGGCGCCGTCGCGGTGAACGGCCGTGACATCGTTGCCGTGGGGCGGGCGGACGACATCGGTCGGCGGTTCACGGGGGCGGAGACAATCGATGCCTCCGGCCAGGTGGTGCTGCCCGGACTGGTGAACACGCACGGCCATGCTCCGATGGTCCTTTACCGCGGGCTGGCCGACGACCTCGCGCTGATGGACTGGCTGCAGCAGTACATCTTTCCGGCAGAGGCGCGGACCGTCACGCCGGAATTCGTGCGCATCGGCACCCGGCTGGCGGCCCTCGAGATGATTCAGTCCGGGACGACGACGCACACCGACATGTATTACTTCGAGGAGGAGGTCGCCCGGGCGACGCGCGAGGCGGGCATGCGGGGGGTGCTTGGCGAGAGCATCCTGAACTTCCCGACCCCCGACGCGAAGACGCCGGCCGACGGCCTGGCGCGCGCCGAGGCCTTCATCAAGGCGTTCCGCGGCGACGACCTGATCGTGCCGGCGGTGGCGCCCCACGCGATCTACACCGTCGATGAGCAGTGGCTGCGGGCGTCGCGCGCGCTGGCCGACAAGTACGGCGTGCCGGTCATCCTTCACATCAGCGAGACCGAGGACGAGGTCAGGACGTCGCTCGAGAAGCATCACGCGCGCCCCGCCGAATACCTCGAAGCGATCGGGTTCTGGGGGCCCCGGACCATTGCGGCGCACGGCGTCTGGCTGTCGGACGCCGAGATCGCAATCCTCAAGCGCCACAACGTGGCCCTGTCCCACAACCCGGAAAGCAACATGAAGCTCGCCAGCGGCACGGCACCGATCGTCAAGTGCCTGAACGCGGGCGTGCTGGTCGCGCTCGGGACCGACGGAGCGGCCAGCAACAACGACCTCGACATGTTCGAGGCGATGCGGCAGGCGGCGTTCCTTCACAAGCTGCAGACGATGGATCCGCGCGCGCTGCCGGCGGGAGTCGCGCTGGAGATGGCGACGATTCGGGGCGCGACGGCCCTCGGGCTGGATCGCGAAATCGGGTCGCTCGAAGTCGGCAAGCGGGCCGACATCATCACCGTGTCGATGAAGGGCGCGCGGCAGACGCCAATGTACAACCCGGTATCACACCTGGTCTACGTCTCGAAGGGCGACGACGTCCAGAACACGATCGTCAACGGGCGGGTGCTGATGCGCGACCGGAAGGTGACGACCCTGGACGAGGCGCGCGTGCTGGCGGATGCGCGCGCCATGGCGGAGCGGGTGCGGGCGGCGGTCAAGAAATAGGCGCTTACTGGCCGTTGTTCTGCAGGACGCTGATGTAGGGAATGTTCCGGTACTTCTCCGCGTAGTCCAGCCCATAGCCGACGACGAACCGGTCCTCGATGGTGAAGCCGATGTAATCCACGGTCACCTCGACGAGGCGCCGCGAGGGTTTGTTGAGCAGGCACGCAGTCCGCAGGCTGCGAGGGGACCGCGCCCGCAGGACCTGCTGCAGGTAGGCCAGTGTCAGGCCGGTATCGACGATGTCCTCGACGATGATCACGTTGCGCCCTTCGAGCCCCGTGTCCAGGTCCTTGATGAGTCGAACCTCTCCGGACGAGGTCGTTCCCTTCGCATAGCTCGAGACCGCCATGAAATCGATCGTGACGGTACGGTCGATCGCGCGGATGAGATCGCCAAGGAACATGAACGCGCCCTTGAGGACGCATATGAGGTGCAGGTCGCCGGGTTCCGGGTAGGCACGGGCGATCTCCCGGCCGATCTCGCCGACGCGCTGCTGGATCTGTTCGGTCGACAACAGGACGGTCTCGAACGTCGATTCGTCCATCGCTCTGTTCGGCTCCTTGAAATGGTCTGCGCGCCATCTTGTGGTGGCAGCGACGCGCTCCGGCACAGGGCAAAGAGCCTATCACAACCCGTCCGGCACCGGAGCCTCCCGGCCACGCCCCGGCCCCAGGATGGAGGGCGCCGGGCAGGCGATGCCGGACGCTCGAATTGTGCGCCGTCGTGATATCCTGCCTGTTCTCGCTTGGATTATCCCGCGTTCAGTGACATGAAACATCCTTTGCGTATCGCGCTCGGTGCGGATCACGGCGGATTCGACCTCAAGACGTCGCTTGCCGATTACCTGACATCGCTCGGCCACCAGGTGGAGGACTGCGGGACCCACAGCAAGGAGCCCGTGGACTATCCACGCATTGCGCAGGCGGTCGCCACGCTCGTGTCTTCCGGCAAGGCCGATTTCGGTGTCGTCGTGGACGGGGCCGGCATCGGGTCGGCGATGGCCGCCAACAAGGTGGCCGGCGTGCGTGCGGCGGCTTGTTACACCGAGGCGCTCGCGCGGAACGCGCGTGAGCACAACGACGCGAACGTGCTCACGCTGGGTGCCGGGCACGTGTCGCTCGAGGGCGCGCGCGCCATCGTCTCGGCGTTCCTTGGCGCCGAGTGCACCGTGGACCGGCATCGCCGGCGCGTGGAGCAGATCCAGGACATGGACAGGAACCGGATGACCGCCCCGACCGCCACTCGCGGCGGCGAGGTGTCGGCCGACGATGTGGCGCGGATCGCGGAGCGCGTCAAGCGCCTGCTCGCGGGGCGCGCCGGCAGCGCCGGCGGACCGGCGCCGATCCCGGCGGGTGAGGTCGCCCGGCTTATCGACCACACCTTGCTGAAGCCCGAGGCGACCCGCGAAGACATCGCGCGCCTGTGCGAGGAAGCGCGCCGCTACAATTTCGCGTCGGTCTGCATCAATCCCACCTACGTGCGCCAGGCCCGGGAAGCGCTGCGTGGCACGCCCGTGAAGGTGTGCTGCGTGGTGGGCTTTCCGCTGGGCGCCCAGCCCTCCGAGAGCAAGGCGCTCGAGGCGCGGCGGGCGATCCGGGAGGGGGCGCAGGAAATCGACATGGTCATCAACATCGGCGCGCTCAAGAGCAAAGACGACGCCCTGGTGTTGAAGGACATCCGCGCCGTCGTCGAGGCGTGCAAGGAAGGCCGCGCGCTGTCGAAGGTCATTCTCGAGACCGCGCTGCTCACCGACGAGGAGAAGGTGCGCGGCTGCGAAATGAGCATGAAGGCCGGTGCCGACTACGTGAAGACCTCCACCGGGTTCTCGAGCAAGGGAGCGACGGTTGAGGACGTGGCGCTGATGAGCCGCACGGTGGCGCCGAAGAAGCTGGGCGTGAAGGCCGCCGGCGGCATCCGAACCTACGCGGACCTCGTGAAGATGGTGCGGGCGGGCGCGACACGCATCGGCGCGAGCAGCAGCGTGAAGATCGTCGAGGAAGCGGCCGGCGGGGCCGGTGGGGCAGGCTTGCCCGCCGACACGCGAGGCGCGAAGGCGGGTGGGGCGAAGGAGCAGTACTGATGTCCGAGCTTCGATGCTATGTGTTCCTGGACAGTCTGCAGCCGCAGTTCGCGTCGTTTCTCGCGACCGTCGCGCAAGGGTTCCTGCCGACACCCGGCCAGGCGTCGCTCTTTGTCGAGGTCGCGCCCGGCATGGATATCATGCGGGTGACCGACGTCGCGCTCAAGGCCACCGATGTCCGGCCGGGCATGATGATCATCGAGCGGCTGTATGGCATGCTCGAGATCCACGCGGACTCGCAGGCCGACGTGCGGGAGGCCGGGTGCGCGATCCTGCGCGCGCTGGACTTGAAGGAAGAGGATCGCATCCAGCCGGAGATCGTCTCCAGCCAGGTGATTCGCAACATCCACGAGTACCATACCCAGCTCATCAACCGGACGCGCCACGGCGACATGATCGTGCCGGGCGAGTCGCTGCACGTGCTGGAGGTGGCGCCGGCCGGCTACGCGGCGATTGCCGCCAACGAGGCCGAGAAGGCCGCACACATCAACGTGCTCGAGGTCCGGGCCTTCGGCAGCTTCGGCCGCGTGTACCTGGGCGGCGAGGAGCGCGACATCGAGGTCGGGCATCGCGCCGCGGAACAGGCCATCAGGGAAATCAAGGGACGTAAGGCACGGCTCGGTGGCGGGTAGGGGTTCGGGCGTTCGAGTAGGGATTACGGATTAGGGATCGGGGGAGCAGCGCCACCGATTCGCTGTTACAGGAGGCGACATGGCAGAAGCGCTCGGCATGATCGAAACGCGGTCGTTCCCGGCGGTCGTCGAGGCGGCGGACGCCGCCGTGAAGGCCGCCAAGGTGGAACTGGTGTCGTACGAGAAGACGGGGGGCGGATACGTGTCGATCATCGTGCGCGGCGATGTCGCGGCGGTGAAGGCGGCGTGCGACGCGGCGCAGGTGGCGGCCGGCCGCATCGGCGAGATCGTCGCCGTGCACGTCATCGCGCGTCCCCACTGGAACGTGGACAAGGTGATGCCGCTCGGGCGGGCGACGGAAGCGGCGGCGGGCAAGGAATAAAGCAGTCGTCCGAAGTCCGAAGTCCGAGGGAACGCGTTTATGCTGCTCGCGAAGGTCGTGGGATCCGTCGTGGCGACCAGGAAGGAACCCAGCCTGGACGGCCTCAGGCTGATGCTGGTGCGGCCCGTGGACGAAAATGGCAAGCCGACGGGCCAGCACCTGGTCGCCGCCGACGCCGTGGGCGCGGGTCCCGAGGAACTCGTGCTCATCGCGACCGGCAGCTCGGCCCGCCAGACGCAGGCCACCGACAAGCGGCCCGTCGACGCGGTGATCATGGCGATCGTCGACAGCTGGTCGGTGGACGACGTCGTCAAATACAAGAAATAGGCTTTCGGCCTTGGGCGTTCGGCACTGGGCTTTGGGCTCACGGTGCCGAAATGCCAAGGCGTAAGGCCCAAGGTCTAAGGCCTCAGGCCTCAGGCCTCAGGTCTCAGGTCCAGCCTTCGAGGATCCGGCATGTCAGCCCTGACCGATCAGGAGATCGACGCGATCGCGCAGCGCATCGTTGCCGACCTGGAGCGCCGGCCGAGCGAGCAGGCGGCCGCGGACGGCGACATCGACGAGCGGCCCGGCGTGTTCGCCACCGTCGACCAGGCCGTCGAGGCGGCGCGCCAGGCGCAGCCGGTGTTCGTCGCGTTGCCGCTCGCGACGCGCGCACGGATCCTCCATGCCATCCGTGCGACGCTGCTCCATTCTGCCGAGACGCTGGCCCGGGCCGCGTGGGAAGAGACGGGGCTCGGCCGGGTTGAAGACAAGATCGTCAAGAACCGGCTCGTCACCGAGAAGACGCCGGGCCTCGAGGATCTCGCGCCGCAGGCCATCACCGGCGATCATGGACTGACGCTTGTCGAGCCCGCCCCGTTCGGCGTCATCGGCGCCATCACGCCCTGCACCAATCCGACCTCCACCATCATCTGCAACGCCATCGGCATGCTGGCGGCGGGCAACAGCGTCGTCTTCAACGTGCACCCGACCGCGCGCTCGTGCTCGATCCAGGCCGTCGCGCTCATCAACACGGCGATCGTCGGTGCCGGCGGCCCGCCGAACACGGTCACCTGCCTGGCGAACCCGACGATCGAGAGCGCGCAGGCGCTCATGCGGCATCCCGGCGTGCGGTTGCTCGTCGTGACGGGCGGCGGCGCGGTCGTCAAGGCGGCGATGGCCAGCGGCAAGCGCGCGATCTGCGCGGGCCCCGGCAATCCTCCGGTCGTGGTGGACGAGACGGCCGACCTCGTCCGGGCGGCGCGGGACATCGTGCTTGGCGCGTCGACCGACAACAACATCATCTGTATCGACGAGAAGGAAGTGATCGCGGTGGCGTCGATCGCCGACGCGCTCATCTCGGCGATCACGCGCGGCTCGGCGGTGCTCGTCGGGCGCGAACGGCTCCCGCAGCTGGAGCGCGTGATCTTCACGAAGCAGCACGGCCCGCGGCAGCCGGCCGAGATCAACCGCGACCTGATTGGCAAGGACGCGAGCATCATCCTTGGGAAGATCGGGATGGACGTCCCGGCCTTTGTGCGGCTGGGGCTGGTGGAAGTGGACGAGAACCACCCGTTGCTGTGGACCGAGCAGATGATGCCGATCCTGCCGATTTGCCGCGTGCCACACGCGGATTACGCCATCGACCTCGCCGTCGCGGTCGAAGGCGGGAACCGGCACACGGCCGTGATGCATTCGAAGAACCTCGATCACCTGAGCCGCATGGCGAAAGCCTGCAACTGCAGCATCTTCGTGAAGAACGGCCGATCGCAGGCGGGCCTCGGGCTCGACGGCGAGGGCCACTGCTCGTTCACGATCGCGAGCCCCACCGGGGAAGGGCTGACCGGGCCGCGTTCGTTCTCGCGCTGGCGCCGCTGCGTGCTGGTCGACCATTTCAGGATTACGTGATGAAGACCGCCCCGGCCATCGCGGTGCTGGAATTCGATGACATCGCGATTGGCATCTCGACCACCGACGCGATGCTGAAGCGGGCGCCGATCGCCTTCTTCAAGTGCGGGACGATCACGCGTGGCCGCTACCTGACCCTCATTGGCGGCACGACCGCGTCGGTCGTCGAATCCGCCGACGAAGGGATACGGCACGCTGGCGAGGGGCTCCTCGAGCATGTCGTGCTGTCCGACGTGCACCCCCGCCTTTACGAGGGCGTGCTCGGCAATCGCCGGCCCCACGACGGAGGCTCGCTGGCGATCGTGGAGACGAGCACGGCGTCGGCCAGCGTTCGCGGCGCGGAGGCGGCGCTCAAAGGGACTCCCGTCGAACTGGTCGAAATCCGCCTGGCCGACAGCGGCCTGGCCGGCAAGGGCGTCGTCATCTTCCAGGGCACGCTGCACGATCTCGATGCCGCGGTGTCGCTGGCGGTCGCGCAGATCGGACGCGGGCCGGCCAGCGTGTCCTATCGAGTGATCGCGGCGCCCCACGAGGCGACCATCGCGCAGATCGCCCACGGCACGTCGTTCCGGTCGTCTCTGCTCATCGAACTGGACGGGGAGACGGTCTGATGCTGCTTGGCAGGGTCATCGGCGCCGTGGTTCCATGCGTGGTCACGAGCGGCCTCGAGGGCACCCCGCTGCTGATTCTCCAGCCGCTCGACAAGAGCGGCACCCCGAAGGGCAGGATCCTCGTGGCAGCCGACGCGACCCGGATGGCCGGACCGGGGGAGATGGTCTATTACGAAGGGGGACGCGAGGCGGCGCTCGCCCTCGATCCTTCGTTCGTGCCGGTGGATCATGCCATTGTGGGAATCGTCGACGACCTCCACGTTCCTGCCGGCGGGGGAGCGGTATGACGATCGGGGTCGTCGTCGGAGAGGTCTACTCCACGATCAATCACCCTTTCTATGACGCTCGGAAACTGCTCGTGGTCGACAAGGGATTGCCCGGCGGGACGTCCACTGGCGATTACATCATTGCCGTGGATACGGTCGGTGCGGGCGTGGGCGAGTCGGTGCTGATCCTCGACGAAGGCAACGGCGCGAGGCAGGTTCTGCTGTCGTCGGACGGCCCGGTTCGAAGCGTCATTGTCGGGATCGTCGATCAAATAGACGTCGTGAGCTGACTCCGATCCACGCCCGCCTCCTCTGGTGTTCTTAGTCACGCCACGTTACTGCCAGAAGGTCGGACTAAGATACGATCTGCCTCCCAAGCCGATTTTGCTAGCCTTTCCATTCGCTGCGACATAGGATAATCAAGGTCTTTCACTGACTGCTCTTTCAGGAGGAGCACGTGCCGAATGAACTGAACGCGGAAGTCCTGCGGCGCCTCGCAAAATTAGGTGCCCAGGCCCGTCTCGAACAGATCGAGATGGAGCGGCAGGCGATCGTTGCGGCATTCCCCGATCTCGCAGCCCCGAGACGGGGACGGGCCGCAAGCGCGCGAACACAGGCCCCGAAAGCGGAAGCGCCGGTCGCGGCAAAGCGACGGCGTCGCCGGTCGAAGATGACGCCCGCGCAGCGCCGGGAAGTGTCCGAACGCATGACGAAGTATTGGGCCGAGCGCCGCAAGGCCAAAGGCAAGGCGTAGCATTCGCGTCGCGACATGCCCCTGCGGGCGTGTCGCGACCCCTCCCGCACCAACTCACCCACTGAAGAACAGGAAACGGGGCCAGCGAAGCTGGCTCGCCGGCCGAAGCCCGGTCGAGACCATGAGAGCGAAGGCTGGCTTGCCACCCGAAGCTCGGTCGATCAAGTGAGCGGAGGGTGGAGCGGGCAACGGGAATCGAACCCGTATAGGCGGCTTGGGAAGCCGCTGCACGACCATTGTGCTATGCCCGCGTCGGGACTGCTCAGCGCGATATTCTAGCAGAAATGCACGCCGCTGTGGCTAGGCGCGGATGAGGGCCAGCACCTCGTCTCGCCTGCGCTCCATCAGGTCCGGTGTCGTGGCTTCCAGGTTCAGGCGCAGCAACGGCTCCGTATTGGACGGGCGCACGTTGAAGTGCCAGTCGGGAAACTCAGCCGACACGCCGTCCATCCGATAGACGTTGCCCTCGGCGTAGCGGGCCTCCAGGGCGTCCAGCTTGAGGTCCACGGTCTCCATGCTGCCGACCCGCGTATTGATCTCGCCCGAGATGAAGTACTTCGCCCGCAGCGGCGCGAGCAGGTCCTCGAGGGTCTGGCCCTTTCTCGACATCAGCTCGAGTATCAGCAGGGCGGGGATGAAGCCATTGTCGGCGAAGAAGTTGTCGCGGAAGTAGTAATGCCCGGTCACTTCGCCGCCGAAGATGGCGTTCTCCTCGCGCATGCGGCGCTTGATGAACGCGTGGCCGACGCGGTTCATCAGGGCCTGGCCGCCGTACTTCGCGACCGTGTCCCGGACGGCGTAGCTTGCGCGCAGGTCGTAGATGATCGTCGCGCCCGGGTGCTTCAGGAGGAAGGCCTCCGCCAGCAGCGCCGTGATGAAATCGCCCGGCACGAAGCCGCCCCGGCCGTCGATGAAGAAGCAGCGGTCCGCATCGCCATCCCACGCAATGCCGACGTCGGCCCGCTCGGCGACCACGCGCTCGACGATGTCCCGGCGGTTCTCCTCGATGAGGGGGTTGGCCTCGTGATTCGGGAAGTTGCCGTCCACGGTGAAACACAGACGGGTTGTCCGGCATGCCAGTTTGTCGAAGAGCGGCGGCGCCACCATGCCGCCGATGCCGCTGCCCGCATCGAGGACGACGTTGAACGGTTCGATGATGGCCGGGTCGATGAACGAGAGCACGTGCGTCACGTAATCGGCGAGAATCTGCTGCTCGGCGTAATCCCCGGGGCGCGCGCCCGGCGGCGGGATCGTCCCGTTCACCAGCATGTCGCGGATCTCGGTGATGCCCGCCTCGCCGCTCAGCGGGAACGCTTCCCTCCGCACGAGTTTGACGCCGTTGTACTGCTTGGGGTTGTGTGATGCCGTGATCGCGGCCCCGCCGTCGAACCCCGCGCGGGCCACGCCGAAGTACAGCATGTCGGTCCCGCACAAGCCGAAGTCCACGACATGCGCGCCCTGCGCGCGGGCGCCGGCGATGAAGGCCGCACAGAGCGACGGCGACGACAGGCGCATGTCGCGCCCGACGGCGATCCGGCGGGCGTGCAGGTAGTCGACGAACGCGCGGCCGATGTCGGTGGCAATCGATTCGTCGATCTCGGCCGGGTAGAGGGCGCGGACGTCGTACGCCTTGAAGATCGACGGGTTCACGCGAGACGAGCGGGCGGCATCCATGACGTGCTCCGGGTGGTGATGCAAGGGCGGCAGCCGTCAGAGCCTGCTGTAGTCGGTGATGACCGACTTGTCCCCGAGGACGACGCGTCCCTCGACGGTGGCGTTGCGTCCCACGTGGCAGTGACGGCCGAGAATCGATTCGCGCACCGAGGCGTCGCGGCCGACGCGCGTGCCGGTCCAGACGATCGACCCCTCGATGTGCGCGTCCTCTTCGATCTGGCACTGGCGGCCGATGACGGAGTATGGACCGATACGGGCGCCCCGCTTGATGATCGTGCCCTCGTCCACGAAGCACGGCCCTTCGAGCACGCCGCCATCCTCGACGCGCGCCTCGGGCGACACCCACGTGGTCGACTGGCCGTGGTCGAACGGCGGTGCGACGAAACGCCGGTCCATGATGTCGCGATGGACCTGCATGTACTTCTCGGGGGTTCCGATGTCGATCCAGTAGCCGCGGTAGATGTAGGCGACGAACGTCTCGTGGCGATCCACGAGCGAGGGGAAGAAGCTGCGCTCGATCGACCAGGCCGTGTCCTTCGGGATGCGATCGAACGTGTCCGGCTCGAGGACGTAGATGCCGGCATTGATCGTGTCGCAGGTAATCTCCTCGGGCTTGGGTTTCTCGCGGAAGCGGCAGACGTTGCCGGCCGCGTCGGTCTCGACCAGTCCGTACGCGCTCGGGTTCTCCACCGGGGTGAGCACGATCGTCGCGCGCGCCTTCCGCTCGCGGTGCAGCCGGAGCACTGCGCCCAGGTCCACCTCCGTCAGGATGTCGCCGTTGAAGACGACCACGGGCTCGTCGAGCGACTTGTTGGCGTACTTGACGGCACCCGCGGTCCCGAGCGGGACCGGCTCGACCACGTAGCTCAATGTGACGCCGAGTTCCTTGCCGTCGCCGAACATCTCTTCGACGCGGCGCGGCTGGTAGTTCAGGCTGAGAATGACCTCATCGATTTCGGGGACCTGGTGGAGGAGGTCAATCTGGTAGCGCAAGAACGGCCGGCCGAAGATCGGCACGATGGGCTTCGGTGTGTGGATGGTCAGGGGCCGCAACCGGGTGCCCTTGCCGCCTGCGAGCAGGATCGCCTTCATAACAATCAGTGATGATACCTCAACTTGGTTCGCCGCGGTCCGGGGCAATCGCGCCGGCCATCGGACCGCGCCCCGCAGCTTTCCCTGTTGCGGTCCGCCGCGGCGGGTTACAATGGCGCCGGCTCACCGACGATGCGTATCACGAACCTGCCCAACAGCCTCACGCTCGTTCGCATCTTCCTCATTCCGTTGCTCGTCGTCGTGTTGCTGACGAAATTCGAGGGGCACCGCATCCTGGGGGTGCCCGACGAGCTGGTGGGGGCGGCGATCTTCGGCCTGGCGTCGTTGACCGACTGGGCCGACGGCTACCTGGCCCGGCGGCGCAAGCAGATCACGACGCTCGGACAGATGATGGATCCGGTCGCCGATAAACTGCTGACCTCGGCCGCCTTCATCTCGCTGGTCCAGATGGACCTGGCATCCGCGTGGATCGTGGCGGTCATCATCGGGCGCGAGTTCGCGGTCACCTTCATGCGCAGCATCGCCTTCGCGCGCGGTGTCACGATCCCGGCCTCGCGGCTCGGCAAACTGAAGATGATTGCGGAGGTCGTCGCGATCCTGGCCCTCATCCTGGGCCGCGACCACGCAGAGACGGGGCCAGCGCAGTCGCTCTTCGTGCTGGGCCAGCTGACGTTGTGGGTGGTGCTGCTGATGGCGGTCGTCTCGGCGATCGACTACTACCGCCGGTTCAACCGCCTGATCCTCAAGACCGTCGCCGTCGGCGGTGGCGCGTCTACCCCGCCTTCAGCTCCTTGATGCGCGTCTGGGCGCGCAGCAGGAATTCGCTCTGCCGGAACTCCTGGACCAGCTTCTCGAAGTAGGGGAGCGCCGCCGCTTTCATGTTCACGGCAAGCAGCGACTCCGCCAGGTAGTAATAGACCGCGTCCCGGTTCGTGTATTCCGGGTCGTTCTTGAGAACTTCCCTGAAGCGCCCGATCGCGCCCGAATAGACGCGCCAGCGGAAATAGTTGAAGCCGACCAGGTAATCGTAGGTGCTCACGCGGTCGCGCGCCTCGCGCAGCTTCTTGCGCCCTTCGCCGATCAACTTGCTGTCGGGATACCTCTCGACGAAGGTCTCGAATTCCTTGATCGTCTCCCGCGTCTCTTTCTGATCGCGGTCGGGCTTGAGCATCTGCGCCGCGTGCGACAGCGCCAGCTTGTACTGCGCGTAGTCCGCGCGCCGGTTGTTCGGGAAGAAGGTGAGGAACTCCTTGAACTCGTTGGCCGCGAGCACCAGCGATTCCGCCGAGTCTTCGCCGAGGTAGGCGTCGCCGAGTCCAAGCTTGCCATCGGGCCGGAACGGGCTGTCCGGGTAGTTGTCGTACAGCTGCTGGAAGTACTCGCGCGCCCTGAGATACCGCTTCGTGTTCAAGGCCTCGGTGCCCTTGTCGAACAGATACTTGGCCGGATCCACCGTGCCGGACGGCAGTTTGGTGGGCCCGCCCGAGCCCGACGATGCGCAGGCGCTGAGACCGGCGATGGAGGCCGCGACGAGAAATGCGCGGGCAAACCGCGCCACGGGGGTTCTTGCAGGCAACTTCATGGCTTTCACAAATGAGCGTGGAAACGCCGGGAGCGCGTCACGACGTGGCGAGCGTCGCCGAGAGCCACCGAAATTCCGCGTCGAGTCCTTGTTCCAGGGTGACCGTGGGGCGGTACCCGAGATCGCCCCGCGCGAGCGAGGTGTCCGCGTAGGTGTCCCGCATGTCGCCCTTCTGTTCCGCTTCGCGTTGGATGTCGAGAGGTTTTGCGACGAGCCGGCCGACGAGGGCGAGCACGTCGTTCACCGACACGCGCGACCCACCGCCAATATTGTACACGCGACCGGGCGTGCCACGCGCCCCGGCCGCAACCATGGCCGAAACGGCGTCGGCCACGAACGTGAAGTCCCGGCTCTGGCTGCCGTCACCGTAGAGATGGATCGGCTGCCCCGCGAGGGCGGCCTTCAGAAAACGATAGAACCCCATGTCCGGCCGCTGGCGCGGCCCGTACACCGTGAAGAACCGCAGCGCCACCGCCGGCACGGCGTAGTTCGCGTGGTAGAGGTGACACAGCTGCTCGGCTGCCAGCTTCGTCACGCCGTATGGCGAGACCGGGTGCGGCAAATGATCTTCCCGCATCGGGATCGGCGTGTCATCCCCGTAGACGGACGAGCTCGACGCATACACCAGCCGCTCGAGTCTGGCCGTGACCGACGCCTCGAGCAGCGCCTGCGTCGCCTCGATGTTGTTCTCGGTGTAGTGCCGAAAGTCGGTGCCCCAGCTCTTCCTGACGCCCGCCTGCGCGGCCAGATGAAACACGTGTGTGACGCCGTCGAGCAGCGCCGCCAGGTCCGCGTCCTGGATCCGCGACTCAACCAGTGCAAAGCGGCGATTCGCGCGAAGCGCGGCGAGGTTGGCTTCCTTGATCGGCCGGGGGTAGTAATCCGTGAAGCAATCCAGGCCGATGACGTCCGCGCCTTCCGCGACGAGACGTTCCGACAGGTGCGACCCGATGAAGCCAGCGGCGCCCGTGACCAGTGCCCTCATTCGAACAAGTCCTTCACCCGCGCGGGCAGCCTGGCCGGCCGGCCCGCCGAATCCACCGACGCGTGCACGGTGCGCCCCGCAGCCGCGACCACGCCGGTCGCTCGACGCACGATCTCATAATCGAATTGCACCCTGACGCCGGACAGGAGCGTGCCCGACGTCCTGATCTCGAGATCGTCGTCGTAGCGGGCCGGTTGACGGTACTCGCACCGCACCTCGATGACGGGCAGGACGATGCCCGACGCTTCGAGGTCGCGGTAGGTGAAGCCGGCCTGGCGCAGCCAGTCGGTCCGGCCCACTTCGAACCACACGAGGTAGTTCGCGTAGTAGACGACGCCCATCTGGTCGGTCTCGGCGTACCGAACCCGCGCGTGCGAGCAGACCTGGCGCGTCGTCGGGTGCTGGTGGCGATTCATGTCTCTCATCGGCCGGGATGTCGTCACGTCCGGTCCGCCCACGCCGCTGGCACGCTCCGGCGGGCCAGGGCCTTCAACTCGCGGGCCGCGGCCTCGGGGTCCGGGCTGTGGAAGATCGCGGAGCCCGCCACGAGGATCTCGGCGCCGGCCGCCACCACCCGGCTGATCGTGTCGCGGTCGATGCCGCCGTCGATCTCGATGGCCGCCTGGCTGCCCGCCCGGTCGAGCAGGGCACGGACCGCGCGTACTTTAGACTCGCTTCGGGGGATGAAGGTCTGGCCTCCGAAGCCGGGATTGACGGACATGACCAGGACGTAGTCGGCGTCGGTGGCGATTTCCTCGAGCGTGCCTACCGGAGTCGCGGGATTCAGCACGACGCCGGCCTTCAGGCCGAAGCTGTGGATGTGAGATATCGTGCGGTTCAGGTGCGGCGTCACCTCTACGTGCACGGAAATCAGGTCGGCCCCGGCGGTCGCGAACGCCTCGATATAGCGATCGGGTTCGGTGATCATCAGATGGACGTCCAGCGGCACGTGCGTCACCTTCTTGAGCGAGCGCACGACGGGCGGCCCGATCGTGATGTTCGGGACGAAATGCCCGTCCATCACGTCCACGTGAATGAAATCCGCGCCGCCGCGCTCGGCGGCGGCAATCTCGTCGCCCAGGGCGGCGAAGTTCGCGGCGAGGATGGAAGGCGCCAGGCGAATGTTCACCGGCTCACCTCGAGGGATATCGCTTCGCCCGGCGCGACCTGGAAGCCCGCCTGCGGCGATTGCCGCAGGACGACACCCGCAGGCGCGCCCGGGTAGGGCTGGCGTCCGACCACTGCGACCCGGAATCCCTTGGCGCGCAACACATCGGCGGCGCGGTCGCCGGCGAGACCGATCAGGTCGGGCATCAGGTAGAGCGCGCCGCGATCGCCGCGGTTGACGAGCAGCGACACCTGGGTGCCGGTGCCGTTGGGCGGCGGTTCCTGCGCGACCACGACGTCGGGCGGATACTGGGTCGAGCGAATCTCGGCGGTAGAGGCGAGTGCCAGACCCTCCTGCTGCAGGCGCAGTTGTGCCGTGCGCTCGGTCTCGCCCACCAGTTCGGGCACCTTCGTCAGGCGGGCGCCACCGCTGATCCAGACCCTGACGCTGCGGCCGCGCCGTACGGCGGTCGCCGGGTCCGGATCCTGCCCGGCGATGTGCCCGGCCGGCACCTTGGCATCCGGTCGTCGCGTCTCGTCCACTCGCAGGGTCAGGCCCACATCGTCGAGTTGGAGCGTGGCGGCGTTCAGACTATGGCCGCGCAGATCGGGGACGTTCACCTCACGCGCCTTCAACGCCAGGCGGGCGGCGCCGGCGGCAAAGACGAGGTAGGTGGCGACGAGGGCGATTGAAAGGATGAGGAATTTGCCCGCGCCCAGGACGCGGGTTTTCAGTGCCATTGCCACCGACGAATGTACTACAAGTGCCGCTGATGCGCCAAAACCGCGGTCACATCGCCCCGGCCGCGGTGTCGCGCACGAACAGGGCGGCGAAGAACGCTTCGAGACCGTGGGCGGGCGGGTAGGTCCGCAGGTGGCCGGCTGCATCGATGACCGGGAGGGGCAGCGCCGGTCCCGCGTCGCCCGAGGGCGCTCGCTCGAGGTTGCCCGCGTGGAAGTCGGCCCGACCGTCGAGAAAGCGGGCCGCCACCTCTTCGTTCTCGTCCGGTTCGCTCGAACACGTGGCGTACAGGAGAACCCCGCCTGGCCGGACCGCCTCCGCCGCGTGCTGCAGCATCTGCAACTCGGTGGCGGCAAGCACCGCCAGATCTTCCTCGCGGCGTCGCCACTTGATGTCCGGATCCCGGCGCAGCGTTCCGAGCCCCGAACACGGCGCGTCCAGGAGGACGGCGTTGAACACCGGTTGGACCGGCGCCGGCCGGGTGAAATCTGCCTGCGCGAGGCGGATCGAGCGTGCGCCGCTTCGCCTGACGGTCTGCTCGAGGAGTGCGACGCGCCGCGCGCGTACATCGGAGGCGACGATCAGCCCGCGGTCGTGCATCGCCATCGCGATCCCGGTCGTCTTGCCGCCCGGCGCCGCGCACGCATCGAGCACACGATCGCCCTCTTTGACCGGCAGCGCCATGCCGACCAGCTGCGACGCCTCGTCCTGCACCACGAAGAGGCCGTCCCGCTCGAGCGGCGTTCTGATCGGATTGCCGCCGGTGACAATGAGGCCATGCGGCGAGTATTTCGTGCGCATCGTCGTCACGCCGTGCTCGGCCAGGCGCGCGGCGAGATCTTCGACGGAGATCTTCAACAGGTTTGCCCGCAAGGTCAGCGGCGCTTCCTCGTCGTTGAAGCGCAGCCACGCCTCGGTCGCCGCCTCCCCGTGCCGCGACAGCCACCGGGCGACCAGCCAGCGTGGATGCGAGAGCGTGATGCTGAAGTAGTCCAGCAGGGCGCGGGTTCGGTCCTCTCCCTCGACGTTGTCCGGGGGCCGGCCCGGCAGCGGCAACGCGTCCCGTTGCCCGGCGAGCGCCCGCAACACCGCATTGGCGAAGCCGGCCGCGCTCTTCTTCCGCGCCGCCCGAACGAGATCGACGCCCTCGTTCACCGCCGCCGAAACCGGGATCCGGTTGAGATGGACGAGCTGATACGCGCTGAGACGCAGAATGGTAAGAACTTCGGGATCGAGCGCGGCGATGGATCGCCGGGCGAAGCGTTCGATCAGGTAGTCCAGCGCGGCGCGGCGGCGAAGGGTGCCGATCGCGATGTGCGCCGCAAGCGCCTGGTCGCGACCGTCCTCGAGGTCCGCCCGCGCCTTCGCCATGGCCTGCGGCAGATCCGCAGTGCCGCGTTCGACGTCGAGGAGGATGCGATAGGCCGCGCGACGGGCAGGAGCGATGCTCATTGGGGGCGGGCGGATGACTCGAAGCGGGCGCCCACCTCGACGCGATGCCCCGACAGGAAGCGCCGCGCGTCCATCGCCCGCCGGCCTTCCGGCTGGATTTCCACAATCCGGATGGCGCCGCCCCCCCCGGTGGACACGGCGAGCTGGTCTCCCGACGCCGCGACGACGGTGCCCGGTGTCGGGTCGATGGCGACAGTCGCGCCGGAATCGGGAAGTGCTGCGCCTTCGTGCGGGCCGGTCGACGTGCGGAGAATGATGTGGCGCGCGCCGTGGAGGAAGCTGAACGCGTGCGGCCACGGATGAAGGCCGCGGACCTTGTTGTGAATGGCCACCGCCGGCTCGCTCCAGTCGACCAGCCCTTCCTCTTTCGTGAGGCGCGGGGCGTAGGTCGCGCGCGTGTCATCCTGCGGCGTTTCGCGCGCGCGCCCATCGGCCAGCTGCTCCACCACCTCGACCAGCAGATCGGCCCCCAGGGTCGCCAGGTCGCGCTCGACCTGCTCCGCCGTCTCGTCGGGTGCGATGGCGCGTGTGACGGAGGCGAACGTCGGGCCGGCGTCGAGCTGCCGGACGATGCGCATGATTGTCACGCCCGTCGTGGTGTCGCCCGCGATGACCGCGCGTTCCACGGGCGCGGCGCCGCGCCAGCGCGGCAGCAGTGACGCGTGCACGTTGATCAGGCCGAGCCGGGGGACACGCAGCAACTCCTCCGGCAGGATCTTTCCATACGCGGCCACCACGCCGAGATCCGCGGACCAGGCGGCGAAGGCGCCGAGAACGTCGGGGGCCTTCAGGCGATCGGGCTGTAGGACCGGAACGCCGTGGGCGAGCGCCGCGGCCTTGACCGGGCTCGCGGTCACGTGCTGCCCGCGGTCGCGCGGCCGATCGGGCTGCGTCACGACGCCGACGATCGAGTGTCGCGACGCGAGCAGGCGATCGAGCGTCGGGACCGCGAAAAACGGCGTCCCGAAGAAGGCGATGCGCATCACCACTTGCCCGTGCGGTTCAACTTGTGGATCTTGCGCACAATCAGCTCGCGCTTGATGCCGCGCAGGCGGTCGACGAATACCTTGCCGTCGAGATGATCCATCTCGTGCTGGAACGCGCGCGCCAGCAGGCCCTTGCCTTCCACGGTGCGTTCCTGGCCTTCGAGGTCGAGACCTCTGACGACGGCAAGATCCGGCCGGGCGACGGTGGCGTTGAACCCCGGCACGCTCAGGCAGCCTTCTTCCTCGAGTTGCATCCCCTGGCGCTCGACGAACTCCGGGTTGACGAGCGCGATGAGCCCGCTCGAATCCCGGCCCAGGGAGAGATCGATGACGAAGATGCGCAGCGCCACGCCGACCTGCGGCGCCGCCAGACCGATGCCGGGTGCCGCGTACATCGTCTCGACCATGTCCTCGACCAGGTGACGCAGGTCGGGCGTGATCTGATCGACGCGCTGCGAGGGCTGGTGCAGGACATCTTCTTTTCCGTATTTGACGATGGGACGAATCATGGCGTCACGGGCGATTCGCGAATCGCTGCGCGAGTTCCTGCCTGAAGGCCTGATAGTTACGCGACAGTTCCTGGACCGAGTCGCCGCCGAACTTCTCGGCGACCGCGTCGGCCAGCACGAGGCACACCATCGCTTCGGCGACCACGGCGGCGGCCGGCACGGCGCAGACGTCGCTTCGCTCGATCGCGGCAGGCGCCGGCTCGAGCGTGTCGAGATCCACCGACGCGAGCGGCTTCATGAGCGTTGCGATGGGCTTCATGTAACCGGTGACGCGGACGTCCTGGCCGTTGGTGACGCCGCCTTCGATGCCGCCCGCACGGTTGGTGCCGCGCGCCACCGGCTGCGTCGCGCTGCGGGTCTCGATCGGGGATGGCAGGATGGCATCGTGCACGGCGGATCCCCACGTCGTTCCCACGCGGTCGCCCATGCCGAGCCCGACGCCCTTGATGGCGGGAATTGACATGATGGCCTGGGCGAGCCGGCCGTCGAGGCGGCGATCCCACTGGCTGTAACTGCCAAGCCCCGGCGGCACGCCGCGGGCAATGACCTCGAATACACCGCCGACCGTGTCGCCCGCCGCCCTCGCGCGATCGATTTCCGCCATCATGGCGGGTTCGACGGCGGCATCGACGCACCGCAGGGGGGAATCCTCCGGCAGGTTGCGGGCCCGATCGAACGAGACCTCGTCGCCCCCCTCGAGCACGACCGAGCCGATACCGACCACGTGACTGGTCACCTCGGCGGCAATACCGGCGAGCAGCTGGCGCGCGAGCGCCCCGACCGCCACACGCGCGGCGGTCTCGCGCGCGCTGGCGCGCTCGAGCACGTCGCGCAGATCGCGGTGCCCGTACTTCAAGGCGCCGGCCAGGTCCGCGTGGCCGGGCCGCGGGCGTGTGACCGGCGGCCGCTCCGGGTTGCCCTCGCCGGCCTGGCTTCCCGACATCGTCGCCTGCCAGTGCGACCAGTCCTTGTTGTGAATGAGGAGTGCGACGGGCGCGCCGGTCGTGCGTCCGTGTCGGACACCCGAGAGGATCTCGGCCCGATCGGATTCGATGGCCATGCGTCGGCCGCGGCCATAGCCCTGCTGCCGCCGGCGCAGATCGGACCTGATGTGCTCCAGATCGACTGCGAGGCCGGACGGAAGGCCTTCGAGGATGGCAACCAGTGCGGGCCCGTGCGATTCGCCGGCGGTCAAAAACCGCAGCATGTTCATCGTATTGTAACCGAAGTTTTTGCGCCCCTCGTCTGCACGGCCCAACGCCGCCGCGGGAAACGCCGGTCGTTTCGCGCGATTGCGCGCCGGGGGCGGCCCGGCCGTCCTTTTGCACCCCGTTCCGCACGTCACGGCGTGCGTTTCCAGCCGTCAGCTCGATCCCATTCGCGCTGCCGAATCGGGCGGCCCATGCTCATTGCTGATCGATTCATCGCCCTCGACGGTCGCACGATCGATCTGGCCTCCGGGCAGCCGGTGCGGCTGCACAAGTGGCCACCGACCGGTGTCCGGCAGGAACTCGCCTGGAGCGAGCGCTGCGCCATCCTGAGCGGCGCCGGCGAGGCGCGCGGGCACGCGGCACCCTCGCTTGTCGACTACGGGGTGCTGGCGCACGGCGAACGATTCGGTGCATTTCGCATCGCCGCTCGTGGCGCCCCCGACCGGACGATGGGGCGTGATGCGCACCGCGCGCGGCATCAGCCGGGCCCGGGCGGCGGGTGCGGGCCCATCCAGATCTACGCACGGCAGGCGGCCGACCTCTTCGAGACGGCGTGCTTCGGTGAGCCGCGGTGCCTGCGATTATGGCTGCCGGCCGCCGCGACCTCGCTCGCGGTGCTCGACGCGATCGCGCGGCAGGCCCGGCTCAACGGCTTCGTGCCGATATCGGTGGACCTGCTCGTCAACGCCGAGCGATCGCGTGCCGCCTGGCACGCGCGCCTGTCCGAGATCCTCGACACACGGCACGTGCTGCTGATTGCCCGCGTTCCGCCCCGGTGCAACGGCCGTGGGTGGTGCGCGCCGCGCGGGCGGATCGTCTCGGCCTGCCCCGTCGGCGTGGCGCGCCTGCTCGTGGCCGTCGGGTTGAAGAGCGCACGTCCCAACGTGCTGCTGCTCGCATCACATGGCTCGCCGGACGCGGGACACGTGCGCGCGGCGTGCGACTGCACCGGCGGACCGGCGGCGCACGAAGCGGCGGGGGCATTCCCAGCCGGGGTGGACCGCGCGTTTTGCGCATCCAGCGTGGCCGCCGAGGCCCGCGAGCCATACCAGGTGACGCGCGTTCCGGATCTCGTGCGGGTGAGGGCGCGCGCGGCCGATGCGATCGACCACGCACGAGGCGGCCCGGCCGCGCGAGCGGAACATGGCCTGCGAGACGCGATGGGGGCACTGGCCAGGCGCGAGGATGCGGCAGGCGCCGCCTGGGTGGCGCTGAACCTCGGCTGCCTGTTGCTCCATCGCGGACGGGCCCTCGACGCCGCCCGGACGTTCGACACCGCCCGCCTGCAGTTCGACCGGGCGAACGACCTGCCGGGCGCGGTCCGCGCGGCCGTGTACGTGGGGCTCGCCTGGACCGATGATGCACGGCTCACCGAAGCCGAGGCCGCCCTTCGGACGGCCGGGATCGCGGCCCGCGAGGCCGGCCTGGCCGACCTGCAACTGGAGGCGGGACTCGGGCTCGCGCGTTGCTTGTTCTGGCAGGGCCGCTTCGACGAAGCGACAGTCGTCGTGGGTTCAGTCAAAGACGCGATGCAGATGCCGGCGGCGGGTGCGCCGGCCGGCCCTCGCGTGAACACTCGCTACCCGTCAGGCGACACCGACGGCCCGATCGCGCTCGTGCGTGAAGCGCAGGTGGCCGCGGCCTGGGGCGCCGGCGCAGCGGGCCTCTTGTTGCACGGGCGGTCAGTTGTCGTCGCCGAAACGCATCGCTCGGTCAGGCTGGCGTGCCTGTCGTCGCGCATCGCGCTGGCGCGAGGTGATGTCCGTGCCGCGTCCGCACAGGCGACGCGGGCGCTCGAGGCGGCCGGCCAGGCCGCCCGCCCAATCGATGTCTGCGCGGCGCACACGGCGCTCGCGTGTGTCTACGGGGCGCTGAACGATGTGGACGCGCTCCTCGACCATGTGCGTGAAGGACTCCGGGGCGCCCGTCGCGCGCAGGCGCCGCCGCGTGCCCTGCGACTGCGCCTCATCGCCTGCGACAACCTGCGGCGCGCCGGCCGGGAACGCGACGCGGCGCGGCTGCTCGAGCGGTTGGCGAGCCTGGATGCCGGACGGTTCGCCGGGCTGCTGCGTGTGCAGCTGCAAATGGTGGTTGGGGCGAATGCGAAGGAAGAAAGGCCGGGGGCACGTGAACCGGGTGGGCCGCCGTCGCGGCTTGCCGCCTGTCCCTGGCGGCTGCCTCCGCGGCGCGCGGAGGTCACCGAGGACATCGTCACGGTGCTGCAGGCCTGCCACGATATCGAAGACGAGGAGGCCGCGCTCGCCCGCGTCTGCGAGACGGTGCGCGAGCGCACGCGGGCGGTCGCGGTCGCGCTCGTGGGCCGGAACGGCGGTGCGCCGGCGGTGCTTGCCCGCTCGGGATCCGGCGCGGGCCGATCGACGGTGGCCGACCGCGTGCTCGACACCGGGCTGTCGGTCCCGGCCTGCGGCACGCCGCTCGGGCTCGAGGCCGCGGCCCCGGTCTCGTACGCCGGGGGCGTCATCGGCGCGGTCGTGTGCCGGTGGCCTGCCGACGCGCTGGTCGAGGCCGGCCGCGTGGCGTGCCTGCTGTCGGCCGCGGCCGCCGCGACCGCGCCCCACGTGCGCTCGCTGCTCGACCGCCGCGACATGCCGCACAGCGAGGCGGCAGAGGACGAGGCACAGCTGGTCGGTGTCAGCGACGCAATCCAGACGTTGCGCAAGGCGGCGCAGCGCGCGGCGGCGGCGCCGTTTCCCGTCCTCATCGAGGGCGAAAGCGGAAGCGGCAAGGAACTGGTCGCCCGCGCGGTGCACCGGGACAGCGCGCGCCGGCTCCGCCGATTCTGCGCGCTCAATTGCGCCGCGCTGACCGACGAACTGGTCGAGGCCGAGCTGTTTGGCCACGTCCGCGGCGCGTTCACCGGCGCCGTCGGCGACCGCATCGGCCTTTTCGAGGAGGCGGACGGCGGCACGTTGTTTCTGGATGAGGTCGCGGACCTCTCTCCCCGGGCGCAGGCCAAGCTGTTGCGCGCGGTTCAGGAGGGGGAGGTGCGGCGTCTTGGGGAGAACTTCGCCCGGCACGTGGATGCGCGGGTCATTGCCGCGACCAACCGCCGGCTGGAAGTCGAGGTCACGCGCGGGGCGTTCCGCCGGGACCTGTTCTACCGCCTGAACGTCGTCCATATCGACGTGCCCGCGCTGCGGGACCGGCCCGAGGACATTCCCTTGCTGGCGTCCCATTTCTGGCAACGCTCGGTCGCACGGATTGGCAGCCATGCGACCCTTGCGCCGCAGACGATCGCAGTCCTGGCGGGCTACGATTGGCCGGGAAACGTGCGCGAGTTGCAGAACGTGATGGCGGCGCTCGCGGTGTCTGCGCCGCGGCGAGGCAGCGTGGGGCCGTTGTGCCTGCCGGCGGCGATCGCGCGCGCCGAAACCGTCGGAGCAACCCTGGACGAGGCGAGGCGCCTCTTCGAGCGGCGGTTCGTGCGGGCGGCTGTGGCGCGGGCTGGTGGCCACCGCGGCCGCGCGGCCGCCTCGCTCGGCATCAGCCGGCAAGGCCTGGCCAAGCTGATGGCGCGGCTGGCCCTGGACGAACCGGGCGAAGCTGCCGGGTAGCGGGCGCTACTGCAACTGGCTGCGCAGCGCCAGGAGCGGGGCGCTGTGCGGCGATTTCTGCAGCCCTCGGTCCACGGTCGCCGCCGCTCCCGCCCGGTCGCCAGCCCGACGCTGCATCGTTGCGACGCGGCCGATCGTGGACGCGTCATCGTCGCAGGTCTCGGCCGCCTGCCGCAGCCAGGTGACCGCCTCCTTCGGCTGGTCGAGGCGCAACGACAGGTCGCCCAGTCGCTCCGCGACGGCGGGCGCTTCGCGGCTGTCGGTGGTCAGGGCGAGGTAACGGACGAGCGCATCGTGTGCGACCGGCAGATCGCCGCGTCGCTGTGCGAGTGAGGCCACTTCGCGATAGGCGGTCGCGTCGATCGGCGTCTTCTGCAACGCCTGCTCGAACGCCTGCTGCGCGCCGGCCGCATCGCCGGCCAGCACGAGCGCGCGGCCGTAAAGCGTCAGACCCTCGCTGGTTGCATCGGGTGCGCGGGCGGCCTGGTCGAGCGCCTTGAGCGCGTTGTTGAGCGCCCACCGCCGGTCACCCGGCCGGCCTTCGGCCGTGTCCAGCCAGATCCGTCCCACGGCCTGGTAGACGCGAGGATTGGCCGGGTCGCGTTCGACGGCGCGGTTGAGCTCCGCCAGGGCGAGATCGGTTCGGCCGAGCCGCGCATAGATGACGCCGGCTTCAATCAGGGGGTCGGACTTGGCCGGCTCGAACGCCGCCAGCTTCTCGAGCTCGGCGATGGCGTCCGTGTCGCGCCTGAGGACGAGGAACAGCCGGACGAGCTCTTCGCGCGCCGCCAGGAACGTCTGCGACAGGGCTGGCGAGAACTCGACCGCCCGGCCGAGCGACTTGACCGCCTCGGTTGACTGGCCCATTTGGCCCTGGCAGACACCCAGCAGGTAGAAGGCCTCCGCAAATCGATCGTTCAGCGCCACGGCCTGAAGCAGAGCGCTCGTGGCGCCCCCGGCATCGCCCAGGCGAAAGCGACTCATCGCGAGCCTGTACCAGACGGTCGAGGAGTGGTCGTCCAGCTTGAGATAGGCGTTGTAGGTCTCCGCGGCCCTGGCGAACCGGTCCAGCGCGAAGTTCACGTCGCCGACTTCCTCCAGCGGTTTCAGCGCGGTCGGATCGAGGTCGGTCGCCATCCGCAGGTCGCGCAGCGCGGTGTGCAGATCGGCAACTCCCCGGCGCCGGTAGGCCTCGCCACGTCGCAGATAGCCGAGCATGGCATCCGGCTTGAGCGCGATTGCGCCGCTGAAAGCCTCGATTGCCGCGAAACCCCGGTCGGACGCCAGGGCATTTTCGCCCTCGGAGATGAGGCGGCGGTATTCGGCCTCGCGGGCCAGGGTGGTGTAGAGCAGAGCCGCCGCGACGGCGGCCAAGGCGACGCCGAGGGCAATGAGCGCGGTGCGCTTCATAGGACGCCCTATCTTACCCCAGCCCGTTCGCACGGAACCTTTGCCTGCCGGGGGGGTCTAATATCTCAGGAAGGCCACGAAAGACGGCGAATCTGGCGGGCTCCTCGGCTCGCGCGAATGTCCCGGGAACAGGACGGCTCTCCCCTGACAAGGGTGCATCGAACTGGTATAGTTGCGATGAATGAGAACCAGGCCGGGGAGCTCGCGGTGAAACGGGCGCCAGCACTGAGCTGGTCCGAGTACGGCGGCCAGGAGGCGCTTCTCGTCCAGCGGTGTGCCGTCGGCGACGAGGAGGCGTGTGTCGACCTGGTGAACGAGCATCAGCGCATGGTCTACCAGCTGGCCCTGCACCTGCTCGGCGATTACGACGAGGCGCTGGATCTGTCGCAGGAGGTCTTCCTGCGCGTCTTCCGGACGATCGGCCGTTTTCGGGGTCATTCGACCCTCAAGACGTGGATTTACCGGATCGTCATCAACCAGGCGCGCAATCGGCAGCGGTGGTGGAAGCGGCGGCACCGTTCCGAGCAGATATCGCTCGACCAGCACCTGGAGCAGTGCGGTGACGCGGCGGCCCCGGTCGACCACGTGACGCCCGACCGGGTGTTCGGACAGAAAGTCCTGGCGGCACAGATTGCGACCGCGCTGGACAGTTTGCCCTTCGAGCAGCGCACGGCGATCGTCTTGCGCGAGATCGACGGGCTGAGCTACGACGAGATCGCTTTCTCGCTGGGCGTCGCAGTCGGAACCGTGAAATCGAGGCTGACCCGGGCGCGCGAGGCGCTGCGGGCGCAGTTGAAAGAGGCGGCTCAATCATGACATGGAGTTGTGCGGCGGTACGGCGTCGGCTCGCCGAGTACCACGACGGCGAGTTGACGATCGACCAGCGGGTGGCCGTTCAGGGCCATCTGCGCGCGTGCCCGGCGTGCGCCGCCGAAGCCCAGGGGCTGAACACCGTGGCGGTCGCCCTGCGGGCAGCGGCGGCCCGGCGCGCCGGCAATTTGCAGGACCTGGACGGCTTGGCCGGGGGCATTGTCAGCCGGCTCAGGGCCGAGCGGGAGGAGTCGTTTCCCCGCACGCTGGAGCGGATGTTCGAGGATCTGCACCTGGTCTGGGCAGCCCTGAGCGCGACGGCCGCTACGCTGGCGTGCATGGCGATCATGGTGGGCATTTTCTACGTCAGCCGGGCCGAGCGATCGGACTCGTTGGCGGCCCTGATCGACGCCATCTCCAATCCCGGGTCGAACGCGAACCCGGTCCAGATCGACGAGCGGACCGACGCGCAGATGATCCTCCCTCGCCAGGATCTGGAGCGCCTGGTGACGGTGCCCGAGATGGCCACAGACGACGAGATCATGCTGGACGCGACGATCACCCGCGAAGGCCGCGTCGCGAGCTTGCAGTTGATGAATCCGGACGGTCCGACCGGACAGCGCGCGGCGAACGACTGGAAGACGGTCGGCGCGGTGCTCGATTCAGTGGCACAGGCCCGGTTCGAGCCTGCCCGGTTCGGTGGCGAACCGGTCGCCGTGAAGATGTTCTGGTATCTGACTCATACGACCGTTCGGCCCAAGGCGCACGGCGCCGCGCACCGTGCGCCTGCCCCGGTTGCGCCGACACACATCGCCGCCCCGTCGGTCGTCTGAGGTCCGCTTGGCCTGATGGAAAGGGGTCGGGAGCGATTCCCGTCGCGGGAATGGCTCCCGACCCCTTTTTCATGCCTACCTGATCGGCTTCCCCTTGGGTGCCCGGTCCTGGTCTCCGTCGGTCCGCCCGGTCGGCAGGTCGCCGCGCGCCGTTGCCACGTTGTTCATGGTGTCCATGGCCCGGATGACGAGGCTTCGTATCTGAGCCTCGCTGTCGAGCGGCAACTCGTACTGCTCGAACCGCGAATCGGCGATGCCGTCCTTCGGATAGATCGCGCGCCAGCGCTCCGCATCGATCGAGTAGTCGACGCGTTGCACCGCCGACTGGTCGTCCCGCACCTCGAACAACAGGACGACGCCGTGGGCCTCCCGACGCAGCCCCGTGATCTTGATCGTTGGCGGCGTATTGTCGATGTCGAACGTCGTGCTGTCCATCTCGCCGGTCAGCGCGGCGCCCGGCGGGTTCGACGGCGCATCGGATGCCACGATGCGGACGGTGTAGGTGCCGTTGGGGACCGATGTCGTGTCCCAGACGAAGATCGCATCGGTGAGGGCGTGCTTGAGCGTCTTCCAGTTCGTCTCGTCGTCCCTGCGATACAGCACGTCGTACTGCAGCTTGTCGTCGTTGTCGTCTTCGGCCTTCCAGACGAACGTCTGCAGGCCCTTCTGGTAGACGCGGCGTCCCAACGCCGGGCCCATTCCGGTCGTCGAGGCGAGCGAGGCGGCCTGGTTCGCCCCGGACTGTGGCTTGGCATCGGCCTGGTCCTCGAAGCCGGCGATTTCCATTTCGCCGGTCGAGAACGGCTTCTGAAAGACGACGCCCGGCGGGTAGACGCTGATCGAGGTCACGCGTGGCCGGACGTTCTTCTGCAGGTAGGCGGCGGTCACCGACGTCAGCACCGGGGTCTCCTTGCCGCGGAGCACCGCCTTCCATTGCAGGAATCGCGCTTTCGGGCTCGTGATCGGCTGGCCGTCGGCGTTCGCGTACGCCTCGGACCACGTGCTCCACGTGTCATCCGGTGTCTGGCTGTTGCCCGATCGGGTGAACACCTGCATCTGGCTGCCGCGCGGCAGCGAAGCGCGCCAGGCAATCGTGCCCCACGTGGAGACCGTGTCCGCGTCGTGGACCTCGGAGACGTAGGTGCCCTCCACGGCCTGCTGGCCCGACAGGCGGAAGACCTTGCCGGGATTGGCGCTCGTCACGATGACGCCGCCGGCTCCATCGGACAGCAAGCGGGTGATCTGCTGTGCGGGTGCGCGGGCGAGCAGCGTCACCTTGGGTGGATCGTCCATGAGGACGCGGAAGATCTTGCCCTTGTTCCCCGTGCCGACGAGCAGCGATCCACCCGGTTCGATGAGGATGTCGTAGGGCGAATCCTCGGGCGACTCCCAGATGGTATCGGTCGTCCCATCGGCGGCGATGCGATAGAGCGCGCCTTTCGGCGTGCGTCGTTCCTCGCGCCGCAGGCCCTTGGAATCGGACACGCCCATCGACGACAGATCGACCACCGAGATCGCGGTGATCTCGGTCGACACCGACGGCACGCCCGCCCCGGAGAGGCCGCCGCCGCCCGTCATCGTCCCGATCTCCGGATGGTCCTCGGGCGCCGGCTTCGCACCGACCGCGGCCGCGTAGATGGTGTCCTTGTCGTCGACGCGCAGCGCGTGAATCTCGCGAAACGCCGAGTCGAGCAGCACGAACGCCTTGCCCTGGGGATCGATGCGGAAGACCATCCCGGGCGACTCCGTGCCGGCCACCAGGTTGCCGGCGCGATCGAAGGCCAGGGCGACGACGTGGCTGGACTTCGTGCGGTAGAACACGTCGCCCTTGCCGTCGGGCGCGATCTTGTAGATGACGCCCTTGTCGCCCGTCGCGGCGAACACGTTCCCGCGCGCATCGACGGCGAGCGCCCAGATGTACTTGTCCTTGGGCGCGAAGAAGGGGGCCGCCTCGCCCTTGGCGTCGACCTTGTAGATCTTGCCGTCCGGCGACGTGCCGACGTAGAGGCCGCCGCCAGGCGCCACGGCCAGCGCATGCACTTCCAGTTCCGGCGCGTCGTAGAAGAGCGAGGCCTTGCCCGCCTTGTCGATGCGGTACACCTTGCCTTCGTTGCCGCTGCCCAAAAAGAGCGAGCCGTCGGGACCCGGGACGATGGCCCAGAGAAACGGAGCATTGCTGTCGTGCACGAGTTGCATGGCCGGGCCGAGCAGCAGTCGGCCGTCGTTGTCGATCGACAGGTTCTCGACGTCGCCCTTGAGGAAATCGGTGCGCGTGGACGTCTGCCAGAAGAGCGGCCCCGCCGCGTGCACGCCGAGACCGAACAGCAGGACGAGGGCAGCCGTTGCGCCGCGGCGCAACGACCGTCCGGCGGGTCGCGTGGTCATTGGTGTTTCCAAAGAAGTTGTTGTCGTGTGCGGTTGTCCGGGCGGGCTAGTGGTGCGTATCACCGAATTGCCCAATCGAACACCGGCGCTCCGACGCCGATCTCGCGGGCGCGGACGCGGAGCGGCCGCCGACGTTCTCGCTGGTACAGTCCCCTAGTACGACTTTGTCAGATCGT
>PMZR01000123.1 GCA_003170135.1 Acidobacteriota bacterium
GCGCGGATCGCGATTCACGAGCAGCGTCACGCGCGTCTCGGTCGCCGTCGCCGCGACGAGCGATGTCGTGGCCGCCGGGACGACGAGCTTCACGACGTACTCACCCGGCAGCACCATCGGCCCCTGCGCCGGATCGGGCGGTGCGCCGGCCTCGCCGCCGGTCGGATCGCCACCACCACCGAAGTCGCCGGGCACCCGTGCCAGCGTGCTCTCCGCGGGCCGCGGGTCGCCGGGATCCACACCCTCGGTGGACCGTTCGGGACGGGGCGCCTGCGGCGGCGGCGTGAAGCGCAGATCCCAGACAAGCCGATGGAGCCCGGTCTGGCCGCCGCCCTTGAGTTCGCGCACGACGCGGCCGTCGCGATCCTCCACGACGATCTTCGCCTCGGGCGCGGGGCGGCCGAGATAGTAGTCGAGCACCGCGCCCCGCGGCGGGTTGGCCCCGACGTAGGTGCCCTGCGCGAGGAAGTCGCGGTGCTCGAGATGATTGAAAACCGTCGCGGCCAGCGGTGGGAACAGGTGCGCGGGCGCCGCCGTAATCGCCTTCGTCATCTCCTCGAGCGGCGCGATGTTCATCAGGTAGATGCCGCGTCCGTGCGTGCCCAGCATCAGCTCGCGCGTGCGAGGATGAACCTGGATGTCGGCAACCGGCACGTCCGGCAGCTGGTTCTTCAGCGGCGACCACGTGCCGCCGCGGTCGAACGAGCACCAGAGACCGCTTTCGGTTCCGGCAAAGATGAGATCGGGGTTTCGAGGATCCTGCCTGAGCGCCCGCACCGGGCTCTCGGAAATCCCCTGCGCGCTCGCCTGCCACGTCTCGCCACCATCGTCGCTGCGATAGATGTACGCCTTGTCATCGTCGGCGCGATGATCGTCGAACGCCACGAGCATGCGCTTCGCGTCGAACGGCGACAGGGACGCGGCGCTCACCCACGAACGCTCGGGCAGCGCCGGGAACTTCGCCGCGAGGTTCGTCCAGCTCGTGCCCGCATCCTTCGACAGCTGCACATTGCCATCGTCGGTGCCCGCCAGGAGCAGTCCCGCCTGCACCGGCGATTCGGCCAGCGCGGTGATCGTGCCGTACGCGGTCACGCCGTCGTTCTTCCCGAGCATGTCGCCGGTCACGCCCATGATCGCGATCTTTTCGCGATCGATCTGCTTCGTCAGATCGGGGCTGATGAGGGCCCACCGCTCGCCGCCGTCGAGTGATCGCCAGATCCGGTTGCCGGCCAGGTAGACGATGCGCGGATTGTGCGGGGAGACGACGATTGGCGCCGTCCAGTTGAAGCGAACGGGCGGGAGACCGGCCGGCCTGGCGTCGCCACTGCCGGATCCGCCGCCCCGGCCGCCGCCGGCGCCGCCCGCCCCGCCGCCCGGGCCCGCACCGCGCTCCGGCTCCACAGGCCGGATCGCTTTCGATTCCCCCGTCACGTAATCGAACCGCAGCAGCCGGCCGTCCTGCATGCCGACGTAAGCCGCGCGCGCGTCGCTCGGATCGACAGCCACGAACTGGCCGTCGCCTCCGCCCACCTGGATCCAGTCGTCGTTGAGCGGGCCGACGCGGTGCCGGGTGGCGCTCGGTCCGCTCCACACGCCGTTGTCCTGCAAGCCGGCATACAGGAAGAACGGATCGCGCGCGTCGTAGCCGACGACGTAGATCTGGCCGAGCGGAATGTTGTTGACGCGCAGCCACGTGCGCGCCCGGTCGTACGAGATGCCGACGCCGCCGTCGTTGCCGACGATCAGGTGATTCGGGTTGCGCGGATCGATCCACATCGCGTGGTGATCGACGTGCAGGTTGCGCGCGCCGTCGCTCCTGAACGTCTTGCCGCCGTCATTCGACACGTAGAGCGACACGCCAAGGACATAGATGCGGGTGTCGTCCTGCGGATCGATGCGGACCTGGCTGAAGTAGAGCGGCCGCGGGTTGAGGCTGTTCACCTTCTTCCAGGTCTTGCCGCGGTCGTCGGACCTGAACAGACCGCCGTCCTTGTGTTCGATCGTGGCGTAGAGGAGCGCGGGGTTCTTGCGGTAGATGTCGAGACCGATGCGTCCGACGACGCCCGTGGGCAGTCCGCCGGCCAGGCGGTTCCACGTCCGGCCCGCGTCGGTGCTCTTCCACAGCGCGCTGCCCGGCCCGCCGCCGTTGAACCCGAACGGCGTGCGCCGCCGCTGGTAGGACGCCGCGTAGAGCACCTTGTTGTCGGACGGATCCATGATCACGTCGCCGAAGCCGGTGTCCTCGTCGATGAACTTCGTGTTCACCCATGTCTTGCCGCCATCGGTCGTCTTGAAGAGGCCGCGCTGCTTGTTCGGTCCCCACAGGTGGCCGAGCGCCGCCACGTAGACGATATCGGGATTCTTCGGGTCGATGACGATGCGGCCGATGTGCCGGGAGTCCTCGAGGCCCATGCGTTGCCACGTCGCGCCGCCGTCGACGGATTTGTAGACGCCGTTGCCCCACGACGAACTCTGGCGCGCGTTGGCCTCGCCGGTGCCCACCCACACGACGTTCGGATTCGACGGCGCCGCGGCGACATCCCCAATCGAGGTGGTGCCGAAGTCGTCGAAGATCGGCATCCACGTCGTGCCGCCGTTGGTCGATTTCCATACGCCGCCCGTCGCGGCCCCCATGTAGATGATGTCGGGGTTGCTCTCGACGACGGCGAAGTCGTCGACGCGGCCGCCCATGATCGACGGGCCCACGCTGCGCCACGGCAGCGCCTTCGCGAGTTGCGGGTCGGCGAACGCCGCCGGAGCCATCGAGATGGCGAGAATCAGGCTGAGACAGGTCTTGAGCATGGTGTCACCGCGAGGGGCCGCGCGAACCGTATCGCCGGCGGGGTGGGAAGTCAATCGCAGGCCGCGGCCCGGGCGGCGCGTCGCGCCGCCCGGGTCTGGGCCTCGTGTCAGAAATCGAAGCGGAAACCGAATTCCACCTGGCGCGGACTGCCGGCGAGGCTGCTCGGCAGGCCGAACGACGCCGATCGCAGGTTGCCACTTGGATTGCCGTCGTTCCGCCGGTTGGTGGCGTTGAACGCTTCGACGAATGCCTCGATCCGCTTGTTGCGGAAGCGCACGAATTTCGACGCGCGGAGATCGATCTGCAGGAAGCCCGGCCCCAACGCGGAGTTGCGCGGCAGGTTGCCCACGCGTCCGGTGAAGCCGGTGAAGTAGGTGGCTTTGTCGAAGGGATTGCCGCCGGGTACAAGGAGATCCGGACGGTCGTTCGAACGCGTGTCGCCGTTGTTGTCGGTGCCCGTCGTGATGTTGACGGGCCGCCCGGTGCGGGCCGACACCAGCGCGCCGATCTGGACGTCGGCGGGCAGGAGCCAGGTGGTATTGACGACGACCTGGTGCCGGCGGTCGTTGCTGGCCAGCGCCTTCTCGCCGTTCAGGTTGTTCGGATCCTGCGCCGTGAAGGTGAAGTCCTCGACGTTCCGGGTGGCCTTCGAGAGCGTGTAGGCCACGCCGAAGCCCGGGATGCGGCCGCTGGCGCGCTTGTCCAGGCTGACGAGCAGGGCGTTCGACCAGGAGTCGCCGGTCGTCTCGTAGCTCGTGACGCTCTGCCAGTTCGGGTTGATCCGCGCGTCGGTCGCCGAGTTCCAGTTGACGTCGTGCGCCCAGAACAGGTCCATTCCCCGCGTGTTCACGAAATCGGCGGACAGGGCGAGCCCGGCGAGGATCTCGCGCTTCATGCCGATGCTCAGCGTGCGCGTGCTGGGCACCTGGATGTCGGGCGCCGCCACCGTGGCGCTGGGAATGCCGGCCTGGATGGTCCCGCCGGCGGTGTAATCCGGGTAGCCCGGGTTCTTCACCGAGATGCCGCGCGACTTGGTCGACAGCGAGATGTTGCCCGTGATGTTGAGGAACGTGCTGTTGTAATAGAGGCCGTAGCCGCCGCGGATGGCCGTCTTCCCGTCCCCCTTCGGGTCCCAGGCGAACCCGACGCGCGGCTGCCAGTTGTTGGTGTCGTTCGGAACCGTTCCGGGCGTCGGCGCAAAGCCGGTGCTCGCGTCCGCCACGCGCAGGACGTTGGCGTGCTCCCACGCGGTCTCGAGCGCGTAGCGCAGGCCGATGTTCAACGTGAGATTGGGCTTCACGCGCCAGGCGTCCTGCACGAACACGCCGTACAGCTCGTCGCGCTCGACGTCCAGCCAGTTGCCGACCTGCTGGCTGTAGAGCGTCGGGTAGGTCGTCTTGTCGGCGGCGTTGAACGGTTTGTCTGTCGTGAACGTGAACGTGCCGTCCTTGTTGCCGAGGAAGTACGCATCGTCGCCCATCCGGTTCACGCTGACGCCAGCCTTCAGGTTGTGCGACCCGATGGAGTACGAGAAGTTGTCGATGATCTGGAAGTAGTACTCCTTGTCGCCCTGCGGCATGCTGTTCGACTTGCCAAGAGAGATGCTGGGCCGGCTGATGCTGACGGCATTCGGGCCGCTCGCGTACCCGTCCACGGTATCCCACCGCAGCGTTGTCGAGTAGGTGAACCGGATCTCGTTCAGCGCCCGGTCGGAGAGGATCGCCGTGTGGCTCACGCCGAAATCCTGGTTGCGATAGGTCTGGTCGTATCCCATCTCTTTCGGCGACGAGCCGCCGATCCCGAGGCCGAGCGTCTTGGTCTGATCGAAGCGATAGCGCGCCGACACCGACTGCTTCGCGCCCACCTGGCCATCGATCTTGATGAAGCCCTGGTTTCCGTTCGTGTTGTACGGGTACGTCGTGTCGGTCGGCGAGTATCCGAAATCCTGCAGGGTGGCGGGCTTCACGGTGACGACCGACGTCTGCCGCTGGCGCAGCCCCTCGTAGGCGCCGAAGAAGTGCAGCTTGTCGAGGACGATCGGCCCGCCCAGCGAGCCGCCGTACCGCTGCTGACTGAACGGAGGCTTGGTGAGGTTGCCCTGATCGCGCAGGAAGAAATCCTGCGCGTTCAGCGACGTGTCGCGCAGGAACGTGAACGCGCGACCTTCGACCTTGTTCGTGCCAGAGCGGGTGACAACGTTGACCACCGCGCCCGACGCCTGGCCGTACTCGGCCGCGAACTGGCTGGCCATGACGACGTACTCGCGCACGGTCTCGAGCGACATGCTGCCGCGGGTGGTGTTGAGCGCCACCTCGTCGTTGCTGACGCCGTCGACCAGCATCGAGTTGTTGCGGGTCAGCTGGCCGCCGGTGGTGATGCCGCCGCCGCCGACGCCCGTGACACCGGCGGTGAGTTGCGCGAGTTGCGTGAAGTCACGGCCGGCGATCGGCAGGCTGTCGAGCTGTGACCGGTTGATGGTCGTGCCCATCGTGCTCTTGGTCGTCTCGACGAGCGGCACCTCGCCGGTGACCGTCACCGTCTCCTGGACGTTCGACATCTTCAACGTCAGGTTGATGGTGGCCTCCTGGCCGATCGTCAGCGTCATGCCGGAGCGCAGTTCCTTGTTGAAGCCGCTGATCTCCACGTTCATCTCGTACTTCCCGGGCGGCAGGGCCGCGGCCCGGTAGGAGCCCCGTTCGTCGGTGGTAACCACCCGGTTCCATCCGGTCTCGGTATTCCTGACGGTGACGGTGACCCCAGGCAGGACTGCGCCCTGCTCGTCGACGATCGTGCCGAGCAGGGTCGCGCCGGTCGTCTGCGCGAACAAGCCGGCAGATGCCGCGAGGAGCATGACCACGGCGAACACGACCCAGTGCCCTCGCAAATCGGAACAGCGCATAGTGGGCCTCCAGACATGCACGCTGTACAGCGAGGCCGCGGCCGGAGCGGGTGTCGCGCAGCGTGCGAACGCGTTGACGGTCGGGTTAACGGGTGGAGGCTAGGATGTGGAAGCTGAACAGTAACACTGCGCGGAGCGCGGTGCAATGAAGATGTGATTGCGAAATCCGGGGTCCGGAGTCCGAAGTCCGGGGTCCGATTGGGGACCCCTCAGCCGCGCCGCACGTAGAGGCGCGCGGCCTTGGCGGCCGACGTCGTGATGCCCTTGATCATCGCCGAGCTGACCGTGCCGCCCTGACCGCAGGAAGAAGGCGATCCCGCACGCGCACAGCGCGGTGGCCGGGATCATGTGCTCCATGGGAATGATGAGCGTCGCGCCGACCGACTCGAAGAGCGCCGTGGCGATCGCCAGGGCGTCGCCGGTCGCGCGATTCGAGCTCAGGCACGTCATCGACTCGCGAATCGCGATTGCCGTGTTGGGCATTGCCCGGACCACGGAGCCGGGAAAGCCGAGGTGCCGCTGGATCTCGGCGATGGACATGCCCGACACGAGCGAGATCAGCAGGTGCGTCGAGGGCACCAGGTCGTTTCGAATCTCGTGGAGCAGGTCCTCGAGTTGCTGCGGCTGCATGGCGATGACGACAATCGAGGCGTGGCGCACGGCCGCGTGATTGTCCGTGGCGACCGCGTAGCCTTCGGCGCGCGCCTCCTCGAGCAAGGACGCCTGCCGGCGGGTGATGGTGAGGCGATCGGGCGAGTAGAGGCCGGCTGCGACGAGGCGCGCGCGAGCGCCAGGCCGATGTTGCCGCCGCCGAGGATCGCCAGGCGGCCCAGCCGCCAATCGAGATCCTGCGCGGGCTCGGGCTCCATGAATGCGACGGGTTCGTCCATCTGGTCCTTCAGGCCGGCTTGGAGGTTGCCGCTTCCATGGCCGGGTCAACCACCGCGGTGGTCGCGGCTGCGGCGGCGCCGCGCGCGACGAGCGCGCGCTCCCGGACGCGCGCGATGTCCTCGTCGCTGAACACGCCGTTGACGCCCGAAATCGCGGCCAGCCGCATGCCGTGCTTCAGCCCCAGCTTGTAGATTTCCTTCACCTTCTGCCATTCGATGTTCCGGCCGATCGTGTAGGTCTCGAAGCGGCCTTCGAGCGCGAGCACGATGGTTTCGGCGAGGCAGGCGTAGGCGATGTTCTTCGGCAGGCCGATGTTGCGGATGTGCACGTCGCCCGGCAGCAGGATTTCGCCCGACTCGATGACGAGCACGTCGGGGCGTTTGGCCACTTCCTCGGCCGGCAGGTCGAGCGGGCGGGCGACGTCGGTGATCACGCAGCCCGGCTTCACCCGCGTGATGTCGAGGATCTTCTTGCCGGCCGCGGACGTCGCGGTCACGATCATGTCCATCTCGGCGAGGGACTCGTGGGCCGACCGCGCGATCCGCAGCTTCGCATCCGGCGTGTCCTTCAGGATGCTCTCGCGCAGCGTCAGCAGCTTGGCCGATTCGATCGACACCAGCACCACTTCTTCAGCCACCTGCGCCAGCAGCCTGGCGCACGCCGAGCCGATGGCGCCGGTCGCGCCGATCACCATGGCCTTGGCCTTCACCTTGCCGCCCTTGCCCAGCGGCACGAGGCCCATGCGACGCACCGCGTCGGCCGCCGCCCAGAGCGCCCCCGACGCGCTGTAACTGTTGCCGGTCGTGATCGGGATGTTGGCGCGCTTGGCCACCGTGACGCCGGCGTCGCCGACGACCTTCGTGAACGCGCCGAGCCCCATGATTTGCGCGCCGAGCCGTTCAGCCATCCGCGCCGCCGCCAGCAACCGGCGATACGTGAACTCGGGGCTGTGCGCCAGCAGCTGCTTGGGCGTGCCGCCGACGCCGATGAGCCAGCCTTCGGCCGACACGCCGGTGGGCGACTCGATGCCGGTGATGTGCGAGTAGACGAACGGCGGCGTGTGCGCCATCACGCGCTCGACCAGGTTCATCCCACGCCGGCCCGCCGACCGCGAGATGATCTCGACAGCCTTGATCGCCTTGAAGTACTCCTGCGACAGCGGGTGAATGACGAAGGCGAACCGGTTCGTCCGGCGATAGCGGCCCGACGGGTAGATCATCCGCGGGGCGAAGTCGAGGCCGCCGAGCACATCCAGGTAGTGGTCGTCGGACATCTCGGCGGCGGGTCGCTCGAGCGAGGCCAGGATCATCGCGTCGATGACGTTCAGCCCGACCACGCGATCGAGCAGCTGCGGCGTGCGGTCGATGATGACGTGGACGCCCTTTTCGCCCAGCAGCTTCACCGATTCGTCCGTGATGGAGGAGGTGAGCACGACCTTCCGCTGCAATTCCTCCGCGCTGTACCGCTCGGCCTCCTGGTACGGCGCCATCAGGAAATGCGCCCACTTCATCGCCTTCCGGACGGCAGCGCGGTTCCACGCGAGTCGAGGGAGCAGCTCGGAAGCGAAGGCGCCGGGCTTTCGCCGGCGGGCCCTGCGCGCCGAGAACGCCGCGTAGCATTCGAGCGCGCGCAGCGAACGGAGCACGACCGGGATGCCGTCGAGCGTGACGGGGTCGGCAAACCGCAGGTTCTTCGTGTACTCGGCCAGCGTGGCGGCCGCACGGTAGTTGCCGATGCCCGACAGGAAGAGCACGCG
Source organism: Acidobacteriota bacterium (assembly GCA_003170135.1). GTDB lineage: Bacteria > Acidobacteriota > Vicinamibacteria > Vicinamibacterales > Fen-181 > Fen-181. The sequence goes on from PMZR01000123.1 coordinate 8,350, forward strand.
CGCGTTGGTGAAGTACCCGGGATCCTCGCTCTGGACGTGGCGGACGGCCCACTCGTCGAAGAAGGTCCGCAGCTTGGCGCCGGTCGTGACCGGCACGCGCGTGACGAGCCGTTCGAGCCTCGCCGTGAGGCGATCGACGAACGATCGCGTGCCCACCATGGCCGGGTCGCGCACCATGCCGAGGCCGCAGGCATCGGCTTCGTGCTGGTACTGCTCGAGCAGCGCCGCCGCCCGCGACACGTCACCATCGGCACCGAAGCGGCGGACATGGAACTGCTGGCCGAGGAACGTCGTGGTGAACGCGTAGTCGGCGCTTGCGGGTCCCAGACTGACGCTGACAATGCGCTTCATGGTGGTCAGGGCTGCTGCCCGGTGCTTTCGAGGGATGCCTCAATCATACAGTCACGGATGGCGTCCGGAGTAGTCCGTTCACGACTCCGTGCAGGGACAGAACAGCAGGCAGTAGACAGCAGGCAGTAGCAGTAGCTGGTGTCGATATTGGCGCCGCGCGCGCGGGGACCGGACCCGCTCCCGCACGCGCTCGACGCGGGAACGTGGCGTTACTTCAGCCAGGTTTCCGCGAACGCGAGGAAGGCGCTGCTGCTTTGCCGGGTGCCGCGCATGCGCGGCGTGGCCGTGCCCGCGGCGTGCTTGCCGTTGATGACGACCTCGGCCGTTTTCGCCGGGATGAAGGTGGAAACGATCGTGTACGGATTGTGCGGCACGCCTGCGCGGCTCTCGATGGCGAACGGCTCGTAGAAGTCGCGCCACACCAGGTCAATCGAGTACCCGTCGGCCTTGACGGTTTCGGTCCAGGCGGTCGCCGTGTCGCCGCTTCGTTCGAACCGCGCGTGGCGCACGGGGAACGGCTTCTCGGCGTAGGATTTGTCGAACGCCGTCATCAGCTGCGTGGCGACGTAGTCGGCGAGCTTCTCGTTGTCGGTGAACACGAGCCGCACATCGTCTGGCGTCGGGCCGTCGCCGGTAATGTCGCTCGTGACGAAACAGACGTGCCCCATGCCCGCCGGGCTCTGGAACACGCGCCAGAAGCTGACGCTCGTCGAGGGCGGCGCGCCGTCCTTCGTGACCAGGCGGATGCCGGGGTTCTCGCCGATGACGGCGACCTTGCCGTCCCTGACATCCGATGGCGTCTGGGCGAGGGCCGGCACCGAGAGGCACACGGTGGCGGCGGCGAGCGCGAAACAGCGAGCGGTCCTGAACATCGGCAGTCCTCCCAAACCCGCCCGCATCATACCCGCATCCGCGATCCCGGCGTACAAAGAGAAGGGCGGACCACCTGGCCCGCCCTCATTTCATTTCCACCGGACTTCGGACTCCGGACCCCGGACGACAAGTGCCGCTTAGTAAGGCTCCATCGCGCCACGGAACGGGAGGACCTGGCCAGGCACGATGTCGCCGTCCCACGTCATCGGACGGTACCCCTCGGCCTGCACCTCAATCCGGTGCGGCCCGGGCGTCAACGTGAGCGGCGCCGCGTTGGGCGCGAAGTCGCCGGCGCTCCCGATGTACTCGCCGTCCAGGTAGATGGCCGCGTCGGCCGGTGAGACGTCGAAACTGACGCCGCCGTAGGCCGTCGCGCCGGGGACGATCCCCACCGACCCCTGGTAGTAGCCGTACACCGGCGGCAGATAGCCCGACACCCAGGCGCGCGGATACGCCACCGGGAAGCCAAGCCAGAAGCCGAACCCGAGGTGCAGGCGCGGCCTGAAGTCGTAGTACGGGCGGCTGAAGAAGTACGGCCGGTACGGCGCGATCCGACCGTAGGACCGGTAGTCGCCACGAGGCGCGACGTAGGCGCGGCCGAAATCCCGCCGCGGTTCGTACCTGGGAGCGACATACTGGCGCGGAGCCGCGTACTGCCGCCCGCCCGCGTAATCCCGTGGCGCAACGTTCTGACGTGGAGCCGCGTACTGCCGCTGGCCCGCGTAGTCCCGTGGCGCGACGTTCTGACGCGGAGCTGCGTACTGCCGCGGAGCCGCGTACGCTCGCGGCGCGATGTCCTGCCGCGGGGCCGCGTACTGCCGCGGGCTCGCCGCGCGCGATCCGGATTGTTGCCGCGGGGCTGCCTGGCGCGCAGCGCCCTGTTGCGGGCTCGTTTCACGCGTGGTGGCGCGCGCGGATTCTCGGCCGGAAGAACGACCGCGAGTGTCGCGGTTCTGTGCCAGCGCCGCGCTGGGCAGCGTCACCAGGCTGAGCGCGACGAGCAGCGTGGCCGGGGTGAGCGTCTTGATGATGTTCATAATGGCCTCCTGGGGCTGCCGCCTCCTATCGCAATCGCGCTGCCATGCGGCGGCGGCCAGATTTGCCAGGAAATACGGCCAGGTTCCTGCCCCGGCGTCCGCCCCCCTTGTCCCCGTCCGGTGACAGTCGCACCCTCCGGGGTCAGGTCTTGAATTTTACTCGGCCCGCAGCGCAATCATCGGATCCACGCGGGTCGCCCGCCGCGCCGGGATCAGCACCGCGACGAGCGAGACGATCGTCACCAGCGCAAAGACCGCGGCGTAGGTCAGCGGATCGCGTGCGCTGACGTCGAAGAGCGTGTTCGCGATCGCGTCGCGCGCAAGCGTGGCCAGCAGCAGCGTCAACCCGAAGCCGAGCGCGAGCCCGAGCACGATCTGCCGCGAGCCCTGCTGCAGCACCATCCCGACGATGCGGCCATAGGTGGCGCCGATCGCCATGCGCACCCCGAATTCCTGCGTGCGCCGGCTGACCGAGAACGACATCACGCCGTAGATGCCGACTGCGGCCAGCACCGCCGCGACCGTGCCGAAGATCGAGAACATCGTCGCGACGATGCGGCTCCCGGCGAGGTTGCCGTCGATGTTGCGCTTGGGCGTCCCCACGTAGTAGAGCGGCAGGTTCGGATCGATCTTGTTGACCTCGCGCCGCAGCGCCGCGATGAGCGCGTCCGCGCGCTGCCCGGCGTGCGGTTTCACGAGGACCGTCCCGAACTGGCTCGCGAGCACGGCCGGCTCCGCCGGGCCGAACGGCACGGAATAGAACGGGACATAGAAGCCGCAGGCGTCCACGTTCGAATTGTTGTAGGGTCCGAGCATCCGGACCGTCGTGACGACGCCGACGATCGTGCGCCAGGGGCCGTACCGCGGCGTGCTGCCATCGCCGGTGCGGAAGCGGCGTCCGACGGCGCTGTCGTTCCCGAAGTGCTTCTGCGCGAACGCGGCGTTGACGATCGCCACCGGTTGCCGCGAGTCGAGATCGTCGTCGGTGAAGCCGCGCCCCTCGACGATTTTCTGGCCGAGGACCGCGAAGAAGCCGGGGGACACCTGTTCGTAATTGGTGTTCGGGCGATCGCGCTTGTCCTTGTACACCTTGCCGTCGATTTCGATCGGGCCGTTGCCCGAGAACACCATCTTGAACCGGCTCGTCAGCGCCACGCCGTCGAACTCCGGCGAATTCCGAAGCTCGCGCAGCAGCCGATCGTAGAACAGCCTGCGCGACTCCGACGTTGGATAGTCCGCGTCCATCAGCCCCATCCGGGCCGACATGACGCCGGAGGTGTCGTAGCCGTAGTCGAGCGTCTGCTGCTTCAGGATCGAGCGCACCTGCAGCAGTGACCCGACGAGCAGGACGCAGGTGACGACGATCTGGAACACCACGAGGGCGCGCGTCACCAGGCTGACGCCGCGGCCGGTGCTGCCGCGCCCGCCGTCCCTCAGGACCGCGGCCGCGCCAACGCGCGTGGCCATCCACGCCGGCAGCAGCCCGGAGACGAGCGCGGCGGCGCCCGCCGCGCCCACCGTGACGACGAGCGCGAGGTGGTCGATCTCGAACGTCATCCACGACGGCGGCGGGTCGTCCATGTTGCGCAGCGCGGCCGACAGCCAGTCGGTGGACAGGTAGGCGAGGCCGATGCCGATGAGCGCGCCGGCCGCGGCCACGAGCAGGCTCTCGGTCAGCATCTGGCGCATCAACCGGATGCGGGTGGCGCCGAGCGACGAACGGATGGCGAGCTCCCTGGCGCGCAGCGTCGCGCGGGCAAACTGCATGTTCATCACGTTCACGCACGCCATCAGCAGCACGCCGACGCAGAACCCCAGCATCGTCACCAGGGTGCCGCGCAGCTGTGGCGAGGTCATCGTCTTGATGAGGGGCTCCACGAGGCCGGTGTTGAATGGCTTGTTGGTGGCGGCGTAAGCCCTCGCGAAACGCCGGGCGAAGGTTGTCATCTCGGCCTGGGCCTGCTCCGGCGACACGCCTCGCTTGATCAGGCCGAGAACGGCCGGGGCGTTGGCCCGTGGGTCGTTCCTCGGCAGAACGGGGTATTCGCTGTACAGCGGGATCCACACCTGCTCGGTGTTGGGGAAATCGAAGCCTGCGGGCATCACGCCGATGATGGTGGCCGGCGCGCCGTTCGTCCGGACGGCCTTGCCGACGATGTCCGGCGAGCCGCCGAAGTCGCGCTGCCAGATGCCGTGGCTGATGAGCGCAACTTTCACGGCGCCCGGCTTGTTGTCCTCAGCCGTGAAATCGCGGCCCATCATCGGCCCGATGCCGAGAATGCGCAGGAAATCCTGGGTGACGTACGAGCCGATGTAGCGCCGGGGCTGGCCATTGACCGTGATGTTCACGGTTGACCCGTCCAGGTGGGCGGCCATCAATTCGAAGGACTTCTGCTCGGAGACCAGTTCCGCGTAGTCCATCGAGAGAATCTGGCCGCTGACGCCGGCGAAGGTGGCGCTCGAGGGATCGATGAAGTTGACGCTCATCATCCGCCCGGCGTTGGGAAACGAGAAGCCGCGCAGCATGATGCCGTTGACGACGGCGAACATCGTCGTCACGGCGCAGATGCCGAGCGCCAGCACGATGATCGCCAGCGCGCAGAACGACTTTTCCTTGACCAGCACGCGCAGTCCGACGCGAAGGTCGCGCGTGAAGGTGTCAGCAAGCATGGCGGTCGCCTCGGGGGGGCGGGTCCGGAGGTTGTACGGATGTAGACGGCTGGGGCGCCTCGAACGTTCCAGGAACGGCAAAATCGGCCCGTGCTACGGCGATGGCCGAATCGAAGGCGCGGCACGCAGACGACACGTAAAATCACAAAATAGACACGTTCGGCTGAGCTTGACAGCGGCGCGAGATAGGCCTACTTTGGGTTCGAACTCAAGGCAACCCACTTCAGTCGTCGGGCACCTGTTCCGCAACGGGCGCTCGGCAGGAGGCACTGGCGGAGCGGGCTCTTTGCGCCCCCTCCCGGAAGCGTCGTCAGCGTCGTCATTCGTGGCGTCACGTGGATCTGCACGATCGACCAGGTGACGGACACGGCCTCAACGACGAGGTGATCATGGAGACTGAGATGCCGCCGGGTGTTTGAAGGCCCGCCGGGAGAAAACGAGCTCTCGGCGGGCCTTCTTCGTTCATGACCTCGCCCGCCTCCGTCCGCGCTACTTGCGCACGCGCATCCCGCTCGCGTCGTCCCACTGCAGGATCTTGTCGCTCTTCGGCAGCGGGGCATCCGCAACTTCACCCACCGACACGCCGTACTTCCAGCCCGCGGGACAGATCGCAACGTAGCGAGCGTAGCCGCCGGTGCCGCCGCCGAACTTCGGGTAGCCGATGGCGACGAGGCAGCCGGTCTCGGCGACCTGGTCGAGGTTTGCGACACCTTCCGCCTGCGTGTAGCCGTTGTGCATCAACCAGTGCTCGCCCTCGAGCGTCGGCGTGGTGTCGGTGTCGAGCGGTTCGTGTCCGTGAAACAGGATGTGGCGCTGCAGGTGCAGGAACTTCAGCGCGTCCAGCGACACGCCGGGAAAGACCGCGCGCGTCGCGAGCGTGGGATTGGGCCACTCCTTCGACCAGTCCGACCGGACCATCACCACCGAGCCCGCCGGGATCCTGCCGTGGCTGGCCTCGAAGTGTTCGACGTCGGCCACCTGCAGGTGGTATCCCGGATTCTGTGCGAGCTGGCTGACGATCGAGATGACGACCAGCGGTCGCACCGCGTAGGTGGCGGGCAACTCGTCGATGGCGGGATATTCCGGCGCCCAGTGCGCTGGCGGATCGAGTTGCGTGCCGAGCTGGTCGGTCGAAAGCCGGTAGGCGGTCGCCTGGAAGCCGTCCGGCGCGTAATCGTACGGCTTGAGGGTGGCCGGGTTCACGGTCGGCGCGAACGTTGACGGGCCGAATCCCTTCCACACCGGGATGGACGGCGTGATCGTGTGGGTGAGGTCGATGTACTTGGCCCCTTTGAGCGACTGGTCGTAGACCTGCCACAGTCCGGGAGCGGCGGCTGTCTGCGAGGTCGGAGCCGCGGTGCGCGCACACGCTGAAGCCGCGACGACTGCGAGCGCGACCGGGAGAAGCCGGCAGCGCAGCCGGGGATGACCGGCACCTGAACCTTCGATTGCCACGGGTCCTCCCTGTTCACGAACGACGCGTTCGATGGACCTTCGCATCCGAACCGCGCGCGCGTCCGTCAGCCGATCTCCGACCGCATCGAGTCGTCCGCGGCCGCGCCATGCCGCGCCGCGACGACGGCGGCGACAAACAGGCCGCCGATGACGGCGCACACGACGATCCCGACCAGCTGCACCCAGTCGGGAATCGAGACCGGGTGCGCCACCTGCCAGATTGCCGCGCGCAGATCGAACGCGGCATGCGCTTCGCGCATCGTCTTCAACGCGGCGAGCAGCGCCACGACCGCAAGCACGAACACGCCCGTGCCGATTGCGCCCGTCACGCCGCGCAGCGCGATCGCGGTCCCGCCCAGGGGCACGCGGTCGGTCACCGGCTCGACGGTGAACTCCGGATCGCGCACGCCGATGGGCACGAAGCGCTGGAGCATCACGAGGCCCGGGATCCCGGTGACGAGCGTGGCCAGGAAGAACGGGCCCCAGCCCAGCGCGTCGGCGGCGAACCCGGCCACGGGGCCGGCCACCAGGCGGGGCAGCGCGAAGAGGCTCGAGAAGAGCGCGTATTGCGTGGCCGAGAACCGCTTCTGCGTCATCCGCAACAGGAGCACCGAGAAGGCCGCCGTGCTGATCCCGGCAACCAGCAGCTCGAACCCGATCGCGCCGTACATCAGCGTCACGGTCGGCGCGCTGGCCTGCGCGATCAGGTAGTAGCCGATGTTGGCGAAGATCTGGACGACACCGAAGATCCACAGCGCGTGGCCGAGCCCGATGAGCGTCGTGATCCAGCCGCCGAGCAGGGCACCGATGATCGTCGCGAACACCCCGATCGTCGCGAGCGCGATGCCGCGCTGGTCCGCGGTGTATCCCATGTCGATCAGGAACGGCCGCGTGAGCGACTGCGTCAGCTGGTCGGACAGCTTGTAGAGCAGCACGAACGCGAGGATCTCGAGCGCCCGGTGGCGGGCCAGGAACCCGATGAACGGCAGCCAGACGGCATCACGAAGGGATCGCGGCGCGGTCTGATGCTCCTCCGGTTCAGGCGCCTTCCACGTGAGGATGAGCGTCGGTATGTAGACGGCCGCGAGCAGGACGTTCACCGCGGGCCAGCCGTACCGTCCCGCCAGCGTGATGGCGAGGCCGCCCGACACCAGCATCGCCAGGCGGTACACCGCGATGCGCGCGCCAACGGCCGTCCCCTGCTCGTCCTTGCGCAGCACCTCCACGGCGTACGCGTCGATGGCGATGTCCTGCGACGCGGACGCGAGCGCGATGCCCAGCGCGATGGCGCCGACCACCCACAGCATCTCGGGCCGACGCCCCACGCCGGCGAGCAGGAGTCCGAGCACCGCCAGCGCGATCTGCGTGACGGCCATCCAGCCGCGCCTGCGTCCCCAGAATGGCGGGACGTACCGGTCCATCAACGGCGACCAGACGACCTTGAACGCCCAGGGCGCCTGCGCCAGCGTGAACAGCCCGACGACGCGGATGTCCACGCCGATCGATCGCATCCAGTCGGGGACGGAGTACCAGACGAGGCCGAGCGGGAGCCCCGAGGAGAAGGACAGGAGCGCGACCGAGGCCGTGCGCCACGAGCGCATCGCGCGCGCCAGCGACACCAGCGCGCCGGGTCTGTCGGTCTGCTGCGCCGCCACGTCGTCTCCTTGCTGGAGGGCCTCGGTTCTGCCGCACGCGCGACCACTCGAGCTTCACGCTGCCGCGAAGCCGAAGCCGCGCCTGAGCCATCGAGTATACGACGCGCGCGGTCGCGTGCGCTCCCTCAGACCTCGGACGATTCCGATTCACCGGACGCGCTCGCCTGGTGTTCGAGAATATCGCCTGGCTGGCACCCGAGCGCTGCGCAGATGGCGTCGAGCGTCGAGAAGCGGACGGCGCGTGCCTTGTTCTGCTTGAGGATCGAGAGGTTCGCCAGCGTCACGCCGACGCGCTCCGAGAGCTGGGTCAGCGTCATCTTGCGCTTGACGAGCATCAGGTCGAGATTCACGACAATGGCCATGGCGCGCCTCAGATCGTCAGGTCCTGGTCGTTCTGCAGCCTGACGCCCGCCTCGAACGCGTACGCGATCGCGAGCATCACCAACCCGATGACGACCGTCTCCCAGCTGAAGCGCAGCGCGTACCCCACCGACGCGCCGGGAAGCGCCTGCCTGATCGCGCCCGATTGGATGGCGCTCACCGCGGCGATGAATTGCCGCGCGTCGCGCACCGGCCCGATGGCGATGACGACCCACGCGATCCGGCGAATCCGTTTCGGATTGAGCGGATCGAAGGGATGTCCGCGCTTGACCGCGCGCAACAACTGGCGCAGTTGTTGACAGGTCCACAGGAAGATCGCCGTCATTAGCGCTGGCTCGGTACAAAAAAAGGGCGGACCCGAAAGTCCGCCCTCGCATTCGCGCAAATTGCCGTTTCGACCTGCGGCCCGCCGCCAGGCCGCCCGCCTTCCGCCCCCCGCCTTGCGCCTCCCGCTCCGCCGCCCGCCTTCGTTGATCAGTACCGGTAGTGCGGCGCCTTGTACGGACCCTCGACCGGCACGCCAAGATAATCCGCCTGCTCCTTGGTCAGCGTGGTCAGCTTCACCCCGAGCGGCGCCAGGTGCAGGCGCGCCACTTCCTCGTCGAGATGCTTCGGCAGCATGAAGACCTTCTTCTCGTACTCGCCGGCGTGCTGGAACAGGTCGAGCTGCGCCATCACCTGGTTGGTGAACGAGGCCGACATCACGAAGCTCGGGTGCCCCGTCGCGCAGCCCAGGTTCAGCAGCCGTCCCTCGGCGAGCACCATCACGGCGTGGCCGTCCGGAAAGCGCCACTCGTCGTACTGCGGCTTGATGTTGACGCGCTCGATGCCCGGCACCTTCTTCAACCCCGCCATGTCGATCTCGTTGTCGAAGTGGCCGATGTTGCCGACGATGGCCTTGTCCTTCATCCGCTTCATGTGCGCGGCGCCGATCACGTTCAGGTTGCCCGTCGCCGTCACGAAGACGTCGGCCGTTTCGACCACGTCATCGAGCGTGGCCACCTGGAACCCCTCCATCGCCGCCTGCAGCGCGCAGATGGGATCGATCTCGGTGACGATGACGCGGCAGCCCTGCCCGCGCAGCGATTGCGCGCAGCCCTTGCCCACCTCGCCGTAGCCGAGGACGAGGGCCACCTTGCCGCCGAGCATCACGTCGGTGGCGCGGTTCAACCCGTCCGGCAGCGAGTGCCGGCAGCCGTACACGTTGTCGAACTTGCTCTTGGTCACCGAGTCGTTGACGTTGATGGCGGGAAAGAGCAGCGTGCCCTGCTCCATCATCTGATAGAGCCGGTGCACGCCGGTGGTGGTTTCCTCGCTCACCCCGCGGATGCCGTTGGCGATGCGGGTCCAGAGTCCAGGCCGCGTCTTCAGTTCTTCGCCTAGCGCCTGGAGGATGACGCCCCATTCCTCCGGATCCTTCTCGGCGTCGAACGCCGGAACGGCCCCGGCCTTCTCGAACTCGAACGCCTTGTGCACGAACAGCGTCGCGTCGCCGCCATCGTCCACGATGAGCATCGGCCCTGCGCCGTCGGGCCACACGAGCGCCTCGCGCGTGCACCACCAGTACTCGTCGAGCGTTTCCCCCTTCCAGGCGAAGACCGGGATGCCGCGCGGGTCGTCGGGCGTGCCGCCCGTTTCCGGCCGTCCGACCGCCACGGCGGCGGCGGCGTGGTCCTGCGTCGAGAAGATGTTGCAGGACACCCAGCGAACGTCGGCGCCCAGGTCGGCGAGCGTCTCGATGAGCACCGCCGTCTGGATGGTCATGTGCAGGCTGCCCATGATGCGGGCGCCCGCCAACGGCCGCTGGCCGGCGTATCGCGCGCGCAGCGCCATCAGCCCGGGCATCTCGTGTTCGGCCAGCCGGACCTCCTTGCGGCCGAAGTCCGCCAGCGTCAGATCCTTGACCTTGAAAGGCACCCGTCCGGCCCGCTTGGCCGTGTCGAACGCATGCGCGGTTGCCACAGTCACGTTCATGATCCAGTCCTCCTCTACGTTCCGGTTGAAATCGAGCGCGACGTGGTCGCGACGAACAAACTCGGCCCCTTGACGCCGGGCTCCACGGGAAGCGCGTGCCAGCGCAACGGTCCGAACCCTGCGCCGGTGCACCAGCGTTCGACCTGCCGCTCCGAGAACCCCAGCCACACGTGTCCCATCGTCTGGCGATACTCGTCGTGGTTGTGCGGCAGCATGTCGGCGATGAGCAGCCGGCCGCCGCGACAGAGCACGCGCGCCGCCTCGGCGAGGACACGCGCCGGATCCGCCGTGTGGTGCAGGACCAGGATCGCCACTGCCGCGTGCACCTCGCCGTCTTCGAGAGGCAGCGCTTCGAGCGTGCCGCGGCGAATGGTGACGTTCGAATGCTCCCGCAGCCGTTCCCGGGCCGCCCCCAGCATCTCGTTCGAGCTGTCGATGGCAACGACGCTGCCGACAAACGGCGCCAGCGCTTCGCTGACCTGCCCGGTGCCGCAGCCCAGATCGCCCACGGTCCAGGTCGGATCCAGCAGCCCGAGCAGCGGGCGCAGGTGGCTGTCGCGGCCGAACAACTCGGCCCTGACGTGATCCCACTGGCCGGCGGCCGACGAGAAGAACTTCTCGGATTTCGAGCGGCGCTCGGCAACCACGCTCTTCAGCCGGGCCTCGTCCTGGAGCGCCTCGGCCGTCTCCCGGACCTGTTCGTGAATGAGCAGCCACAATCGCCGGCGCGCCGCGTCGAGATCGTCAACGGGCAGGCTGTAATAACGGCTGGTTCCCTCGCGCCGGCAGGCGACCCATCCCCCGTCGCTCAGCGTCTTCAGGTGCCGGCTGACGGTCGATTGCGGCAGCTGGATGACATCGCACAGCTCGGACACGGTCAGTTCGTGGCGCCCAAGCACCCCGAGCATGCGCGCACGCAGCGCGTCGGCCACGATGGAAAGCTGGTCGAGGACTGGAGTAATCACGGCTATATATTCGTATATCCGGATGAAGCGTTGCATGGATGGGCGCGGGTTGTCAAGCCGGCAGCAATGACGAGGGGCCAGGTCGTGAAAAAACCACGGAATCAAGACCTGACCCCACGAGGTAGAATCCGCGGGGCATGGCGTCCCGATCGCGGTTCGGTGTCCGTCGCCTTCTGCTGCTGGCGCTCGAGATCGTCGGCCTGCTGGTCGTCGTGTCGCTCGTCGGCACCCTGGCCCTGCGCTGGGTCCCGCCGCCGACCACGGCGGTCATGATCGAGCGGCGCGTCGGCGCGCAGCTCGCGGGTCGCACCTATCACGCGACGTACCGGTGGGTGCCCTGGGCCCGGATCTCGCCCGACTGCGCGCTGGCCGTCATCGCGGCCGAGGACCAGCATTTCGCCGACCACCACGGCTTCGACGTTGACTCGATCCAGAAGGCCATCGATGACCACGAACGCGGGCTCCGACTGCGCGGCGCGAGCACGATTTCGCAGCAGGTCGCCAAGAACCTGTTCCTGTGGTCCGGCCGCAGCTTCGTTCGCAAGGGCCTCGAGGCGTACTTCACGGCGCTCATCGAGTTGACGTGGTCCAAGCGCCGTATCCTCGAGGTCTACCTGAACATCGTCGAGCTGGGTGACGGGGTGTTCGGCGTCGAGGCGGCGAGCCAGCGCTATTTCCGGAAGCCGGCCGCGCGCGTGCAGTCCGAAGAGGCGGCGCTGCTGGCGGCCGTTCTGCCCAATCCGCTGCGCTTGCGGGTGGACCGCCCGTCGGCCTACGTCGAAGAGCGCCGGGACTGGATAGTCCAACAGATGAGGCAGCTCGGCGGGCCCCTCTATATCAGGCGCTTCCCGTGATTGGGTTCCTGAACCGTAGCACCTATTCGTGGCATAATCGACCGGCGCTGGCCCTTTCCCTGGAGTTCACGTGGTACGTCTTCTTCGGTCGACCCTGACCTTCGTTGCCCTTGGCGTGCTCGCTGCCCTGACCGCCGCCTGCGGAGGCACGACGACGTCCCCGTCGAGCAGCCCGCCTTACAGCACGACCGACTTGCGGTTGGGAACCGGTACGACCGCGATCACTGGAAGCGTGGTGACGGTGAACTACACCGCCTGGCTCTATGACGCGTCGAAGCCTCCCGATCAGAAAGGACTGGAGGTCGACACGTCAACCGGGCGGCCGGCTTTCTCGTTCACCGTCGGCGCCGCCCAACTGATTACCGGATTTGAAAACGGCGTGCTGGGGATGAACGTCGGCGGCCTGCGCCGCGTCGTCGTTCCGCCGTCGCTCGGATACGGCGCGAGCCGCAGCGGTTCGATACCGCCGAGCGCGACGCTCGTCTTCGAGATCGAGCTGGTGGACGTGCAGTAGTCCGGCGCACGCCCGCCATCGCACCGCCCACTCGCTTCGCTGGCGCGATGCATTTCGCAGGGCGCGCACTCCGCACCCCGCACGTCGCACTTCGCACGCGGCAGCTAACTCCCCTCAGCGTCCGATATGCACCCGGAGACCGGCCAGGAAATAGGTCATCCGGTCGTTGATCGAGCCTTCGCCGCCATTGAGGTTGTTGCCCTTGAGTTGGGTACGTCCGCCCTCCAGGTAGATGGCCACTCCCGGCGTCACCCAGCCCTCAAGACCGCCACCAAACACCCAGCCCAGTCCCGACGTCTTCAGTTCGATGGTCTGCGTTCCGCCGAGGACCGTCTGCGTGGTGTCGCCGACGGTGATCAAGATGTCGTTGATCGTCTCCGTCGTGCTCGTCGTCGCCCGGTGATAATTCGCGCCCACCTTACCGTAGAAGCGCACGGCGCCAATCGGCACGCCCACCTTCCCGGCGAGGGTCACGACGCGCGCATCGAAAAAGCTGTCGAAATTGAACGTGTCGCCGGCGCCGGAAGCGGTCACCCGCAAGGGCTTCATGTAGCTCGCCTCGGCGGCGATGAACCGGGTGATCCAGTAGTCGACGCCCGCGGCATAGGCGGGCCTGAGATCCGCGCTGGTGCAGGCGGTCACGTTTCCGCACGCGAGGACCGCCGCATCGCGGAACTTCGCGTAGCTTCCGCCTCCGAACACCACGAGGCCGGTGGGCAACCGTCGCCGGAGTTTGATAGGGGTGCCGGCCGCCGCCTGCCGCAGCCACTCTGCCGGCGGCGCTCCCTGTTTCAGCCACAGCGCCGGCGTGACCCCGCCGACATCCACGACGAACGTGGTGATCCGGCGCATGACGAACAACCCGGCAATCTCCGATCGGGTGCAGCCCGGTTCCGGGGGAGGCGGCTGCAGGCCGGGTTCGACGAGGAACACGCGCCGCATCTTGTCGCACGCGTCGACAAAGACGTGCGCAGACGACTCCGCGGCTGTCGCAGTGGGCGGCGCCTTGACGACGAGCGTCGCGTCGCCGGTGGCGTTCGCGGTCGCGGACCCGACCGTAGCCGTGTTCAGCACGAGCTCGATGGGCGACCCCGGCGGCGCGTTTTTCACGATGACGGTTTGCGCCGTCGCCGACGCGACACCGACGGTCACGGTGATTGCGGCCGCAAGCAACAGCGGCCGCCAGGGTTCCCTCATGCTCGCCTCCTCGTGCGCAGACAGGACTCGCGCGACTCCCCGTTCCGGTGGCAATGAGGATATCACCGGCAGGCTTCGGGCCGCTGCAGGTTTGGCTGATGGGCCGTCTCAGGCGCCGCCGGGTCAGGGCCGGGCGTTTTTCAGCCGCAGGGCGTTTGCGACCACCGACACCGAGCTGAAGCTCATCGCCGCGGCCGCAATCATCGGACTCAACAGGATCCCCGTGAACGGATACAGGACGCCGGCCGCCAGCGGCACCCCCAGCGCGTTGTAGACGAACGCGAAGAACAGATTCTCCCTGATGTTCGCGATCGTCGCCGCGCTGAGGCGCCGCGCGCGCACGATCCCGGTCAGGTCGCCCTTCACGAGCGTGACATCCGCGCTCTCCATCGCCACGTCGGCGCCGGTTCCCATGGCGATGCCGACCTGGGCCTGCGCCAGCGCGGGCGCGTCGTTGATGCCGTCGCCCGCCATCGCGACGAACCGTCCCTGCGCCTGGAGCCGCTTCACCGCGTTCAGTTTCTCGTCCGGCAGCACGTCCGCCAGGACGTCGTCGATGCCCAGTCGTCGCGCAACCGCCTCGGCGGTCGTGCGCGTGTCGCCGGTGAGCATCACGATCTTCAGCCCCTCGCGGTGCAGTTGCTGGATCGCCGCGGCGGTCGTGGCCTTCACCGGATCGGCCACGGCCAGCAGCCCCGCCGGCCGTCCATCGACGGCCACCAATACCACCGTCTGCCCGTCTGCCCGCAATTGCTCCGCGCGTGCGCCCAACGGGCCGGGATCGACGTGAAGCTGCTCCATGAGCGCGACGTTGCCCAGGGCGACGCGGTGCCCGTCAACCGTGCCCGTCACGCCCTTGCCTCTGACGGCCTCGACCCCGGCCGGGCTGCGCAGGTCCAGGCCCCGCGCCACCGCCCCCGCGACAATCGCTCCCGCCAGCGGGTGCTCGCTCCCTTGCTCGAGGCTCGCGGCCCATCGGACGAGGCTTCCCTCGTCAACTCCAGCCTCGACAACGACGGCCACGAGCTGTGGCTTGCCCTCGGTCAGCGTGCCGGTCTTGTCCACGACGAGCGTGTCCACGCGGCGCAGCACTTCGATGGCCTCCGCGTTGCGGAACAACACGCCGAGGCTCGCGCCTTTTCCCATGGCCACCATGATCGACATCGGCGTGGCGAGGCCGAGCGCGCACGGACACGCGATGATCAACACGGACACGGCGGCGACCAGCGCATAGGCCATTTTCGGCTCCGGGCCGACCAGCGCCCAGACGATGAACGCCGCCGCCGACGCCGCGAAGACCGCGGGTACGAAGTAGGCGGACACCCGGTCCACCAGCCGCTGCACCGGCGCCCGGCTCCGTTGCGCCTCTCCCACCATCCGCACGATTTGCGACAGCAGCGTCTCGGCGCCGACGCGATCCGCGCGCATCACGAAACTGCCGGTGCCGTTGATCGTGGCGCCGATGACGCGGTCGCCCGCGTGCCGCTCGACCGGGATCGACTCGCCGGTGACCATCGACTCGTCCACCGCGCTCGCGCCCTCGACGACCACGCCGTCCACGGGCACCCTCTCGCCGGGCCTCACCCGGAGCCGATCGCCTGCTTCAACCATCTCGAGCGGCACGTCCTGGTCGTGCCCGTCGGCGGTCACGCGGCGCGCCCGTTTCGGCGCCAGGCCGAGCAACGCGCGAATCGCGGATCCGGTGCGGCTGCGAGCCCGAAGCTCCAGCACCTGTCCCAGCAGCACGAGGGTGACGATGGCCGCGGCTGCCTCGAAGTAGATCGCGGTCAGGCCGTCGGCGCCGCAAAACGACTCCGGGAAGAGGCCGGGGACGAGCATCGCAGCCAGGCTGTAGACGAACGCCACGGACACGCCCACGCCGATGAGCGTGAACATGTTCAGGCTGCGGTGGACCAGCGACTGCCACGCGCGCACGAAGAACGGCCAGCCGCCCCACAGCACAACAGGCGTCGCCAGCGCGAGCTCGCACCACCGGAGCGCGGCTGCCGACGCCACCTGGTCCACGACATGCCCCGCCAGATCGTGGGCCATCGCGAGGACGATGAGCGGCAACGTGAGGACCAGGCTGACCCGGAATCGCCTGGTCATGTCGAGCAGTTCGGGGTTCTGTTCATCGTCCTCGCGCAGCGAGACGGTGGTCGGCTCGAGCGCCATTCCGCAGATCGGGCACGTACCCGGGCCGTCGCGCCCGATCTGCGGGTGCATCGGACACGTGTATTCGACCCCGGTTGGCTGGGGCGCCGCGGCCACCACCGGGGCGGGTTTCAGATCGCTGTGCGAGGCGGCGCGCTCGGACGACGGCGTCGGCGTCGCGACCGGCACGAACCGGGCGGGGTCGGCCTGAAAGCGTTCGAGACACCTGGGGTTGCAGAAGTAGTACGTCCGTCCCGCGTATTCGGCGTGCCCGGCGGCGCGCGACGGGTCGATGGTCATCCCGCAGACCGGATCCAGGACCCCCTCGGCCATGGGCAGCATCGTGAGTTTGTGCGACATGTTTCTCTCTTATGCCAGGCTCCGGGCTCCAGGCTCCAAGGCTTCAGGTTCGATTCAGAGCGTCACGAATGCCGGTCGAAGAGCTGCACCAGTTCGTCGTACGCCTTTTCGGCCTGCCCGGGCCCCTTGCTGACGGCGTCCTTCACGCAGTGCCGGAGGTGGTTGCGCAACAGGGCCCGGCCCGCGGCGCGCAGGGCCTCCTGCACCGACGACAGCTGCACGAGGATGTCGGCACAGTAGCGGTTCTCTTCGACCATCCGCTGCAGGCCACGGACCTGCCCTTCGATGCGGCGCAGCCGGTTGAGGTTCTGCGCCTTGATGGCGGCGTCCACGCCGACGGCCTTGCGTCCATCCGCCGCCGCACAGCCGCAGGACACCTCCGGCGCTGCCGGCCGGGTTGCCGGACCGACCCGTGCGGACCTGGCGGATCCGGCGGCCGCAGTCTTCGGTTTCATATACCCCCCACCCGTATGATGATAGATACCTGGTGGGGGTATGTCAAGGCCGCGCCTGCCGAGCCGACACCGACGGCGTCTATTTCGCCGTGCCCGAGCGCCGCGCCATCGGCCGGTTGCTCGCCGGCGACGTCGTGGACGATCTCGTGACCAGGTTGGGGCGGCTTGCCAGCGGGCCATGGGGGCATCCGGTCGAGAGCGCGCGGTGGTGCTGCCGCTCACCCGCCTTGGCCGGGAGCGTCTGTCTGGCGTGCTGGTCGCTGGCGTCACCCCGCAACGCGCAGTCGACGGCGGTTTTCGTGATTTCCTGTCGCTGGTCGCCGGGTAGACGGCCACGGCCATCAGCAACGTCCGCGCATATCAGGAAGAGAAGGCGCGCGCCGAGGGCCTGGCGGAGCTCGATCGCGCCAAGACCGCCTTCTTCAGCAACGTGAGCCACGAGTTCCGCACGCCGCTGACGCTGATGCTCGGGCCGGTGGAAGAGTTGCTGTCACGCAGCCACACCGATCTGTCGCCCGCCGCCAAGAGCCAGCTCGAAGTGGCGCACCGCAACAGCCTGCGCCTGCTGCGGCTGGTCAACACGCTGCTGGACTTCTCCCGCGTCGAGGCGGGACGCGTGCGGGCGGTGTTCGAGCCGACGGACCTGGCCGCCTTCACGGCGGAGTTGGCCAGCGTGTTCCGCTCCGCCACCGAACGCGCGGGGCTGGCGCTCGTGGTGGACTGCGCCCCGCTTTCCGAGCCCGTCTACGTCGACCGGGACATGTGGGAGAAGATCGTCCTGAACCTGGTCTCGAACGCGTTCAAGTTCACCTTCGAGGGCCGGATCGAAGTCGCCGTCCGGGCCGAGGGTTCCAACGCCATTCTGATTGTTCGCGACACGGGCGTGGGGATCCCCGCAGAAGCCTTGCCGCGCCTCTTCGAGCGCTTCCATCGCGTCCAGAACATGCGCGGCCGCACGCACGAGGGCAGCGGCATCGGCCTGGCCCTGGTGCAGGAGCTGGTCAAGCTCCATCACGGCTCCGTGCGCGTCGAGAGCCGCCTGGGAGAGGGGAGCGCCTTCACGGTCTGCCTGCCGCTCGGCAAAGCGCATCTGCCGGCGGAGGAACTCGGCGGCGCGCGCAACCTCGCGTCCACGGCCACCGGCGCGGCGCCCTTCATCGAGGAAGCCCTGCGCTGGTTGCCCGAGGCTCCCGATCGTCCGGCTGGAGCCGAGCTTCCCACGCACTCCGATCTGATGGCCGTACCCTGTCCGCCGGGGTCCGACGCGCCGCGCGCCGACCGCCCGCGAGTCCTGGTGGCCGACGACAACGCGGACATGCGCGATTACGTGGTGCGCCTGCTGTCCGAGCGCTATGTTGTCGAGGCCGTGCCGGATGGCCAGGCCGCGCTGGCTGCCGCAACAGAGCGCCGGCCGGATTTGATCCTGAGCGACGTCATGATGCCGGGGCTCGACGGTTTCGAACTGGTGCAGCGGCTGCGCGCCGATTCGAGCACGCGGGAGATTCCCATCATCCTGTTGTCGGCCCGCGCGGGGGAGGAGTCCCGCATCGAAGGGCTGCAAACCGGCGCGGACGATTACCTGATCAAGCCCTTTTCCGCCCGCGAGCTCGTCGCCCGCGTGCAGACCCATCTGCAGCTGGCCCGTGTGCGTCGCGACGCCGACCGCACGGTGCGCGAGAGCGAGCAGAGGCTCCGCCGCTTCTATGACTCGGGCATGCTCGGCGTCTTCTACTGGAACATGGACGGCAAGATCACCGATGCCAACGACCGGTTCCTGGAAATGATGGGTTACGAGCGCGAGGACCTGGGGCGAATCGACTGGCTGGGGATGACGCCGCCGGAGTATCGACACCTGGACGAGCAATCGGTCGCGGAACTCAGGGCCACCGGCGTCAACCGGGTGCCGTTCGAGAAGGAGTACATCCGCAAGGATGGCACCCGGATGCCGATCATCATCGCCGGTGCCATCCTCGATGACGCGCGCTTCGATGGCGTCGCATTCGTGCTGGACATCACCGCACGCAAACGCGCCGAGGAGCAGCTGCGGGAAGGCGAGGCACGCTTCCGGTCGGTGCTCGAGAATTCCCACGCCGTCATTTACCGCCTGAATGTGCAAACCGGCCGGTACGAGTACGTCAGCCCGTCTGCCGAAGCGGTGGTCGGGTTCTCGCCCGATGAACTGACCGCGATGGACTTCGAGGCGGCGCTGGCGATGGTGCACCCCGACGACGCGCCGGCGATGCTCGCCACGGTGGCGCGCCTCCAGGATACCGTCACGGAAGTCGTGGAATACCGTCAGCGAACCAGGAACGGCGGCTACCGGTGGCTGTCGAACCACATGTCGCTTGTCAAAGACAGTTCTGGCCGACCGCTCTACCGGCACGGCAACATTCGCGACGTCACTGAACGCAAGCATGCCGAGGCGGCGCTGCGGGAATCGGAGGAGCGGTACCGAACGCTATTCAGCACGCTGATTGAGGGCTTCTGCGTCATCGAGGTGATCTTCGATTCCGACAACAAGCCCGTCGATTACCGGTTCCTCGAGATCAATCCGGCGTTTGAATCGCAAACCGGCCTGCACAATGCGAAAGGCCGACGCATGCGCGAGTTGGCCCCCGATCACGAGGCCCATTGGTTTAAAATCTACGGCAACGTCGCGTTGACGGGCCGACCGGCGCGGTTCGTCAACGAAGCGAAGGCGCTGGACCGCTGGTACGACGTGAGCGCCTACCGGGTCGGGGGGCCGGAGAGTCGAAACGTCGCCATCCTCTTCAACGATATTACCAAGCGCAAACGTGCCGAGACGCGCGCACGGGCACTGCAGGAGATCACGGCGGCGCTTGCGGCGGCGATCACCCCGGAGCAGGTGGGCGACGTGGTGCTCAACCAGGCGTCGCAAACGCTGGGCGCGGCCGCGGCGGTCATGGGCCTCATCGCCGAGGGCGACGCGGTGGACGTGTGGTCCTCGCTGGGAGTGTCCGACGAAGTGCTGGCCCGCTGGGGGCGGAAGCGGATGGATACGCGGACGCTTCTGACCGATGTGGTCCGTACGGGGCGAGCCATCGTGATGCCGTCGCTCGCCGAATACGCCGCGGCCTATCCGGATATTCTCCCTGAGGTCGGCCCGTTCGGGCTGCAGGCGGTCGCCGGGATCCCGCTGACAGTCGGGGACCGCGTGCTGGGCGCCGTCACCTTCATCTTCTCCAGTTCGCGGGCGTTCAGCGCAGAAGACGTGGCCTTCATGGAGACCATCGCCGGGCAGGCGGCGCAGGCGGTGGAGCGCGCCCGACTGTACAGGACGGTGCAATCGCAGGCGCAGACCCTCGCGATCAACAACGAGGAACTGCGCGAGGCCGACCGCCGCAAGAACGAATTCCTCGCGATGTTGTCGCACGAGCTGCGCAATCCGCTCGCGCCCATCCGCAGCGGCCTCTACATCCTGAACCGTGCCGCGCCCGGGAGCGAGCAGGCCCGGCGAGCCCAGGCGGTGGTCGATCGCCAGGTGGGGCACATGACGCGCATCGTGGACGACCTGCTCGACGTGACGCGGATCTCGCGAGGCAAGCTGCAGCTGCGGCGTGAGTCGCTCGATTTCGTCGATGTCGTACGGCGGGCGATCGACGATCACCGGGCGTTGTTTGCGGCCAACAACCTCGAGCTCCAGGCCTCGATCCCCGATGAACCGATCCGGATCAACGGCGACCGGACGCGCGTCGCCCAGGTCGTCGGGAACCTCCTTCAGAACGCCGCGAAATTCACGCCGGCGGGAGGAACGGTCACCGTCATCGTCGAAGCAGACGACGAGGGGCGTCAGGCCGTTGTGCGCGTGCGCGACACGGGCCCGGGCATCACGGCGGAGATGCTGCCTCAAATCTTCGAGCCGTTCACGCAGGCGGACACCACGCTGGACCGCAGCAAGGGCGGTCTCGGCCTCGGGCTCTCGCTCGTCAAGGGCATCATGGAGATGCACGGCGGCACGACGAGCGTGGTGAGCGAAGGGCCGGGCAGGGGCGCCGAGTTCGTGGTCGGCTTCCCGCGCGAGACGAGCCGCCCGGCGGCGACCAGGCCCGCGCGCGGCGCCCGCCAGCGCATCGCCCTTCGCCGGGTGCTCATCATCGAGGACAACGTGGACGCCGCCGAGAGCCTGCGCGAAGTGCTGGAGCTCGACGGTCACACGGTGGATCTCGCCTTCTCGGGAGCGAAGGGGATCGAGAAGGCGAAGGGCTTCCTGCCGGAGGTCGTGCTCTGCGACATCGGGTTGCCGGGCATGGACGGGTACGCGGTGGCCAGAGCCATCCGTGCGGACCCGGCACTGCAGGCGATTTGCCTGGTGGCGCTCACCGGGTATGCCGGCCCGGACGACATCGAGCGATCACGCGCCGCCGGCTTCGATCATCACCTGCCCAAGCCGCCGGGCATCGAGACACTCGACGAAATTCTCGCGAGCCTGCCGACGTAGCGATGTGCGCGCGAGGCCCGGGCCGCTCGGGGTTCGTCAGTCATCCGGCGTCGGTCGCGGTCGCCGGCCGACCAACGACCACGTTCACATGGTCACTTCCCCGGGTGGTACTGCCGCTCGATGTGCCCCTCCAGCTGTGGGCGGTAGAAGTACACGTCCCGCAGCTCGCCGGTGGCGTACCGCGCAGCTTGGTCGTTGAAGTGCGGCGACTTCGGATCCCCGCTCTGCCCGCCCGCGGTTACAGCCTTCGCCCGCACGCGATCGCCGAACTCGACGACGGCCACGAAGCTGTTCCCGGTGTTCCCATACATCTTCTTCGTGCCCGCGTAGGTGCGCGCGCCAAACGACGCCAGCGAACCCCACCGTGACGAGGTGAAACCGACCGGGATGCTCGGCCCCGCGTCGTTGAACGGCTGGACGATGTCGCCGGTGAGACGCTGGAAGCGATTGATGTCGCCCCAGGGCGTCTTCCAGGTGCCGAAGTCGCTGGCGAGCTTGTCCGAGGCCGTCGAGAGCGCCTGCAGCAACTGCTCCGGCGTGGCCTGGCCGCCGCGGGATCCGCTCCGCTCACCCCAGTACACGGCGAGCGACGTGGGGACAGACGACACCGACCAGCGGCGATCCCAGGCGCGCAGCAGCGCGATCTGCTCGGACACCTTGCCTTTGAGCGGATTGGTGGCGGGCGTGTCGTCGTACGCCTTGAAGAGCGGCGGGAGCAGCGTCTCGAACGCCGGGAGATAGCTGTCGAAAGCGGCCGCGATGAGCGAGTCGAGCGTGAAGTCCTTCTTGTTCTCGAGGACCCTGATCGCGTGCACGCCCCGCGGGCTCTCCTCGTTGCCGCGATCCACGTACGATGGATAGTCCGCTCGCTTCGGGCTGCTCGGGCCGGCCGCCGACCAGGGCCAGTTGTTGGTGTTGTACAGCCAGCCGCTGGCGGGATTGAGCAACCCGGGCGTCTCGTCGATCGAGAGCAGGCCCTGCCACTCGGTGGCGGGATCGCTGCCGTCCACCGGCCTGGTCCAGTCGAAGCGGGTATCGCGCTTGGGAATGAAGTTCGCGTGGAAGTACGCGATCGTCCCGTTTGCGTCGGCGTAGATCGTGTTATTCGACGAGTTCGTGTGCAGCTCCATCGTGTCGCGGAACGCCTTGTAGTTCCTCGCCTTGGTGCGGCTGTAGGACTGCGTCAGCGCCTTCAGCGGTTCCTGCATCAGCCGTACGCTTATCCACTTGCCGTTCGCCTCGCGGACGATCGGCCCGTGATGGGTGCGGTAGACGGTGAATTCCTTCCGCGCCATGCCGGTGGCGGTCTTGTAGGGCACCACAATCCTGGTCGCCTTGACCGGGCGCTCCTCGGTGCCGTAGCGGTAGGTGAACCCGCTGCCGGTCTTCGTCACCGTTTCGAGGTACTCGTCGACGTTGTCCACGCCGCTCGAGGTGTGCATCCATCCGGCGCGTTCGTTGAACCCCTGGTAGATGAAGAACTGGCCCCAGGTGATCGCCCCGTAGGCGTTCAGGCCTTCGTCGCTCGTCATCTGCGCCTCGGCGCGGAAGAAGAACGACGTGTGCGGGTTGATGAGCAGCAGCGCATGCTTGCCGACGGTGTTCGACGGCGCGACGGCGGCGCCGTTCGAGCCGGTCGGTTCCACGAAGTCCGCCGCTTCCGCCACGATGTCGGGCTCGTCCCGCCGAAGAGCCGTCGTCGTCGGACCCTTTCCGTAGAACGCCTCGAGCTGCCCCAGGTTGACCTTCTCGATGTCTCCGCCGATGCTGCCCTCGCTGAAGGTGAGCGCCATCCACGGTTCGAAGTGCGTGATCACCCGGGGCGTCACCTTCGGATGCGTGTACAGGTAGTAGTTCAACCCGTCCGCGTAGGCGTTCATCAGCGCCTTCAACCACGCCGGCGCCTTCTCGTACTGGGCCTTCATGTCGTCCGGGTCGATGAAGAGCTTCATGCGCAGGTCGCGGTACACCTGGGACTCGCCCTCGGCCTCGGCGAGGCGCCCGATGGAGTTGAGGTAATTGGTCTCCACCCGGTTGAAGTCGTCTTCGGCCTGGGCGTACATCACGCCGAACACCGCATCGGCATCCGTCTTTCCGGACACGTGGGGAATGCCCCAGTTGTCGCGGATGATGGTGACGTTCTGTGCCTGCTTCTCCCAGGTGGCGACTTCCTTGTCCGGGGCCGCCTGGAGGACGAGCGAAATGCAGACTGCCGTGAGGATGAGAGCCAGCTTCTTCATGGTGACCCTTCGTTGATGACGTGATGTCGTTGTCGGGGGCTCGCCGGAGAAGGCCGCGCGATGGGTGGCCCTCGGCGGCCGACATTGTACCCGCCAAAGGCTCCAACCGCCACCGCGCGGCACCCGCAGGGCGAGGCTTTAGTCTTGCCGGGGCAGGAATTGCTTGCGGCCGACGCCCTGTTGGCGCAACGCTTTGCCCATGACACATGCTCGCCTGCGGCTCGGCCTCGTCTGCGTGGCGCTCGTGATGACGCTGCACCTGGACGCCGTCACGCCCGTCAAGTCGGCTGACGGGCAGTTCTGGGACATCCAGGACACCTCCGCCTGGTCGCAGGACAGCGGCGGCATCGCGACCGGCGGCGGCGCCAATCCATTCAACGGGTTCGGCTACCTCAAGCTGCAGGTGCGCCGGCCGGACCAGACGCTGCTCGTTGGCAACCGCTACCTGACGGGGTTCGGCCTCTCCCACGACGGCGCCGAGCGGTTCGACTCGATCACGCCGGTGTTCCACGGCGGCATCGTCGTTGCGCGGGCGCTGTATGCGCCGGCGGACACGAATTACCTGCGCTACTTCGACAGCTACACGAACGTGGCCGGCGAGGATCGGATCGTCGAGGTGGCCTGGGGTGGGGCGGCCGGCGCGTTCGAAGACGGCGGCCGGGTGACGGTCGCGATGACGTCGAGCGGGGATCGGCGCATCGACCGGGGCGACGCGTTCGTGACCGTGATGCAGAACGCGCGTGGTGTAGACGACCCGATGCGCGGGCCATCCGGTCACGGTCCCTCGGCGCACGTGCTGGGATCGCGAAGCGCGGGCGTCTTCGTGTCGGCAGGCGACATGTATGCCGACCCCTTCACCGATCCCTGGCCCGGGTACGATCCCGCGCACATCGGCTACGTCTTCTGGTTCCCGGTGAGGCGAGGAGAGACGGTCGCGCTCGTGACGTTCGTCGTGAAGGGCCTGAGCGAAGTCTACGATCCGCGCGGCGGGTTCCCGGTGCCGATTCGTGACGGCATCATCGCGCCGCAGTACGACGCGCCGTACTCGGGCGGGTCCCCGAACATCCCCGCTGCCGGTTCCGAAATCGCGCGTGTCACCGAGGAGGCGCGCCGCCTGGTGGCCGTGCCCGACTTCCGCGGCCTGACAGCGCGCGAACGCGCGCAGGTGATCAACTGGCCGCCGCCGGGGCCCAGCCCCGCGCCCTTCACCGTCTTCGAGAAGAGCGTGGACGCCCTGCAGGACGCCCTGGCCCGGGGTGTGGTCACATCGGAGGACATCGTCCGCGAGTACCTGACGCGCCTCGCCGCCTACGATCGGAATGGTCCGACGTTCCGCGCGGTGCTGGCGCTCAACCCGAAAGCGATTGCGGAGGCCCGGGCCCTCGATGCCGAACGGTCGGCGGGACAGGTGCGCGGCCCGTTCCACGGCATTCCGATCGCCTTCAAGGACAACATCGACGTGCTCGGCCTGGCGACGACGGGCGGCTCGCGCGCGCTGCTGGATCATCGTCCACGGCTGGACTCGCGCATGGCCGCCGGCATGCGCCGCGCCGGCGCCGTCGTGCTCGCCAAGACGAATCTCGACGAGTTCCCGTTCGGTGACTTCGGCATCAGCACGGTTGGCGGCACGATCGGGAACGCCTACGATCCGTCGCTCAGCACCGCGGGCTCGAGCGGCGGCAGCGCGGTGGCGGTCTCGACGAGCCTGGTGACGCTCGCATTCGGGACCGACACGTGCAACTCGTTGTCGAACCCGGCGGCGTTTGCCTCGCTCGCCACGATCCGGACCACGAGGGGTCTGACCAGCCGCGCGGGGGTGATGCCGCTCAACCCTTACAACGACGCGGTCGGCCCGCTCGCAAAATCGGTGCGGGAAGTTGCCGAGGTGCTGGACCAGGTAGCGGGCGCCGATCCGGAGGATCCGGTGACCGCGGAAGCGGGCGGGCACATCGACGGGTCGTTCGCGGGCGCGCTCGCGTCCGCCAGCCTCAAGGGCGCGCGCATCGGCCTGCTGCGCCAGCGCTTCGTGGGCGTGACGCTCGAGAAGGAACCGACGGCGCTGATGGCGCGGGTCGCGAAGGAACTGGCCGCGGCTGGCGCGACGGTCGTGGACGTGGCGATCCCGAATCTCGACGAGCACTATCGCCAGGCGCGCGGCAGCGCGCCGGGATCGCTGCTGGCTGCATGGAGCCGGTACCTCGCGCGTGGGGCCGCGCCCGGCGACAAGGTGCTCACGATCGACGATCTGCTGGCGTCGGGGAAGCTTGCGCCCGCCAGCGTCCGGCGGTTCGAGGCGGCGCGTCAGCCGGTACCAACCGGCGACGCGTTGACGGAAGCGACGCGTGCGTTCGTCGCGAGCCGCGAGGCGTTCCGCGACGTCTACGTGAAGTTGATGGACGCCGAGGACCTGGACGCGCTCGTCTACCCGGCGAACCTGGCCCGGCCCCACACGCACGAAGGCGGGGAGCAGCGCTACGGCGGGGAACCGGGCACGTGCGAGGACAGCGCCATGACGGGGCTGCCGCAGGTGACGCTGCCCGGCGGGTTCATGGGCGATCGCTACCCGTTCGGCGTCTCGTTCCTGGGTCGGCCCTGGTCCGACCGCCGCCTGCTGGGCCTCGCCTACGCGTACGAACAGGCGACCCACCACCGCCGCCCGCCGCCGACGGTTCAGTGAAGGAAGGGATCGGCCTTATCATTTACGGTATGACCCCCGAGACGATTCGCCGGCTGCCCAAGACCGATCTTCACGTGCACCTGGACGGCTCGTTGCGGGTGTCCACCCTCATCGATCTCGCCCGCGAGCGCGGCGTCGCGCTGCCGTCGGCCACCGAGCAGGGACTGCGCGAGCTCGTGTTCCGGCCACACTACGCGAACCTGGCCGAGTACCTCGAGGGGTTCCGCTATACCGTCGCGGTCCTGCAGGATCGGGAGGCGCTCGAGCGCACCGCGTGCGAGCTGTGCGAGGACTGCCAGGCCGAGGGCGTGCGCTACGTCGAGATGCGGTTCGCGCCGCAACTGCACGTGCGGCCGGGCTTCGACGTGCCGGCGGTCGTACGTGCCGTGGACGCCGGCATCCGGCGCGCCGCCGACGCGTTCAACCGTCGTCCCGAGGTCGCCTCCGGCGCGGAGCCGCGTTTCGTCGCCGGCATCATCCTCTGCGCGCTGCGCTACTTCACGGGCGAGCTGTCGGAGGGCTATCGTCACCTGATCGAAGCGCTGCCCGAGGCCACGGCCCAGGAGCTGTTCTCGGCGGCGAGCGTCCAGGTGGCCCGCGCGGCCGCACGCCTCAAGCACGACGAAGGCCTGCTGGTGGTCGGCATCGATCTGGCCGGCCAGGAAAAGGGGTATCCCGCCGAGGACCACCGCGTCGCCTACCAGGTGGCGCACGAGGCGTTCCTGGGCAAGACCGTGCACGCGGGCGAAGACTACGGCCCCGAGTCGATCTTCCAGGCAATCGGCAACCTGCACGCCGACCGCATCGGGCACGGGACGTGGCTGTTCGACGAGACGAAGATCGGGCCGCGGCGCGTCACCGACAGGAAGGCTTACGTGGAACGGCTGGCGCAGTTCATCGCGGACAAGCGCATCACCATCGAAGTGTGCCTGACATCGAACCAGCAGACGGTGCCCGAGCTCGGCGCCGACCTCCGGCGCCACCCCTTCGCCGAGATGCGCCAGCGGCGGCTGTCCACGACGCTCTGCACCGACAACCGGCTGGTGTCGAACACCACCGTGTCGAACGAGATCGAGCGCGCCGCCGAGGCCTTCGCCCTCTCCGACCGCGAGGTGCGGGAGATCCTGGTCTACGGCTTCAAGCGGAGTTTCTTCCCGGGCACCTACCTCGAGAAGCGCACCTACGTGCGCCAGACGATCGACTTCGCCGACCGGGTGCTCGATGGCGAGGCCGGCAAGGTGTCGTGAGGGCCGGTACGGCGGACCGAACCGTCAGGCGCGGGCGGCCGCTGCCGGATTCGACTTGAAGTATCGCTTCTCGAACGCCAGCGCCACGTTGACGAGCGCGATGAGCGCCGGCACCTCGACCAGCGGGCCGATCACCGCGGCGAACGCCTCGCCCGAGTGGATGCCGAACACCGCGACCGCCACGGCGATGGCCAGTTCGAAATTGTTGCTCGCCGCCGTGAACGACAGCGTGGCCGTCTTCGCGTAGTCGGCGCCGAGCCGGTGACCCATGTAGAAGGACACCAGGAACATCACCACGAAGTAGATGAGGAGCGGGATCGCAATCCGGACGACGTCCATCGGCAGCTGGACGATGTAGGCGCCCTTCAGCGAGAACATCACCACGATCGTGAAGAGCAGCGCGACGAGCGTGAGCGGGCTGATCTTCGGCACGAAGCGCGTTTCGTACCACTGCCGCCCCCGGGCCCGCACCAGCAGGAACCGCGTCAGCATCCCCGCCAGGAACGGGATCCCCAGGTAGACGAACACGCTGTTGGCGATCGCGCCGATGGATACGTTCACCGCGACGCCCTTCAGCCCGAACCACTCGGGGAGGACCGTGATGAACACCCAGGCATACACCGAGTAGAAGAGCACCTGGAACACCGAGTTGAAGGCCACCAGGCCGGCCGCGTACTCGGTGTCGCCCCTCGCCAGCTCGTTCCAGACGATGACCATGGCGATGCAGCGCGCGAGCCCGATGAGGATGAGGCCGACCATGTATTCCGGGTACTGGCGCAGGAAGATGATGGCGAGCGCGAACATCAGGACGGGGCCGATGATCCAGTTCTGGACGAGCGACAGCACGAGGATCCGCGTGTTGCGGAAGACCTCGCCCAGTTCCTCGTAGCGGACCTTGGCGAGCGGCGGATACATCATGACGATGAGGCCGACCGCGATCGGAATCGAGGTCGTCCCGACCTGGAACGCCGTGATGAGGCGCACGAGGCCCGGCAGGGCATAGCCGGCCCCGACGCCGACGATCATCGCGAGGAAGATCCAGAGCGTCAGGTACCGGTCGAGAAACGAGAGACGCCGGCCGACCCGTTCAGACATGTGCAGATGCTCCCTGTCCCGCGCGATCCCGTGCGGGCGTTACGCCTTCCATCCGCGCCGGACGACGAGCGCCTCCACGCGGGCGCGAATATCCTCTCGAATGGCCCGCACCTCGGGAAGCGGGCGCCCTTTCGGGTCGGCGAGCGGCCAGTCGTCGCGCTCCACGCCCGGCACGAAGGGGCACTGGTCGCCGCAGCCCATCGTCACGAGCACGCTGGCGAGGCCGGCAAGCTCCGCGGTCAGTCGGCGCGGCGTGGCGCGCGTCAGGTCGAGACCGACCTCGCGCATCACCGCCACGACTTCCGGGTGGACCGCCGATCCCGGACGGGTGCCCGCGGAGATGGCGCGCGCCTTCGCCGGGTCGGCCAGCGCGTTGAACCACGCGGCGGCCATCTGCGACCGCCCGGCGTTGTGCACGCAGGCAAAGAGGACGATCTGTTCGGCCATGCTACGCCCGGTCGGGCGCCGCCACCGGCTTCCGCGCGCGGATGAAGCCGCTGAAGAACCGGCCATCGACCAGCGGCGCAATCGCGTCCACGTCGAAGCCGTGCCCGGCCAGGAACTCCCGCGCGTCGGCCAGCGTGTACACGCGCGTCGGCTCGATCGAGACGTCCTCGAACCCGGCGCGCGCCAGTTTGGCGACGTAGTCGGATTCGTCCAGCGCGCCCGACAGGCAGCCCACCCATAGTTCGACGTTGCGGCGGATGTCGGCCGGGATCGCGCCCCGCACGACCACGTCCGAGACGGCAAACCGGCCGCCCGGCTTCAGCACGCGAAACGCCTCGGCCAGCACGCGGTCCTTGTCGGCCGAGAGGTTGATCACGCAGTTCGAGATGATGAGGTCCACGCTGGCGTCGGGCAACGGGATGTGCTCGATCTCGCCCTTGAGGAATTCCACGTTCCCGACGCCGGCCTTGCGCTGGTTCTCGCGCGCCAGCGCGAGCATCTCGTCGGTCATGTCGAGGCCGTACGCCTTGCCGGTCGGTCCGACGCGCTTCGCGGAGAGCAGCACGTCGATGCCGCCGCCCGACCCCAGGTCGAGGACCACCTCGCCGGGATTGAGCGTGGCAAGCGCCGTGGGATTGCCGCAGCCGAGCGAGGCGAGCACCGCCTCGGCCGGCAGCCCCTCGGTCTGCTTCCGGTCGTAGAGGTTCACCGTGATCGGGTCAACCGCGCCCGGCACCGACGAACAGCACGTGGGCCCGCACGACGCCTTGCCCTCGCCGGCGACGACGCGCAGGGCCGCCTGTCCGTACTTCTCTTTGACGATGTCCTTGATGTCCGCCATGTCAGGCTCCTCGAGAGGGGTTTCGCATCGCGCGCTCGAGCACGGCTCGTCCCGCGGTGCGCACGCGTCAAGCCCGTTTGCACAGCCGGGTAATCGATCCCGGCGCGACCGCCTTACTGCGCGAGCAGCACTCCGCGTAGAGGAAGGCGAGCAGTTCCTGCAGCGCGTCCGCGTTCGCCCCGTAGCGGAGGAACGTGCCTTCCCGCTGCACGGTGACCAGGTCCTCGTTCCTGAGCTTGTCGAGGTGGTGCGAGAGCGTGGAGCCGGGGATGCCCAGCTCGTCCTGGATCTCGCCGACGACCATCCCGCCGGGATGGGCGGAGAGGAGCAGGCGCATGATCCGGAGGCGCGGCTCGGTGCCCATGGCCGACATCATGTCGGCGTACCGGGCGACCTGGTCCGGAGCGTGTCTCGTCATATCTATATTTCTACAAGAATCGAATATGTGATGTCAAGCGGGCGCGGCGTTGGCGGGTTGCCGCACCAGAGGGCCCAGGGCGCCACGTCGACCGCCCGGCGCGGATCGGCGGCTCGTGGCCAATGTGCTACAATGTGCTACATGGCAAGCACATCGCGCGCGGCGACCGACGTCCCGGTCGGCGTCCGCGAGCTGCGGCAGAACCTCAGCGTCTACCTCTCGCGGGTGGCGACGGGCACGGTGTTTCGCGTCACCGACCGCGGGCACGTGGTGGCCCTGCTCGTGCCCGTGCCCGCGCACGCGACCACGGCCGAGCGGTTGGTGGCCGGCGGCAGAGCCGCGCCGCCCGCTCGGGACCTCCTCGAGCTGGGACGTCCCATCGCCCGGCCCCGGACGTCGCTGAGCGAGGCGTTGCGGCAGGTCAGGGAAGACCGGTTGTGAGTTTCCTGCCCGTCTATCTCGATACGTCCGCCATCGTGAAGCTGGTCGTCGCTGAACGCGAGACCGACGCGCTGCTCGCGGCGCTCGCCCCATGGCCCGACCGCGTGTCGTCGGTGCTCGCCCGCGTGGAACTCCATCGCGCGCTCTGGCGCGTTCGCGCCGCGCGGCCCATCCGCGCGCGGGCCGAGGCCGTCCTGGCGGCGCTCGTGCTCGTGCGCCTCGACGAACCCGTCCTTTCCCGCGCGGCCTCGTTCAGGGACCCGACGCTCCGGGCGCTCGATGCAATCCATCTCGCCACCGCCCTCTCCCTCGGCGACGATCCGGACGCCTTCATCACCTACGACACGCGTCTGGCCGCCGCGGCCCGCAAACAACGCCTGCGCGTTCAGCATCCCGGCGTGTAGTCAACGCTCAGGGCTCCAGGAATCGGATCTCCCCGCGACCGGCCACCGCTTGCTTCCGCCACGCAGATGGCGCATTACTGGGAGCGGCAGAAGGTGTACGACGGGATCTCACGCAGGCGGGAGAACGCCATTCTCGGCACGGTCGACGTCGTGGACCCGTTCAAGCGGCGCGCAGTACAAGATCGAATACAACTCCGACTACCACTGGATGGACAACCAGGGCACCATCGCCGGCACGCTCACGGCCACGTCGCCGGGCGTCGGGTGGCGGAAGCTCGTCGATCTTCCGTGAACGCGCGGCGCGGCCCGTGCGCCTTGTATTCCGTCGTGGCGATGCCGAACGCCTTCGCGAGCACGTGACGGCCGAGATCGAGCAGCGCCTCCAGCGCGCGCCGCAGGTAGGACTCGGCGGATGCGACATTGCGCTCGTCTGCGGCGAAGCGCTCATAGGACGCGAGCGGCAGCGACCGGATCCGCGCGGTCATTTCGCGCACCCACGCGAGCCGCGCTGTCACGATCCGTTCGCTCAGCTGTGCCGGGCTCATCGCCCACCTGCCAGGATGATGGCGCGGCGTTCGCGCTCGAAGGGCGCGAGATCGGCCGCGCGGCGCAGGACGTGCAACTGATAGTCGGCCTCGCGGGTTCGATCGCCCGCAAACAGCAGTTCACCCGACACGACGTCGGCCGCGAGGAAGGCCGTTGCCTCGGGCAGGACGATGAGATCGGCGCGAGCGCCGCCCCAGAGTTGTTCGAGCGCCATCGTCAGATCAACGCGCTGACGCGCATCGAGCCAGATGCCGGCCCGGGGAAGGACGCCGATGTCGACGTCCGACGTGCTGTCGGAAAGGGGCGCGCCCCGGGTGACGAAGGCGTGCACTTCGGCGGCGCGGCTGCCAAATACGTAGATCGCATCGAGCCCGAAGCGGGACGCGATCGACGCAAGCGTTGCGGTGGCGTCCATGGCGGGATGATAGCAGGTATGGAAGGCGCCCCGGCGTCAGATCTCGACCACCGCCGACGGCCGGCGCGCCGGCGCGGCGTCGAGGTGGAAGCGCATCTTCGTTCCCTGCCGCGCGAACATCCCTGTCACTTCGTCGAGGGCCAGCGCCCGCCGGTTGCGCTCCTCGCTCAGGTGGCCGAGCATCACGGTTCCCGGCGCCATGACGCTCTGCCGGGCGGCGTGATGGAGCAGCGACGCGGTCTTCATGTTGTTCAGGTGGTAGCGGCTCGCGTGGTTCGGATGCTGGCGGAGCAACTCGAGATCGTGGTTGGCCTCGACGAAGACGAAGTCGGCGTCGACGACATACGGCAGGATGCCCGCGTAGTCGTGGAAATCGGTGCAGAAGACGAGGTGGCGCGTCGTCCCGCGGTCGCGGGCGCTGATGGCGAACCCGAAAGTCGGCACGTGCGGCGCGTGGGGCACCTCGATGGGCATCACGCGGAAGTCGCCCACGTCGAACGTCGGACGGTCCGGCCGTGGGTCTTCGAACAGATGTCCGCAGGCCCGCCGGTCGTCCAACCGGTGGCAGACCGGGAACGCCTCCAGCCGTGGCGGTTCCTTCCAGGCCTGCGGTTCGTGCCATTCACGCAGGTGCCGGACGACGCGCCCGTCGCCCAGCACGCGGATGCCCTCGCGGCCCAGCACGCGCAGCGAGCCGTACGCCATGTGGTCGCCGTGCGCGTGCGACACGATGACCGCGTCGAGATGTCCCGCGCGCCGCCGGTGCGCCTCGATCATCTCCCGGCACTCGCGCTGCACCTTGATGCCGCAGTCGATGAAGATAGACGAGGTCGCGGTCCAGAGCGCCAGGCAGTTGCCGGCGCTGCTCGAACAAAGAGATTGGAAGTAGATGGCCACGGTGCGCGTCCCGAAGGGCGCGCCCATTGTAGCCGACCGGCGCGTGTGACTCGAATGGCGCTGCCTGCGGGCGAACGCTGGCGGGTCATGACGAGACGGGCGAAAGGCAGCCCACCGCGGCCGCCTTTCGCCAGGTGGTTGCGCGCTCGACTGATTGAGCCGCTGCAACGCTGGAGTCAGTTGACGATGATGTAGAAGGCGCGATCTTCGCCGTTCTGCCCCCCGGCCTGCCCAACCGGCCGGGTGACCACGTAGATGTTGTTGCTGAATGACGTGCCCAGCGGGCCCGTTCCCTCGCAGCCGCTCGCGAGGAAGACGCCCGTCGTCACCGTGCCGGCGACGTTCGGCTGCGAGTCGAGGCTCGCGACGGCCACGTGAACCATCCCGTCGGTGCCGCCGGTGATGCCGATGCAGTAGAGCCCGGCATCCGTTTGACCCGGGCTGCCACCTAAGGTGGGGTGTTTAAAGACCACGACGTTCGGGCTGCTCAGGGCGGTGTCGAGCGTCCCGTCCGCATTGATGTGCGCGTAGGCCAGTGCGGTCCCAGCCGGACCCGCCGGGCCGGTGTTCCCCTGCACGCCTTGCGAACCAGCAGGGCCCTGGGGCCCAGCAGCACCAGCAGGACCTTGAGGGCCGCTGGGGCCGGTCTGGTTCCAGCTGATCGCAGACTCCGACGGGTTGCACGTCTGACCCGCTCCGGTGTCGATCACTCGTAGCTGGCCGTTGTTTCTCTGGTAGCAACCATGTATGACCCCGCCCGAGTCCGGGATCGTCGCGTAGGCGACCGCCCCGGCCAGCGCCAAGGCCGCGACGGCGGCGGCGATGATCCGTGTTCTCGGGTTCAACTGGGAACGACTCATCTCGGACCTCCTGTCAGGTCAAAAGCCGACGTGTGTGTCGAAACGGCTGTCACGATCTGTTTGACGATCCGTGCGACCGGGCGTCCGGCCACGCGCGGCCCATGCCCCATGGTGACGTGTTCAACGAGGTAACCCATTCCGACGCGTGTGACGAACCCAGGGTGACGCCGCTGTGGACCGGGATGCCATTGCGCGGGCGCCTGGCGACGATCGGGACAGGCGGACATCCGCGGCGAGTTCACCAGTAAGCAATCGAGTTGCCGATCGATCGCCCATCTGCCTCGTGGGCGCCCCGGGCCCGCGTCAGAATCCACCCGCGACGGGTAACCCGCACGCACCGAGTGCGTTCGGGGCGCAGCACTCGCCACCCGGCCCCGACTCCCGCCTTCCGTCTCGTGGCCTCCGCCTTTCGCCGGCCGCCTT
Source organism: Acidobacteriota bacterium (assembly GCA_003170135.1). Taxonomy (GTDB): domain Bacteria; phylum Acidobacteriota; class Vicinamibacteria; order Vicinamibacterales; family Fen-181; genus Fen-181. The sequence goes on from PMZR01000123.1 coordinate 42,655, forward strand.
TTGTCTTCCGCCCGCTGCCTTTCACGGACCGGATGTCCGCCCTTCTTCCGCCTCCCGCCTTCCGCCTTTCGTGGATTGACGGGGCCGAGGATCCCCGCCGGCCCGGTGCCCCGTTCCGCGCCGGCCACCGACACCATCTACAAGGTGACGCAGAGCCTCGCGTGGCTGGCCGGCCAGACTTGCGAATTCAGAGGGCGAATCCAGAGGCGGTTGCAGGTGTCAGCGCTGGCGCGGCGGCTCGCGCATAGCGTGATGTCGTCGCGGGCTCCCGACGGCAATGGCGGTCGGTGGCGGCTGACGTGGACGAAGCCGCTCCGGCGGTTTCCGGTCCTATCGACTCCGCACCGTCACGACTTCGATCTGCTGGCTTGACTCGCCCTCCACGACGATGGCACGTCGTCAGCCCTTGGACAGGGGAGGTGGGCGATGTACGAGACGCTGGACCTCATTCGGCAGAAGGCCGGGTATTCGAAGCTGGCCGACGGGGCGTGGCAGGCCGAGTTTGCAGGGCGCACGCTGAAGGTGTCTGTGACCGCGCCGACGCTCGAGGAGGCACGCAGGAAGATGATCGACGCCCTCGACGCGCGGTTCGTCGCGATGTTGTGCGACGAACTCGGCATCGCCGAAGAGGGCCGCCCGAGATCGGCCATCGGCAGGCTTCGAATCAGTGTTCCTTGATCCACGCGCGGAAGACTCTGGCGCTCCCTTCCATCAGCGCCTGGTGCACTCGCGAGTGCTGCGTCGCCATCTCCAGGTCGCCCACGTCGTGGAACCACTTGGCGTCGATCATTCCCAGCGAGAACAGGTGCAGCGCGTCCGCTGTGCCGTAGAACGGGTCGGGAATCAGGGCGCCGAAATCGAACACCTTCTTCGGCCTCGCGCCGGCGACGAAGTCCATGTCGCAGCGCACGTCGTTGTTGCCGCGCAGCAGGAAGGAAAAGGTCTTGACGGCCCAGTCGAACTTGCCCGGGCCGAAGCCGAAGTAATTCGGTATCGGCGCGAAATCGATGAAGGGGTAGCCGATGGCCACTTCCAGCTTGTAACCGGGCCGCGGGTTTTCGACGATGTGAACGAAATCCGGATGCTGCACGACGGCCACGGCCTCCTTGAAGACCTTCTTGTAGGGACCGAGCCTGACCACGAAATCGTGCAGGTAGCAGGTGAACAACGACCACCGGTAGACCGGTCCGATCTCGTTCCAGTCCCGCACTTCGTTGAGCTGGTCGTCCGGGTACCGGCCGCACGTGCCGTCGGCGGCGCAATAGACCATCTGCTTGAAGGTGAACCCGCCGGGGTCGCCGTCGGGATAGACCCAGTGCGACGAGTTCAGGAAGTGGCGCAGCACGTATTCCTTCAGCCGCTCCTCCGGGTTCGGTCCCGCGATTTTCCCGAACTCGACCTGCTGGAGTGCCCCGAGCGCCGTGAGCGTCCTGCCGGCGATTGTCACGTCGGCGAGGTAGCCGAACGCCTTGTTGGACAGCGCGTAGCTGCGATTCAGGTCGAGGCGGTGCAATTCGATCTTCCGCTTGGGATCGCGGGTCCAGCGCTCCAACTCGAGGCCGTCGGCGATCGCCACCTCGGATTTCTCCACGAGAGACCGCTCGAACCTGGTGAAATCACCTGGAATTGTTGACGCCTGAACCATTTCTGCCTTCCGGGATCGCGTCACCTCTGGCGACCATGAGAGTCTACCCGGGACGGCGCGGCGGAACAACGCTCGTCAGCAACCGTGCCCGCACTCCGTGGCCGGCCGAAAGCACGGCGTCGAGCGGCACCCAGCGGTTCCGGAGGAGGAGCACGTGCCGGGCGACCACCCTTCCCACGTTCGCGTGCTTCCCGTCGTCGGACACGTTGAAGGAGCTGTAGTACTCCGCGAGCCCTTCGGCGAACCACAGGGGACCGGCGGCGAGGTTGGCCTCGATGAACAGGTGCGTGAATTCGTGAAAAACGACGGGGTACGGATCCGCGCGGGCGTCGAGCGCCATCGTTACGTAGTTCGCGTTCTGCCCGGCTGGAAGAAGCCCGCCGCCTCGATCGGCTTTCCGCAAAAGAGCGGCCGGAACGGCTCGTACGATTTCCGGTCTGCGAACACGAGCACGACGGTCGGCCTGGCGGGGTAGTGCGCCCCTGGCACGAGGCGCGACAGGGCTTCGCGGAACTCCTGCGCGGACGTGCCGGTCGGGTAAGGCTCAAGCCTTGCGCCTTGCCGCGCTAGTTCGTCGTCTTTTTCACCGTCGCCGACTTCACGTAGACCGCCTGCAGGATCTTCTTCGTCGCCTCGTCTTGAACAAACGCCACGACCGACAGCTTGCCCGCGTCGATGTCGTGCATCTTTTTTCGGAACGCGTACTCGCCCTTGCGCTGGTTCGTCTCGAAGTCCTCGAGGTGCGCCTTGGCGTCGGCAACCGCCTTCGTGATGTCGAAGGTGTACTCGAACGTGCCGCCCTTGCCCGGCTTGAGCGCGAAGCCCGTCGACGGCGGCGTCGCGCCAGGCTTGTCGGCGGCCGGCGTCGCGCCGGGCTTGTCGCCCGCGGGCGCATTCGGCTCCGGCGTCTTCCCCTTCACGGGCGCCGGCGCGGGCGCGGCGAGGCTGCGCACCACCATCTCGTGGAACCGCATGCCGTTCTCGCCGCTGAAGGGCACCTGGTCCTCGACGAGCGCGATCTGCAGCTTCAGCTTGTCCGACTTGCTCGTGATCTTCGACACCTTCGCCTGCACCCTGACGGTGGAGCCGACGGTCGCGGCCTTGAGGCTGATGGCCGCTTCCGGCTTGTCCGCCATGTGTTTGGCGATCATCGGGTCGATCTTCGATTCGAAGAGCGCCTTGGCCCCGTCGGCGCTGCCGCCGCCGCCGCTCGATTCGCCGTCCACGACGTAGCTCGGCGAGCTGCGCACGTTGTAGAACGCCTGGCGGGCGAGCGTCGAGGGATTGACCATCGGGTCGGGCAGCGGGATGTGCACGTGGTAGGACAGCAGGACGAGATCGGTGCGGCGGTACCTGTCGAGCGCGGCTTGGAAGGCGAGACCCGCCCCCACGCACGGCGGTCAACCAGATCCCGTGAAGTTCTCGGCGAGGACCGCGCGCTGGTCGGGCGCCGCCTTCCGGTCGGCCGGCGTGACGGCGAACCGCGGGTTCTCCTTCGCGTAACGCGCGTCGAGCATCGCCTCGACGCCGTCGAGCGAGCCGTTGTGAGACTTGCGGTACACCGCGTCGAAGTCCTTCTGCTCGTCGGCGGTGATGCGCCCCGAGAGCGCGAGCACCGTCAGGTACTCCATCTGGCCGGCTTCGTCGCCGGCCTTTTTCGCCGATTCGGCCAGCACTTTCGCGATCGCCGCCACGGTGGCCGCCGGCGGCTTCGCCGCATAGGCCTCTTTCAGCACTTTCTCGCCCTCGGCCGTCTTGTTGCGCTTCATCAGCACCCGGCCGAGCGTCGCGAGGTTCGACGCCCGCATCGTCTTGAAGCCCGCGCGCAACTCCTCGTCGGTCCGCATGGTCGGCGGCGTCTGAGGCCTGGGCGCTGTCGGCGTCGCGGCGGCGGGCCGCGGCGGCGTCGGTTGCACCGTCGGCGCGCCGTTGACGCTGCGGATGGAGATCCCGCCGGCCGGACGTGCCGGCGATGGCGCCGGCGTCGGATTGGCCGCCCGCTTCGCAATCGCCTCCGCCAGCTGCCGGTCCATCTGTTTCTGGTAGTCGACGTACTTCTGTTCGTCCATCAGGGAGACGGACTGTCGCGCAAAGTCCTCGGCCTCGTCCAGGAGCACGCCCGCGGTCAGCATCTCGCTGGCGAAACGCGCGTAGGTCGAAGGCAGCTGCGTCGGGTTGGTGCCCGACTTCGCGGTGTCGATCTCTTTCTTCGCGACATCCAGGTACTTCGCGCTCGAGGATTTGAGCGTCGCGAGCGTGGTCCGCCGGATTTCCGTGCGCGCCAGCGAGACGAGCATGTCGGCCTTGGGATAGTCCGCGACGAACTTCTCGTACAGGCCGACACGCTTCTGCGCGTCCTTCTCTTCGGCAATGGCGTTGAAGGCCTTCTGCTCCGCGGTCAGTTCCGGCGCTTTCACATCGGCCGGCTTCGCCTGCGCGTCCCTGGCCTGGGCCTGCGCCTCGGGCGTGACCTTCGTGTCCGGCGGCTTCTGGCCGGCGGCCGCGCCCTGCGCCCTGGCCCCGCCGGCGCACAGCGCCACGAGCGCGATCGTCGCCAGCACGAGCCGAACGAGCCGTATCATGCGGTCCTCCTCACGGGCGCCCCCCGGGACGCGATGGCATCGGAAACAGCGCGGGAACCCGAGACGGCGCCCGCGATGCGGGCCCATGGTAGCACTGCAGGAGGCTTCAATCGATTTGAGCGCGACAAGTCCGGTTTGACATGGCGCGATACGCAGCCACGACCTCCGCTCCCCGCTGTGGCATCGTCGTCGGCCCTGGAGCATGGAGGGGCGCGATGTAGGACGGGAAGGCATCCCCGGTAGCGCACGACGGCGAGGCATGAGGCATTCGGCCGCGTGCGTTACGATTCCGGGTAGAAGTGAGCCCGCAGGTCCCTCTCGGCGATGAATCGAGACGCCTGCCGGTAGATCGCACGGATCGTCCCGGGCGCCAGCGTGTCGTGCAGGGGCACCGTCAACGTTTCACTCGCGCCCTCTGACAGGGTCCGGCGGAGCTTGGCGTGACTGCCACGAATCGCGACGACGTCGAACCCGAATCCGCCCAGGATCCGGACGACGTCCCGACCGGAGAGACTCCTAAGCCGCGGCATCGGCGGGTCGGACTTCGATGGTGACGACCAGCCTCGGCGTCCGGACGATTCCCAGCGTCCCTGCCTCCTCGCCCTCGAGATGAAGCGCGACCGCGTCCCGGAGGTTGGCGATCGTTTCGTCGACCGTCCGCCCCTGGGTCACCACCGCGACCTCTGCGCAATCGGCCACGTACCAGTCGCCGTCCTTGACGACGAAGGCATGCACCGTGTCACGCACCTCGGGTTCGCGGCGGGTTCCCGCCCGTCGATGTCCCACGGCACGGGAAGGTGACTGCCGCGGCCCGGGGCGATGGCGCCGGGAGGAGGCGGGTGCCGGGCGCAGGGCGGCCAGCAGCTCGTAGACACCGCGGCCGACCCGGCGGAAGTATTTCCAGCGGTGCGCATGGTTGGCCGGCGCATTCACGCAGCAACGGCTCACGATATGCGTGCGAACGGTGCCGGGGTTGAGGCCGGGCAGCGCGCGCACGATCTCGTCGGGGCTGAACGTCCACTCGCCCCGTTCCCTGCATAGCCGCCGGACGGTGTCCAGCACGTCCTCTTGTACGCTCATCCCGGTCAATTTACACGTGATATTACGATGTGTCAACTCGGGGCCGACGGGTGAGCCGTCACGCGGCCTTCGACGTGGCTCCGGCCCGCCGCACGGCAGGCGCCGTACTTCGCGGGCCGTTCGATCTTGACGTGGCGCCATCCACGTGCCTCGCGAAGTCCGACAAGATCCGGGACGCACGCGACCAATCGTTCGGGTCGAATCAGTAGGTGGTCGAACTCCGGCGGACGACGCTCTCGATGGAGACGATGCCCTCTGGCGGGTTCACGGTGAAGATGATGCACCAGTCGCCGACCCGGCGCCGCCATCGACGACGAGGACCGAGCAATCGGCGAATGTCGCCCGCGAATGGATCGACCTGCATACCGGTCAGCGCGGCCTCGGGCCTGCGCCTGTCAGCGGCCTGGGCGGTGCGGAGAGCCCGGACGGCCGAGGGTGCGACCTCGACGAGCCACATCAAGCGCCTCGGCGAGCGGAACGAAGCGCCCGGTGGCTCGATCGCGGCTCACTCGCGCGAGGTTGCGTTGTTCTTCGGCAAAGAGTGCCTCGTCTTCGATGGCGATGGTCGGAACGGACCGAGCATGACCGTTCGAGCGGGCCGCCGCAGCGTTGGTTCGTGATCTCGCCATGGCTCATTCCAGCATCGTCGTTGCAAGCACCGTGCGCCACCGCCGGGGTCGCGCGGCGAGCGTTTTCTCCAGAGAATCGAGTCCACCGAACCATCCACGGAACCCGGCGTTGCAATGATTGCTGCGTGTCTCGCGGCGGGACGTACGCAGGATTGGCCACTACCGCTGCGTGGTCGGGGGCATTGGCAGGCAGAGCGCTTCAGTCGGGCCCGTCGCGTTCACGCCAGCGTTTCCCGCAACCCTTCCGGATCCGGCGGGCAGAAGTCCGGCCCGCGCAGCCAGAGCCGCGCGCCAAGCGGCAGGCGCAGGTAGAGCCCGCGCGCGACGCCCAGCGTCTCGTCGGCATGCGTTTCCCATCCCACGGCGCCCGCGATCGCGGCGAGCGCCGTGGATCGCGTCACGTTCCGCTCACGCCAGTGGCGCACGTGCCCCGCGGCGGCCAGAAAATCTCTTTTCGCGCCATTGCAGCCAGTGTCGGCGACGACCAGGTTCTCGATGCCGTTGTCCGGGCAGCGCGCCCACGGGATGAAGTGGTCCACCTCCGCGCTTTGACCGAGCGCGCCGCCGCAGTAGAAGCATCGGCCGTCCTGCATGTCGAGCAGCCCCGGCCGCACCGCGGCGAGCGCGATCCGATCCGTGCCGAAGAGGAACGACTCCAGCCGCGACTCGTCGAGGCCGTTCAACTGCGCTACCATCGCGCTCCACGCCCGGTGGACGAGCGGCCGGAGCAGGCCGTTCAGCATGACCAGGTGGTCGCCGACGCCGGGGCACAGGAGGATGCGGTTGTCGAACCCCGTGCCGGTCCGTTGGTCGTTGGCCACGGTGCCGCGGCAGCGCTCGATCTCCAGGCCCCAACCAACCTGGTAGAGCAGCCGCTCGGTTTCACCGCCGACCACCTGCAGGCGGGGAAGCGGCATCAGGATGAGCGTCCACTCGACCTTGTCCACCAGTCGCACGAACGACCTGGACGCCTCGCGGCGCGCGCGATCGAGCGGCGCGGACGGCAGCGATATCGGTGAGGATACGCGCCTGGCGGCCGGCGTTCTGCCGCAACGTCCGGCCGCGGAACTCCGAGGTCTGCGGCCAGTAGAGTTCCACAACCTTCTCTGCCAACTCGCGCGTTGTCACCATGTCCGGGGCGGCGCCATGCTTGTTGGTCTTCTCGAGACACAGATCCATGAGGGCGAGGAGCACGGCGTACTTATACGTGGCGACGAACGAACCCTGGTCGAGGAGCGCCAGGACGCGCTCGGCAAAGGCGACGAGGTCCTGTTCCGGCCTGTGCCCCGGCACGCGCTACTCCTTCGCCTGCGGGACGTGGCCCGGCCGTTGGTAGTTCCCGCGCGCGGGAATGACGAATCGCACGCCCCCGCGCGGGTCGTCCACGTCGCCCTTGAACCGCGGAATGACGTGAATGTGCAGGTGCATCACCGTCTGGCCGGCCGCTTCGCCGATGTTGATACCGATGTTGTAGCCGTCGGGGTGCAACTCCGAGTCGATGTCCGCCTTCACTTGGTCGACCAAGTCCATCAGTGCGACGCGCTCGTCGGCGGTGGCGTCGAACCAGTTCGCGACGTGGCGGCGCGGGATGACGAGGGTGTGGCCGGGGTTGACGGGAAAGGCGTCACGGATGGCCACTGCGAGCGTATTTGCGACGACGATTCGAAGCGGCTCAATCCGGCACAAAGAGCATTCCATACGACAACTCCGCCTGTGGCGGCGGGGCAACAATACCACGCGAGAGGATCTGAACATCGAAGGTTTGAAGCGACGCCAAGCCTCTATCGTCCAGGTCGGTCTGCTCCCACTCGTGTTACCATGCGAGCCGTCGCATGCGTTTCGGGCTGCGGCTGCGGGTCCCTCGGTCCCTGGGCGGCTGCTCTGAACCATGGCGAGTGACGAGCGCCTGAAGCAATGGCGCTTGGCATGAACGCTAGATACCGGCGTTGGCGTTGATCATTACCAACACACGGCCGAGACTATGGCTGACGATTGGAGTCGCGTCGAGGTAGAGGCGACGGTTGCTGACTACTTCGACATGCTCGAACACGAGCTAAACGGGTTTGAGTACAACAAGTCCGAGCACCGTCGTCGTCTTTCCGCATTCCTCAATCACCGAACGGACGGCGCCATCGAGCGGAAGCATCAGAACGTCAGCGCAATTCTCATTGAGCTTGGGTTTGTTTACATCTCTGGGTACAAGCCGCTTCGTAACTATCAACAATTGCTCTGGGAGGTTGTATCAGATCGCCTCGCTCGAAGTGAGAACCTCGTGCAGGTCGTTCGCGCTCAGGTCACCGAACCCGCAGCGGTTCCGACCGTTGAGAACATCCTGGCGGCGTTGGTCGAGCCTCCAATGCCGGATCTCGACGCGAGGCGCTATCAGGCCAGTCAGGTCCGGGAGCGGCCACCAGGTCGACGCAGCGTCGATTACCTAGCGATGGAGGCCCGCAACCGGTCACTGGGCGGCGCAGGCGAGGAGTTCGTCCTTCGATTCGAGGCAGCGCGACTGATTCACGCGGGCAAAGAGCGGCTTGCTGCGAAGGTGGAACGGGTGTCCGAAACACGAGGCGATGCGCTAGGTTTTGACGTCCTCTCCTTTGAGATCTCTGGAGAAGAGCGCTTTATCGAAGTCAAGACGACGGCGTACGGATCTTTGACGCCCTTCTTTGTGAGCAAGAACGAGGTGGCGGTGTCTCGTGAATCAAATGACAGCTACCATTTGTACCGGGCGTTCCATTTCCGACGTCAGCCGCGATTGTTTATGAAGCGCGGCCCGCTCGATCAGTCGTTCCGCCTGGAACCCTCGCAGTTCGTCGCGATCATTGGGTGACGCCCGACATGCGGCCGCTTCCGTGACGTTCAGACGGCGTAGCGCCCCCGCCCAGGAACGTCTTCACCTGCCGCGTGAAGCCGCTCCCGTTCCGGAACAACGACGGCGGCGGCAGGAGATCGCTGGGCGAAAGCGGGATCGGCGGCGGTCGTAAGTGCAAGTCCTCCCTTCGGCCAGATTCTCGTCGCGGTCCGGGTTCCGGCGGACACCAACCGGCATCATTCAGTCGGCCGCAGCCGCAACAGGGGGTTGGCCTTGCGCGAGAACCTGCCGTGATACCCGTCTGCGACAATCACGCCTTCGGCCCTCAGTGCACGGATCACTTCGCCCAAGTGTGACGCTCGCCAGATCTCAGGCCGTAGCTCGTCGTCGAGCTCGTTCCAGCGCCGTGGGCCTTGCCGCAGGCGTTGCAGCGCCCAGCCGCGTAAAGGGTTGAGGTCGGGTTCCGGTTCCATGAGGCGCGGCTGGGTCGGATCTTCTGAGCGAAGTACGTAAAAACCGCCGTGCGGGCAGACCTTCCACATGCAGTCCTTCATCAGATCCCGCCCGCTATCGTGGTTGGTCAGATGCAGGAGGAGGTATCGAGTTGCCTGTCCTCCGCTGATCATCCTGATGTACGTCCACCAGCGTGCTCCGATCTTCCTGCCGAGCAGCGCGACGGCCTGGTCCATGCGAGTCTCGACATCGCCACCGTCAATCTCCCGTCGCCAGTCATCCCCGTCGAAGATGGCATCGAGGGTGTCGGCCATCCCGGTGCCTGGCTCCGGCCTCTGGCTGACGGCCATGTCGAGTTCGCGCCAGATGACGTTGATGAAGAGCTCGACGCGGCCAGCGGCCATCAAGTCCCTGAGCAGGCGGCCAGGGATCTTGAAGCCGTACGGATCGACAAAGACGAACGCCGGCGCCATCTTCGCGCGCTCCTGGCGGAGCCGCTCGAGGAGCTCCGACAGCCTGTCGAAGGCGTTGCCCGCGACGCTTGTGACGTGCACCCGGCCCGGCAAGGTGCCCATGACCGCGAGTTCCCGGCGCAGCTCCGCCAGGTTGGCGTCGTCTTGCTCGATGAACAGGAAGAGGAACTCAGATTTGCTGAGCAGTTGGTCCCGAAAGGAATGGTCGAGGAACGTTGTCAGCGCGACCAGCGGTGAACCAGGCTGTCCCGAGCGATATCGGCCGCGGCCCGCGTGTGTGTCCACGTACACGACGCGCCCGGCCCAGGTGCCGAGCTTGGCGAACCAGCCACCCAGGTAGCAGCGAATCAGATCGTGCTTGACGTTCTGGAAAGGTCCGTACTCCTGCCAGTAGCCCGGATTCGGGTCCGAGAAACGTGCCATCGCGACGCCTCCGTCAAACCCTGCGACGCGACCATCGGGAACTCGTCGTACGTGCGGCCATCGAGCGCGCGGCCCGCGGCCTTCTTGTGTACGCCGCCCCACTGCTTGAAGAAGAACGCGACCCCTTGCGCGCGACACTGCTGTCGAATCCCCAACACCCAACCCCGAGCCATCGGGCGAGCGTGCGCGCCGCTCTCTCCGCCGACGATCGCCCAGTCGACGCCGGAGAGATCGACGGTGCCAAGGTCCTCGAGCAGGGGTTCCATCGACACGAACCGGACGGCGGCGGGCGTGTCACGGAGCGCCGCAAGGCGTGGCAGACCGTGCCTGCGGTTCTCGACGCTGACGCCAAACCAGACATGAGGTAAACGGGCCATCCAGCTCAGGGGGCCTGTCAGCAGGTCGTGCATCCGTTGGTGCCGCTTGGTCAGCACCTGGTAAACGTGCCAATCTGCCCGGCGCATGACGTCGCCGACGGCAGCAAGATAGTCGATGGGAATGTTCTCGTGAAAGAGGTCACTCATCGAGTTGACGAAGATCCGCCTCGGCTTCCGCCAGCCTGTTGGTTCGTTCAACTTCTGCGGAACAAGGCGGAGGTCAAACCCCTGCTCGAACGGGTGTCCCGGAACCCCGCGAAACCGCTCGGCGAAGACCTCCGCGTAGCAGAACTTGCAGCCGGCGCTCACCTTCGAGCAACCACGTACCGGGTTCCACGTGGCGTCCGTCCACTCGATCGCGGATCTGTCACTCATGCGACGGCGAAAATAATACGAACACTGCCAGATTGTCAAGTTATTTTGCACATGACCGGGATGCCTGGAGGTAACCAGCCTGCCTCGCTTGGCGGGAGTCCGCCGAGTCTGTACACTGCACCGACTCGTTCAGTACGGCAGGATAACGGCACCCCGGCTCTGAGCCGTCGCGGCGTTACGTGCGATCGAGAACCACTGACATGACCGTTGACTTGCCACTGCTCTCTGACGCCTTCGACGACCTTCGCCACGAACTGCGCAACTTCCGGTGGCAAGACAAGAGCACCATCGTGAACGAAGCCACGGTGGCGCTCGACGGCGGCACTGCGTTGCGCGTCGAGGTCTTCCTCAACGAGTTCTGGACGAGCCGCCAGAGGGCCGCGCATGGCCTCCACGAACTGTCGTACCGAGCCTGTTTCAAGCCTCAACTCCCCCGATTCTTCATCGAACGACTCACCCAGCCGGGCGACGTGGTGTATGACCCGTTCATGGGAAGGGGTACAACGCCGATCGAGGCCGCCCTTCTTGGCCGCGTGCCGTGCGGCTCCGATGTCAATCCGTTGAGTGCGATGCTGGTCGAACCGCGCTTGCATCCGCCGACGGCAGGAGCGGTGGCCGCGCGCCTCCAGGAGATGCCATGGTCGGATCCCGGCACGACCCGGGAGGACTTGCTCGTCTTCTACCATCCCGAGACGCTCGCGGAGATTCATGCGCTCAGGCAATACTTGCTGGCCCGCACTGAGTCGGGGACGCTCGACTGGATCGACAAGTGGATCCGCATGGTCGCGGTCAATCGGCTCACGGGGCACTCCGCGGGGTTCTTTTCGGTCTACAGCCTCCCGCCCAACCAGGCGGTGAGCATCCAAAGCCAGAAGAAGATCAACAACGATCGCGACCAGACGCCGCCCAGGAGGAAGGTGCCGAACCTGATCCTGGCGAAAACAAGGGCGCTACTGGCCGACTGTGACGCCCAGGTGCTCTCGCGATTGGCCAGGACGACGGAGCGAGGCCAAATCTTCACCGGACCGGCGGCGGGGCCGTCCCGATTGCCGGCGAACTCGGTCGATCTCGTGGTGACGTCGCCACCATTTCTGGACGTCGTGGACTACGCTACCGACAACTGGCTCCGGTGCTGGTTCTGCGGCATCGACGCGAAGAGCATCGAGCTCACTGTCCTGAAGCGGCTCGGCGATTGGGAGGCCGCGATGACCGCGGTCTTCGGGGAACTGCGACGCGCGCTGAAGGCGGGCGGGCACGTGGCGTTCGAGGTGGGCGAGGTCCGTGCCGGCACCGTGAGGCTCGAGGAATCGGTCGTCAAGTGCGCGCTGGCTGCCGGCTTGGAGACGGTGCTGGTTCTCATCAACTCTCAGCGTTTCACGAAGACTGCGAATTGCTGGGGCGTGAGCAACAACACCAAGGGAACCAACAGCAACCGAATCGTCGTGTTGCGGAGACCGTGAACATAGCGAAGGAGGCGACATGTTCGTCGTAACGATCGATCTCGGCCCCGACGCCATCGAGGCGCTTCGCAAACCCGTCCACGGTCAAGGCGGCTTTCAAGGCCTGCTGCGCGACCTTCAGGGACAGATCTCGAACGACAACCAAGTGGTGTTGACTCAAGAGGTCATCGAGCGCATCGCGCGCTACGTGCACCAGTACGGCCAGGGAGGCTTTCAGGGCCGGCTGGACACGATCCTTCAGGAACTTGGATTGCTGGCCCGAACCCTCGCGCCGCTCGCGGCGGGTGGCCCCTGACCGGGCGAACCGCAGCGTGACGGGCCGCAGCCCGCGCTCATCCGGTAAGGACAGCCCGCCCCAGCTTCCATGCGCGGCGTCCATAGGGATCAGTGGCGCGGCCATCGGCCTGCGAATCTGGAATCCGGTCCGACGACTCGCGCTCAACGGCGCGTAGCACATCTTCAGGTTCGGTGTAAGTCGCAGCACGGTGGAGAACCCGCATCGCCTGCGCGAAGGTGTGATGTTCGATCCGGCGACGCAGTGCGACGTGTTCTTCGTAACGCTCGAGAAGAGCGAAGAGCGCTACTCGCCGACGACGATGTACAAGGACTATGCGATCTCGCCGGCGCTGTTCCACTGGGAGTCGCAGAGCATGACCAGCGAAGGATCCGCGACGGGCCAGCGCTACATCCACCACGGCGAGCGAGGCACGCACGTCCTGCTGTTCGCGAGGCGGTTCGCCACCGAATCGAGCCGCACCGCCGCCTATACGTTCCTCGGAGCGGTGGACTACCTGTCGCACCGCGGCGAGCGGCCGATGGGCATCACGTGGCGCCTGCGCCGGCCAATGCCCGCGGATTTCTTCCGTGAGGCGAAGGTGGCGGCGGGGTAGGCGGGCGCGCCATGCCTTGCGCGTCCTCCGGGACGATGCTACCGTCGTCGGACCTGCCGCGGCACGAACGTCGCATCGTCACCTTCTGGCCACAAGCGCGCACGGCAACGCGCGCCATCGCGGGCAGGAGGCGACCCGATGCAGAAAACCCTTGAAAGCCGCGTGGTGACGCTGGAGCAGACGGTGGAGCAGCAGGCCACGGTTCGCGATCTCGAGAATCTGCAGGCCGCGCTCAGTTCGCAGATCCTGCAACTGGGCAGCGAGATGCGCGGCGAATTTTCCGCACTGCGCGCCGAGGTCCGCGCAGGGGACGAGCAGACGCGCGCCGAGATGCGTGCAGGGGACGAGCAGACGCACGGCCTGATCGAGCAGACGCACGGCCTGATCGAGGAGCGCACAGCCGCCATTCTTGCCGTCGTCGCTGCGGAAAGTCGCGAGACGCGCCAGCACGCACGGATGCTGCACGAGGACGTGATCCAGCGTATCAAGGTCATCAGCCGAGGCTAGGTTGAATGCCTTTCGGGAAATTGTTGCTGCGACACTGCCGCAAGTCATCGCGCGTATCCGGTCGTGGAGAAGACCCCGGGGGCATCGTTCGACGCGAGAAGGGACCGTCGGCACGCGTCGCTGGCGCGGTCCCACCCCCTCGCGAGCCGGCTCCGCCGCCGGGGCAGACGTCGCTCGGCNNACCGGCGGCTCCGCAGGCTCGCGCCGGGGGTAGAACCGCTCTCCCGACGCGGGCTGGGCGCCCAGGCGTGCTCGCCGCGCGGAGCGGCCGGAGCGACCGCGGCATCGCCGAGCCATGCGGAGCAG
>PMZR01000132.1:0-124335 GCA_003170135.1 Acidobacteriota bacterium
CCGGAACACGACGAGCATCGCGACGCTTTCCCGGCGCAGCGCGCCGGCGGGGACCCAACGCGGCAGACGGCGGGGTCTGCGTTGGGGAGCCGTCGCGCAAGCCGTCGGGCGAAGGCCGGAAAGCGAGCAGCGCGAGGACGTGTTCCCCGACTGCGGAGCCGGCTCGGCGAGGGCGCGGCCGCTCCGGCTGCCAGCGGAGGAAGCTCGCGCGCCTCCCGGGCGCTGCGCGCGATAATAGCGGGACATGCCGCGCGCGCGTTTCCTTCATGGCCGATGGGCCGGGCTTTGTCTCGCCTGCGCCACGCTTACGCTCGCTTCGATGGTCGCCGGCTGCGGCCGCGGTCAGCCGCCTGCGCGCACCCAAAAGCCATCGCCCGTTCCGGCTCCCGCCACGCTCCCGAGAATCGTGATCCTCGGCGACAGCCTCACCGCCGGCCTGGGGCTGGCTCCCTCCGACGCCTATCCGGCGCTCGTCCAGCAGAGCCTCGATGACGCGGGGTACCGGTTCGAGGTGATCAATGCGGGCGTCTCCGGCGATACCTCGGCGGGCGGTTTGCGGCGGGAAGACTGGGCGCTGGACGGCGACGTCCGTATCCTGGTCGTCGAGCTCGGCGGCAACGACGGACTGCGCGGGCTGCCCGTCGCGGAGCTGCGCGCCAACCTCGCCCGGATCATCGAACGGGCGCAACAAAGCGGCATTGCCGTGCTCCTTGCGGGCATGGAGGCGCCGCCGAATTTCGGTGTGGACTATACGCGCGAGTTCCGTGCGGTCTACCGCGACCTGGCGGCCCGGTATCGCGCCCCCCTCGTGCCCTTTCTCCTCGAAGGCGTCGCCGGCAATTCCCGGCTCAACCAGGCAGACGGCCTGCACCCGAACGCCGAAGGCGCGCGCATTGTCGCCGGCACCGTGTGGCGCTCGCTGCAGCCGCTGGTGCAAAAGATCGCCCAAAGCCCAAAGCCGAAAGCCAAACCATGATCGAGCTGCGTGGCGTGTCGAAGACCGTCATGAGCGGAGGCGAGCCGCTCACCATCCTCCATCCGCTGGATCTCTGCGTGCCTGCCGGTCAGCTCCTGGCGGTGACCGGCCGGTCGGGCAGCGGGAAGTCAACCCTGCTCGGCCTCATTGCCGGCCTCGATGCGCCGAGCGGCGGGCAGGTGGTCATCGACGGCGTGGACCTGACCGGGCTCGGCGAGGACCGTCTCGCGCGGCTGCGGGGCGAGAAGATTGGCTTCGTCTTCCAATTCTTCAACCTGATCCCGTCGCTGACCGCTTTCGAGAACGTGCTGGTGCCGATGGAGATCGCGGGCCGGCGTGACGCGTCCGAGCGCGCCCGCCAACTCGTTGGCGAGGTCGGCCTGACCACGCGCGGCCATCACTACCCGTCGCAGCTCTCGGGCGGCGAGCAGCAGCGGGTGGCCATCGCCCGCGCGCTGGCCAACGATCCGGCGATCCTGCTCGCCGACGAGCCAACCGGCAACCTGGACTCGGAGAACGGGTCGCACATCATCGACCTGCTCGTGGCCATCAACCGTTCCCGCGGCACGACGCTCGTGCTGGCCACGCACGATGTCACCCTCGCCTCGCGCACCGATCGCCAAGTGACGTTGAGCGACGGCCACGTGGCGGCCGAAACCGGCAGGACGGAGTAGGTCCCGGTGTCCTTCATCTTCCGCATGGCGTTTCGCGAAGCCCGCGCCTCGTGGCGGCGCCTGCTCTTCTTCTTCGCGTGCATCGCGATCGGCGTGGCCGGCATCGTCACGCTTCGCTCGATCGTGCAGGACGTACGAGCGCTCGTCGCCACCGATGCGCGCGCGCTCACCTCCGGCGACGTCGTCATCTCGAGCAACCGCCCGTGGAGCGACCGCGCGCTCGCCGCTCTGGGCCGGGACCTGTCGGACCGGAACGTGATCGCCCGCACCGATGTTCTCGAGACCTTGACGATGGTGAGGCCGGCCGATCCGGACAAGGTGGCGGTGAAGCTCGTGCAGATGAAGGGGGTGCAGGCTGGCTTCCCGTTGTATGGCAGCCTGGAACTCGAAGGCGGTCTCCCCTATCACCACGCGCTCGTCGAAGGTCACGGGGCGCTGGTTCGGCGCGAACTCCTCGAACAGCTGGGGCTGAAGATCGGCGACCACATCGTCATCGGTCGCGACCAGTACGCGGTGCGCGGCGTGATCGTCTCGGAGCCCGGGCAGCGGATGGCGGGTTTCAGCTTCGCCTCGCGAGTCCTGGTCGACTACGCGGATCTCGGGGCGAGCGGACTGTTCACGTTCGGAAGCCGCGCCGACCACGGGATCCTCCTGAAGGTGCGAGAGGCGGGCATCGACCCTCTCGTGCAGACGCTCGGCCACGATCTGCGCGGCGAGTTTGCCAACGTGCGCACGTACCGCGGCACCGAGGATCGCGTGGGCGAAGAGATGCAGCGCGCCGAGAACTACCTCTCCCTGGTCGGCCTCGTGATTGCGATCCTGGGCGGCGTCAGCGTCTGGAGCGTCACCCGCACCTTCATCCAGCAGCGCCTGCGGAGCATTGCGGTGCTCAAGTGCGTGGGCGCCACCAGCCTGCGCCTGCTCGCTGTTTACCTGCTGCAGATCCTCCTGATGGGATTGGCCGGGAGCCTGCTCGGCGTCGGTCTCGGCGCGGCCGTGCTCGCCATCGTCCCTCGATGGACACATCTCGCGGCGAGCGTGCCGCAGCTCGTCCTGGCGCTGACGCCTTCTGCCGTGGCGCAGGGGATCGGCGTGGGCCTGCTCGTGTCGATCCTGTTTGCGCTGGTGCCCATCGTCGGGATTCGGACCATCCGACCCGCGATCCTGCTGCGTGATGCCGAGGAGCGTGAGGAGCGGCTCGGGGCGCGTGCCACGGTGCGCGGGTGGTGGCGCAACCGCGACCCCTGGCGCGCCGCGTCGGTGGTCGTGGTCGTCGCAGGGCTCCTGGCGCTCGTCGTGTGGCAGGCCGGGTCGCTCCGCATTGGCGCCGCAGTCTCGGTGGGGTTCGTGGCTGTCGCTCTCGCGCTTCAGCTCGCGGCCTACGGCCTGGTGCGCGCCCTCGCGCCGCTGGCGCGCAGCCGGTCGGTGGCGCTGCGCCACGCGGTGCTGCGGATCGTGCGTGCGCCGCGGCAGACGCGCATGATCCTGCTCGTCGTCGGCCTGGGCAGCTTCTTCGTGATTGGCGTCCGCTCGATGCAGGCAAACCTGCTCGACCAGATCTCGGTGCAGCTCGACGAAAGCGGCGCCGACATGTTCCTGGTCGATATCCAGCGCGATCAGGTGACGGATCTGTCGCGGTTCCTCGACCACGCCCTCGACCGCGGCGCGCCGCACGCGCTGATTCCCGTGTTGCGCGCCAGGGTCGTTGCGGTGGAGGGCCGCGAGGTGGACCTGGAGCGGCCGCAGGCGCAACCCGACGAAACGGCGGGTCCCGGCCGCCAGCGCTTTCCCGGCCGCGAATTCACGGTGACGTATCGCGATCGGCTCGAGTCGAACGAACGCCTCGTCGAAGGCCGCTTCTGGCCAGCGGGCGTCAGCAGCCCGACGCCGGAGGTGTCGATCGAGGAAAGCATGCGCGACCGCTTTCGGATCAACGTCGGCGACACGATGCGCTTCGACGTGCTCGGCCGGCAGATCGCGGCGCGGGTGACGTCGGTCCGCCGCGTCGACTGGCGCGATGCCCGCCGCGGCGGTTTCATGTTCGTGTTCCGGCCGGGTCCGTTCGACGCCGCCCCGGTGATGTTCATCGCCGCGATCCGCGCGCCGGCGCAGCCGGCCTCGCGCGCGAGGATGCAGCACGACCTGGTGCAGCAGTTCCCGAACGTCTCGGTGATCGATGTGCGCGAGATCCTGGCGGCGGTCGGTACCGTCCTGAACGACCTTGCCGTCGCCGTGACCGTCGTCGGCGCCGTCGTGCTCCTCAGCGGCATCCTGATCCTGATCGGCTCGATCTCGATGACGCGGTTCCAGCGCATCTACGAGGCCGCCGTGTTCCGGACGCTCGGCGCCGGCACGCGTCTGATTGCCACGATGCTCGTCGTCGAGTACGGCATCCTCGGCCTGCTGGCCGGCGTCATTGGCTCCATCGGATCGATCGGCCTCACGTGGTGGGTCACGCGCCACACGCTCGACATCCCCTGGACGATACTGCCGGCCCTGAACATCGGCGCGGTGATCGTCACCGCCGTCCTGGTTGCGCTGGTCGGCCTCCTGGCCAGCGTGGACGTCCTGCGCAGCCGGCCGCTCGCGACGCTGCGGGGGGAATAGGCGGGCGTCGAGCGCGGCAGCGGCCTCGCACGAAGGAAGGCAGGTACGCCTCTTTTGCCTGCGGTAGCTGAAGCGGTCGGGATATTATGTGCTCCGTCACTGTCGCTGGAGCCCAACCCATGATGAACTTCAGATCCGACCGTACGTCCCGATCGGGTCGCCTCTCATTCGCCCTGCTCATTTGGTCGCTGGCACTCGCCGCCAGTGCTGGGGCGTCGCGCCTCCAGCCGCAGGATCTGAAGATGGACGGCTACCCGGCCGTCGGCGGCCCCCCCATCGTCACCGTGCTCTCACCCGGCGCGGAGCCCAGGACCCGGTTGCGTTACACGATCGCCAGCGGCTACAAGGACCACATGTCGATGAGCATGCTGATGTCCATGGCCATGGAGATGGCCGGCACGTCGATGCCGCCGATGCAGATGCCTCTGATGAAGATGGGCGCCGATCTGAACGTGACGGACGTCGCCCCATCGGGCGATATCAGCTACACCTTTGCATTCACGGACATGAATGTCGACAGCACGGCCGGAGTCGATCCGGCGGTAACCGCCGCGATGCAGGGCATCCGCGCCGACTTCAAGAACGTCAAGGGTACCGGTACAGTAAGCAACCGGGGAATCACCCGCGCCTTCAGCTTGGACGTCAGCAAGATCGACAACCCCACACTCAAACAGACGATGGGCTCCGTCTCGACCACCATGCAGAATATGTCGTCGCCGCTGCCTGAGGAGGCCATCGGCGTGGGCGCACGCTGGGAAGTTCGGCAGAGTGTGGCGTCGGGTGGCGTGCAGGCCTTTTCGAAGACCGTCTTCGAGTTGGTGGGCCTGGACCCCAACATCGCCACGCTGAAGACCACCGTTGAGACAACCGCGCCGCCGCAAGCCATGAGCAGTCCCGCCCTGCCGCCAGAGGCGGACGTGCGCCTGCAGAAGTACACGGGCACGGGCACCGGCACGATGACGATGCACCTGGACTCGCTTGTCCCGACGAGCGAGGTAGCGATGCAACAGAGTATGGTGATGGAAATCAACATGGCGGGGACTGCCCAGATCATGAGCACCGCCATGACGTTGAAGATGGGAATCTCGTCGCCGGATCCATCGCGGCAATCGGGCGGCACGCAGCCCGGCGCTGCCAGGCCGGAAACGACGTCACTGCTCGGCCGTCCGCTCTATCCGGTGCAGTCGGCGCCCGAGGCGCAGCAAGCCGTCGAAGCGACCGTGCAAAGCGCGCGCGAGGCGCTGGCCAAAGCGCCAGACAGCGCGGACGCGATCCTCTGGTACGGTCGGCGCGCCGCCATTGCGGGCCACGTGCGCGAAGCGATCGACGTCTTCACGCGAGGGCTCGTGAAGTTCCCGGCTGATGCCCGGTTCTACCGGCATCGCGGCCATCGCTTTGTCACGCTGCGAGAATTCGACAAGGCGATTGCGGACCTGACCAAGGCCTCGCAGCTCATTGCGGGCAAGCCCGACGAGCAAGAGCCATCGAATGCAGATCAGAAGGTGATGTCGAGCGAGACGCTGCACTATGCCATCTACTATCACCTCGGGCTGGCCCACTACCTGAAGGGCGACTTCGCGCGCGCGCTGCCCGTGTACCGGCAGTGCCTCGCGGCGGCCAAGGGCAGCGACGACGAGACGGCCGGCGCGAGCGACTGGCTCTACATGACGCTGCGGCGGCTTGGCCGCACCGATGAAGCGGCAAAGGTGCTCGACCCGATCGTTCCCGGCATGAAGGTCAAGGACGACCAGCAGTACTATGACCGGCTCCTGATGTACAAAGGCCTGCGCAAACCGGAAGACCTGCTGGCCGCGGGCGGCGACCCGGTGTCGGCGGCCACCCTGCAGTACGGCGTCGCGAACTGGTACCTCTATAACGGCCGGAAGGACGAGGCGAAGGCGATCTTCGAGAAGATCATCACGGGACCGAACTGGATGCCGTTTGGCTTCATCGCGGCGGAGGCCGAGCTCGCGCGAATGAAGTAGTGCGAATGGCGCCCGACGTCACGGTGGATGGCTAGCGGTCACGCCCGCGCCAGAAGGCAATCAGATCGGTACCGATCGGCTCGCATCCGAGCTGGCGAAGCAGCGTCACGATCTGTCCGCGGTGGTACGACGAGTGGTTGACGACGTGCTGGAGCTGCTGCCAGAGCGGCTCGGCAAAGGGCTTCCCCCGCGTGGTGGTGTAGGCGACAGGCTGCTCCAGGCCTTCGGGTGCGAGCCGGTCGATGAAGGCCTGCGTTTCGTGTTCAATCGGCTGCCAGTGAGACCCGAGATTCTCGAGCGTCAGTTCATCGTCCCGGAAGGGCGGGGCACCCGGAGACGTTCCCTTCCATCGCCGGAGCCACACCCACTCGGCCGCGATCACGTGCGCGAGCGTGTTCCGCAGTGAGCCATAGCTGCCGCCGATTTCGCGCGTGAACTGTTCGGGCGACACGCGCGCCACCTCCTCCCGCGTGCGCCGGTTCGCCCAGCGGTTGTACTCGAACAGCAACTGGAAGGGCCCTGCGTCCATGGCGTGCTCCCTCGTGAGGCAACACATCCGCCTAGTGGCGGCGTTTCTCGTACCGTTCGCCAGCGTCAACGCTCGTCGTCAGTTGATTCTGCCGCGGCGGCAGCGGGCAGGTGGCAAAGTCGGTGAACGCGCACGGCGGGTTCTCCGCCTTGTTGAAGTCGAGAATGACCTGCCCGTTGACAGGAGGCGAGGCGTAGAGAAACCGGCCGGACGGGTAGGTCGTCGCTCCGGTCGTCGCGTCCTTGAAAATGAAGAACAACTGACCACCCTCGCTGATCGGATCGAGGCGGTACTGCTTCCCGTCCAGAGTGAATAACGCCGCGCCCGGGCTGGGTTGAGGGTCTGTCTGACCAAGGACGTTCAGAACCTGAATCACCTTCGGCGGGTGATACGGCTCGAACCTCGCGACCACGCGCCATGCCTCGCGCACGGGATACCAGGTCTCGCCGCCGAACGCTCGTCTGGCCTCGCTGTCACGGTCCTTGATGCGCACGCCGTAGCGGCCTGCGCGCTCGATGATGAACAGCGTCAGGCCTCCACTCGTGATCGTGTCGATGTCCGGTCGCAGCCGTTGCGACGACGACGCCGGCTTCCCGTTCACCGCCACGGATGCACCCGCGGCCGGCTCGAACGTGACCTGGTCGCCGCCGAGACCGAACACGCCAACCGACCGCGGTGCCCCTGCCGGCAGCCTCACCGCCGCGTCGGGCCCGGTGCCCGCCCGGTTCGGTCCGGCCTTCAGCCACGCCAGCCCCACGACGGTCAACCATCCTTCGTCCGCGCGGAGCGCCGCCTCGTGACTGGCGCGCCATCGTGTAATCGATGCGAGGTACGACCCATCTTGCCCCGCGGCGATCGGCAGCGCGATGGACACCAGAGAAACGAACACGATCGAGCGAATGACGGTCATGTGCCAGGCTTTCACGCAGCCCTCTTGCGAGCAGGACGTTCGACCACCATCATATGACAAGCGACGAACCTCGGCAGGCGCCGCCTTCATGACCAACGACCGTATCCGGGACCATTGCCTCGCTCTTCCGCACGTCACGGAGATCGTTCAGTGGGAAGAGCACCTGCTCTTCAAGGTCGGCGGGAAGATGTTCGCCATCATCGCGCTCGATGGCCACAGCTGCAGCTTCCGGTGCACGGCGGAGAAGTACGCGGAACTCGTCGAGATGGAGGACATCGTTCCCGCGTCGCACAACATGTGGAAGTACCAGTGGGTGACCACCGAGACGCTGACGGCGCTCCCCGAGGCCGAGTTTCGCGAACGGCTCACCGAGTCGTATCGCATCGTGCGGGCGCGACTGTCCCGGAAGGCTCAGGCGGAATTGGACGCGAATGCGGCTTCCCCACCGAAGGCGCGACAGAGCGGACGAAGATCGTCTTGAGGCGACTCGGCGCTAGCCTTCGGCATGGTGGCTGCTGAGACCCGCGCCCGCGGGGACCGGCCAGCCATAAAACGCCCGCCACTCCTTGTCCAACGTCGCGCTGTCCTTGCCGAACACCTGTTTGAAGACTGACTCGGGCAACGTCCCTCCGTTGCCGGCTTTGGCCAGGGCGAGGCATTGACGACGAAAGTCATTGAACCGGGCACGGCTGTAGGTTTCTTCGAGGAAGAACATCGCCGCCACGGCTTCGTCAAATGCCTCCATGCCACGGCGATCCAACTCCGCGAGCGGGCCGATGGGGCCCTTCGGCAGCCGGCTGCGGAGTTCCTTCCTGAGGTCGCGGTGTTCGGCGTCCAGCCGTGCGCGTTCCTGGAAATAGATGCAGGAGAATTCGCCACACCACCAGTTCTGCGGCTTCCGGCCCAGGAACGCGAAGTTGAACAGGTGCGTCTCTTCGTGCAGCAGGCTGGTCAACAGGAACGGCACTTCCCCTTGCTCGCCGGTGCGCATGGCGGTCACCCGCTGGCTGCAACGCGAATGGCCACGCTCGCTCGGCACCAGGAAGACCTTGATGGTGGTGCGGGGAACCGGTTGACCGGGCTGCGCGTATCTACCGTCAGGGCACTCACAACATGAACACAGCTCGCAACCCGGGAAGAGTCGCCGGATTCTGGTACTTGCTGCTCGTTCTGGGCGGCCCGCTGCGCCTGATCTACATTCCGAACAAGCTGTTCGTGCACGGCAACCCGAGCGCAACGGCAAGCAACATCGCCGCCAACGAGTGGCTCTTCCGTTCCGGCATGGTCAGCGATCTCGTTGGCGCGATCGTCCTGATCTTCCTGGTGCTGGCCTTTTACCAGTTGTTCAGGAGCGTGGACCAGCGCCTCGCTGTGCTCGTGATCATCTTCGGCGGCGTGATGCCGGCCCTCATCAACTTCGTCAACGTCGTGACCGACGCCGGCGCGCTGATGCTCGTGCAGGGTGGCGGTCCCCTCTCCGCGTTCGACAAACCTCAGCGTGAGGCGCTCGCCATGCTGTTCCTCCGCCTGCACGACGCTCAGATCACCGCCGCCGAGATTCTCTGGGGCGTGTGGCTTTTCCCTCTGGCCCTTCTCGTGTACAGATCCCGCTTCCTGCCCCGCTTCATCGGTGCCTGGCTCTTCATCAACGGGGCCGCCTACCTCGCATTGAGCATCACGGGATTGCTGTTCCCCGGCTACCAGGACCAGGCGTTTCTTCTCGCGCAACCCGCGCTTTTCGGCGAACTGGTGTTGATGCTCTGGCTCGTGATCAAGGGTGCCAGGCCGCCGGCGGCGGACCGTGCCGCGACCGTCGACGGTTAATCAGAGGGTGTGAGCCTGGGCACGCGGAGGAGCTTGTCATCCGCAGGGTCCGCTATGATCGGATTGGCTGCTCCACATGCCAAGCGTGGTGCTGACCTGATGAGGAGCCCCAGATGGAACGCAAGACCGCGAAGGATTTCGACCCGAATGTGCTGCTGCTGTTCGACGCCTACGTGCACGGCGCCATCGACCGCCGGGCATTCCTGGAAAAGGCTTCGAAGTATGCGGTCGGCACGGTGACAGCGGCGATACTGCTCGACGAACTCAACCCGAAGTTCGCCCAGGCGCAGGAGGTGGCGAAGGACGACAAGCGGATCACGCAGGAATACGTGTCGTTCCCGTCCCCGCAAGGCAACGGCAAGACGAACGCTTACCTGGTGCGTCCTTCCAGCGCGAAGGGCAAGCTGCCCGGCGTCGTCGTGGTCCACGAGAACCGCGGCTTGAACCCGCATATCGAGGACATCGCGCGCCGCGTGGCGCTCGCCGACTTCGTGGCGCTCGCGCCCGACGCGCTCGCGCCGCTCGGTGGCTATCCCGGGAACGAGGATGCCGCGCGCGAGCTGTTCGCGAAACTGGACCAGGCCAGGACCCGCAAGGATTTCCTCGCAGCCGCGGCCTTCCTGAAAGCGCACCCCGCCTGCACGGGCCGGATCGGTGTCGTCGGATTCTGCTGGGGAGGCGGAATGGCGAATGCGCTCGCGGTGCGGCTGCCCGACCTTGGCGCCGCCGTGCCGTTCTACGGCAATCAGCCCACGGCGGAAGAGACGGCGAAGATCGAGGCGTCGCTGCTGATTCACTACGCCGAGAACGATCCGCGGATCAACGCGGGATGGCCGGCGTACGAGGCGGCACTCAAGACGGCGAAGGTGAAGTACTCTGCTTACACCTACCCGGGTACCGAGCACGGCTTCAACAACGATACGACGCCGCGCTACGACGAGGCGGCGGCGAAGCTCGCGTGGCAGCGAACAATCGACTTCCTCAACCAACACTTGCGGTAACCGGCAGATCGGGACCGCAGGCCTGCGGTACCGGTGTTCCGCGGGTTGTCGGGTCGGGCGGCAAATCCCGAGGGAGCGCCGGGCGCGTCCGGGCGAACGGCCAGCCGTGTGCCTGCCCGCGCGGGTCGTGTCCGCGGTAATGGCACGCGTGCCATTCACGATCGCGCTCACCCGGTTCGGCGGGACTGCGAGCGCTCGCGCGAGCGCGTCTGATGCGGATTCCGAGCGGCCGCATGAACTCCTCACGCAGGATCTCGCCAGGAGGGATGGGGTCGAGAGTCTGTGTCGCTGCGGCATGGTTCGCTGTCCACGATCTCACGTCGTGCGCGTCGCCGTCGCGCCGCGGGCGTCATGCTTTGGCGCTACGAGGCGGCCCGTCGGTCAGCCGCGGGCCCTTTGCGTTGACAGATTGCGTTTTCCCAGTTGACAACAAGGCCATCCTTGGCCAATGCTCGGCGCTACGCCGGCAACAGGATCATTCGCAGAAGCCCGGTTTTTCGGACGACCCGTTCGAGGAGAGGCCTCCGTCCTTTGTGAGCGCCTCCGTCGCCGTGAGGCGCACACCCGAGGGCACGCCGAAGGGGGAAGCGATGAATCCGTGCACCCACCAGTG
Source organism: Acidobacteriota bacterium (assembly GCA_003170135.1). Lineage (GTDB taxonomy): Bacteria > Acidobacteriota > Vicinamibacteria > Vicinamibacterales > Fen-181 > Fen-181. The sequence goes on from PMZR01000132.1 coordinate 11,120, forward strand.
GTCCATGTGCCACGTCCGGCACGGTTACGTGGTCGTCGAGGGCTGCTTCGAATGCGGCGGCCGCTTGTCCTTCTTCTCTGAGGAGCCGCTTCCTCCGGTCGACGAGCATCGCGACGGCCAGCACTTCTGGAGCTACCTGGGCAGCTCCCAGACCGTCAAGTTCGACCTGCATTGCTGCAAGTGCGGAACGACGGTCAACCTCGGAGACGTGAACGGGATCATGTTCTCGGAGTGCCAGGACCCCGACTGCGCAGTGGGCGCACTCCTGGCCGGCCAGGGTGGCCGCGCGCTGGTGTACGTGGCGCTCTGCCCGGACAGCACGCACGCCAGGGGACGCTGCGTCAGCCACGACGGCGTCGCGGCGTTGACCGAGTACTTCAACCAGGACCTCGGACCCCGGGACCGCAAGATCGTTGTCGTCCCCTGCAAGCAGTGCAACAGCATTGACCGCTGCCGCGGCACGGTCATCGCCGATGTGGGCTTGACGGACATCCAGTGACACCGTGCGGCGACGCTTCCGCGGCGGGAAAGCGCCGAGCAGGAGGAAGCAGATGAAGATCTCCGAACTCGCGCAGAAAACGGGCCTCACGGCGATTAACGACTACGCGGACCGGGAGGTCGAAGGCGTCTACATCTCGGACATGGTCTCCGACATCATCACGTCCGCGAAACGGAACAGCGTCGTCGTCACGCTGCAGACGCACAAGAGCCTGATCGCCGCCGCGAACCTGGTGGCCGCGGCGATGGTCGTCATCGTGAAAGACCGCCGGCCGAGCGACGAGGTGGTGGAACTGGCCACCCGCACGGGGATCGGGATCTTCACCTACCCGAGCGATACCTGGACGTTCGCGAGAACGCTCGGTCAACTCGGGCTCCCGTGAGGCTCGCGGTTTCCACGGGGGCGTGACCGCGCCGATGGGGCGATGGAGCGAGGAGCATGAAGCTGGAGACGATCCGCGATCTCCTGCGGTGTGAGGTGCTCGCCGGGACGGACGCCCTCGACACCGACGTGGACACCGCGGTGGCGTCGGACGCGATGAGCGTCGTCCTCGCGTGCCCGCATCCCGGGGCGGTGATGATCACGGGCCTGGCCAACATCCAGTCCGTGAGGACAGCGCAAGTCTCCTACCTCGCCGCCGTCATCTACGTGCGCGGCAGCCGGCCCAACGGAGACGCGATCAAGCTCGCCGCAGATCGCAAGATGGTCCTGCTGGCCAGCCCGCTCGGCATGTTCGAGGCCTGCGGGGTTCTCTTCGACCACGGCATCAAGGGCGGGGTCTAGCGTGCCGGAAGAACTGCTTCGGCGGCGATTCGAAGTGCGCGGCCACGACTTCGAAAACGCCGGGGAGCGGTCCGCGGAGGTGACGGCCATTCTCAAAGATCTCGACATCGACCCGGGCATCATCCTGCGGGTCGGCGTCGTGGCCTTCGAGGCGGAGATGAACGTCGTCATGTACGCAGACCGCGCCACGCTCACCTTCGTGCTGAATGACGACCAGATCGTGGTGGAAATGGCTGACGAGGGTCCAGGCATTCCCGACATCGAGCTCGCCATGCAGCCGGGATACTCGACTGCGTCGGACGCGATGCGCGACATGGGATTCGGTTATGGCATGGGGCTTCCCAACATCAAGAACAACTCGGACGGCTTTTCCCTGCATTCGGAAGTCGGTAAAGGCACGCGGGTCTATTCGATGATCCGCCTGGAATGACATGGCTGATGCCGCGCACGGCTTCAAGATCGACCAGGAGAAGTGTCGCGGGTGCCTCTCCTGCATGCGCGTCTGCCCGACCCATGCGATCCGGGTAAAGCGCTTCAAAGCGCAGCACCGTCTCGATCAGTGCATCGACTGCGGCCTCTGCCTTCCCGTCTGCCCGGACAACGCGATCAGCGCGACGACCTGCTCGGTGGCGGATCTCGACCGCTACCGCTTCAAAGTTGCGGTTCCCTGTCCGGTCCTCTTCGGGCAGTTTCCGACCGGCATCACGCCGGCGCAGATCGTCGAGGGACTTCTCGCGGTCGGCTTCGACGCGGTGTGGGACTACTCGGTCGAGATCGCCCTGGTTGCGCGCGCGATCCGCGACTACCTCGAACAGTGGACCGGGCCGACGCCCCTCATCTCCGTGTCCTGCCCGGTCGTCGTGCGCCTGGTCCAGGTCGCGTATCCCCGCATGGTCGAGCAGCTGATCCCGATCCAGATTCCGCGCGAACTTGCCGGTCGCGAAGCGAAGCGGCGCTACTCGGCGCAGCTCGGTCTGCACGAAGACGACATCGCCGCGATCTACATCACGCCCTGCCAGGCCAAGACGATCTCCATCCTGCAGCCGGCGGAAGGCGTTGTCAGTAATCTCGACGGCGCCATGGCGATCACCGACGTCTACAACGCGATTCTGGCGTATGGCAAGGCGCAGGGCGTCGACGCAGGCCGCGACTCGCGGCGCGACCTGATCCGCAACTCGAGCCTGCTGCGGGAGCACGTCAGCGAGGGGCTTGGGCGCCTGGATCAGAACCAGCGGTACCTACGGGTGACGGGACTGTCCAACACCATCCAGGTGTTCGATGACATCGAGAAGGGACGGCTGCGGAACGTCGGCTTCCTCGAGGCCCACAGCTGCTGGAGCGGATGTTCAGGCGGGAACCTGACCGTGGCGAACGTGTACGTCACGAGAACCAAGTTTCACGCCTTGATGAGAACGTTGCCGCAAACAGACCCCGAAACGGACGCGGAGCTGTCGCGACGGTACCCACACGAAGACTTCTCCCTTGCGGCTCCGATCCGGCCGCGTCCGATTCGCGGGCGCACCGGGACCCTCAGGCAAAGAGTGCAGATGGTGCAGCTGGCGGAGAGCACGCTGGCGAGCCTGCCCGGTCTCGACTGCGGTCTTTGTGGCGCGCCGACCTGCAAAGAGCTGGCGAAGGACGTGAGCACGGGGGACGCGGGGAAAACGGACTGCGTCTTTTTTTCGAAGACGCGCCTCGACGAGCTGCGCGCCGCTTATGTTCGGCCCCAACGGCACGAATAGACGCAGCGCCGAGACTGGATGAGCGGAGCGGAGGAGGCGAACGATGGGAACCGCGATCGAAACCGTGCGGGCGGTCTTCGGCGAATTCGCGGCCGAAGCCGACAGCCTCATACCGATCCTGCAACGGGTGCAGGCGCGGGCGGGGTTCATCTCCCGTGAAGCGGTCCGGGAGATTGCCGGCGCCGTGCGGCTCACCGAGAGCCAGGTGTACGGCGTCGCGTCGTTCTACGCGCAGTTCCGCTTCACTCCGCCGGCCCGCCACGGCATCGCCGTGTGTCTCGGCACGGCCTGTCACGTTCGGGGTGGCGAGCGCGTGATGGAGGCGCTGGAGCGGGACCTGCACGTCACGCCGGGCACGAGCACCGCCGATGGCCGTTTCGATCTCGACCGAGTGGCCTGTCTCGGTTGCTGCGCCCTGTCACCGGTGATCAAGATCGACGCAAACATCTACAGCAGCGTGACGACGATGAAGCTGAAGGGAATCGTCGATGATTACCAGTGAGCTTGACAGCCTGGCGGAACGGGCTCGTGCCGACTTCGCGGTTCTTGCGGGCAACGACGTGCCGATCGTCTTCCTCGGCACCGGCTCCTGCGGGCGGGCGGCGGGCGCGGACGCGGTCAGGAAAGCGGTCGAGGCAACGCTGGCCGAGCAGCAGATCGACGCGCGGATCGTCGAGGTCGGCTGCGTGGGTCCCTGCTATCTCGAGCCGCTGCTCGACGTCGCGGCGTTCGGCAACCCGCGCGTGTCCTATGCCAATGTGGGTGTCGACGAAGCCCGTGGCATTCTCGAGACCTACCTGTTGCGGCGCGATCCCCAGCCCTCTCGCGCGGTCGGCCACTTCGGCGACGGCGACTTCGCGGGCATCCCTCGCTTCTTCGACCTGCCGATGCTCAAAGCGCAGAAGCGCGTGGTGCTGCGCAACTGCGGGTTGATCGATCCCGGCGACCTCGGCCACTACCTGGCGCGGGACGGCTACCAGGGACTGCGCACGGCGCTCGGCATGTCGCCCGACGCGGTGATCGACGAGATCACGCGGTCGGGGATCCGCGGCCGCGGCGGCGCCGGTTTCCACACGGGGAAGAAGTGGCGGTTCGCGCGCGACGCGCAGGGCGATCGCAAGTACATGATCTGCAATGCGGACGAGGGCGACCCGGGCGCCTTCATGAACCGCTCGCTCATCGAAGGCGACCCGCACGCCGTGCTCGAGGGTCTGCTGATCGCGGCCTACGCGATCGGCGCCTCGTCGGGCTACGTGTACATTCGCGCGGAATACCCCCTTGCGATCCGACGTCTGCACGACGCGATGGCGCAGATGCGCGACGTCGGCCTGTTGGGACGCGACATCCTCGGTTCGGGCTTCTCCTTCGACCTGCGCATCAAGGAGGGCGCTGGCGCCTTCGTGTGCGGCGAGGAGACGGCGCTGATCCAGTCCATCGAAGGGAAGCGCGGCATGCCGCGCGCGCGGCCGCCGTTCCCGGCCACGTCGGGCCTCCACGGCCGGCCGACGGTCATCAACAACGTCGAGACGCTGGGAACCATTGCCCAGATCGTTCGACACGGTGCCGATTGGTACCGCCAGTTCGGCGTGCCCGGGAACCACGGCACGAAGACGTTCTCGATCGTCGGCAAAGCCCGCCGCACCGGCATGATCGAGGTGCCGCTCGGCACCAGGCTTCGCGATCTGATCTTCGAGATCGGCGGCGGTGCGGTCCGGTCCTTCAAGGGCGTGCAGACCGGCGGCCCGTCGGGTGGGTGCCTCTCGGAGAAGGATCTGGACACGCCGGTCGAGTACGAGTCGCTCGCGGCGGCCGGCTCCATCATGGGATCGGGCGGCCTCATCGTGATGGACGAGGACACCTGCATGGTGGACATCGCCCGCTATTTCATGGGCTTCTGCGCGGCGGAGTCGTGCGGGAAGTGCACGCCCTGCCGCGTCGGCACGACCCGCATGCACGCGGTCCTCACGCGCATCTGCAACGGCCAGGGCACCGAGGAGGATCTCGCCACGCTCGACCGCATCGGCAAGACGGTGAAGGCCGCCTCGCTCTGCGGGCTCGGGCAGACCTCCGCCAACCCGATCCTCTCGACGCTGCGCAAGTTCCGCCGCGAGTTCGAGGAACACATCAGGTACCAGCGCTGCAGCGCCGGCGTGTGCCAGGGCCTGTTCCTCTCCCCGTGTCAGAACGCCTGCCCCGTTGGCATGGATGTCCCGGGTTACGTCTCGATGATCGCCGCCGGCCGCTTCGAGGACGCGATTCGCATCGCTCGCGAGACGAACCCGTTCCTCTCGGTCTGCGGCCGGGTGTGCGATCACCGGTGCATGCTCAAGTGCCGTCGCAACCAGATCGACGAGCCCGTGGGAGTGCGCGTCCTCAAGCGGTTCATCGGCGACCTGGCGCGTGACCGTCACATCGCACCCAAGGTCTGGGTGGCCGCGGAGAAGCGGCCGGAGCGCGTCGCGGTGATCGGCGCCGGACCCTCGGGCCTGAGCTGCGCCTATTTCCTCGCGCGCCTCGGCTACGGGGTCACCGTCTTCGAGCGGTTGCCCGTCGCCGGCGGCATGCTGGCGGTTGGCATTCCTGCCTACCGCCTTCCCAAGGAGGTGCTGGAAGCGGAGATCCAGCTCATTCGCGACCTCGGCGTCGAGATTCGCACGCGCATCACGGTCGGGCGCGACATCCGGGTGAGCGACCTGTTCGCGCAGGGTTACAAGGCCGTCTACGCGGCCGTCGGCATGTATGGCGACCGCGCGATGGGCGTGCCTGGCGAGCACGCCGCCGGCGTCATTCAGGGCGTCGACTTCCTCACCGACATCAACATGGGCAAGCGCCGCGAGATTGGACGCCGGGTGGCGGTCGTCGGCGGCGGCAACACCGCCGTGGACGCGGCACGCACGCTTGTGCGGCTGGGCGCCGAGGAGGTCACGATCGTCTATCGCCGGACGCGCGAGGAGATGCCCGCCTTCGCGGATGAGGTGCGCGAGGCCGAGCAGGAAGGCGTGCGCATCGTTCTGCTGGCCGCGCCCACTCGCGTGCTCGCGGACGGGCGCGGTCACGTCGAAGGCCTCGAATGCCAGCGGATGAAGCTTGGCGACTTCGACAACCGGGGACGTCGCGCGCCGGTGCCGCTCGAGGGCAGCGAGTTCACGCTGGCGGTGGACACGGTCATCCCCGCCATCGGTGAGTTCGCCGACGTGCGCGACTTGTTCCGCGATCGCACCGTCAAGACCGACCGCGACGGCACGATCGAAATCGACGACGAGGGACGGACGAATATTCCGGGCATCTTCGCCGGCGGCGACGCGGCCATGGGCGCGGCCACGGTGATCAAAGCGATTGCCGCGGGCGAGCGCGGCGCGACCGCGATCGACCGGTACCTGACCGGGGGCCACCGGCGCGTCTACCCATGGCGGGTACGAAGTCGATCCCCCGTGCCGTTCGAGCAGGGCGCCGAACCGGTCCCGTATCCGATGTCACGGCCGGCGCTGCTGCCGGTCGAGGAGCGCTGCCGCAGCTTCGTCGAGGTGCAGGAGAGCATCACCGCCGAGGTGGCGATGAACGAGGCACAGCGCTGCCTGCGCTGCGACTATCGCGAAGCGGAGGTGCAGGCATGAGGCTCACCATCGACGGCGTCGCACTCTCCGCGCGCGACGGATGCTCGGTGCTGGACGCGGCGCGCGAGAACGACATCTATATTCCTCATCTCTGCTCGCATCCCGAGCTGTCGCCTTACGGAGGTTGCCGTCTCTGCTTGATTGAGGTCGACGGCATGCCCGGCTGCCCGGCTGCGTGCATGATTCCCGCCCGGGACGGCATGGTCGTCCGGACGAAGACCGACGCCGTGCAGGCGCTCAGACGCGAGGTGCTGCAGTTGATGCTCAGCGAGCATCCCGCCTCGTGCCTGGTCTGTCCGGAAGGCACCGAGTGCGCCTCCTTCCAGGGTACGATTCGCAAGGTCGGTGTGACCACCGGATGCCGCTACTGCCCGAAGGACGGCGTCTGCGAGCTGCAGGCGGTCGCCAGAAGCCTGGGCGTCACCGAACTCGCGTTGCCGATCGTGTATCGCAACCTGCCCGTCGAGAGAGACGAGGAGTTCTACGACCGCGACTACAACCTGTGCATCTACTGCGCGCGGTGCGTGCGCATGTGCCAGGAACAGCGCCAGGCTGCCGTGCTGTCGTTCCGGCGGCGCGGCGCGCTCACCACCATCGGGCCCGCGTTCGACATGTCGCACTTCGAGGCGGGCTGCGAGTTCTGCGGCGCGTGCGTCTCGGTCTGCCCCACGGGCGCGTTGTCGGAGAAGGGCCGCAAATGGGCCGGTGCCGTGGAGCGCTTCGCCCCGTCGGTGTGCCCGCTGTGCGGCGAGCAGTGTGACATCCAGGTAGCCGTCGCCAGAGACCGCGTGGTGGGGACCCTGCCTCCTGGCGATCCATCGGAGGCGGGCGGCGACTTGTGCGTAAAGGGACGCTTCTGCCTGGCCGATCTCGCCAACCATCCCGATCGTCTCCGGGTCCCGACAGTGCAGGCAACCGAGGGCCGCGAGGAGGTCGACTGGCCGCACGCCGCGACGGCAGTTGCCGAGCGGCTCAAGGGAATTTCCGGAGAGCGCATCGCGATCTACGCCTCGCCCGATCTGCTCCTGGAAGACATGGTCGGCCTGCGGCTGTTGATGGATCGGGTGCTGAACACGGAGAACGTCACCACGTCGTCGCTGGCGCCTGGCAGCGCCGCGATCATCGCGCGATCGTCGACAGCCGCCGGGCCGCAGGCACTCCGGGCGGCTGACTGCATCGTGTCGCTGTTCTTCCAGGGCAACTATGGCCATGCGCCGATCACGCTGGCGATCAAGCGGGCGGTGGGCACGGGCGCGCGGTACTTTCAGATCGGGTGGCTCGCCGATCCCACGTCACGCTTTGCCGAGCGCCGCGTGACGGCGCCGCCCGGTGGCGAAGCGGCGCTCGTCCGCGGTCTCGTCTCAGCGGTCGTTGGCCGACCTGTCGATCAGAACGAACTTGTCGACGTGGCGGCGGCGCTGCGCGCCGCGTCGCGGCCAATGTTCGTCCTCGGCACGCCGATCGCCGGGCTGCCGGAGGCGGACGCGGCGCTCGCCGCCATCGACGAGCTGGTGGCGCTGACTGGTGGAACGGTCCTCGTGCCGCACGCTCACGCCAACCTGCCGGCGTTCATCAACGTGCTCCGCCCGAAGCCGCGCGCGGAGATCGATCACCTGGTGCACGACGCGATGATCGACGTGCTGTGGATCGTCGGCGAACATCCGTTCGACGAACGGCCGCCAGTCAAAACGGTCATCTACCAGAACACGCTCCCGGCTGCGCCTGCACTGGCCCCGGACGTGGTGCTGCCAGCAGCCGCATGGTGTGAGGTGGCAGGTTCGCTGGCGTCCGATGACGGCGTGTCGAGGAGGATCGTCCAGGCCGCGGTGCAGCCGCCTGCGCTTGCGCGGCACGACCACGAGATCTTCACCATGGTCGCTGAGGCAATGGGCATGGCGACGGCCAGCGCGCCGTTGCCCGACGACCTGGCGGCCGGACACTTGTGGCGGGCGGCCGCCATGCGGCTTGACGATGACGCCCAGGGAAACGTTCACCCGGTCGCACCACCTCGCGAAGTGGCCGGCCGCACGCTCGTCTGCGAGCCGAACCCGCATTGTCACCGGGGCGTGGCGATTTCGGATTGCGTTGAGGACTTTGCGCGGCTCGCGCCGCAGGACACGCTGCTCGTCAACCCGGCGGACGCCGCCGAACTGAGCGTGGGCGACGGCGATTCGCTGACGCCTGCGGGCGGCGGGCCGCCGTATCGCGTGCAGCTCGATCGCCGGGTCCCGTGCGCGTTCATGTACCTGCTCGTCTCTGCGCGAAGCGCTCAGCCAGGCCGAACGGGGGTGCGCTGATGTTCAACGTCGTCAAGCTGCACACGCTGGTCCCGAACATCCACCTCATGGAAGTGGAAGCCCCGGAAGTCGCCGAGCAGGTGCAGCCCGGGCAGTTCGTCATCGTGCGCGCCGCCGCGGATGGCGAGCGGATCCCTCTCTCGGTCGCCGACTGGAATCCGCAGGCCGGCACCGTCACGCTCGTGTTCATGGAGGTCGGCGTCTCGACCGGCAGGCTGGCCCGATTGAAGGCGGGCGGCAGCATCCCGACCGTAGCCGGGCCGCTTGGCCGGCCGACCTCTATTGCGGCCGCCGGGCAGCGCGTGGTGTGCGTGGCCGGCTGCTACGGAATCGCCTCCATGTTTCCAATCGTGCGCGCCCTCCACGCGGCGGGCGCCGAGGTGAGCGTCGTGCTCGAAGCGCGCAGCCGCTTTCTCCTCTATTGGGAAGATCGGATGAAGGCGCTGGCGAAGCAGGTGATCACGATCACGCGCGACGGCAGTTCGGGCTTCCGCGGACACGTTCACGGCCTGCCCGCGCTCCTGCACGAGGCGGGCGTGACGCCGGACCAGATCGTCGTCAACGGGTGCACGTTCCTCCTGTCGCAGACCTCGAGCTCGCTCGCCAGCCTCGGCGTGCCGATCACCGTGAGCCTGAACCCGATCATGATCGATGGAACCGGAATGTGCGGCGTGTGCCGCGTCACCGTCGGCGGCGAGATGAAGTTCGCGTGCGTCGATGGACCGGACTTCGACGGGCGGCAGGTGGACTGGAAGGAGATGCTCGCACGCCGCAAGCAGTACATGGATGAAGAGGCCTTGCTCTGGCACCGGACTTCGTGCGGGAAGGGGCACTAGCCATGGCCGAGAGGAAGAAGCTGGATCTCGAGCGGCGGCCGATGCCGAAGCAGGCGCCGCACATCCGGCGCCGCAACTTCGACGAGGTCGCGCACGGCTACACGCCTGAATTGGCGGTGGCCGAGGCGCAGCGTTGCCTTCTGTGCAAGAAGCCGACGTGCGTCGAGGGCTGCCCGGTCGACATCGACATTCCGGCCTTCGTGGGGCGCATCGCGGAAGGCGACTTCCCGGGCGCGATCCGCAGGATCAAGAACACGAACTGCCTGCCGGCGATGTGCGGCCGCGTCTGCCCGCAGGAGACGCAGTGCGAGGAGAAGTGCCACCTGCGCAAGAAGGAGGCATCGATCGCGATCGGTCGCCTTGAACGTTTCGCCGCCGACTGGGAGGCGGCGCAGGGCCACGTGGAGATGCCCGAGATGCGTCCGCCCACGGGCAAGAAGGTCGCGGTGGTCGGATCGGGTCCGGCAGGCATCACCGTCGCCGGCGACCTGATCAAGCTCGGCCACCAGGTCGCTCTGTACGAGGCACTCCACGAGCCGGGCGGCGTCCTGACGTACGGCATCCCCGAGTTCCGGCTGCCGAAGCGTATCGTGCGGCGGGAGATGGACTACATTCGCAAGCTCGGTGTCGAGGTGATCTGCGATTACGTCGTCGGCCGCACGAAGACCCTCGACCAGCTTCTCGAGCGGTACGACGCGATGTTCCTTGGTACCGGCGCCGGCCTCCCGTGGTTCCTCGAAATCCCGGGCGAGAACCTGTGCGGCGTGTATTCCGCGAACGAGTACCTGACGCGCATGAATTTGATGCGCGGCTTCGCGTACCCGAAGTCGTCGATTCCGATCAAGCGGCACCGGCGTGTCGCCGTGTTCGGAGGCGGCAACGTGGCGATGGACTCGGCGCGCACGGCCGTCAGGCTCGGCGCGGAGGAGGTCTACATCATGTACCGCCGCTCGCGCCTGGAGCTGCCGGCGCGGATCGAGGAAGTCGAGAATGCAGAGGAGGAAGGCGTCGGCTTCCAGTTTCTCACCCTCCCCGTGCGGCTGATCGGCGACGAGGATGGGTGGCTGAAGGAAATCGAGTGTCTGCGCATGGAGCTTGGCGAGCCTGACGCCTCGGGCCGTCGCAAGCCGGTGAAGGTTCCCGGGTCCGAATTCCGGACGCCGGTCGATGCCGCGGTAGCGGCGATTGGCAATAGTCCCAACCCGCTGATTCCCCGGTGCACACCGGACCTGAAGGTCAACAAGAACGGGACGCTCGTCGTCACCGACGTCAACACGGGCAAGACGTCCAAGGACCGGGTGTGGGCCGGCGGCGACGTCGTCTCCGGGGCAGCCACCGTCATCCTCGCGATGGGCGCCGGGCGGGCCGCGGCCCGCGCGATGCACCAGTACCTGACCGGCGAGATGCTGCCTGGCGCGTCCCCGGGGGTCTCGGGCCACTGATCGGATGCGTTCCGCCGCTCCGTGCCCCCTCGTCGATCACCGCGATGACGAGAACGTGCGCTCGCCCGGTCGCGTGAACTCGATGTCGCGGATCCGCGTTGATCGCCCCCAACGCACACTCGAGCACGTGTCAGTCGCGATCCTCAGCCTTGCGTACGAACCGGGCATCGTGGTCGACGGTGGGCGGCCTGGGACAGTTCGGCCAATGGTGTGGGCGGACTAGCAAGACCCTTTGCCGCCAACCACGCCAACATCAATCAGGCGGTTACCGGCGCGTTGTCTCGACAGGATCCAAGTGCAGCTGCGAGCTGGCACGCCTGTACGGTGAGTCTCACTGGGCGCGCAACGCGTCCATCGGGCCGATCGATGCTGCCCCACCAGCTCGCGCCGCAGCCCCTCGCGCATGTCGGCGGCTGTCAGGTTCCGCTTCGCCAGTTCCTGCTGAAACGCGTCCTCCGGAATGTTCTTGCGCGCCTCGGCGTACGCCGTGTCGAGCTCCGACGCCGGGACGTCGACCTTGAGCGCTCGCGCCTTCGCCAGGAACAGGTCCTTGATGACGAGGTCGTTCTCCGCCGTGATCCGGACCTTGCGAAACGTGACGCCCCTGATCGGACTGTCGGGCAGGCCGGCAATCCGTCCGGCATTTTCCGAACCCTCGATCGTTGCGTTGTCGACGAGGACGTCCCGGATGGAGGGGACCTTGGTGGGATCGCCCTTGAAGTCGGGGCGGTTGTTGTCGACGTAGTCCAGGATGAACACGATCGCATTCGGAACGTTCTTCATCCTGATGTCGGTGTACCGGACGTCGTCAACGGGGCCGCCGGCGCCCCGCATCGACTTGATGCGGATGCCGTTGTCCGTGCCCTCGAGCCGGCAGTGGCGGACGAGCATGTGGTGGATGCCGGCGGTTGTGCCCGAGCCGATGGAAATCCCGTGGCCGTGCCTGATCCGGTTGTTCTCGATCAGGATGTTCGTCCCGCCGTTCTTGATGACGATGTCGTCGTCGCCCGTGTCGATGTCGCAGTCGCGGACGAGGAAGTTCGTGCCCGGACCGACGTCGATGGCGTCGGTATTGGGCGCGTCGAACGGCGCGCGGACCTTCACGCGTTCGATGGTGAGGTCGGTGACGTTGCTCGGCACGAGATGGAACTTCGACGAGTTGGCCAGGGTGACGTCTGCGACGCGGAGGCGTTCGCATCCGCTGATGACCACGAGGTTCGGGCGGGGATAGACGATCCGGCCCGGCTCGGTGCCGGCCACGGCGCGCGCCGCGCGCTCGGACCATTCCCACCAATGGCGACCGCTCCCGTCAATCGTCCCGGAGCCGGTCACGGCCACGTCGTGGAGATTCCGGCCGCTGATGAGGGGGTCTGGCACCTTCACCCGTTCAGTCACGTCCGCCTGCGACTTCAGCGTGCGCGGGTCGGGCAGGCCGAGAGCCTCGAGAGTATCCGGCGCCTGGATCACCGCGCCTCCCTCGAGGTGAAGGTCGAGGTTCGAACAGAGCGTGAAGGGCCGTGTGCGAAAGACTCCCTTCGGCACGACCAGCCTGCCGCCGCCAGCCTTCTCGACAGCGGCGACGGCCTCTTTGAACGCGTCGGTGTTGAGCGTCTTGCCGTCACCCACGGCGCCGAAGTCCGCGAGCCTGAACGTGCGGCCGGGAATCCTCGGCAGCGCCGGCGTGAGGCGTTCGAGCGACGGCCCCCCTTCGCCGACCGCGTCGAGCCGTCCGACCTGGTCCGCGAGCGCCGGGAACAGGAACACGCTGAGAAGCACACAGGAGAGGCGTGAGCGAATCATGAGGCGTCTCTACTTCGCTCCCGGCGCCCCCGGGGCGAGGGTCGGCACCTTCCCCCGCGCCTCAACGACGCGGCTGGCGATCAGGTTCTCGATCACCGCGCCGTTGCGCAGGCTGTTGATGTAGGCCGACCGCAGCAGTTGCTCGCGCCGGTTCTTCAGCGACTGGCTGATCGCGTCCTTGACGCCCGGCGTGCCGAGGTCTTTCTGGCCGGCGGTGTCCTTTCCGAGGACGAGTACGATGACGAATCCCCTGCCGTCACCGATGGCGCTCGCCACCCCCGGCTTGGCGTTGAGCACTGCGTCTCGCAGTTTCGGCGGGTATTTCTGGACGACCGACAGCGGGATGAACCCGAGGTCTCCGCCACGGGGCGCGGTCTGCGGATCCTCCGAGAAGTCCGCGGCCACCTCGCCGAACGGGGCGCCGCCCTTCAGCTTGTCCATGACCATCCGGTACTTCGTCACCGACTCCAGGGGTGTCGTCGCGTCGCTGCCGGTGCGGTTGGTCACCTGCTCCTCTTTCACGGGCGTGACGACAATCTGCGCGATGCGGTACGCGTCCTCGGTTCGGTTGAACTGCGACTTGTTCGCCTCGTAGAACGCCGCGATCTCCTGGTCGGTTACCGAGACCTTGGACGACACCTCGCGCGCGAAGAGCTTTTGCACGACCATCTCGCGACGCAGCCCCTCGCGCATGTCGGCGGCCGTCAGATGGCGTCTCGCCAGTTCCTGGTTGAACTTCTCCTCTGGAATGTTCTTGCGCGCCTCGGCGTACGCCGTGTCGAGATCGGACGCCGGGACGTCGATCTTGAGGTCTCGCGCCTTCGCCAGGAAGATCTCCTGGGCGATCAGGTCGTTGAGCAGGTCGACCTTGGCCGCGAACGCCTCCTCTTCGGGGAGCGGTTGGGCGTTCTGATCGACTCGCCGATAGGCTTTCTCCACGTCGTCGCGGGTAATCTCGCGACCGTTCACCACGGCCCACGTGTTCGCCGAGACGGGCGGGGCCGCCGGCTTGGACTGGCACGCGGCCGCCAGGCCGGCGAGCGCGAGGCTGAGCAGCAGGAACCGGCGAGGGCCGGCCACCCGGATGCGGACATGATTCACCATCCGCACATTGTATCGGCCGGAGACACGATGCCATCGCTCCTTCTGCTCGCGGGATCGACCGGTGCGATGGAGGCGAGCGCCAAGACGGGTAGGAAGCCGGACGTCCCGCATCTTGCCGTGCCTTTGGAACAAAACAGTAACTCGAAGAAAAGCCGAACTTATAAACGCTTTGTTTTCAATAGGAAGGAGGATGGCGGAGAGGGGGGAGTCTTCCAGGCGGCTTGAAGAAAGCGCGGAAAAAGGCCGGATTCCGCGCTAAAGCCAAGCACAGGGAGGATTTACGGGTTTCTGGCGTCTGCCCTCGTCTTCCGGCCTTGGCGCCCGTTCTCGGCCGTCTTCGGCCTCGATGTCACTCGACATGACACTCGCGGAGAGTATCGACGAGACGCCCGGCGCGAAGCCTTGCTAGATTCGCCGACAGCGGCCCCATCTTGATCGATCGTCGCCGACGATGTCATCGTCGTCTCTGTGGAAGGCGGCGACACCGACCGACGTGATCTCACAACGCCACGCGAACCCGTCGCCGAGCGTGCTGTTCTACGGGTTGATCCCGGAGAGCGAGGATCGCGACTGTTCGACCTCGTTGCTCGATGTCCGCTCTTCGACGTCCGCGTGGTCAGGCTTCGTGCCGGTGATTACGGCATCGGCGATGAGGTTCTGATCGAGCGAAAGTCGTACCCAGACCTTGAAGTGTCCGTCGCCGACGGGCGCCTCTTCACACAAGCAGCCCGCTTAGCTCACGAGGCCGCTCGCGGCTTGGTCCTCGTCGAAGGGCGGCGGCCGGACCGGCCGCGCGTCCACCCTCACGCGATCACGGGCGCCATTCTGTCATTGGCAGTCGACTGGCGCTTGCCGGTTCTGTTCACGGACGGCCCGGACGAATCACTCCTTCTGCTGCGCCTGATTGCCGAACACCGCGTTCAACCACCCAGCCCGTTCGTCGCGCGACACGAGTACAAGCCTAAGCGTCTCGCCTCACGACGATTGCATGTTCTCGAGGGCCTGCCAGGAGTGGGACCAGCGCTTGCCCGCCGGCTGCTCTCCCGGTTCGCCACCGTGGAGGCGGTGATGATGGCGGATGAAGACGAACTGGCGAGCGTCCCTGGTATCGGAGCACGAAAGGCGGCGGCGATTCGAAAGGTCTTGCAGTCGTGATGCCGCGGAACCCGGCTACAGCGTCGCTGTCAAGCATTGCGACGTTGGAACCTTGCCGACCGCGATCGCGTTTCCACCATCACTCACCAACCGCGCGCGACTTCCTCTTCGCGGGACGTGACGTTCGGTCGCGCCGCCCCCGCTCCAGGGCCTTGTCCGTCAGCCCCCCCGTGTGACGAACGGCACGCGTGGTGTTGAGGATGCCACGCAACGCTTCGTTCACCGCTGCCTCCGTCGGAAATGCGTCGGCCACATCAGGCTCGATGAGCACGATGTTCGTGCCTTCACGGATTCGACGGACGTACTTGCCGCGAATGCCTCCCTTCATCGAGCCGAAGTCGTACTCCGGGCGCAGGACGTCGGGTTCAATCGCCTTCTTCATAGAACCTTCGTTCGCGGCTGGTGGTGTCCCGCGCGCTGATGAGTCGAATGCGGTCGCCGGTTTCGGTATGCGACACGACGAGAACTCGTCCCTGGGCGGACATCCCGACCGTCAGAAACCGTTGCTGCGAGGAAGAGTGTCGTGATCAGGAAACGTGGTCGACAGGCGGTCGTCGAAGACAGTCGCCGCTTCTCGGAAGTCCACGCCGTGCTTCTTGAAGGTGGCGGCGGCCTTCTTCACGTCCCAAGTGAACGTCATCCTCCCAGTCTACACCCCGGGGCCGCTCGCGTTCCGCGCACTGCCTCGGCCGCGAGCATCAGTTCACCCACGGTTCGTCGCGACCGCGCTCGCGGCAAAGACCTGCGAGAAATGGCCTGATTTCGCGGATGTGGAGTTGGCTGGCCAACCGAAGCTGGGCGTCCACCTTCGCAAGGCTGCGGATGGTTTGGGTTCCTCGCCTTGCTACGGCGGACAACCTTCGCGGTGCGGGTTGGCTTGCCAACCGAAGCTCGCCGAGCAGGAACGCAAGCCACGCGCAGGTGAGCGAAGGTTGGCGGAGAGGGGGGGATTCGAACCCCCGTGCCGCTTACGCGACAAGACGCTTTCGAGGCGCCCCCGTTACGACCACTTCGGTACCTCTCCGCAGAGGTAAGCGCGCAGCAACCGGCACGGCTGAAGCCCTGCCCTACCGGAGGGCTGACCGCGGTGCGGCCGAACAAGTGATTATAGCCGGCCCGGCGGCAGGGGCCAAACGGCCGCACTCAGCGGCGGGCGCGGAAGAAGTCCTGCACGATCTCGCGGCTTTCGGCCTCGAGCACGCCGCCGACGACCTCGATCCGGTGATTGTGGTGCGGCAGCGCGAGCGCCTGCAGGTTCGAGACGACGGCGCCGGTCCGAGGCTCCGCGGCGCCGAAGACCAGCGTGCTGATGCGCGCGTGGATCATCGCCCCGGCGCACATCAGGCACGGCTCGAGCGTGACGTAGAGCGTCGCGCCCGTCAGCCGGTAGTTGCCGATCGCCCGCGCCGCCTCCCGCATCGCCAGGATCTCCGCGTGCGCGGTCGGATCCTGGCGCGTGATCGGCTGGTTGAACGCGCGGCCGACGACGCGATCGTCCAGGAACACGAGCGCGCCGATCGGCACTTCGCCGGCGGAAAGGCCCCGCCTCGCCTCGTCGAGCGCGAGGCGCATCCAGCGTTCGTGGATAGTCGTGTCGGCGGCAGCCATGGACCTAGTGTAGATCGTCCTACCGCCGCAACCACAGCATCAGGAGTACCGCGACAACGATTGCGACCGCAATCTGCGAGGTGCCCATGGTGTCCACGAGGACCTGGATCTGGTCGCCGGCCTGGTCGGCGACCGACCGCCACGAGATGAGCGTTGAGTGCTCGAGGACTGCCTGGGCGAGAAGAAACATCTGCATCTGGTGGCCTTCACCGGCACGGCGACGCGGGCGCGGCCGGAAATCCGGTCGCGCACGACGCGTCGGTGCACACCGCGCGCCAGTACCGTCGCAGACCGTTCTGTGGTTGAATAGGCCGCTATGACGCTCGCGGTCGAGACGCAGGATCTCGCGAAGCACTACACCATGGGCCGGACGCTGGTGCGGGCCCTCGACGGCGTTTCGCTCGGCGTGGCGCGCGGCGAGTTCGTCGGCCTGCTCGGAACATCGGGCTCGGGCAAATCGACGCTCCTCAACCTCATCGCTGGCCTCGACCGGCCCACCTCTGGCGAGGTCAAGGTCTTCGACCGCAGCCTGGCCGGCTTGTCGCGCCAGGAGCTCAGCCTGCACCGCCGCAAGATGGTCGGCATGATCTTCCAGTCGTTCAACCTGATCGCGACGATGACGGCGGCCGAGAACGTGGCGCTGGCCATGATGTTCGCCGGCGTGCCGCGGGCGCGGCGCGACGAGCGCGCACGCGAACTCCTCGACCAGGTCGGACTGGGCGGGCGGCACCGCCACCGGCCGAGCGAGCTCTCCGGCGGCGAACAGCAGCGCGTGTCGATTGCGCGCGCGCTCGCCAACGACCCCGAGATCCTGCTCGCCGACGAGCCGACGGGCAACCTCGACAGCCGGACCGGGCAGGAGATTCTCGCGCTGCTCGAGGCGGTCAGCGCCGGCGCCGCGCGCACGGTCATCCTCGTCACCCACGACGCGCCGCTGGCCTCGCATCTGGTGCATCGCGCGCTCACGCTGCTCGACGGCCGGATCGTCGCGGAGAGCCGAACATGATGCTGGCCGACACGACCCGCCTGGCGCTGCGCAACCTGCGCGAAGCGGTGCTGCGGACCGCGCTCACCGCGCTCGGCGTCTCGATCGGCATCGCCTCGCTGGTCGGCATGGTGTCGTTCGGCGTGGCCCTGCAGGACCAGCTGCTCGGCAGCTTCCTCAGGTCCGGCGTCTTCGATTCGATCACCGTGACACCGGCCATGCGCGCGATGGGCCGCGGCCGCGGGCGCGGCAACATCGGGGACAGGTTCCGCGAGTCGGTCGGACCGACCAGCCAGGCGCCCTCCGGCGCGCGACTCGACGATGACGCGCTCCGGAAGATGAGGGCGCTCGACAAGGTGAAAGAGGTCTTTCCCGACGTGCGCGTCCCGGTGGAGATCACCTTCGGCGACTTCTCGCAGTTCGTCGCGGCAACCGGCGTGCCGATGTCCGCCCGGGGCGAAGGCGTCTTCCAGCAGATCACGTTCGGCCGGTTCTTCCCGAACGACTCGGACGACACCTGCCTCATCAGCCTGGAGTTCGCGCACCGCATCAGCGACGCGAAAGCCGAAGACCTGCTGGGAAAAGACCTGACGCTCACCTTCGCGTCGGCCGGGGGCATGGTGCAGGCGGGCCCGCTCGGCCTCCCGGGCGGGATCAACGTCCAGCGCAGCGAGAAGAAATTCCGCATCGTGGGCATCGTCGAACGCCAGGGCGCGCCGGGACCGCTCGGCGCGTTGATGGGCGCGGTCATGATCCCGCTGGCGCGGGCGCGGCAGATGGGCGCCTACGATCTCGGCAACCCGCAGGGCATCCTGCGCCAGTTGACCGACAAGCCGACCTACACGACCGTGACCGTGAAGGTGCGGCGGCCGCAGGACGCGGAGGAAGTGGAGAAGAAGATCCGCGACATGGGGTTCACGGCGTTCTCCATCGCGGACCTGATGCAGAGCCAGAAGAAGGCGTTCATCCTGCTGGACCTGTTCCTCGGCCTGGTCGGCTCGATTGCGCTCACGGTCGCCTCGCTCGGCATCGTCAACACGATGGTGATGTCGATCCTCGAGCGCACGCGCGAGATCGGCGTCATGAAAGCCATCGGCGGCAGCGATGGCGACGTCCGCATGATCTTCCTCATCGAAGCGGCGCTGGTGGGCGTGATGGGCGGGGTGTTCGGCATCGCGCTCGGCTGGAGCGTCGGGCGCGTGATCAACCGGGTGGCCAACTACTACCTGCAGAGCCAGGGCGCGCCGACCGCGAACCTGTTCATGATCCCGTGGTGGCTCGTCGGGGGCGGGATCGGCCTCGCGCTGGTCGTCAGCCTGGTCGCCGGCAGTTTTCCCGCGATGCGCGCGTCACGACTCGATCCGATCCAGGCGCTGCGACACGACTAGGCCGGGCTTCGCGGGCCTGTCCGCTGGCGCGCTTCGTGTTCCACCGCGGCCAGCACCTTCGTGAACGCGCGCACCTCGTCTGCGGACACGCCGGCGACGACGGCCCTCTCCAACTCCTCCAGGTGGCGATGCACGCGGCGCGCGACGCGCCGCCCGCGCGCGGTCGGCGTGATGATGAAGGTGCGCCGGTCGGCCGGCGAGACCTCCCGCACGACGAGCCCGCGCTCGACCAGGCGATCGAGAATGCTGGTGAGCGTCGAGCGCTTGTGGGCGAGGCCCCGATGCAGATCCGCGACGCTCGCCGGGCCCGATGCGGCCAGCTGCGCGAGGATGTGCGATTCGCCCTGCGAGAGCGAGAACTCGCGCAGGTCGGCCAGGTAGATGCCGATCCGGTGGGTGGCGCGGTGGATGGCGGGCACGAGGTGAAGGACGCGCATGTGGTCTCCGGACTCCTACGGCGCCACCGGGAACAGCGCCCCTTGCGCGAGCCGGTCCGAGAACGCGGCCTGGTCGAACGTCAGGTAGGTGCCGTCCGGCTGTGTCGACCGGCTGCGAAAGCGACGCGCGTGCTCTTCTGAACAGAAGAACAGGCAGCGCATTCAATAATCGTTGACGATCGTCGGGGCGCGGAACCCGGCCCAGTCGATCGACGGCTCGAAGAGCAGCGGGCCGGGCGGACCGATCTCGATGCGCCACCTGAAGTCGCTGTCGACCGTGAATCCCATCTCCGCGCGGCACTCGGCGCACTCCGACCGGACACTTGCCGACACCCTCTCGCCGCGTATGCGCCCTTGCACGAAGGGCGTCGCAAATGCGTCTTCCGCTCAAGCGCCGAACACCGACTCGCCGGTGCCGAACATCAGCCGATGCGGCGTCCGGTCCACGGTCACGGGATAGGCCCAGCTCACGTGGTCCTCGCCTTCTCGGACGACGAAAAAGAGCTGGCGTTCGAGCTCGGCGACGATGGCGCGCGTGGCGGCCTCGGGCGTGCCGGTGGCCGCGGCGATATCCGCGATCGCCAGCGGGCGGCCTCCGTTTCGCGGCAGCTCGCGAACCGCGAAGTTGCGGATCCGGTGGTGCGCCGGCGTCATGAACGCCAGCCGCGCCGGCATGTGCGCGATCGAGGCGGCGGCCGCCTCCTTCCAGGCATCCTCGTCCGTCGACTCGATGAGGTTCGCGCGGGCAATCAGCACTGATGACATGCGGGCCTCGCTGTGCGACGGTCGGCTCTTGGCTTATGGCTTTCGGCTTTGGGCTTTGGGCTTCGGGCCTTCGTCTTCGGACATTTAATACGATATCGTAATATCCGAGAAGATCGAAATTCGAGCCTGCCAGATCGTCGAGACCGTGGCCCGCGCGGACGACGCGGCGGCGGCAGCCCGGAGCGGCCGCTCAGCGCGGCGAGCACGCCCGGGCGCCCAGACCGCGTCGGNNGCCGTCGCGCCAGCCGGCCTCACGATCCGGAAGACGAGCGAGGGCCGCCGATGGGTGCCCCGGCGGCGGAGCCGGCGCGCGAGGGGGTGGGACCGCGCCGGCGACGCGCGCTGACCTGCCCGCCCCCCACCAGCCTTGTCCCGCCTGTTGACCCTCGCCTGCCTCGCGCCTACCATCAGGCTCGACCTACGACACCACACACGCCCCCGACAGGAGCGATCCATGCTCGCCGCCGCCCGCCGGCGTTCCATCGGGACAGCGTCCGCCCTGCTTGTCTTCGCCATCCTCGCGGCTGCAATCCTTCAGCCTTCTCGCGCGCAGGAGATGCTCGACGTCAAGGCCACCTATGCGAAGCAGGAAGTGATGGTCCCGATGCGCGACGGGACGAAGCTGTTCACTATCGTCTACAGCCCGCGCGACACCTCGCAGCGCTACCCGTTCCTGCTCACGCGCACGGCATACAGCATCGCGCCGTACGGCCCCGACAACTACCGCGCCGTGGTCGGCCCGAGCGAGGAGTTCACGCGCGAGGGATACATCTTCGTCTACCAGGACGCGCGCGGCCGATTCAAGTCCGAAGGCACCTTCATCCATCACCTGCCGTTCGACCGATCGGGCCGGCCGAACGAGAGCACCGACACCTACGACACCATCGAGTGGCTGCTCAAGAACGTCCCCAACAACAACGGGCGGGTCGGGCAATGGGGCATCTCGTGGGACGGGTGGGAAACGTCGATGGGGATGATCGACGCGCACCCCGCGCTCAGGGCTTCTTCGCCGCAGGCCCCGCCGCAGGATCAGTTCTTCGGCGACGACTATCATTCGGGCGGCGCCTACCAGCTGTCGTACGGCTTCGCCTGGATGTCGTCGAACGCGCGCGCCCGCAGCGCTCCGACCGAGCAGCGCACCGAGCGGTTCGACTACGGCACGCCGGACGGCTACCGATTCTTCCTGGACCTGGGCGCCGCCGCCAACGCCGTCAAGTACTTCGGCGACACCGTGCCGACGTGGAACGACCACATGCAGCACGGCACCTACGACCAGTACTGGCAATCGCGAAACGTTCCGAAGGACCTCGGCGGCGTCCATCATCCGGTCCTCATCGTCGCCGGATGGTTCGACGCGGAGGATTTCTACGGCCCGTTCCGGATGCACCGCGTGCTGAAGCAGACCAACGCCGACAAGACCGTGCTCGTCGTCGGACCGTGGTCGCACGGCGCGTGGGCGCGCGGGGACGGCGATCGTCTCGGCGCCATCGGGTTCGGATCGAAGACGAGCGCGTATTACAGGACCCAGGTGGAGCTGCCGTTCTTCAACTACTACCTCAAGGACAAGGGACGTCTCGATCTGCCGCGCGCGCTCGCGTTCGAAACCGGCCGGAACGAGTGGCGCAAGTGCGACCAGTGGCCGCCGGCCAGGGCCGTCGCGAAGAATCTCTACCTGCGGGCGGGCGGCAAGCTGGCCTTCGATGCGCCCGGCGGGAACAGCCCGACGGGTAGGGCGGGGCTTCAGGCCCGCGAGGGCTTCGACTCGTACGTCAGCGACCCGGCGAAACCCGTCCCCTACACGGCGCAGGTCCCGACGACGGAAGGGCAACTGTTCGCGGTGGAGGACCAGCGCTTCGCCTGGACCCGGCCCGACGTGCTGTCCTACGAAACCGACCCGCTGACCGAGGACCTGACCATTGCCGGTCCCATCACCGCCACGCTGCACGTCTCGACGACGGGCACGGACTCGGACTGGGTGGTGAAGCTCATCGACGTGTATCCGGGCGACACGCCCGATCCGCAGCCCAACGCCGCCGGCGTGCGGATGGGCGGCTACCAGATGCTGCTCGCCGGCGACATCCTGCGCGGCAAGTTCCGCGGCAGCTTCTCGGACCCGCGGCCGATGGTCCCTGGACAGACGACGCGCGTCGAGGTGCCGTTGGGCGATCGGTACCACACGTTCCTGAAGGGCCACCGCGTGATGGTGCAGATCCAGAGCTCGTGGTTCCCGATGTTCGATCGCAACCCGCAGCGCTTCGTCGACATCTACCACGCGAAGCCGTCCGATTACGTGAAGGCGACCGAGCGGGTGTTCCGGACGAAGGCATCGCCGTCATACGTCACGGTGGCGGTGCTCGGAAAGTAAGGGCGCGGTTGTGCGATGCTGGGACATGGACGTCTGCCGCTACCTCGACCGCATCGGCAGCGGCGCGCCAGCGGAACTTGGGTAGGGGCGCAACATGTTGCGCCCCCACATGACCCGCACGGGCGTGCTGCTGGGATTGCTGCTGACGCCGCCGCTCATCGCGGTGATGTACGTCGCGCGCACGATCCTGGGGCTGCCGTTTTCGCCGTTCGACCTGTTCGAGTGGCTGACGCGCATCCTGCCTGGCCGCATCGTCATCGGCGGCATCGACGCGCTGGCGGCGGTGCTCACGATCTTCGGTCTGAGCCTGCGAACGGCATCGAAGACCGCGGAGCAGATGCTGGCGCTCGCGCTGTTCACCGGCGGCGGCGCTGGCGTGGCGGCCGTCGTTGCCCGGCTGCTCGCGACCACGCGGCTGCGCGATCGCAATCCCGTCACGTGGGCGGTCGGCGCGTCGGCTGGCGTAGGTGCCGTCGTGGCGATCCTGACGGCCGGCGTCCGGCCGATGGGCAGCCTGGCTCCGCTTTGGCCTGCCTCCATCTGGATCGTGCTCGCGTTCGGCGCATGGGGCTTCGCGTTCGGCCGGGCCTGGCGCGCGCTTCACCCATCGGCGTTGCCCGGTCGAGGCGCGCGGATCTCGCTGCGCGACGCGGTCGCGTCAACTCCGGCGAGGTCGACCGTCACACTGGACGCTGCGGACCGGCGAGTGTTCCTGGTGCGGCTCGCGGGCGCGGCGGCCAGCATCACGGTTGTCGGAGCGGCCCTTGCGCTGCTTCAGCGGCGCACGGCAGCGCCCAGCGCAGGCACACCGAACAC
This sequence comes from Acidobacteriota bacterium, assembly GCA_003170135.1. Taxonomy (GTDB): domain Bacteria; phylum Acidobacteriota; class Vicinamibacteria; order Vicinamibacterales; family Fen-181; genus Fen-181. The sequence continues at coordinate 34,756 of PMZR01000132.1, forward strand.
GGCGCTGCCGCCTCGTCCCGGCGCCGTCGATCCGGCACCCGGCACCAGGCCCGAATACACGCCCGTTTGCGACCACTACCGCATCGACATCAACCTGTTTCCGCCGCACATCGACGTCGCGGCCTGGACGCTGCCGATTACCGGCCGGCTGGACCGCCCGGCGCGGCTCACGCTCGAGGGCTTCGAGAAGGGCGCCTACGGCCCCGCGCACGACCACTTCATCACGCTCTCCTGCATTTCAAACCCGGTCGCCGGCGACCTCATCGGCACCACGCGCTGGACGGGCGTCAGCCTCAAGGCCGTCCTCGCGCCGCTCGGTGTGCAGTCGGCGGCGCGGTTCGTGACGGTGCACGCGGCCGATGGTTTTCACGAAACGATGCCGCTCGATCGGGTCGCGGGCGACGAGCGCATCATGCTGGCGTATCACTGGGACGGCGAGCGCCTGACGCCCGGCCACGGCTTTCCGCTGCGGCTCTACATTCCGGATCGCTACGGGATGAAGCAGCCGAAGTGGATCACCGCCATCGAGGTGATGGATCACTACGAAGCCGGCTACTGGGTGGTGCGCGGCTGGGACGAAACCGCGCAGGTGCTGGCCACGTCGGTCATCGACACGGTCGCCATCGATGACGCCTACGAGAAGGACGGCCGGCGCTTCGTGCCGATCGGCGGGATGGCGTACGCGGGGGCGCGCGGCATCTCGAAGGTCGAGATCAAGGTGGATGGCGGTCCCTGGATCGAGGCGCGGCTGCGCCAGCCGCTCTCCGATCTCACCTGGGTCCTGTGGCGCTACGACTGGATGTTCGCGCCGGGCCGCCACACGTTCGCGGTGCGCTGCTACGACGGCCAGGGGCAGCCGCAGATTGCCGAGGACCAGGGGACGTACTCGCGCGGGGCCACGGGGATCCATCGGCTGGACAAGCGGCTCGGCGGCGTCACGTGAGCACGACGAGGTTGGGTAGCGGCGAGTGGCTGGTGAGCGTGGTAGTCGGCCGTGCGCAGTGCATCAGTGGGCAGTGGGTAGCGTTGAGATCAAATCAGGCGTCCCGGTACCGCTCCGGCGCGAACCGCCGCGCGAGGAAGCCCGTCGCGACCGCCGGATCCACGTCCGCCACCACCAGCGCTTCCCGGTGGAGCGGGCCCGCGGCCACGCACTCCCCTTCGGGCGACACGACACTGGTCGCGCACTCCTGCACCGGCAGCGCGAAGTTCGCGCTCGCGGACCAGACGTGATTCTCGCCCGCCCGGCAGGCCATGGCAGCCGACGAGTGTCACCGGGCACGAAGAAGGGCTCCTCCTCGAGCGGGACCTGGTTCTTCGTCTGGTAGCCTTGGACGACGCCGTCGGCCTGGACGAGATACGCGCCGTTCTGCGAGGCGCCATCGTAGGGTCGCTCGGTGGGAAGGACCACGGCGATGCGGTGTGCTGCCGCCTGCGCCCGCACCTCGCCGAGCGCGAGGTCGTGCTCCTGCATCGTGAGGGCCTCGACCGGATACCCGGTGCCGCGCATGCCCTTGAGACAGCACTCCGGGACGCACACGAGCCGGGCACCCGCGCGGGCGACGGCGGCGATCGCCTGCTGCACCGCACCGAGACCGGCCTCGAACGAGACAGGATGGCTGACCTGGGCGAGGGCGATACGCATACGTTCGCGTCCGGCGCGTTCTATTTCCAGCCGCCCGGCTTGCGCGTGAAGCGGGCGGGCAGCGCCGGCTTGGCCTCGGGCGCCGGCCCGGGCTCGCCTGACGCGGCGGAGATCTCGCGTTCCAGCTCTTCGTCGTTCGGCAATCCGCCGATCTGGTCGAGGAACATCAGGGAGTGTTGCGACGGGATCTCGAATTTTCTGCCGCAGGCCTTGCAGACGACCTCGTCGTCGACCCGAAGCAGGTAGTCGCGGACCTTCGCGAACTTGGCGCGATCGTCCTCGTCGGCCCCCGCCGGCAGCCGGTCCTTCTTCGAGCGCCGCACCCATCGAATGCCGTATTCCGCGGTCCGCCGGCACTTGGGACACTGGTACCGGGCCTGTCGAGTTTCCGGCTTCTCCGAGAAGAAGGCGCGTTCATCCATCATGTGCCTATCTTAGCAATGAACCGGCGCCGGCGTCGCGTGCCCGGGCGGCGGCCGACGTCGCCCGGGCGACCCATGGCTGAACATGCAACCGAGGGGTTGCATATCCGACCGGAGAGCCCGTATCATAGGCAACCAGGAGGTTGCCTATGAGCGCAGGCGTCGTCGCCGGTTCCGATCGCATCGAAAAGCGCATCGTCCTCCGGGCGCCCCGGGCCCGCGTGTGGCAGGCCCTCGCCAATGCCGGGGAGTTCGGCTCGTGGTTCGGAGCCGACTTCAAGGGCGTGTCGTTCGTCCCCGGCGCCACCGTGCGGGGGACGATCACCAATCCCGGTTACGAGCACCTGACCATCGAGATCGTGATCGATCGCATGGAGCCCGAGCGCCTGTTCTCGTATCGCTGGCATCCCTACGCCGTCGATCCGAAGGTGGACTACTCGACGGAGCCGACCACGCTCGTCATGTTCGAGCTCGAGGCCGCGGCGGGCGGCACGCTGCTCACCGTGGTCGAGTCCGGGTTCGACCGGATTCCCCTGCACCGCCGCGCCGAGGCCTGGCGCATGAACGACCAGGGATGGACCGCGCAGGTCAGGAACGTCGACACGTATGTCAGCCACACGGTCTAGCAAGCGGGCGGGCCGCGCCGGCGCTGACGCCTCCGTCCTCATTTTCGCCGCGCTCGGGGATCGGACCCGTCTCCAGGTGGTGACCCGGTTGTGCCGCGACGGCCCGATGTCCATTGCGCGGCTGACCGACGGTTCGGCGGTCACGCGGCAGGCCATTGCGAAACACCTGCGCGTGCTCGCCCGCGCCGGCCTGGTGCGCGGACATCGCCGCGGCCGCGAACGGCACTGGGAACTCGAACCGCGCCGGCTCGAGGTGGCCCGCGCGTACCTCGACCTCGTCTCGACGCGTTGGGACGATGCCCTGGAGCGGTTGAGGGCAGCTGTCGAGCGGTGAGGCGTGCGCGTGCCTTCGCCGCGTCGCGGCCGTCACATATCCCGGAGGGATGCGCTCGCCTGCTCCTTCCATCGCCGATCGTTCACGCCCACCACGATGAGCCAGAGCTGCAGCGGTAATTCGGCGAGAGCGGAGGCGGCGGCGATGAAGGGGAACAGATGGCTCTCGAGCGGCGGCGACACGTAGGGCGGGCTGCCGGCCAGCCGCCTGAGCAGCAACTTGTTGACCAGGCTGAACACGCGACACTCCCCACGGGCGGCGCGACAGCCCGTGATTGAGTGGACGCAAACCGGGGCGGGACGGTTCCAGTCGGGGGATCGACGAAGGATCTCGAGATTACTGCTGGGGCAGACGGCTGCTGAGGTTCCACGTCCGGTGTGAACAGCGCGGATCTTCAACGCACTAGCGCTCCGCCTCGGCCACCGCGAAGTCGATCAGCCTGCGCGCCACCGAGAGCCGGTGAGGCAGCGCCGGCAGGCGACCGATCGGGAACCACTGCGCGTCCACTATCTCGCCCTCCTCGCAGCGGATCTCGCCGCCGTCGTACTCGGCCATGAAGGCGACCATGAGGGAGTGCGGAAAGGGCCAGCACTCGCTGCCGAAGTAGCGCAGTCCGCGGACCCGCAAGCCGACCTCCTCCTGAACCTCGCGCCGGACGCAATCCTCCAGGGATTCGGAAGGCTCCACGAAGCCGGCCAGCGCGCTGTAGACGGGCGAGGCGAACCGGCGCCCGGTCGCGAGCAACAACTCTCTCCCGCCGGGTCCCTCTCGCGTGACCAGGACCATCATCGCTGGCGCGAGACGCGGATAGCAGACGTCACCGCAGGCCGTGCAACGGCGGCCTCGGCCCTGGTCGCACGCCTCGGTAGGGGCGGCGCACGCACCGCAGTGACGGTGCGTCCGATCGAACTCCAGGACCTGGGCGGCGCGGCCCGCCACCGCGACGAGTTCGTCGGGCAACCGGTCGAAGAGCCGACGCAGCGGCTCCATCGTGAACCCGGATGGAGCCGCCTCAGTTTCCGTCCGCGCTGCCCAGCACAGGACGTCATCCAGAAGGCCGATGCATTGCACGCCCTCGACCGGGACCGGGGGCGCATCACCCTGGGGGACGGCAAGCGTGTCAGCCTCGCCGGCCGCCGCGAACGTGAGAAGCCTCCCGCGGTCCATCACGAACCAGAGCCCGCCAGGCGGGCTCGCGGCAGGCGAGGACCACAGCGGTGTGAAAGTAGCGGGCAAGAACATGCTGGTGCCTTCAGGTTGCAGACCATCAGGGGATGCGAAGATCCAGCGGGGCGTGGAGCGCCGCCTGGTATTCCTGCTCGCTCAACGCACCGACCGCCTGCAGCTTGCCAAGCAGTGTGACCATCATGCCCTCGAAGGATGGCGTCGGTGTGCCGGTGGCAAACGATCGCTGGTATTTGACGGGCCCAGGAATGAGCACCACCAGGAACGCCATCTGCCGCGGCGTCAGCTGCGAGGGCTCGCGGCCGAAGTAGTGCCGTGCCGCCGGCGCGAGTCCGTAGATCCCCGGCCCCCACTCGATCACGTTCAGGTAGATCTCCAGCATCCGCGACTTTCCGAGGGTCGAATCGAGCAGCAACGCGAGGGCGGCCTCCTCCACCTTGCGGCTGACCGTCTTTCGCCGCGTCAGGAAGAGGTTCTTCGCCAGCTGCTGCGGGATGGTCGAGGCACCGCGCACGGAGGCGTCGCGCACGAAGTTCGCGGCCAGCGCGAGAGGCAACTCGCGAAGATCAACGCCGTGGTGTCCGTAGAAGTCGGTGTCTTCCGCCAGCAGGAGCGTCTTCAGGAACAGCGGGGGGACGTCGGCCAGCGGAACGAAGTCGGGCGAATTCGGGGAGACGAGGATCTCCTTGATCGCGCCCGACGCGGTCTCCACGCGATGGACGAAGTCTCCCTTCAAACGCACGATGGCCGGCACCGGCTGTGCCGGGGGCGAGAATTTCAACTGCTGCGACACCGCGAGCGAGTCCGGATCGAGCAGCCGTCCGTCCACGCGCCATGACAGGGCGGCCACGCCGAGGTCGCGAGCCGGCAGGTCGACACCCGCCGTCGCGAGCACTTCCGCGAGGTCCATTCGTGGAACGTCGAGGTCGAGAGTGATGCGCGGATCGGCGGTTCCCCCGGAGACCGCCACGTGCGCCGAGGCTTCGATCCCCCGCGTCCGGAACGCCAGGTGGCTGATCTCCGCCCGCCCGGCCGCAAAGTCCAGCGTCGCGCGCAGATCGGCCTCGATGTCCACGGGCATGCCAAGAGGCCGCGCAGCGCAGCCGCCGCCATCATCGCCATCGGCTGACAGAGACGCGAACGCCAGGCCCCGGGCGCGCCCTTTCAGGCGAACCTCGACAGGTCCCCTGCCGCCGCGAACGATCTGCCCATCCCCATCGACGGTTCCGAGCCGGGCAACGGGACATCCATCCCTCAGCACCTGCACCAGATCGGACAGTGGCGCACCCACGAAGCGGGCGTCTATGCGGGCGTCGCGGCCGGTGGTGACGATGAGCGCAATTGGCGGTGTGGCACCGGGCAGTTGCACCTGCAGGCGGTCGTTGGAGGCATCGATGGCCCAGGTCGCGGGCCGAACGTCAATCTGCAGGCCGACGGGGAGGTACACCGAGACCTTCGACAGGCGGGCGACCGCGGCGCGCCCGATCAGCCCGTGCCAGGACAATCGAGGAGCGACGCTCACTTCACGGGCCTCGACTCGCCAGCCCGATTCGTTTCCGAGCGCGACATCCCGCAGGTCGAGCGTCAGCCACGGCCTCAGGCGGGCGGTGCCGACCGTCGCGGTCCAGCCTCGCTGGCTCGCGGCCGTCTGCAGTCTGCTGATGGCGAGAGCTTCCAGCCGGGGACGGGCGATCAGGAAACCCACGACCATCGTCAAGGCGACGATCGCCACGGCGGCGGCGAGACGAATTGAAACGCGATGCCCGACTGAACCCAAGCTTGCCCTCTTGTGCCTGTGATTGTAATCAAGCGTGCCGGGATTGGGGGCCGTGCGAGGCGAAGCTCACGAGGAGGAGCGGCAGGAACGTTGAGGGAAGGGGTGACGCGCTTGCAGGACTCGTTGGGCTTTGGACGCTCGATTGCGCCGATGCCACTTGGGGTAGCGTCGAATCGCTCGTCAACTTCACAGCGGCTTACCGGCTCGCCTCGGCCGACGCCTCAACTGGGCCGTGCGCTCGCGCAGTTCCGTGTCAGCCTCCGCCATTCGCGAAAGAAACGCCTCTAGTTCCTTTCGGGCGAAGTGCCGTGGATTCAGCACGTCGCTTCGTGTGCGTCCGACGAGCCGACCGGTAACCAGTCCGTCCCGTTCAAGTCCCGCGAGGGCCTTCCGCACGACCGAGGGAGCGCAATCGAGCAGCCGAGCGAGTTCATGCTGGAAGCTGGAGCCGACCAACTGAAGGACGACGAAGACGCGCGTGCGGGTTTCGCTGCCAAACGGGCTGCCTAAACTCTTGACCGCCATAGGAGGTCATAGGAACTCTTTTGGAGGCCGATGCCAATGGGCGACCGGGGTGCGAGGACGAGGGCCTGGCGGCGGGATTGCGTGGAGCGAGGAAGGCAAGAACGGCGTTTGTCTAAGGATTTTTGGTGCGCCCTGCAGGACTTGAACCTGCGGCCTCCTGGTTCGTAGCCAGACGCTCTATCCAGCTGAGCTAAGGGCGCACTCCGGGCCCCTGCGGGCACGACCGCCCCGCAGGAATTTTCGATTATAGCATGCACCGGCGGCAGCCCGGCCGCTCGCAACGGCGGATTTTCCGGCCGCGAAACCCGGTCCTACTGCGACGTCCTCGCCGGCCGCATCAGGCCGTGCCCCACCGGAAACAGCCCCGGCAGCGCGATCGGCAGCCGCCCGCCGATCGGCGTCTCGCCGGCCAGCGCCCGCACCGCCGCCACTTCCATCGAGTCGAAGACGTCGTAGGCCAGCAGCACCGCCGGCAGCTTCGGCACCGCCGACACCGCGTACGGATTGCCGAACGCCACCGCGATCACCGGCCGATCGAGCGTGGACAGCCAGTCGACGAGCGCGATCTGCGCCGGCGACAGGTCCATCCGGCCGCTGTAGGACGCCACGCGCACGAAGATGCCGACGACGACGGCGTCCGAGCGCTTGACGATCTCGCGCACGAGATCGATCTCGTCGGCCGTCGTCCGGTCGGTGATCTCGGCGGCCGTCACGTTCGGCCAGCGCTCCTTCAGCGCCGGGATGAACGACCGGCTCGGCGCGCCCTCGCGCCAGCCGCTCGCGTAGTCCACGACCGAGAGGTAGGCCACGCTCGCCTGCCGCGGCAGCCGCAGCGGCACCTGGTTGCGATCGTCCTTGATGAGCGTCAGACCGCGTGCGCACAACTCCTCGGCAACGGCGGTGCGGGCGCGGCCGCCCAGCTTCGTCTCGAGCTGCGAAAGATCGACCGACCGCTCGCGATGGAGGCCGAGCCGCGCCTTCGCCCGGAGGATGCGCTCGACCGACTGCGCGATCTGCGATGCCGGAATCTCGCCCGACTCGACCGCCGCCTTGATGCCGCGGAACGCGGCCTCATCGTCAGGCGAATCGAGGATGCAATCGGCGCCTGCCGCGACCGCCATCGCGGCCGCCTTGTCGGGCGTGAACGTGCGCGACACCGCCCACATCCCCATCGAGTCGGTGAAGACGAGCCCCTGGAACTTCATCTCGCCGCGCAGCAGGCCGGTGAGAATCGGACGGCTCAGCGTCGCGGGCAGACCCGGCGTCGGATCGAGCGCGGGCAGCATGATGTGCGACGACATCACCGCGTCCACCCCGCCGGCGATCGCGGCGGCAAACGGCGGCAGTTCCACCGCGTCGAGCCGGCTGCGCGGATGCGCGATGAGGGCGAGGCCGAGGTGCGTGTCGGTGGCGGTGTCGCCGTGTCCCGGGAAGTGCTTCGCGGTGGCGAGCATCCCGCCCGCGTGGATGCCGCGGATGTAGGCGCGCCCGAGCTCGGACACCAGCGCGACGTCCTCGCCGAACGAGCGGATGTTGATGATCGGGTTGCGCGGGTTGTTGTTGACGTCAACGACCGGGTAGAAGTCCACGGTGACGCCCAGCGCGCGCCCCTCCGAGGCGCTCAACTGCCCCGCCCTGAACGCGAGGTCCGGATCGCGCGCGGCGCCAAGCGCCATGGCCCGGGGCAGGCGCGTGCCGCCGTTCAGGATGTAGCCGACGCCGCCTTCGAAGTCCGCGCTCGTGAGCAGCGGCACCTTCGATTCGCGCTGGAATCGGTTCAGCAGCGCGGCGGCCGCGTACGGGTCGCCCTTGCGGCCGGCGCTCGCGCCGCCGTAGTTGGCGTCGAGGAGCAGCGGCGGCATCAACTCGGCGCCGCCGAAGGTGTGAAAGCCGCCGACGTGCAGGTCGCGGGCGAGCCTGATCTTCTTTTCGAAGACGTCGGTGTCGGCGCTGGTGAACACCGCGTTGAACGACGGGAAGAGGAGCTGGCCGATCTGTTCGTCGAGCGTCATCGCCTTGAGCGTCTGCGCCACCCACTTCTCGGCGGCCTTGTCGAGCGGCGCGCCCGGCCCGGCAAGTGCACCGGGGATCTCGGGGGCCGCACGTCCGGCCTGCGAACGAAGCGGCGCGACAAAGACGACCCCAGCGACGACAGCCGCCACGGCCAGGGCCCCCCACCATCTGACATCGTGCTCGCGCATGTCGTTCATCCTGCGGCAATAACGGGAGGGACGGGGACGAGGCAACTTTCGTGACGGACCGGCCGCATTATAGAGGGATGTGGCCTGACGCGCACGCGCCGCGGCACGCCGCTCGATATAATGCCTCGATGGGACACGTCGATCACCGCGCCGCGGCACCGGCATCGGTTCGCGTGTACGTGCTGACGGTCAGCGACACGCGCACCCTGGCCACCGACACAAGCGGCGCCGCGATCGCGGCCCTGCTCGAGCAGGCCGGGCACGTCCTCGCCGGCCGCGATCTCGTGCGCGACGAGCCGGCCGACGTTCGCGCGAAGGTGGCCGCGCAACTGGACAACGACGACGCCCAGGTCATCATCACGACGGGCGGCACGGGGATCGGCGCGCGCGACAGTTCGTTCGAGGCAATCCACGGCCTGCTCGAAAAGCGGCTGGACGGGTTCGGCGAACTGTTCCGCATGCTCAGCTACCAGGAAATCGGACCCGCCGCGATGTTGAGCCGCGCCTGCGCCGGGATGGCGCGCCGTAAGATCGTCATCTCGCTGCCGGGTTCCGAGCACGCCGTGCGGCTCGCGATGACGAAGCTGGTGCTGCCGGAACTCGGGCACCTGGTGCGGGAGGCGGGGCGGTAGCAGTGGGTAGTGGGTAGTGGGAAGTGGATAGTGGCAGCAGTCATGGCACAGATGCGACCGATCCGCGAGACCATCGCGCTCGAGGAGGCACGCCAGCTCATCGCCCAGGCGGCCGTGCCCGTCGATCGCGTCGAGCGCGTGCCGCTCTTTGAGGCCAACCGCCGCGTAGTGGCCGCCGACCTCGTCTCCTCGATGGACGTGCCGCCGTTCGCGCGCGCCGCGATGGACGGCTACGCCGTGGTCGCCGCCGACACGTTCGGCGCGAACCAGTACGACGCGAAGGTCCTGCGACCGGTCGAGACCGTCTACACGGGGCAGGTGCCGCAGCGGCCGATTGCCTCTGGCCAGTGCACGGAGATCGCCACGGGCGCGCCGCTGCCACAGGGCGCCGACGCCGTCGTGATGGTCGAGGAAACCGAGAAGGCGCAAACGGGCGAGGTGCGCATCTTCAGCCCGGTGTATCCGGCCCAGAACGTCGGCCGCCAGGGCGCCGACATGAAGGCCGGCCAGGTGGTCCTGCGGCGCGGCGACCTGCTGAATCCGAGCCGCGTCGGCGCGCTGGCCGCGATCGGGATCGCCGAGGTGGACGTCTTCGCGAAGCCGCGCGTGGCGATCCTCTCGACGGGCAACGAGATCGTGGACGCGGGACAGCGGCTCGGGCCCGGCCAGATCTACGACATCAACAAGTTCACGCTCACCGCCATCATCGGCGAACACGGCGGCGTGGCGGAGCCGCATCCGACCGCACCGGACACGGTCGAGGATCTGGGCCGCGCGCTCGACGAGGCGGCGCAAGCCGATCTCATCGTCTTCTCAGGCGGCAGCTCGGTCGGCGAACGCGACTTGATCCTCGACGTGCTGCTGCAGAAGGGCGAGGTGCTCTTTCACGGCATCGCGGTCAAGCCGGGCAAGCCGACGCTGTTCGGACGCCTCGCGCCCGCGCCCGGCCAGGCGACGGGACGAGCCACGCTGGTGCTGGGGATGCCGGGCTATCCCACCTCGTGTCTCTCGAACGGCTACATGCTGCTCGCGCCGCTGCTGCGCAGGCTGGCGCACCTGCCGGCGCTCGAGCCGCCAACCGTCACGCTGCCGCTCGGACAACGCGTCGTGTCCACGACGGGCCGTCACCAGTTCTACACGGTGCGCATTGTCGAAGGCGTGGCGATGCCGGCCTTCAAGGCGTCGGGAGACATCACGAGCATGTCGCAGGCCGACGGCTACATCGAGATCCCGGCGCAGATCGATATCGTGGAAAAGGGAGAGATGGTGGAGGTGAGGCTGTTCTGACGATGCTTGTCGTCTGAAGTCCGAAGTCCGAGGTCCGAGGTGAGCGCGGTTCGGCATCGGACGTCAGACTACGGACTCCGGACCCCGGACTCCGGACTCCGTGAGTTACTTCAGCCGCCGATTGACCTCGTCCCAGTTGACGAGGTTCCACCACGCCTGGAGGTAATCAGGGCGCCGGTTCTGGTACTTCAGGTAGTAGGCGTGTTCCCACACGTCCACCACCAGCACCGGCCACTTCCCTTCCATCAGCGGGCAGCCTTCGTTCGACGTCGCCTCGATGGCGAACTTGCCGGCCTGGTCGCGCGACAACCAACCCCAGCCGCTGCCGAACTGGCCGACCGCCGCCTGGCTGAACTTCGTCTTGAAGGTCTCGAAGTCGCCGAACGACGCCTTGATGACCTCCGCAATCGCGCCCTTCGGCGGCCCGCCGGCGCCCGGCGCCATCACCTGCCAGTACATCGTGTGGTTGTAGGTCTGGCCGGCGTTTCGGCGCACCGCGGTGCGAATGTCGTCGGGCACCGCGTTGAGGTTGCGCAGCAACTCCTCGAGGCTCTTCGTCGAGAGCTCCGGGTGCTTGTCGAGCGCCGCGTTCAGGTTGTTCACGTAGGCCGCGTGATGCTTGTCGTGATGGACGTGCAGCGTCGTCTCGTCGATGTGGGGTTCGAGCGCGGTGTAGGGGTATGGAAGCGGTGGAAGTTCGTGCGCCACGGAGTGCCTCCTTATGATGAATTACGCGTCCGAAGTCCGGGGGTCCTACGTGCTGGTGCTTGTGCTACGTGCTGTGTGCTTGTGCTACATGCTGTGTGCTTGTGCTATGTGCGCCAAGCGCCGCGCGCCAGCCACGAAGCACCGAGCACCGAGCACCAAGCACCAGCACCACTAAGCCCAGCAGTATTCGACTGTAGCAAGGAGGCGGTTGGAGTGCAACCGAGGGCCGCGCGCTTCGGGACGGCGGGGGGATTCGGGGACTCCGGACCCCGGACCCCGGACTTCGGACTCCGGACTTCAGACTCTATGGCAGCGCGAGCATGCGCTCGAGCGCGAGGCGGGCGGCCGGCTTGCGCGCCTCGGGCACCTGGATGCGGTTGCGCACCTGCCCGGCCACGAGGCCCTCGAGGACCCACAGCAGGTGGTTCGGCGACACGCGGAACATCGTCGAACAGAGGCAGCCGAAGCGGTCGAGCGTGAGCACCGTGCGCAGCGGGTGCTGGGCGCGGGCCAGGCGGGACACGAGGTGAATCTCGGTGCCGACCGCCCACACCGAGCCCGGCGGGCTCGACGAGACGCGGTCGATGATGAACTCGGTCGATCCGGTTTCGTCGGAGGCCTGCACGACTTCCCACGTGCACTCCGGGTGCACGATGACCTTGACCGACGGGTGCTCGGCCCGCACGGTCGCGATCTGCGCCACCGAGAACCGCGTGTGCACCGAGCAGTGGCCCTTCCAGAGAATGATCCGCGCGCGGCGCAGATCGTCCGGCGACACGCCGCCATTCATCTGGTCGGGATCCCAGACGGCCATGCGATCGAGCGGCACGCCCATGCAGTACGCGGTATTGCGCCCGAGGTGTTCGTCCGGCAGGGAAAGGATCGCCTCGCCGCGCTGCCAGCCCCACTCGAACACCTTCGACGCGTTCGCCGACGTGCACGTGATGCCGCCGCGCTCGCCGCAGAAAGCTTTGATGTCGGCGGCCGAATTGATGTAGGTGATGGGCACCGGCCGGATGCCCGCGGCGCCCAGTTCGTCCCAGCACCGTTCGACCTGGTCGAGCGCCGCCATGTCCGCCATCGAGCAGCCGGCGGCCAGGTCGGGCAGGATCACCTGCTGGGCCGGCGCGCACAGCAGATCCGCGCTCTCGGCCATGAAGTGCACGCCGCAGAAGACGATGAACTCGGCGTTCGAGCGGGTGGCGGCGAAGCGCGACAGCTTCAGGGAATCGCCGGTGGCGTCGGCAAAGCGGATGACTTCGTCGCGCTGGTAGTGGTGCCCGAGGATGAGCAGCCGATCGCCCAGGGCGTCGCGCGCGGCGAGAATGCGCCGGTCCATCTCGCTGGCGTGCAGGCCCACGTAGCCATCGGGCAGCGGCTGCCGCTCGTCGAGGTGCTCGTCCTGGTAATCGTTCAGCGCGCGAACATAAGAACTCATGAACAGCGCATACCCCATACCTGCGCCCGCAACGTGCGGGCGCGCGGGCCGTCCAGTTCGGCCAGCAGGATGCGCTGCCACTGCCCCAGCACGAGGTCGCCGCCACTGACCTGAAGCGTCAGGCTGTGGCCCAGAAGCATCGCCCGGAGGTGTGAATCGGCGTTCATCCGATCGCAGTCGGAATGCGCCGGGTCGTTGTGCATCCACTCGGCGTCGCGTGCGACGAGGTGCTCGAGCGAGCGCTTGATGTCGGACAGCAACGCCGTCTGGTATTCATTGATGAAGACCGCGCACGTCGTGTGCAGCGACCAGAGGCTGACCAGGCCCTCGTCCACGCCGACGCGCCGCACCAGGTCCGCGATCCGTTCCGTGAGATCCACTACTTCGATCCGCTGGTCCGTCTGAACGAGAAATGATTCCCCATGCACGGACAAGCCGCCAGCCGCCGCCGAAGCCACCTGTTCGACGGGCGCTTCGCGGAGGGTGACGGTCGAGCTTTTGCTCATGCTGTCCTCTGAAGTGCCGGCTCGCCTGGCGGTCCGGCCTCGGGTAATCCGGCAATCCATGGTACGCAAAACAACTCGCACAACGCAAGAAACGGCGCGAAACTCGACAGCTCGACCGCATGCTATACTGCAATTCGTTCGTGACGCTTGCCCGGCGACCGAGGGAAGTGGGTGCGAAGCCCACACGGTCCCGCCACTGTAAGCGGGGAGCGAACGCCCGACAATCGAGGTCGAGGCCGAGCGTGCTCGGCCGGACATGCCACTGCGCGCCGCACGGCGCGCGGGAAGGCTGGGGGCGTTTGCAACGATCCGCGAGTCAGGAAACCTGGTCGCCCGGTCCGTCCACTCACCTCTGCCGGCCCAATCCAGGGCCGCGCGGGGCCGGCGCGTAAGACGCCGGGGAGGACTCCATGTTTCCTGCCCGATTTCCCTCTCGTACTCCGATCTGTCCCGTTGCCATCCTTCTGCTGCTCGCTGCCGTCCATGTCGGGCCGGCGTTCGCAGGGCTGAAGCCCTGCGCCACGAGCAGCGTGGGAATCGTGGAACAGGACTTTAGTCCTGTTCGCGCCGTGGGGCGCGTCCTCGCGTCTGGCGGGTCGATCACCGGCACGGTGTCGGATCCCGACGGCCGGCCCGTGGCCGACGCCGAGGTGCTGCTGACCCAGGCGGCGAGCGTCGCCGTGCGCGTGCGCACCGACGCCGACGGCCGATTCCGGGCCGACGAGGTTCCACCCGGCCGGTACGAGCTCCGCGTCGCGCTCGAGGGCTTCCGCGCGCAGCCGCAGCCGGTCGCGATCGCCGACGGCGAGGCGCGCGAAGTGCACGTGCGGCTGCACCTGAGCGCCGTGTCGGAATCGGTGGTCGTGTCGGCGTCGCAGGTGGACGTCCCGCTGTCGGCCGTCGCCGACGCGGCATCGGTCGTCACCGGGCGCGATCTGCGCGACCGGCAAATCGAGACGGTTGCCGATGCGCTGCGCCTGGTGCCCGGCGTGGATGTCGCGCGCAACGGCGGGCGCGGCAGCGTGACCTCGCTCTTCGCGCGCGGCGGCGAGTCGGACTACGCGCTCGTGCTCGTGGACGGCGTGCGGGCCAACGCGTTCGGCGGCAGCTTCGACTTCTCGCAGCTGCCGTCGGCGAACATCGACCGCATCGAGATCGTGCGCGGCCCCGGCAGCGCGCTGTTCGGATCGGACGCCATCGGCGCGGTCGTGCAGATCATCACGCGGCAGGGCGGGCGGCCGCACGTCGAGGCCACGCTCGAGAGCGGCAGCCTCGGCACCACGCGGCTGAACGCCTCGGCCGCCGGATCGCGCGGGCGCTGGAGCTGGGGCGGCGCGATCGAGCGCATCGCGAGCGACGGGTTCACCGGCATCGCGCCCGCCACCGGCGAGCGCGTGTCGAACGACGACTACGGGTCGCGCCAGGCCATGGGCAGCGCGACGTGGCGGCCGGGCGGCGGCGCCGAGCTGGCCATGAACGGCGGCTGGATCTGGAGCGATCGCGGCTTCCCTGGCGCGTTCGGCTCGAACCCGATCGGCGCATTCACCGGTGTCGATCGCCTGTCACGCGGCACGACCGACACGCGGCAGGCCGGCGCGTCGCTCGTCGCGCCGCTCGCCGGCGGCCGCGTGCACCAGCATGTGCAGGTGTCCTGGTTCGATCTCGCGAGCGACTTCACGAGCCTCTTCGGCCTGTCCTCGTCCGGCACGCGGCGGGTGGCGGCGCGATCGCAGACCGACGTCGGCCTGGGCGCGGACACGATGCTGTCGGCGGGCGTCGATCTCCAGCACGAGCGCGCCGACAGCAACTTCATCACCGCCGGCAGCGCCTCGTCGCCCGTGCCGATCGTGCGCGACCTGGTCGGGGTGTTCGCCGAGGTGCGTCACCAGCAGGGCTCGCGCCTGACGCTGTCGGGCGGCCTGCGGGCGGAAGACGTGCACCGCAGCGCGCTCGACGGCAGTCCGAACCCGTTCACGCCGCGGCCGCCGTTTCCCGGCGACACGGCCCGCGCCCTCAACCCGAAGGCCTCGGCCGCCTACCTGGTCTACGAGCATCCGGGCGCGGCGGCGCCGGCATTCGCGCCGGCCTGGGTCCGCCTGCGCGCCTCGGGTGGCACCGGGATGCGCGCGCCGGGGGCGCTCGAAATCGCGTTCACGGACAATCCGCACCTCAGGCCCGAACGCAGCCGCAGCGGCGAGGTGGGCCTGGAGTCGGCGTTCGCCGGCGGCCAGGCGGTGGTCGAACTGACCTGGTTCGCCAATCGCTACAACGATCTGATCGTGGCCGTCGGCCCCGCGATCCGCGACGCCAGCCAGTACCAGACCGACAACATCGCCAACGCGCGCGCCCGGGGCCTGGAACTCGCCACGCGGCTGCGCTCGTCGTGGGGCTTGTCCGCCCACCTCGCCTACACGTGGCTCGACAGCGCGGTGCTCGCCGTCGATCGATCGAATGGCGTGGCGCCGCCGCCGTTCCAGGTCGGCGACTACCTGCTCCGGCGCCCGCGCCACCAGGCCTCCATCGATCTCGTGTTCGCGCGCGGGCGGTTCACGGCCTATTCGGAAGTCGGCACGCGCAGCCGCACGCTCGACGTCGAACCCACCTACGGCGCGTTTGGCGGCCTGTTCTGGAATCCCGGATTCGCGACCGTGCGCTCCGGCGCGTCGTGGCGCGTGGTCCGCTTTGTCGAAGTCGTCGGCCGCGTGGACAACGTGTTCGATCGCTACTACGAGGAGACGTTCGGCTTCCCGGCGCTCGGACGAACGGTGATGGCTGGGGTCCGCCTTGCTGCAGGCAGATAACGTCACGCTGGAATACGCGGCAAGGCTGAAGCCTCGCCCTGCCGATGCGGCGCCCGGCCTCCACGGCGTCTCGCTCGACATCGCCGAGGGCTCGCTCTTCGGCATCCTCGGCCCGAACGGATCGGGCAAGACGACGCTCCTGCGCATGCTGGCGGGAATCCTGCAGCCGGCGTCGGGCCGCGT
Organism: Acidobacteriota bacterium; assembly: GCA_003170135.1. Classification (GTDB taxonomy): domain Bacteria; phylum Acidobacteriota; class Vicinamibacteria; order Vicinamibacterales; family Fen-181; genus Fen-181. The sequence continues at coordinate 51,026 of PMZR01000132.1, forward strand.
GCTGCTCGACGGGCACGACGTGCGGCACCTGCCCCGCCGCGCCGTCGCGCGCCGCGTCGCCGTGGTGCCGCAGGAAACCCACCTCGCGTTCGACTACTCGGTCCTCGAGATCGCGCTCATGGGCCGATACCCGCACCTGGGCAACTTCAGCCTCGAGGGCCCTTGCGACGTCCAGATCGCGCGCGACGCGCTCGCCGCTACGGGGACGCTCCACCTCGAGCGGCGGAGCTTCTCGACGCTGAGCGGCGGCGAAAAACAGCGCGTGGTCATCGCGAGCGCGCTGGCGCAGGCCGCCGACCTGATGCTGCTCGACGAACCGACCGCGTCGCTGGATCTCGGCTACCAGATCGAGATCGCGGCGCTGCTGCGGGACTTGAACGAGCAGCGCGGCGTGACGATGGTCATCGCGACGCACGACTTGAACTTCGCGGCGGGCCTCTGCGGCGAGCTGGCGCTGCTGCGGGACGGGCGGCTCATGGCCTCCGGCGCAACCGAATCGGTGCTGACGCCCGCGACGATCAGCGCGCTGTACGGCGTCGTGGCGGACGTCGGCCGCCATCCCGCCACGGGCCGCCTCGTCGTCGTCCCGATCAGGAAAGCGTGCTGATGCCGGCCACGGCCTTGCCCGACGTCCGGCGCCGGCTGCTGGTCTCCACGCTGGTGTTCGGCCTGCTGACGCTCGTGGTCTGCCTGGCGGCGCCGCTGGTCGGCCCGACGCGCATCAGCCTCTGGCGCGTGTTCGACCGCACCATTCCGTTTCACGACAACGTCGACGCGCAGATCTTCTTCATCGCGCGCCTCCCCCGCGCGATCGCGGGTGCCATGGTCGGCAGCGCCCTGGCGGCGTCCGGCGTCATCTTTCAAGCGCTGCTCAGAAACCCGCTCGCTACACCCTTCACGCTCGGTGTCTCGGCCGGCGCGGCGCTGGGTGCGATCCTCGCGATCACTTTTCCGCTGGCCCTGGCCGCGTTGCCGGTCCCAGCCGTCCCGCTCGCCAGCTTCGCCGGCTCGCTGTTTGCGGTCGGGATCGTCTACGCGCTCGCGACCGCCCGGCGGCTGGGCCTCTCGACGCACGTGCTGCTGCTCGCGGGCGTGACGCTCAACGCGTTCTTCTCGGCGCTCATCCTCTTCGTGCAGTACTTCGCCGACCAGTCGCAGACCATGCGAACCGTCCGCTGGCTGATGGGCGACCTCGACGTCGCGACCTACACGCCGATCCTGGCCGCGATCCCGTTCACCGTGGTCGCCTTCGCGGCGTTTGCCTGGCTTCCCCGTTCGCTCAACCTGCTGGCCGTCGGCACCGATGCCGCCGCGGCCCGAGGGGTGGACGTGCTGCGCACGCAGCGCCTGGCGTTCTTCAGCGCGTCGCTGGCCACGGGCGCGGCGGTCTCGCTGGGCGGCCCGATCGGGTTCATCGGCATCGTCGTGCCGCACCTCGTCCGCCTGCTCGTCGGATCGGATCACCGGATCGTGCTGCCGGCCTCGGCGCTCTTCGGCGCGGGGTTCCTGGTCGCGTGCGACGTGCTCGCGCGGACGCTGCTCGCGCCCATCGAATTGCCGGTCGGCATCGTCACGGCAATGATCGGGGGACCGTTCTTCCTGTGGCTGCTCGTGCGACAAGGCGGCAAGCGGTGAACGGCGCATGGTCGTTGGTCGTTGGTCTTGGTCGTTGGTCGTTGGTCGGCGTCGTTGGAGCCGGCGTTCGTCGCGCCGCGCTCACCACGGCGCTTGCGTCCCTGTGCGGCCTCATCGCCTGTGGCGCGCCGCCGCGCGACCAGGTGCCAGCCACCTCGCGCGCTCCCACTCGCATCGTCTCGCTCGTTCCCGGGGCCACGGAGATGCTGTTCGCCATCGGTGCCGGGCCGCGCGTCGTCGCGGTCGGCAGCTTCGATCACTATCCGCCGGCGGTCGAGCGGCTGCCCCGCGTGGGCGCGCTGCTCGATCCCGACGTCGAGCGCATCATCGTGCTGCGGCCGGATCTCGCGGTGGTGTTCGAGGGCCAGGTGGAACTGCGGGACAAGCTGTCGCAGGCGGGCATCCACGCGTTCGTCTACCCGCGGCCGACGCTCGTGGACATCGTGAAGGCGCTGCGCGCGCTCGGCCGCCAGGTGGGACTGGAAGAACAGGCCAACCGCGAGGCGGACGCGCTCGAGGCACACCTCCAGGCGGTGCGGCGGACCGTGACAGGACTCCCGCAGCCCCGGACGATGCTCGTCATCGGCCGGGAGCCGGGCACGCTGCGCAACATCTTCGTCAGCGGCGGCGTGGGGTTCTTGGCCGACGTGCTGGCGGTGGCCGGCGGCGCGAACGTCTTCGGGAACGTGCGGCGGGAGAACCTGCAAGTGACGACCGAGGCCATTCTCGCCGCGCAACCGGACGTCATCGTCGAAGTCGTGCCGACACAGCCATGGAGCGCCGCGGAGATCGCACGCGAAGAGCACGTCTGGGACGCGCTGCCGTCATTGCCCGCCGTCCGGACTCACCGGGTGCACCTCCTGATGGGCGACCCGTTCGTGATCCCCGGCCCGCGAATCGTCGAGGCGGCGCAACGACTTGCCGCTGTGCTGCACGGCACCCGTCGCTGATGGGTCGTGCTACGATGCCTCTTTCGCCCGCGTCACGCCATCGAGACTCGCCCCGGAGGGGTCCCCGCCGTTCAAACAAGGAGAGAATCATGAAGCGATCGACGCTGCTCATCCTGCTGGTCCTGTTCGTGGGTCTTCTCGCCCTGCCCGTCATCGCCCAGATGCCGCCGGCGCAGGCGCCCGCGGCCGCCGCGCAGCCGCCCCTCGACCCGGTGGCCACGGCCCTCAGAACCGGGTTCGACGGCATCGCCCGCAACGTGTCGGAATCGGCGGCGAAGATGCCCGAGGAGAACTTCGCGTTCAAGCCGACGCCCGAGGTGCGCTCCTTCGGTGAGATTCTCGGGCACGTGGCGAACTCGCACTACAGCTACTGCTCGCGCGTGAAAGGCGAGAAGAACCCGAGCGCGCAGGACCTGGAAAAAGTGACGGCGAAGGCGGATCTCGTCAAGGCGCTCAACGATTCGATCGACTACTGCAAGGCCGTCTACGCGTCGATGACCGACGCGAAGATCCAGCAGCCGGTGCCGCCGGTCGCCCCCGCGACCGCGCCGGCCGCGCAGCGTGGCCAGGCGCCCGCCGCCGGCCAGGCACCCGCGCCTCGTCCGACGCTGCCTCTCAACGTGCTGCTGCAGAACGTCACGCACGACTGGGAACACTACGGCAACCTGGTCACCTACCTCCGTCTGAAGGGCCTCGTGCCGCCGTCCACCGAGCGGTCGCAGATGGGCCGGGGACGCGGGGGACTGTAACGGAGGCTCCGGGCTTCGGGCTCCAGGCTCCGACAGGCTCCGGCTCCAGGCTCCGGGATCCCGCTCGGCGGAAGCCCGGAGTTGGAGCCCGGAGTCCGTTGCGTGCCAGAATCCGAACAGCGCGGTCCCATTCCCGGGGAAGCCTCACGCGAACCGCGCGCGATTGCCGGAGAAAGCGCACGCCGCCGAGCGGTTCGGCTGGTATCGGACTTGCTCCCCCGATGAGCCAGGGGAACCAACGTGTGGCATGACATCCGGTATGCGGTCCGCGGACTGCTTCGCGCTCCAGTCTTCACCGTGGTGGCCAGCATCTCGCTCGCCCTGGCCATCGGCGCCAACGCGACGATCTTCAGCCTGATCGACGGGATCTGGTTTCGTCCGCCCGGCGTCAACGACCCGGGCAGCGTGGTGCGAGTCTTCTCCACGACGCCCGACACGCAGACGGGCGCATTCTCCTTTCCCGAATACCGCGAGCTGCGGGACCATGCGAAAAGCCTGTCGAGCGTGGTCGCCGTCGGCCGCCGCGGCGCGCTGCTCAAGTCCGCCGATGGTTCCTCGGAGCTTCTGCTCGTCAACGTCGTGTCGACGAATTTCTTCCAGGCGCTCGGCGTGAAAGCAGGGGTTGGCCGGCTGTTCGCTCCGGGCGAGGAATCCGCGCTCGACGAGCACCCAGCCGTCGTCCTGGGCTACGCGTTCTGGCAGCGGCACTTCGGCGGGGACCCCTCGATCGTCGGACGCACGCTGACGCTGATGCGGGGCGACAAGCCGATGCCGGTGTGGGTTTGCGGCGTGCTGCCGCAGACGTTCCGCGATCTCGATGCCGCGTCGGACCGGGACCTGTGGCTTCCGCCGCAGACGTTCATGCAGTTGAGCGATCGCAGCGAGTTCGAGCAGCGCGGCTACCGGTGGTTCCAGGTGCTCGGGCGCCTCGGTCCCGCCGCGTCGGTGCCGGTTGCCCAGGCGGAGATGGAGGTGCTCGCCCGCGCGATGGAGGCGAGCTTCCCGGCCACGAACGCGGGGCGGCGCGCGCGCGTCGTTGCCGACTGGAAGTATCGACTCGAGAGCGGCGGGGTGAACGCGCTGGCGCTGGCCGGCGTGGTGCTGCTGGTGGTGCTCATCACCTGCGTGAACGTCGCCAACCTGCTCATCGCGAGGGCCGCGACGCGCGCACGGGAAATCGCGGTGCGCCTGGCGATCGGCGCGAGCCGTGCCAGGCTCGTGCGGCAGCTGATGACCGAAAGCCTGCTGCTCGGCGCGCTCGGCGCCGCGCTCGGCCTCGTCGTCAGCGTCTGGCTCGTCGGTCTCGTGCCGCTGCTGCTCGTGGCGCCGCCGGGATTTCACATGCCCCTCGTCTTCGAAGTCGACCTGCGTGTCCTCGTCTTCACGCTCGGTGTGACGCTCGTGACCACGGTGCTCTTCGGTCTCGCACCCAGCTGGCTCGCCTCCCGCGCCGACCTGACGCCGGTGTTCAAGGCGGACTCGGGGCTGGCGCCGGCGGGCTCCCGCCACGGGACGTTCCGCGGCGCGCTCGTCGCCGGCCAGGTGGCCGTGTCGCTCGTCCTCCTGTGTGCCGCGGCCGTCCTGACGAGGAGTTTCCTGCAGACGCGCAGCGCGGATCTGGGCTTCGAGCGGAAGCCGATCCTGACGGCCTGGGTCCCGTTCGGGGATTTTGCGCCCGAGGAACTCGACGCCGCGGCAGCCCGCCTCGAGGCCCTGCCGGGCGTGACCGGCGTGGCCATGGCGTTTCGCGCGCCCCTGAGCCTGTCAGGCGGAGGCCTGGATCAACCCGTGACGTTTCCCGATCGTGTGGCGGGTCGGGGCGGAGCGCCGGAAATCAAGTACAACGAGGTCAACGCGAGCTACTTCCGCACCCTGGGAATCCGGCTGCTCAACGGACGCGTGTTCACCCGGGAGGACGAATCGCCCGGCGCGCGCGTGGTCGTCGTGAGCGATCGGTTCGCGCACCAGTACTTTCCCTCGCGGACCGCGGTGGGACAACTCGTGCATCTCGGTGGGGCCGCCGGCAGCGACTACCGGATCGTCGGCGTCGTGAACGACGTCGTCATCGGCGACGTGACCGAGCCGCGCGAACCGTACTTCTACGTGCCGTACTCGCGCCAGCCGCACGGCGAATTCACGTTCCTCATCGCGGCCACGCGCGACGCGGCGTCGCTGGTCGGACCTGCGCGCCGCGTGCTGCGCAATACCAATCCGCGGCTCGATCCCCGGATCTTCGCGACGATGGGGCAACTGGTGGAGCTCTCGGCGCAACAGTCCCGGCTGACGGCGACGCTGGTCGGGGTGCTCGGCTTCATCGGCCTGCTGCTGACGACGGTGGGCGTGTATGGCGTCGTCGCGTACAACACCACGCGGCGCACCCGGGAACTCGCGATGCGCGTCGCGCTCGGTGCGCGGCGCGGCCAGGTGGTCCGACTGGTCGTCGCAGAAGGCGCGCGCGTCACGTCCGTCGGTCTCGGCATCGGCGTGCCGCTCGCCATGCTCGGGACACGGTCGATGGCCGCGTTCCTGTTCGACACGCAGCCATGGGACGCCGTCAGCTTCGTGCTGGCCGGGGTTGTGCTGGCCGTGGCCGTCGGCCTGGCGAGCCTGATTCCCGCGCTGCGCATCGCGCGAATCGATCCCGCGCGGGCGCTTCGCGAGGGGTGAGGGAAGTGCGACGTGCGAAGTGCGAGGTGCGAGGTGCTCGTGCAAGGTGCGAAGTGCGGGGTGCACGGTGCGAGCTCCGCCGCTACAACTGGCGCTCGTCGTACCACGCCATCTGAATCGCTTCGAGGCGGGATTCGTTGGACGCCGCGGGGTCATCGTCGAAACCGGGGAGCGCGAGGACCCGCTCGCGCAGGTCGGTGAAGCGGACGGCCAGCGGATCGAGATCCGGGAATTTCTCGTGCAGGGCAAGGCCGAGGTCTTCGGCGTCGGTCCACTTCACAGGCTTCGAGCTCCAGGCTTCAGGCTCCGGAAAAGGCACGCGGCTCGCGCCCCGAGCTGTTCAGCTCTTCTTCGGCCTCCCCAGCTCGATCGCGCCGCCCTCGCCGACGTAGTTGCGCGTATAGGCCGGCACCTCGCACACGACGTCGCCGGTGACGATGGCCTGGCAGGCGAGGCGCGACTCGGGCGTCAGGTCCCAGGCGGTGTCGAGCCTGTCGGCCTCCTCGTCGTCGATGTCGCTGAGGTTCGCCATCCCCTGGCGGACGATCACGTGGCACGTGGTGCACGCACAGTTGCCGCCGCAGACGTGTTCGAGCGGAACGTCGAAATTCAGGGCGATGTCGAGCAGCGACCCTGGCCGCCCGTGGCGCTGGTAGTCGAGCGCGGCCGGATCGACCTCGACCGTCCTCGGTTCGCCGTCAATGATGAAGGTGACCTTCATTCGTTCGCAGTTCACAGTTGACAGTTAACCGTTGACAGTTAACCGCTGACCGGTGACGACGGTCAACGGTCAACGGTCAACGGTCAACGGTCAACGGTCAACGGTCAACTGTGAACGAGCACGATCAACCGACGTCCTCGACCTTCTTCCCCGACAACGCGGCCCGCACGCTCCGGTTCATCATCACCTCGGCCAGGTGCAGCGTCGCCTCGTTGAGCACCTTGGTCGCCGTCTCGAGGAGCGCCCGATCGTCGGTCCCCATCGCCGCCTTCACCGCGGCCAGCGCCGGCTCGATGCGCGCCACTTCCGGCGCCGTCAGGTCCTCGGATGCGACCGTCGCATAATCCGGGTGGCGCAGCGTCTTCTCGGTGGCGCGGACCACCGTCTCGGCCTCGTTGCGCGCATCGACGAGCAGGCGCGCTTCCACGTCCCGCTCCGCCTGCTCGAACGATTCGAGCAGCATCCGCTCGACCTCCTCGTCGGTCAGCCCGTAGGACGGCTTCACTTCGATCGACTGCTCGAGGCCCGTGCGCAGTTCGTGCGCGCTGACGGCCAGGATGCCGTTGGCGTCGATCTGGAACCGCACCTGGATGCGCGGCAGGCCGGCGGGCATCGGCGGGATGCCGCCCAGCTTGAAGCGCGCGAGCGACCGGTTGTCGGCGACCAGTTCGCGTTCCCCCTGCACGACATGGATGTCCACGGCCGTCTGGTTGTCCATGAAGGTGGTGAACATCTCGCTGCCGCTCGCCGGGATGGACGAGTTGCGGTAGATGATCTTCGACACGACGCCGCCGACGGTCTCGATGCCGAGCGAGAGCGGCGTGACGTCGAGCAGCAGCATGTCGCGATTGCCGGTGACGAGAATGTCGGCCTGGACCGCGGCGCCCAGCGCCACGACTTCATCGGGATTCAGGTCGGTGTGCGGCGTGCGACCGAACAGCGTCTCCACCGCGCGGCGCACCAGCGGGATGCGCGTGGAGCCGCCGACGAGCACCACCTCGTCGATCTGCGTCGTGTCGACGGCGGCGTCTGCCAGCGCCTGGCGGCAGGGCTCGAGGGTGCGCTCGACCACCGGGCCAATCAACGCCTCGAACTCCGCGCGGCTGATCGGAATCCGACACGGCAGCCTGGGCTCGCCCGGCATGGCCTCGATCCGAATCTCGGCGTGCTCGCGCTCGGACAGGTCCCACTTCGCCTGGATGACGGCCTGGCGGATCGCCTGCAGGGCCTCCAACCCCCATTGCCTGGATGGCGGGGGCCCCTGCACCCCGCCAGGCTCCTCGCTCGCGGGGGCCCCTTCGCCGCGCTCCGCTTCGTCGCGCTTGAATAGCGGGGGCCCCTGCACCCCGCCGAGCTCCCCGCCCGCCCCATCGATCGTGCGCAGGACGTGGGCGACCAGGAGCACGTCGATGTCGTCGCCACCCAGGTGCGTGTCCCCGTTGGTGGAAAGCACCTGGAAGACGCCGTCCTCGACACGCAGGATCGAGATGTCGAACGTGCCGCCGCCCAGGTCGTACACCGCGATCGTGCCGGCGGACCGCCGATCGAGGCCGTAGGCGAGCGATGCGGCGGTCGGTTCATTGATGATCCGCAGCACCTCGAGGCCGGCCAGCCGGCCCGCATCGCGCGTGGCGGTCCGCTGGCCGTCGTTGAAATACGCCGGCACGGTGATGACGGCAGCGTTGACCTCGCACTCGACCTCGCCCAGGCTCGCGAAGTGGTCCTCGGCCCGTTGTTTCAGCTCGCGCAGGATGAAGGCCGAGATCTCGGGCGGCGTGTACTCGCGGTCGCCGATGCCGATCCGGATGACGCCACCCGCATCGCCGCCCAGGCGGAACGGGAACAGGTGCGCCTCGTCTTTGACGTCCTCGATGCCGCGGCCCATGAAGCGCTTGACCGAATAGACCGTCCGGGACGCGCCGGTCAGGAGACGGCGCTGCGCCTCGCGTCCGACGATGGGGGTGCCGTGCGCGTCGAGGCTGACGATCGACGGCAGGAGCGCGTCGCCGTGCGCGTCGCGAATGACCACCGGCTGGCCGTTCGCGACGCAGGCGACCAGGCTGTTGGTCGTACCGAGGTCGATGCCGACGACGTGGGACATGGTAGTGCTTGGTGCTATGTGCTTGGTGCTGGTGCTGTGCCAGATGCTAGGTGCCAGAGGCCCCCGCGGATATCGACAAAAAGCGCGCGCACCGTCAGTGCCGGCGCCCCCTTGCACCAGGCACCAGCACTCAGCGCCAAGCACTACGTCCGCTCCCCGGCCTCCTTTTCGACCGCGGCGAGCAGGTTGTTCACGTAGTTCTTCTCGAGCAGCAGCGCCTTGAGCGCCTCGAGAACGGGGCGTCGTTCGGCCGGCTGCGCGTGTTGGTCCACCAGCGTGTCCCAGCGCGCGATGAGCGCTGCCAGGCGCCCCTCGTGTTCGGCCAGGTACCCTGCGATCGGGCGCCTCGCCGCCTCCAGCCGCGCGCGCGTCTCGGGTTCCGGCACGCCGGCCGCGCGCGCTTCCCTGATCGCGTCGAGCTCCTCGTTCAGGTCGAACACTTCTTCGAGCAGCGCCGCGGGCACGCCGCCCGCCATGTCGCCGCGCGAGCGCAGCGCGACGCCTTCGATCTCGAGCAGGTACTCGACGCGCGCAGCCGGATCGCGCAGCGTCCGGTACGCGTCGTTCAGATACGACGAGCGCTCGAGGCTCGCCAGCCGCTCGGACGGCGTCGAGTTGCAGTAGAAATCGGGATGGAACTGGCGGCTCAGCGTTCGCAGGCGGCGATCGAGATCCGCCAGATCGATCTGCAGCCGCCGCGTGAGGCCGAGAAAGGCGAAGTAGTCGCCGTGGCGAACGAACGACAGGATCTTGTCGCACTTCGGGCAGAAGTGCGCGTCGGCCGGCGCGCCCGTGCCGCAGTGCTTGCAGGCCTGGATCGTGACGCCGTGAGAATCGGGCATGGGGATCCGGAACCAGGGGGCCAGGTTACACGCTGAACGACGAGCCGCAGCCGCACGAGCTCTTGGCGTTGGGATTCGACAGCACGAACCCCTTGCTCATCAGGCTCGTGTCGTAGTCGAGCACGCAGCCCTTCAGGAAGAGATAGCTCTTCTTGTCCACGAAGATCTTCGTGCCCTCCGGGCCGTCGAAGACCTCATCGCCGGTGCGCGCCGCCTTCTCCCAGGCAAACACGTAACTCATCCCGGAACAGCCGCCCCCCTTGACCCCGACCCGCAGGCCGCCCTCGGTGAGGCTCTGCTTCTCCATCAGAAGCTTGATCCGCTTTGCCGCGTTCTCAGTGATTTGAATCATTGTGCTCTCAGGCCGAAGCGGCGTTCCCGTTCCCGACTGCGGCGGCGTTGTCCTCGCCCGGCTCGGCGGCCTTGGCCTCCGCCTGCTTCCGTTTGTAGTCCTCGATGGCCGCCCGAATCGCATCCTCTGCAAGAACCGAGCAGTGAATCTTCACCGGCGGCAGACTCAGCTCCTGCGCAATGGCGGAGTTCTTGATTTCGAGCGCCTGGTCCAGCGTCTTGCCCTTCAGCCATTCGGTCGCCAGGCTCGAGCTGGCGATGGCCGATCCGCACCCGAACGTCTTGAACTTCGCATCGTCGATGACGCCGGTGGCCGGGTTCACCTTGACCTGCAGCTTCATCACGTCGCCGCACTCCGGCGCGCCGACCAGGCCCGTCCCCACCGTCGCATCGTCCTTCGAGAGGGCCCCGACATTGCGCGGCGCGTTGTAGTGGTCCAGAACTTTATCCGAGTACGCCATGGTCTTGTCTTCTCTTCAATCTACTTCTGCCACTGGACCTTCTTCAGGTCCACGCCTTCTTTCGCGAGGTCGTAGAGCGGCGACATCTCGCGCAGCCGCTTCACGACGTCGGTGACCTTCTGCACGACGTAGTCGACTTCCTCCTCGGTGTTGAAGCGGCCCAGGCCGAATCGGATCGACGAGTGCGCGAGGTCGTCGCCGGTGCCGAGCGCCTTCAGAACGTAGGACGGCTCGAGGCTGGCCGACGTGCACGCGGACCCCGACGACACGGCGATGTCGCTGATGCCCATCAGCAGCGACTCGCCTTCGACGTAGGCGAAGCTGACGTTCAGGTTGCCGGGCACCCGGTGCTCGACCGACCCGTTGACGTAAATCTCGTCGAGGTTCCGGTGCAGTCCGGCATTCAGGCGATCGCGCAGCGCGCCGACGCGCACGCTCTCGACCGCCATCTCCTGCCGGCAGATCTCGGCGGCCTTGCCGAACCCGACGATGCCCGGGACGTTCAGCGTGCCCGACCGCATGCCGCGCTCGTGGCCGCCGCCGTCGATCCCGGGAGCCACGAGCACCCGCGGGTTCTTGCGGCGGACGTACAGGGCGCCGACGCCCTTCGGCCCGTACATCTTGTGCGCCGACAGTGACGCGAGGTCCACGTTGAGCGCGTTCACGTCGAACGGGATTTTGCCCGCGGCCTGCACCGCGTCGGTGTGGAAGACGATGCCGCGCGCGCGGGTGATGCGCCCGATCTCGGCGATCGGCTGGATGACACCCACCTCGTTGTTCACCGTCATGATGGTCACGAGGATCGTCTTGTCGGTGATGGCGCGTTCCAGGTCGCCGAGGTCCACCAGACCGTCACGCTGCACGCGCAGGTACGTCACGTCGAAGCCCTGCTTCTCGAGGCGCTTGCAGGTGTCGAGCACCGCCTTGTGCTCGGTCACCGCGGTGATGATGTGGTTCCCCTTCGGCCGGTACATCTCCGCGACACCCTTGATCGCGAGGTTGTCCGACTCGGTGGCGCCGCTCGTGAGGACGATCTCCTTCGCGCTCGCGCCGATGAGATCCGCAATCTGCTTGCGCCCCGTCTCGACGGCTTCTTCCGCCTGCCACCCGAACGAGTGGTTGCGGCTGGCCGCGTTGCCGAACCGCTCGGTGAAGAAGGGCAACATCGCCTCGAGGACGCGGGGGTCAACCGGCGTCGTGGCGTGATTGTCCATGTAGATCGGCAGCTTCAGCATCGCGTTGTACTCCGAGTCCGTGGGGGCGGGGACTTCGACTACGAGTGTGCCGCGGCAACCGGCGCCGGCGCGGTCGTCGCCTCGGTGGCCATCTCGGACACGCTGCACATGGCCAGCGCCGCGATGATCCGTTCGCGGATGCGCCACAGCGGGTCGCGCACATTGCACTTGGCGAACTGGCCGCACTGCTCGTTCTGATGCGAGCAGGCGGTCACGGTCAGCGGCCCATCGATCGCCTGGATCACGTCGGCAACCGAGATCGCGTCGGCCGCCTTCGCCAGGTGATACCCGCCGTGCGTCCCTTGCTGCGACACCAGCAGGCCTCGCCGCGCCAGCCTTTGCAGCACCTTGGCCATCAACTCGACGGGGATGTCGTACCCCTCGGCGATTTCGCGGGCGCTGGACGACGCGCCGTCCTCGCGGGTGGCGAGGTGCTTCATGGCGATGAGCGCGTAGTCGGCCTTCTTGGATAATCTCAGCATAGGTCAGCTATATACGACTCCGATAGTCGTATTTTACAAACGATTCACGGGCGAGGTCAAGGCAGGGCTTGGGGGAACGCCCGGGGTGTAGGGACCTTGGGCTCTTGACCTTGGGCTTTCGACCTGCTTTGACCTGTGGGCCTCAAGACCGTAAACCATTCAGTCCAAAAGCCTAAGGCCTAAGGCCGAAAGCCTTCGTCGACCTAGTACGTCGGCTGAGATGGGTCGATTTCGTCAACCCACCGCCGTACGCCGCCCGTCAGGTTCCGAACGTCGCGGAACCCGAGGCCGCGCAGAAACTCGACCGCGCGCGCGCTCCGCTCGCCCACCTTGCAGTAGACGACCGTGGGTCGCGCGGCATCGAGCTCTCCAACCCGACGCGGCAGGTCGGACATCGGAACGAGGAACCCGCCCGGGATTCGGTTGATGGCGTATTCCTGCGGTTCGCGCACGTCGAGCAGCAGTGGCTGGGCTCCTCCGTCCAGCCACGCCTTCAGTTCGCGGGGCGTCATGTCGTGTTCGCCAACGGCCGCCGGGTCGTGACTGACGCCGCAGAACTGCTCGTAGTCAATGAGCGCGCGAATGGTCGGCCGGGTCCCGCAGATCGGGCAGTCGGGATCCTTGCGCAGCTTCACCTCGCGCAGCCGCATCGCCAGCGCGTCGAAGAGCAGCAAGCGGCCGACGAGCGACGTGCCGGCGCCGATGATGAGCTTAATCGTCTCGGTCGCCTGGATGACGCCGATCAGTCCGGGCAGCACCCCGAGGACGCCGCCCTCCGCGCAGCTGGGCACGAGGCCCGCCGGAGGCGGTTCGGGATAGAGGCAGCGATAGCACGGGCCTTCGCGCATCGCGAACACCGAGGCCTGCCCCTCGAACCGGAACACACTGCCGTAGATGTTCGGCTTGCCGAGCAGCACGCACGCGTCGTTCACGAGGTAGCGCGTCGGGAAATTGTCGGTGCCGTCGATGACGTAATCGTACTGGTCCAGGATCGCCAGCGCGTTCGCCGACGACAACGCGGTTTCGTGTGTCTCGACCCGCACGTCCGGGTTGAGCGCGTTCAGCCGGCGCGTGGCCGACGCGAGCTTCGACTGCCCGACCTCCTGCGTGGTATGGAGAATCTGCCGCTGAAGATTGCTGAAATCGACGGTATCGAAATCGACCAGGCCCAGCGTGCCGACGCCGGCCGCCGTCAGGTACATGGCCACCGGCGAACCGAGGCCGCCGGCGCCGATGCAGAGCACGCGCGCCGCCTTCAGTTTCCGCTGACCCTCGATGCCGACTTCGGGCAGCAGCAGGTGACGGCTGTAGCGCCGGATCTCCTCGTTGCTGAGACTGGGCAAGGCCTCCACGGTTTCGGTGTCCCCGCCGCCGGCGACCGACGGAACGATGCTGAGCACGTCGCCGGGCGCGACCGGCGTCTGCTCTTTCTGCAGGTAGCGGATGTCCTCGTCGTTGACGTAGACGTTCACGAACGTGCGCAGCCGCCCTTGGTCCGTGAACAGGTGCCTGCGCAGCCCTTCGTGCGTGCTCGTCAGCTTGCCCAGCAACTCGCCGACGGTCTGGCCCTCCATCTCGACGCTGTCGCGCCTGTCGGTGTAGGGCCGAAGCGGCGTGGGAATCAGGATCTTGTTAGCCATCGGTCTGCTTTCTCCGATCGGATGTCCAGCACGTCGGCGTCGAACGCGGTGCGATCGTCACGCAGCCGCCACGACGTCATGTCGCGCGGCTCGCCTTGCTGGACCGAGACGATCACGTAGATGAAGAAGGGCCACGCATGGTCCAGATCGTAGCGCGACGGCCGGGCCGGATGGTCGGGATGCGAATGGTAGAAGCCCGCCAGGTCGGTACCGGCCTCGCGCGCGTGCACGTCAGCCGCGCGGTAATCGTCGGGCAGCACCAGGAAGCGGCGCCGCGGCCCCTCGTTTGTGACGTTGGGCAGGGGAAGCATCGCGGTGAGCACCGCCTCGGTGCCGAACAGGGCGCCGCAACACTCGTTCGGATAGGCCTCGGCCGCGTGCCGGCGGATCGCCTCCGCGACCTCCGCCGGAACGACGACCGTCCGCGCGGGGGCCGGCTGGCTGGCTGCGGCCGCGCCGCGGCCGGCGGCATCGCCTGTCGGTTTCGCGTCCATGCTGTCCATGCTCAGTCGCGCTCCTCCCAGAAACGCTCCGACAGGTACTTCGCCGCGCCGTCCGGGAAGATGGTGACGACCGCGTCGCCCGCCCTGGCCCGCTCCGCCACCCGCAGGCACGCGAGCGCCGCCGCGCCGCTCGAAATGCCCACGAGCAACCCGTCCTCTCGCGCGAGCCGACGCACCATCGCGTACGACTCCTCGGTGCCCACGCGCAAATCCTCATCTGCCAGCGCCGGATCGTAGATGCCCGGGACAATGGCCGTGTCCATGTGCTTGAGGCCTTCGAGGCCATGGAACGGCGAGTCGGGCTGGACCGACACGAAGCGGATTGCCGGATTGTACTCGCGCAGGCGCCGAGCCACACCGGTGAAGGTGCCCGTCGTGCCCAGACCCGCGACAAAGTGCGTCAGGCGGCCGGATGTCTGCGCGAGGATCTCCGGGCCCGTCGTCTCGTAGTGGGCGAGCCAGTTGGCCGGATTGTTGTACTGGTCCGGATAGTAGTAGCGATCCGGATGGACCGCAAACCGGCGGCGCGCCTCGCGAATCGCGCCGTCGGAACTCTCCAGCGGATCGGTCAGCACGAGGGTGGCGCCGTAGGCCTGGAGAATCCGCTTGCGCTCGACGGTGACGTTGGCGGGCAGGCACAGCTCGACCGGAAACTGGTCCGCCGCGCCGAGCATGGCGTAGGCGATGCCCGTGTTACCCGATGTGGCATCGAGCAGAACCCGCCCCTGCGCCAACAGGTGCGAGCCGGCTGCCACCATGCGGGCGGCGGCGCGGTCCTTGACCGATCCGCCCGGGTTCAGCCACTCGGCCTTGGCGTAGATCTCCACCCCGGGGACATCGCGCTCGAGCCCCGAAAGCCGTAGTAATGGCGTGTTGCCGATCAGGTCGAGAATACGGCTCGGCTGAATGCGTTCGCTGATGAGCATGTTTTAATAGGCGACCAATTCAGTCGCCATTATAGCAAACGCGAAGGGGTAAGGGCAGGGGTGGCGGTGCGCGAGCCCGGCAGGTGGAGCTATTTCAGCAACGCGGTCAGGGTAACTCGTGCGTGAACTTCGATGTCGCCGGCCGAAATCGGTGTCGGCGCCATCGACTCCGCGCGCAACCCTGCGGGTGCCATCATCGGGCGCGGTCCCGGGACCGACGCGCCCTCCTCGACGATCCGCCAGATCGCCAGGATAGGCCGCCCGGCAGATGTCGCGATCGCCTCGGCCCGGGCTCGTGCGTCGGCCACCGCCAGGCCGAGCGCCTCGCGTTCGGCGGCCTGCCGGTCCTTCAGATCGAAACGCACGTCGCCGACCGAGGTGGCGCCCGACGCGGTCGCCAGGTCGACCACTTCGCCGACGCGGTTGAGATCGTCGAGCCGCACCTCGATGGTGTTGCGCGCCACGTAGTCCCGCAGCACGCGCCGGCCGTTGGTGAAATCGAACTCCGGCTCGACGCCGTAGCCGATCGTGCGCACCGCGTCCTTGAGCAGGTTCGCGGCGCGCAGCTTCTGTTGCAGGGTCGACATCGCGTCCGCGTTCTGCGCCTGCGCATCGCGCGGCGCCTTGGCGCGGTTCTCGACGCTGATGTCGATGAACGCGCGATCGGGCGCGCGGCGGACCACGCCGTCGCCCATCGTCGTGATGGTCGGGCCGTTCGGCTCCGGCTGGGCGGTCGACTGGGCCGAGGCGTGAACCGGCAGGACGGCCCCGAGCACAGCCGCAAGAACCACGGGCAGCGGGAACAATCGATGTGTCACCTCATCCTCCCGGATACTGGCGCGGGCGTCCGTCCACGGATCCGACGGTCCGCGCGACCGGCACGCTCGCGGTGAACGGTTCCCTTGAGAGTTTAGACTCGCGACAGGCTCAGACGGACGAGTACGCGATCCGGAAGCCGATGCTGTAGGCGTAGGTATCGGCCGGCACCTCGTGGCGATGGCCGCAACGCAGGAACGCGACGTCATCGTTCACCCACGAGCCGCCGCGCACGCAGCGGAACCGCCCGGACGGCGGGCCCTGGGGATTGCGGCGTTCGCCGTTCGCGTAGTAGTCCGGGTCGTACCAGTCCGACACCCACTGCCACACGTTGCCGGACATGTCGTAGAGGTCGTAGCCGTTGCACGGGTAGCTGGCGACCGGCTGCGTGCCGCGCTTGAACTTCAGAGAAGCGTCGGGCAGGAAGTTGGCGCGCGAGGGCTCGATGTCGTCGCCCCAGGGATACCGGCGGCCCTCGAGGCCGCCGCGCGCGGCCTTCTCCCACTCGGCCTCGGTCGGCAGGCGGATCGGCTTGTCGGTTGACGAAGCCAGCCAATGGCAGTACTCGAGGGCGTCCACGAACTGCACGAGGGTGACCGGGTGCTTCTCGAGGCCCTTGGGCGGCTCGTCGTCCTTCCACGAATAGCGTGCGGCGAGTTCCCTGAACGGCTCGCGAAACTCGGGCGCGACGAGCGTCGGCAGATCGCGGACGGCGACCGGACGATAACCGGTCTCGCGCACGAAGCGGGCATACTCGGCGTTGGTGACCGGCTTGGACGCGAGATAGAACTCGTCGACGTACACGGGATGAACGGGACGCTCATCCTTGTCCGCGTCGTCCGATCCCATGAGGAACTCGCCCGCCGGGATCCGCGCCATCTGCAAACGACTCTCGTCCTTCATCGAATCCGGCGAAAAGTATAGCGCAGACCCGGCCGCCCCTGTTTTCCTTGTCGAGCGATGAAAATCCGACCGGCGGCAAAAAGGTCGGGGTTTTTTGGTACACTGCCGGGGCTGGCCGCTCGTCGGCCCAACGAGGACATTATGAAAATCGAAGTATTCGCGATGGAACGCATGCAGTCCACCTGGGAGAACCTGGTGGAATTCAACCTGTCGGAGAGCGGCGTGCACCCGATGCGCGTGGCGGAACTCCTCGACACCGACGCCGAGCGCGCGGACCTGCTGCAACAGGAAATCTGCTACACGCAGTCGAACGGCACGATCGAGCTCCGCGAAGCCGTCGCGCGCCTCTACCCGGGCACCACCGTCGACCACGTCGAGGTGACCAACGGCGGCTCGGAGGCGAACTTCGTGGTGTGCTGGAAGCTGCTCGAGCCGGGCGACGAGGTCGTGATGATGGTGCCCAACTACGGGCAGACGCTCGGCCTCGCCAAGGCGTTCGCCGGGACGATGCACGACTGGCCGCTCGTCGCGGACGATGGGGCACGCCGGTGGCGCCCGGATCTCGATCGCCTCGCGGCGCTGGTCAACGCGCGCACGAAGCTCATCGTCCTCTGCAATCCGAACAACCCGACGGGCGCCCGGATTCGCGCGTCGGAACTCGACGCGATCGCCGCGATCGCCGCGCGGCACGGCAGCTGGATCCTGTCCGACGAGATCTACCGCGGCGCCGAGGTCGATGGCCAGGAAACGCCGTCGATCTGGGGCCGCTACGAACGCGCCATCGTCACGAGCGGATTGTCGAAGGCGTACGGGCTGCCGGGCCTGCGCATCGGGTGGATCGTCGCGCCGCCCTCTTTCATCGCCTCGTCGTGGTCGTACCATGACTACACGTCGATTGCGCCCGGCGCGCTCAGCGACCGCCTGGCGCGCGTGGCGCTCGCGCCGGCCCGCCGCACGCGGATCCTCGATCGGACGCGGGCGATCATCCGCACGAACCTGCCGGTGATGACCGACTGGCTGTCGGCCCACGGCGAGGAGTTCGACTACATCGCCCCGGAAGCGGGCGCCATCGTCTACGTGCACTACCGGCTGCCGGTGAATTCGACGCTGCTCGTCAACCGCCTGCGCGAGGAGAAGAGCGTGCTCGTCGTGCCGGGCGATCATTTCGGCATGGACGGGTACCTGCGCATCGGCACGGGCTCGGAGACCGGCTACCTGCGCACGGGGCTGAATCGGCTGCGCGAGCTGCTGGGAAGCCTGGCCGCCGAGGCGGGACGCTGACATGCGAGGGCGCGACGTTCCATCTTCCACATTCCACATTCCACGTTCCACGTGCACCCGGCGTAGTGGCCCGTCATGAAGACGACGATCGCGCTCGACCTGATCCTCGTGGGGTTCGGCAACGTCGGCCGGCGGTTCGCGCGCCTGCTGCAGGAGCAGGAGGGCGTGCTCGCGCGTACCTACGGGCTCTCGTGGCGCGTGGTCGGCATCGCCACGCGCAGTCATGGCATCGCGGTGAATCCCGCGGGCCTCGATCTCGCGAAGGCGCTCACGCTCGTGGAGGGGCACGGGTCGCTGGGCAAGCTGCGGGGCAACACGGCGACCAGCCCCAGGGACACCCCCGGATCGGCGCTCGAGATGATCGAGTCGGCCACGCACGCGGGCGACGCCGATCGCGTCCAGGTCATGGTCGAAACGACGGTGCTCGACATCGCGCGGGGGCAGCCGGCGATTGACCACATCCGCAAGGCGCTCAGGGCCGGCGCGCACGTGATCACGGCGAACAAGGGGCCGGTGGCGTTCAGCTATCGCGAGATCGACGACTTCGCCACCGCGCTCGGCCGCTCGTTCCTGTTCGAGGGCGCGGTGATGGACGGCGTGCCGATCTTCAACCTGGTGCGCGACACGCTGCCGGCCGTCACGATCCTCGGCTTCCGGGGCATCATCAACAGCACGACCAATCACATCCTCACGCGGATGGAACAGGGCATCGCGTTTGGCGAGGCGCTCGCCGAGATGCAGGCCGCCGGCATCGCGGAAGCGGACGCGTCGCTCGACGTCGACGGCTGGGACGCCGCGGCCAAGACCGCTGCGTTGCTGAACGTGTGGATGAAGGCGGAGGTGACGCCGCGCGACATCGACCGGACCGGCATCGCGGCGCTCACGCCGGAGCTGCTCCAGGACGCGAAGCGCCAGGGACAGCGGCTGCGACTCGTCGCGACCGGCGGGCGGCAGGACGGCAAGGCGTTCGGGCGGGTGGCGCCGGAACTGCTGCCGGAGGGCCACGCGCTCGCGCGGCTGAACGGCATGCAGAACGCGCTGGTCCTGCAGACGGATCTGCTGGGCGAGATCTGCATCACGCAACTCGACAGCGGGTTGACGCAGACCGCCTACGCGCTCTTGAGCGACCTGGTCGCGGTGCGCCGCCGCCTGCGCCCCGCGTAGCGAACATTGCCACGGGTCGCAGACACTGCGAATTGGGGTCAGACCCCAATTCGGATTTCACCACTGTCATCGGATCTCGCATGGACGTGCCGCCGCTCGCCGGGATCACCGTGCTTGACCTGACGCGCGTGCTGTCGGGTCCGTACTGCACGATGATGCTGGCCGACATGGGCGCGCGGGTCATCAAGGTCGAACACCCGGCAGGCGGTGACGAGACACGCGCGTGGGGGCCGCCGTTCCAGGGCGGCGAGAGCGCCTACTTCCTGAGCATCAATCGCAACAAGGAAAGCGTGGCGCTCGATTTCAAGCGTCCGGCCGGCCGGCGCCTCCTGGACGGGCTCATCGCGTCGGCCGATGTGCTGGTCGAGAACTTCCGGCCCGGCACCCTCGATCGGCTCGGCCTCGGCTACCGCGACGTGTCGTCACGGCGTCCAGGGGTCGTGTATTGTTCGGTGTCGGGCTTCGGCCAGACCGGGCCGCAGCGGGAAGTGGCGGGGTACGACCTGGTGCTGCAGGCGGAAGCGGGCCTGATGAGCATCACCGGCCCGGCCGACGGCCCCGCGTGCCGGCTGGGCGTCGCGGTCGCCGACATCCTGGCCGGACTGCTCGCCTGCCACGGCATCGTCCTGGCCCTGTACGCGAAGCAGCGCACGGGCGAAGGACAGCTCGTGGACGTGGCGATGTTCGACTCGGTCGTCTCGCTCCTGAGCTACCAGGCCGCCTTGTGCCTGGCCACGGGCGTGCCGCCCGGCCGCATGGGCAACGAACATCCGAGCATCGTGCCCTACGACTCGTTCGACGCGGCCGATGGGCCCTTCGTGCTGGCGGTGGGCAACGACGATCAGTGGAGGCGGCTGTGCGAAGTGATGGGGTTGCCGGATCTGGCGCGCGACCCGAGATTTCTGACCAATCCCGCGCGCGTGCACCATCGCGACGCCGTACGGGCCGTGCTCGACGAGACGTTCCGGACGCGCAGCCGCGAACGCTGGATCGCGGATCTGCGCGGGGTGGGCGTGCCGTGCGGCGCCGTGCGGGACATCGCGGAGGTGCTTGCCGATCCGCAGACAGCCGCGCGTGAGATGCTGGAGACGGTCGAGCATCCGACGGCCGGCATCATCCGGCTGCTCGGATCGCCGATCAAGCTCGGCGCGACGCACGGGCGCGTGCGAACGCCGCCACCGCTGCTCGGCGAACACACGCGGCGTGTGCTCGCGCAGGATCTGCAGCTGCAGGCAGCCGAGATCGACGCGCTCGAACGGGAAGGAGTGATTGGGTGCCGATGATCGAAGTGTCAGAGATCAGGAAACGCCTGCGGCAGGCGATGGACCAGGGCAAGCGGGCGAGCGCGGAACGGCGTACGCGCGCCGATGCGGCCGCGCGGGCGTACGAGACGTTCCTCGAGCAACTCGCGACGCCGGTGTTCCGGATGTTCTCGATGGCGCTCAAGGCGGAGGGCTATCCCTTCGAGATCTTCACGCCCGCGGGCGGCCTGCGCCTGATGTCCGAGCGGTCGAGCGACGATTTCATCGAGATCTTCCTCGACACGGACGCGGATCCGCCGATCGTCGCCGCGCGCATCAACCGCGGCCGCGGCCGGCGCCTGCGGACGACGGAACGGCCCGTGCGCGAGCAGGCGGAGGTCGAGCAGCTGACCGACGAGGACGTGGTGGAGTTGCTGGTGAGTGAGATCGGGGCCTTGCTGGAGCGGTGAGCCGCAGATTCTCGCCGATGGACCCGGGCCGCAGATTCTCGCCGATTCTCGCGGACGTACCCGGGCCGCAGATTTACGCAGATTCTCGCTCGTGACCCCGCGGGTCGCGGCCGTTGACAAGGCGGGCCGCGCGCGGAGCCCGGCACGCGGCGGAGCCGGCTGCGGGCTGCGGGCTACGCCCCCAGCCGGAACTGCAGC
The DNA here is from genome assembly GCA_003170135.1 of Acidobacteriota bacterium. GTDB lineage: Bacteria > Acidobacteriota > Vicinamibacteria > Vicinamibacterales > Fen-181 > Fen-181. Next base: position 72,362 of record PMZR01000132.1, read on the forward strand.
CAGAGAATTTCCGAAAGGCATCAGGCCTGGGGCTTCGTCTCCTCGCCGACTCCCTCAGCCTGGGGGAGGTCGTCACTTCGAGCCGCGTGCAGGTCCTCGGAGAACACGAATCGTTTCCATTCGAGCGAACGCCCGCCGAAGTTCAGGAGCAGCCCGCGCTCGAACCGCGTGGCTTTCAAGTAATTGATCATCTGCGCCTGGTCGATCGGGAGAATCTGCATGGAGGCTTTCAACTCGACCAGCAGTTCGCCGAAGCACACGAAATCCACGCGGTAGAACGACGGGAGCACGCGCCTCTTGAACATGATGCGGAGACCGACCTGGCGGTCGAACGGAATGCCCCGCTCGGTGAACTCCAGGGCGAGCGCATCCTGGTACACCTGCTCGAGGAACCCGCACCCGAGCACGCGGTTGACCTCGAAGGCGGCGCCAATCACCGCGTGCGACTGAGGATCGCGAAGAGGCATGTCTGGCCGCATGCGATCGAGTGAGGCAAGAACCACGCCCACACAGACCGGCTTGACTGGACGGCCCGCGCCGCCTCCGCGCGCGAGCGACGTGGCGAGAATCGCGAGCGCGAACGGCACGGCGCGGCGCACAAACTGCGATCTCGGCTCGGGGCCCCGGGCGACCGCGGTCCGTCGAGGACGCGCGCGACTGGCGGGCAGCGTAAAATCAGGGCGTGAAGCCGACGAACGACGTGAACAGGAAAGCGCTCGGCGGACTCCTGAGTCTCGTCGTCACGCTGGCGGCGTTGCTGTTCCTTCCGGCGTGGACGCTCGACTACTGGCAGGCGTGGATGTTTCTGCTCGTGTTTTCGGTGTCCGTGCTGCTCATCACCGTCTACCTCATGAGCAGGGATCCGGGACTTCTGGAACGGCGGATACAGGCAGGACCCGGCGCCGAGCGCGAGGCACTCCAGAAGATCATTCAATTCCTCGCATCGGTGGTCTTCGTCGCGATGTTCGTCGTGTCCGCCCTGGATCATCGGTTCCGATGGTCTACGGTGCCTGTGTACGTCGTGATGGCGGGAGACAGCCTCGTCGCGCTCGGCCTCCTCGGCGTCTTCTTCGTGTTCAGGGAGAACACATTCACGTCCGCGACCATCGAAGTCGACACCGCGCAAGTGGTCATCTCGACCGGGCCGTACGCGTTCGTGCGTCACCCCATGTACATCGAAGCCCTGATCATGTTGGCAGGCGTACCGCTCGCGCTGGGCTCGTGGTGGGGACTGCTCACGCTCATCCCGATGACGCTCGTGATCGTGTGGCGGCTTCTGGACGAGGAACGATTCCTGGCACAGAACCTGTCGGGCTACCAAGAGTACACACAGCGGGTCCGGTATCGCCTGCTGCCCTTCATCTGGTAGGCGTCACGAATCGGCGTGAGACCGTGGATCGAATCTGCGGATCGGGCCTGGGCGGAGCAAATCGGCGTGAATCTGCGGCTCCGGTTCAATCTGAGTAAATCGGCGTGAATCTGCGGATCAGGCGAGGCGTTCCACGAATGATGTGTCGATCCCCTCGCGCTTGAGCAGCCCGAGGAACCCCTCGCGGTCGCACGCGTTCCGGTAGGCTTCGCGCGCATCGACCGCACCGCTCTGCACGAAGGCGACCAGCGCGTCGTTCTGCGGCACCATTCCGTGCTTGCGGCCGCTCTCCATTGCCGCGCGCAGCTGCGGTAGGTTCCCCTCGGCCAGCAGGCTCGCCACCGCCGGCGTGTTGAGCAGCACCTCGCGCGCGGCGATACGGCCGCCGCCCGTCTTGCGCAGGAGCACCTGCGACACCACCCCGCGCAGCGCGCTCGCCAGCGTCGACAACACCCGCTCGCGACGATCGGCGGGCACCTGTTCGACCAGGCGCGCGATCGCACCCACCGCGCCGCTCGCCCCGATGGTGGCAATCACCAGGCGGCCGGCTTCCGCGGCATCGAGCGCGAGCGACACGATCTCGGGCGAGCGCAGGTCCTCGACGACCAGCACGTCAGGGTTCTCGCGCAGCGCGCCGCGCGCCACCGCCAGCCACTCGTCGGCGCCGCCGCGCACCTCGCGCTGGCTCACCAGCGACATCCGGCTCTCCTGCACGAACTTGATCTCGCCCTCGAGCGTGATCACGTGCTCGCTGCGCGTCCGGTTGATCGCGTCCACCAGCGCCGCCGTCAACGTGGACTTGCCGCTCGCCCGGGGCCCCGCCACGAGGATGAGGCCGCCGGGTTCGGCGCACAGGCCGAGAATCTCGCGCGACAGCCCGAGCTGCTCCGCCGAAATCGCCCGCGACGAAATCAGCCGGAAAATACCGCCCGGGCCGCGGTGATCGCGGAAGCTCATGCAGCGGACCCGGCCGACCTCCGGCACGTCGCACAGCCACTCGGTGCCTTCCCCGCTGCGCAACGCCTGCCGGCTTCGCTCCGGCGCCATGTCGAGCAGCAGCGACTCCACGTCCGACGGCCCGAGCACCGGTTCGCCGTCGATCACCCCGATCTCGCCGTCCACCCGGATCGACGGCCGCGATTGCGCCGCGATATAGAGCGTCGTCGCGCCGCGCGCCGCGGCCACGCGCAGCAGGCGGTCGAGGCCCGACAGGCGCGGGGACGTGAACGTCCGGGCGCCCGGGTCGGATCGAATCGAGGTTCGTGTCAGGGGAAGGACAACACCCGGCGAAGGCTCCGGCGCGGGAGCGGCCACGGGCGCGCGCCGCACGTCGGCCGCTGGCGGCTGCGCGTCATATGGCGGCGCTCCGGTCTGCCGCTGGTTGCCGGGCGTGGTGCGCCGGTGTCGCCGAATCTCGATCCAGATGTCGTTGCCGCCACGCGCGGCCACCATCGTGAATCGCTCGCCCTGCGCGGCTTTCGACCTGGGCAGATCGTACTCAACTGCCCCGACCTCCTCGAGCGCGCGGCGCGAGTCCGACGGCAGGGCCTCCTCGATGATCGCCGTCAGCGCCTCGAACGTCAGTTCCCGCGCCGACAGTTCCGTCGTCCCCGCCGTCGAGACGATGTAGGGCTTCTCGCCGACGTGCAGCACGAGGGCGTCGCCGTCCGGCCGGATGATGGCGCCCAGCAGCGATTCGACCAAGGCCACGCTTGTTACTCCGAACTGCTGTGCCCGCGGGCACGCGGGCTCGCCGGCGGCAATCCACTCTGATGGCTCAACCCGCAGGCGCCCACATTGCAGAATGTCGGCCGATCGCGGCAGAATCTGTAGGTCAGAAGGTGAAAACGCGTGCAAATCATGGCAATTCGGGCGCGTGCCCTAACCGACCTCGTAGATCCGGACCATCTCGACCAGCTTGGGCCCCCGCGTCTGGTAGGCGGGAATCACGCGCGCAGACCGCAGGTACTGGAGCATCGCGGCGTCTGAATAGTCCGGCTGGCCGATGCCCTCGATCCCGGCCAGCAACCGCTCCAGCCCGTCGAGCGTCAGGCTCTTGCGGTGCGCCACCGACGGCAGGGGCAGCACGCCGAGCACGCGGCGGATGGCGACGGTCCGCTCGATGCGGAACGCCACGTAGATCTCGTTGCAGATGAAATTGAACCCGGGGTCGGCGCGGCATGCAGGCGCGTCTTCGACCCGCAGGAAGCCGACCTGCTCGACGCGGGCCAGTTGCTCGACCAGCGCGGCGGTGAAATCGCCGTCGCCGGACCACGCCTCGCGATCGACCTGCGTCGATGCAAACGCCACTAGGCACCTTTCACGGCGCGGTGCATGGCCATGAATCCGCCGAAGACCCGCTCGTGTGACGCCGCCTCGAACCCGGCCGACCGCAGCAGCGCGACCACGCCGGCGGCGCCCGGGTAGGTGCGGATCGTTTCGGGGATATACCGATACGTATCCGGGTCGCGGTGCAGCACCCAGCCGAGCGCCGATCCGACCGTCGTCAGCCAGGCGAGGTACGCGGCACGAATCACCGCGTTCTCCGGCCGATCGAAATCGAGGGACAGGAAGCGGCCGCCGGGCGCGAGCACACGATGAATCTCGCGCAGCGCGCCGCTGATGTCCGGCACGTTCCTGATGCCGTAGCCGGTGGTCACGAGAGCGAAGGTCGCATCGGCAAACGGCAGCGCCATCATGTCGCCGACCAGGAATGACACCCGGGGGCCGGTCTTGGCCCTCGCCAGCTCGATCATGTGCGGGGTGATGTCGAGGCCGACAACCCGCGCGCCTTCGTGCGCAAGCGGAAACGTGAGGTCCCCCGTGCCGCATGCCAGGTCCAGCGCCACCTCGCCCGGCCGCACGTTCGCCCGCGCGACGAACCGTCGCTTCCACGCCCGGTCGCGGTTGAACGACAGCAGGACGGTGACCAGGTCGTAGCGGTCCGCGATCGTCGCGAATACTCGCCGCGTGTAGCGGCGCTTGCTGTGTGGCGTCGAAATCGCGCCGCGAAGTGGGTCGGTCACGACTGAGAAGTCCGTAGTCCGGAGTCCGGGGTCCGGAGTCCGAAGTCCGAAGCCCGAAGCCCGAAGGGCCTTGCCGGAACTAAGCCGCGGTCGGGCCGTGGTCCTGCAGCACGCTGACAAGGTCCTGCGGCAAATCGACCATAATCTCGGCTCCGTTCAGTTCGTCGCGAGGCACGTCGCAAAACCCGAAGCCGTAGCGCGCCAGCGCGATGGCCACCCCCGCTGCTCGCGCCGTCCGCAAGTCGATCGCCGAGTCGCCCATGAGCAGCGTGTCCCCGACTGCGACATCGAAGTCTTCCATCAGCTGCCGCAGCCCGGCGGGGTCCGGTTTGCGCGCATGCGGGCCGTCGCCGCCCAGCACTTGCGCGAAGAACGGCGCCAAGCCCAGTCCCTGGAGAATGGCCTCGCTCATCCCGCGCGGTTTATTGGTGAGCACCGCCAGCGACGCTACGTGGGACAGCGCCTCGAGCGCCTCCGGCACACCCGGGTACGCGTGCGTGTGGACGAGCAGGCGCTCGCCGTACAGGTCGAGAAAGCGTCCGAGCGCGCGGGGCGCGGGCGGAAGGTGCGCGGCGGTGAAGGCGCGGGCGATCAGTTTCTCGGCGCCCTCGCCGACCATGTGGACGACCGCGTCTTGGTCGAGCGGCTGCCCGCCGAACTCCAGGATCAGCCGGTTGGTCGCCTGCGCCAGGTCCTGCCGCGAATCGACCAGGGTGCCGTCGAGATCGAAGACCAGCAGCTTGAACATCGCGTTACGTCGCTTCTTCACCGTAGGTCGCCGACGAGGTCGCCGTCTCCCAGACGCGAACCGCCACCACCGGCAATCCCTGCGAGCGCGTGTAGTCGAAGATCAGCTTCGCGATGTGCTCGACCGTCGGATTGCTGTCGACCACGAAGATTGGCTCGTTGAGTTGCTGCAAGGGGCGCACCAGCGGATCGTCGCGCCGCAGCATCATCTTGTGATCGATCTCGCGATCGATCCATCCCTTGACGATGCGCTTGATGTCGCTGAAGTCGCAGACCATGTTGCGGCCGTCGAGCGCGTCGCTCCGGACTTCGATCTCGGCGACCGCGTTGTGGCCATGCGGGTGCTTGCAGATGCCGTCGTAATCGAGCAGCCGGTGGCCGTAGCAGAACTCGATGCGCTTGCTGACGGAGTACATGGATTGATTGTACTGGAACGGGGAATGGGGAATGTGGAATATGGAATGTGGGGACCGCAGGCGGTAGGCGGTAGACGCGGAGGCCGGAAGATGACCGGTTCGACAGGTTGGCCGGAGGCGCCGCGCACCGAATCGTGCGTGCTCTGCTCCGGGGGTCTCGACAGCATTGTCCTGCTCGAGTGGGCGGCGCAACACGCGCCGGCACAGCCCGTGTATGTGCGCGCGGGCCTGGCGTGGGAAGCTCAGGAGCTCGACGCCGTACGGCGCATCGTGCAGCCATCCAACGACATCCGGCCGCTCGCCATCCTCGACTTCGACGTGCGCGATCTCTACCCGCCGTCGCACTGGGCGCTGCGCGGGACGCCGCCGGCCTATGACACCCCGGACCAGGACGTGTACCTGCCGGGGCGCAACCTGCTGCTGCTGTCGAAGACGGGCGTCCTCGCGGCGGCGCGGCGCATCGGCCGAATCCTCATCGGCCCGCTGGCGGGCAACCCGTTTCCCGACGCAACCAGCGCGTTCTTCCGCGCGATGTCGGAGGCGCTCAGCCTCGCTCTGGCGCACAGCCTGACGATCGAAGCGCCGTTCACGACGCTGCACAAGGCCGATGTCATCCGGCTCGGCGCCATGCTTGGCGTGCCGCTTGGCGCCACGCTCTCCTGCATGAACCCGCGCGACGGCCTTCACTGCGGCCTGTGCAGCAAATGCCGCGAGCGGCGCGACGCGTTCCAGGAAGCGGACATCCCGGATCCCACCACGTACCTGGCCCCGTCACCGCGCGCGTCGGCCCCGCATCCGATCCCAGAGAAATAGCCCGACGATCAGTCCCTGATCGCCTTGGGCGCGACCTGTCCCTCCGGAATCAGCGTCATGAACTTCATCGGATCGCGGATCGTCCTGAAGTCCGCCCTGGCCTTGTCCAGGAGCGACGGCGACTCGAACAGATCGACGGCCGTCCCAGCCAGCGTCTTCGCGGCGACCAGCATGCCCTTTTCACCGATGCTCATGCCCGCGCAGGCGGCAATCTGCCAGCTGTGGCCCGGCGCGCCGAACGTGTAGGCGGCCACGTTCAGTTGGCCGACCGGCACTTCCCAGCTGACTTCGCCGACGTCGGTCGAGGCCAGGCCCTGGGAGGGCCGGTCGCCGAGCGGTTCGATCGTCTCGGACAGCGCCCGGTCGAACGCGCGGTTCAACGGCTGCTGCGTCTTCTGCGCGAATGCCTTCTCTTCGTCGGTGAACTTGGGTGCGCCGACGATTTCCAGGTTTCGCTGAATGAGGTCGGCCAGCGTCCGGTTGGGCAGCACCTCGTGCTGATCGGTTTCCACGCGCACAAACGCGAGGCGCGTCTGGGTCATCATGGCGGCGCCCTGCGCGATCTGCCGCACCCACTCGACGTAGCGCTCGACGTCGGTGTGCTTGTTCGCCCGCACGTAGTACCAGACCTCCGCCTCGGGCGGGACGACGTTCGGCTGGCCGCCGCCGTTGGTGATGACGTAGTGGATGCGGGCATCCTCCTTCACGTGCTCGCGCATGAAATTGACGCCGGTGTCCATCAACTCGACGGCGTCGAGCGCGCTGCGTCCCTCGTGCGGCGAGGTCGATGCGTGCGCCGCAAGCCCGCTGAAGTGGAACTTCAGCGAAACCATCGCCTTGCTGTAGCTGTAACTCGAGTCGGTGAGATCGCCGGGGTGCCACGTCAGGACCGCGTCGGCGTCCTTGAAGAGGCCCGCGCGCGCCATGTAGGTCTTGCCGATGCCGGTCTCTTCGGCCGGCGTGCCGTAGAGCCGGATGGTTCCCTTGATCGCGCCGCTCGCGATCGCCTGCTTCACCGCGAGCGCCGCGCCGGTGCTCGCCGTGCCGAAGAGGCTGTGGCCGCACGCGTGGCCGGAGTCGATGCCCTCGCGCGCTTTCCGTTCGGGCACGGCCTGCTGTGACAGCCCGGGCAGGGCATCGTATTCAGCCAGGATGCCGATGATGGGATGGCCGCTGCCGTAGGAGGCGACGAAGGCCGTCGGCATGCCGGCGACACCCTCCTCAACGGTGAAGCCGTTGGCGCGGAGCACCTCGACGAGCTCCTTCGACGACCGCACCTCCTGCAGGCCGATTTCGGCGTAGCTCCAGATGTGCTGGTTCGTGCGTTTCAAGACGTCGGCGTTCGCGTCGACCCAGCCGAGGGCCTGGCGCTTCGCGGTGCCCACGCTCGTCGCGAGCGAGCGATCGCGTTGCCGGGCGATGGGCGCTCCGGCAAGGATCGCCACGAACAGAACCGACACGAGTGGAACGAGACGTGTGCGTTTCACGGGATGCTCCTGTGAGTGCTTGGAACTGCGCAGTGCCTGCCGGCGGGATTCTAGATCAGGAAGCAGGTCTCTGGCGGACGATTGAGGGTCAGGTGGGTTGACTCCGGACTCCGGACTCCAGACTCCGGACTTCTAGGATCGCGAGATCCTGATCGTCCCGTCGCCGCTCGTCACGCGCAACGAATGGCCGCCCGAGCCGATCTGCCCGCGCACCGTGTTCTTCGACACGTCGCCCTTGACGCCGAGCGCCTGGATCGCGATGGTGCCGTCGCCGGTGTGCGCATCGATGTCGGCATCGAACGGCTCGGGCAATTCCAGCGTGACGCTGCCATCGCCGGTGTGGACGTCCCAGTCGTCTCCCATCCGGCTGCCGGTGTCCGCGCGCAGGCGCACGCTGCCGTCGCCCGTTCTCAACCGGACGCCTTCCAGCTTGCCGTTGAGCGCGATCGAGCCATCGCCGGTGTCGGCATCCACGCGGCCGTCCACGCGGTCGAGGACGATGGATCCGTCGCCGGTGTGTGCGCGCAGTTCGCCCGCCACCTCGGTCACTTTCACGCTGCCGTCGCCCGTCGTGAGCTGCACGCGTCCGTTGATGCGTTCGATCGTGATCGAGCCGTCGCCGGTGCGGGCGTCCAGGTTGGCCTGGCGCGGAACGGATACGATCAGGCGGGCCGACCGCGAACTGGAGAAGCCGAAATGCGTGCGGCCGTGCCCGGGCGACACGACGTCAATCGTGATGCGGTTTCCCGACTGCGAGGCCTTGACTTCGATCTCATCGACCTGCTGCTTGTTGCCTCCCCGTTTTTCCACTTCGACGGACACCTCGGGCCGATCCCACGCGCGTATCTCGACCGACCCGTCGAAGGTGGACAGCGTCAGATCCGGGGTCCCGGTCACCTGGAAGTCCTTCTTCTCGCGCTCGACGAATCGGCCCGATTCGAGGCCGATCGTGACGTCGCAGGCCGCCGCAAGCCAGGCGGCCGCGAGAATCGGGAGAAGCCGTACCGCCGGGGAACGCAGGGCTATGCTCATCGTAGGTGCTCCTGGCCGGTTAGACGGCGGCGTACCCCGCCAGGTTCATTCCACCCGGAAAATGAGACTGGACTGAGAAAAGGTGCCAGACCCCATTACAAAAATGTAATGTCAGATGGGGACAGGCAGAGCCGAGTACGCAAGTTCGCCCCCGATCCAGGTCTGCACGACGTGGCACGTCGGGTCCAGCACGGCGAGGTCGGCAAACGCGCCCGCCGCGAGGACGCCGAAGCCGTCCAGGTGCAGTTCCCTGGCGGGCGTCGTCGAACAGAGGATCGCGGCGTCAACCGGCGTGAGACCGACCTGGGCGACCAGCACCCTGAACGCCCGGTCCATGGTCAGCACGCTGCCCGCAAGCGTCCCGTCCTCGAGGAACGAGGCGGATTCCTCGACGGTGATCGTCTGCCCGCCGAGCCCCACGCGGGCGCCCGATGGGAGGCCGGCCCCGGCGGTTCCGTCGGTGATCGCCATCATCCGCGCCGGCGTCTTCGCGCCGATGGCCATGCGCATGATGGCCGGGTGCACGTGATACCCGTCGCACACGATCTCGGCGGCGACGTCCTCGCTGTCCAGGATCGCTCCGGCCAGGCCCGGGTGACGATGGCCAAGCTTCGGCATCCGGTTGAACAGGTGCGTCCCCTGGGTGGCGCCGGCGGCAATCGCGGCGCAGCCGGTCTCGTAGTCGGCACCTGAATGGCCGAGCGACACCAGGTGGCCGCGCGCGCGCAACTGCGCCACGAGGGCCATCCCGCCGGGCAGTTCCGGCGCCAGCGTTACGATGCCGATATCCGCCTGGCCGCGCTCCATTTCCAGGAGCAGGTCCTCACCGGTGTACGGCGTCTTCGCGGGGTCTGCGGCCTTTCCCTGTCCGGGCCCGGCAGGAGCCGGCCTCCTGCCCGGAACGGGCGGCATCCGGAGGCACTCCACCGGCTGCGCGCCCCGGTAGTCGGGATTGAGAAAATTGCTCTCCAGGTGCGCCGGGAGCACCCGGGCGGCCTGCGGTGCGGGCGCGAGCCGCGCTTGGCGGACCGCGAGCAGGAACCGGCGCAGGATCCCCGGCGAGCAGGCGACCGACGTCGGCGCGAACGCGGTCACGCCGTAGCGCGGCAACAACGCGGCGATCGAGCCCACCGCGTGGGGACCATCCAGCGAATCGAGGCCCTGCAGGCCGTGGACGTGCACGTCCACGAAGCCGGGCACGATGTAGTGGCCATGCAGGTCGAAGTGCAGATCGCCGGGCGAGGACGCGATCGCGCCCGCCCGGACGTCAACGATGCGGTTGCCGTCGATCACGACGGACCCCGGCCCGAGGAGACGGTCGGGAAGAACCAGGTCGGCGCCCGACAGCATGATCATCGGCTGGCCCGATCTTCCATCCAGTCCGGGTGCACGTGCAGCTTGCGCCCTTCGAGCGGCAGGCCGCTGGAATCCGCGATGCCCGGCGGGACCCGCCGGCTCAGGCTCCGGCCGTGAGGCCGGAAGAACGCGCGGTCCAGGCGCGAGAGGAGCCGCGCCAGCAGCCGTTCATCGGGTCCCGAAACGACCAGCACGCCAGCGCAATCGGCGGGCGGAAACCGGCGGTCATCCAGGTAATCGCGATCGAGGGTGACGAGAGTGCGGCGCAGTTGGCGCGCGAGCCGGAAATGCTCGGCGTCCGGGGCGCGCCGCAAGTCGTCGTGCTCGATGACGAAGAGCACATCCCAGTGGAGGCGTCCACGCATGAAGGCCACCAGACCGGCAGGAATGTTCGCGTCCGCGTAGATCCGGGGTTCGGATGAGAGATGGTCGGCGAGGGACCCGAGTTCGGAAGACAAGGTGCGCATGGCGCCTCAGAGGGCCTCCGGCGTAGGATCACGCGAAGCTTAGCACGGTACCGCTCAACCCTGTTCTCCTGCCGGGGAGCGGCCGATAAATCCAACGGCCGGTCCGGTCCTGCCCCTGCTTGGGGCGGGCCCGAGGGCCGCGAAGTGGTTGCAGAAACGCGACATGGACGATTTGACCTATTCCGCTCGCCGAGCCGTTGCCAGCACGGTCCGCCAGGCCGAGAACGCGCGTGATCTGGCGGCGCGGTTCCGTGTCCTCGTCCAGTCGCCCCTGCGCGCGTCGATCCTCCGGCATCTGCACGCGAACCCGGACGAGACGTTTGACATCGAGTCGCTGATGCAGATTTTCGGCCGGATGCGGCTGGATGTCGAGAACTGCGCCAACGAGCTCGTCAACGCGTGCGTCGCCCGGCGCCTGGACGATGCCGTCCCCCGCTTCACGGCCGCCCGGCCGCCCAACGACACGATGGCGATCCTGCTCGACGATTTCCTCGAGAGACGGGCAACCGTCACGAGCGAGGACCAGTCGCCGTCGGTGCAGCGCTTTCGCGAGATGATCGGCCGCGACGAGAAGATGCTCATCGTCTTCGAGTGGATTCGCACGGCGGCCAAGTCGGACATCTCGGTGCTCATCCTCGGACCCACCGGGTCGGGCAAGGAAGTCGTCGCGCGCATGATCCATGAGCTCAGCCGCCGGGCGAGCGGCCGCTTCCAGGCGGTCAATTGCGCGGCCCTGCCCGATACGCTGTTCGAGTCGGAAGTCTTCGGCCACGAGAAAGGCGCCTTCACCGGCGCCCACGACCGCAAGCCCGGACGCCTGGAACTGGCCGACAAGGGCACGCTGTTTCTCGACGAGATCGGGGATCTGTCGGTGATGGCGCAGGCCAAGCTGCTGCGCGTGCTCGAGGACCGGCGCTTCGAACGCCTGGGCGGAAACCGGCAGATCGACGTCGATTTCCGGCTGATTTCGGCGACCAACCGGCCGCTCGACCTGTTCGTCCGCGACACCCGGTTCCGCGAGGATCTCTATTACCGGGTCAACGCGTTCGCCATCCGCCTCCCCTCGCTCAAGGAACGCTCGTCGGACATCCCGACGCTTGCACAGCGGTTCCTCACGCGCTATTGCGCGGGTAACGGGCTGGCGGCGGACGGCAAGACGTTCTCCCGCGAGGCGTTCGACACGCTGACCGCGTATTCGTGGCCCGGCAACATCCGGGAACTCGAAAGCACGGTCGCGCGAGCGGCGCTCTCGGCGCCCGGCCGCGTCATCCGCGCCACCGACATCGAGTTCCTCAACGCCTTTGCCAGCGCCACGCAGGCGGCCCCCGACAAGCTGCCATCGCTGCGCGAGGCCGAGCGCGCGCACATCGTGCGCATCCTGGAAGCGGTCCACTGGAACAAGAAGCACGCGGCCGACGTCCTCGAAATCAGCCGCGGAACGCTGTACCGGAAGATCACCGAGTACAATCTCGAGCCACCCACGCCAGCATCGGTGTTCCGCAATGGAACAGATGCGGACAGTCACCGCGTTTGATTCAAACAGATAAACTGCAGAGCCAGCGAGCCTTACGGCTCAGCTTCGTCCCAGGTTAGGGCGCCGGTACCGGTCCGAAGTTCCAAAATGGAACTCGCGTGTGCCGAATTGAGACACAATCGTCTGTCTCAGGCGTCTTCCGCCGCCGGCCATGACCGGCCACAATAGCCTGCAAGTATCTACAATGATAGGGTTTACTGGCCGCCAGCGTGCGATCCAGGTAAACAAGGCAGAGCTCTTGCTATAGCAGGGCTTAGATCTCTTTGTGTCTCCGTGCGCGAACCGACGATCGACGGCACTCTGATGGACAGTCTTCCACGGTCGGCCAGGCTCTACGTCGGCAGCGTCATCGCGGTCGGGGTGTGCCTGCTCGCCGTCTTCGCGCCATGGTCCGGCCTGCACGTCTATCGAGGGGCCGGCCTGCATTATCCGTACACGCTGTTCGCGTCGCTCCTGCTCCTCTCCTCGATCTGCTCCGCTTTCAAGGTGAGTCTGCCGCTGGCCGGCAGCGCCTCGACGATGTCGGTGTCCTACGCGGTGGACTTCGGCGCGCTGGTGCTGCTCGGGCCGAACCAGGCGATGCTCATCACGGCTGCGTCCGTCCTGAGCCAGTGCACGGTGAAGCCGCGCGGACGCAATCCGCTCTACAAGATCGTCTTCAGCATGGCGGCGCTGGTCATCACGGTCCAGGCCGCGGGCCGCGCCTACTGGGACTGGCTGCCGTTCGTGCTCGGCGGGGACCAGACGGCCATCGTCGCCAGCCTCGCCGGCGCGATCACGGTGTACTTCCTGGTGAACAGCTTCCTGGTGGCCGCGGCGGTGGCGCTGTCCTCGAGGCGATCGATCTTCCGGGTGTGGCAGCAGAACTTCCTGTGGGGCGCGCCCGGGTACTTCTTCGGCGGCATCATCGCGGCGGTGGCGGCCAACCTGGTCGATCGGTCCGCGTACTACTTTGCGGTGTTCGCGGCGGTCCCGCTGTACCTGACCTACCGGGCCTATCGCGTCTACATGGGCACGGTGGCCGCCGAGCAGCAGCACGTGCGCGAGATTTCGAACCTGCACCTGGCGACGGTCGAGGCGCTGGCCCTGGCAATCGACGCGAAGGATCAGCGCTCGCACACGCACATCCGGCGCATGCAGATCTTCGCCGCCACGGTGGGCAAGGCGCTGGCGATGAACGGCGACGACATCGACGGTCTGCGCACGGCGGCGCTGCTGCACGACATCGGCAAGCTCGCCGTGCCCGAGCACATCCTGTCGAAGCCGGGGCCGCTGACGCCAGACGAGGTGAAGAAAGTCCGGATCCACCCGGTCGTCGGGGCCGAGATCATCGCGCAGGTGCCGTTCCCGTACCCGGTGGCGCCGCTCATCCTGTGTCACCACGAGCGGTGGGACGGGCGCGGGTACCCGTCCGGTCTCAAGGCGGACGAGATCCCGCTCGGGGCGCGCATCATCGCGGTCATCGATTTCTACGACGCGCTCACGAGCGATCGGCCCTATCACCCGGCGATGAGCCACGAGGCCGCGGCGCGGCTCGTGCAGCAGGAGGCCGGGCGCGCGTTCGATCCCGCGGTGGTCAGCAAGTTCCTCGATCTGCTGCCCGAGCTGCCGGCGCTGGTCGAGAGCATGTCGCCGTCGCTGCTCAAACCGCGCGTCATCCAGGGGCTGTCGCCGCAGACGGCGGTGGCACCCGACGACCAGTCCCAGGTGCTGCAGAACATCGCGCTGGCGCATCGCGAGATCTACGCGCTCTACGAGATCGCCCAGGCCATGGGCACGAGCCTCGGCGTGACCGACACGATGAAGCTGATCTCGTCGAAGCTGACGAACCTCGTGCCGTTCTCCTGCTGCGCGCTGTACCTCTACAACGACACGAACGACGCGCTGCGGTGCCGCTTCGCGACCGGCACCGATGCCGACATCGTGCGCCGCGTGACGGTCAAGAACGGGCACGGCATGACCGGGTGGGTGGCGCGCAACCGCCGGCCGCTCCTCAACGCCCGCCCGAGCGCGGACCTGGAATCATCCGACGTCGGGCCGGTGCAGACCAAGCTGCAGGCGGCGCTCGTCTGCCCGCTCGTGTTCAACGAGGAAGTCATCGGCACGCTGGCCGTCTATCACACCGAGGCCAGCTTCTACAACGAAGACCACGCGCGGCTGCTCGATCGTGTCTGCGAGCAGGCGGCGGCGGTGATTGCCAATTCGATCGTCTTCGAGAAGACGCAGCAGGAGTCGCTGACCGACGCGCTGACGGCGCTGCCGAACACGCGGTTCCTGTTCATGCACCTCACGCGCGAACTGGCCCGCGCCGAGCGGCTGAAGTCCGAGGTCGGCCTGCTCGTCATGGACCTGGACGACTTCAAGGAAATCAACGACAAGTACGGCCATCACGTGGGCGACCGCGCGCTGCAGGAAGTCGCTTCCGTCCTGCGGACGGCGATCCGGCCCTACGACACGTGCGTCCGTTACGCGGGCGACGAGTTCATCGTGGTGCTGCCCGGGTGCGGCGGCGAAGAGGCCGAGAGCAAGCGGGTCGATCTGCAGAAGGCCGTCGATGGCATTCGGCTCGAGGCCCGGCCGGGCAAGCTGATTCCGATTGGCGTCAGCGCCGGCGTGGCCGTGTTCCCGGTGGACGGCGACGGCTATGACAGCCTGCTGGCGATCGCCGATGCTCGCATGTATCGCGACAAGACGAAGCGCAAGAAAGCCGGCCCGCGGTCCAGCCTCGCGGCCGACGCCGACATGACCGTGCCTGCAGATCTCAGCGAAATCGACCTTCACCGCGCCGCCGCCGGGATTCTCTGAGACTCTCCTCGTCCAGCCTTCGCTCGCCTTGGGCGAGCTTCGGCTGGCACGCCGAATCGCTGCTCGAAGGCGACCTCGAATCCCAGATTCCTGCGCTAGACTCGCTGTAGTGGCCCTGCTCACCCTCGCCATTCGCGAAATCCGTGTCGAGACGCCTCGCACGCGCAGGCTGCAGGTGTCGCTCGCGGGAACGGCCTTCGACTTCCGCGCCGGCCAGGCGGTGTGGGTCGGACGGCGTGGCGATCCGTTGCGCAAGCCCTACTCGATCGCCTGCTCGCCGGAGCAGGCCCGGCAGGAGGACGCACTCGAACTGCTCATCCAGGTCGGGGCTGACGCCGGTGAGGGCACACACCTCGACCCGCTCGCGGAGGGCATGCTCGTGGACGTTGACGGGCCGACCGGAGACTTCTGCTTTCCGGACGACGCGCGCGAACCTCGCGTGCTGCTGGTCGCCGGCGGGACGGGCATCGCGCCGTTGCGGGCGATGCTGTGGCACGCGCTTCGCGTGCTTCCCGATCGCGAGTTCGCGCTGTTCTACAGCGCCCGCTCGGCGGACGAGTTCGCCTACGGGGACGAGATGCGGGAGTTGGCGCGCGCGGGACGCCTCGCGCTCGTTGAAACCGTCACGCGCGAGGTGGGAGCGCACTGGGCGGGCGCGCGGGGCCGCCTGACACGCGCGAGAATCGCCTCGATGCTCGTGCCGGAATCGACATTGTGCTGTGTGTGCGGGCCGCCCGCGTTCGTGCAGGACGTCACGCTCTGGCTTCGGGAGATCGGCGTCGGGAAAGGACGGATCCTCGCCGAGGGCTGGTAGTCGTTGGTCGTTGGTTGTTGGTTCTTGGTTGTTAGTCGGGGTCGTTGGTCGTTAGTCGGCAGCGTCGAACATCAACATCTCGTAGCGGAAGCCTGGAGCCCGAAGCCCGGAGCCTGGGCCGAGTTTCAGCGACGATCTCACGTCTTTGACGCCCTGGACCTTGCGCCGCGACGCCGGGGCGGGCTCTCATGTCCTGCTCGGCGGCAAGCTACATGCCCATGATGTTGTAGCCCGCATCGACCGCGAGGCACTCGCCGGTAATCGCCGTCGCGGATGTGAGCAGGAAGAACGCCGCCTCGGCCACCTCGCCGGCGTCGACGTTGCGTTTGAGGGCCGCGCGATCGCGGTAGACCTGCAGGATGTCCGAGAACCCCGAGATGCCCGCCGACGCGAGCGTGCGAATGGGACCCGCCGAAATCGCATTCACCCGGATGTTCTCCGGCCCGAGATCCGCCGCGAGGTACCGGACCGTCGCCTCCAGGCCGGCCTTCGCCACGCCCATGACGTTGTAGTTCGGGAAGACGCGCCTGGCGCCGAGATAGGTGAGCGTCAGGACCGACCCGGCGCCTTGGCCGCGCATCAGCGGCGCGGCGCCGCGCGCCAGCGCGATGAGGGAGTAGACGCTGACGTCGAGCGCGATTCGGAACCCGTCGCGGCTGGTGTCGAGGAACCGTCCCGTCAGTTCGGCCCGCGGCGCGAACGCCACGGCATGGACGAGGTAATCGAGGGAGCCGAAGGCCTCGCCGATCTCGCCGTAGACCGCGCGCACCTGGTCGTCGCTCGTCACGTCACAAGGCAGGATGAGGGGAGCGTCGAGCGAGGCGGCGAGCGCGCGGACGTTCTCGCCGAGGCGCTCGTCCGCGTAGGTCAGCGCCAGCCTGACGCCACAGCCCGCCAACCGCTGCGCGATCGCCCACGCGATCGAGCGCTTGTTGGCGACACCCACGACCAGGCCGTGCCTGCCCGAGAGATCCGTCATAGGAGCAACGCGTCTGCCGGTCCGATGGGAGCGTATCGCGCGCGACCTGCGATGGCGCGGCAGGCATCAGGGACGCAGGCGTCCAGCAGGCGCTACTTCGGCGACTTCTTCCCGTGTCGCGCCGGGCGACCTGCGGAATGGGACGCGGGACGCGAGCGCTGCAACCCGTGATGCGATGGGCCGGAGGAGCGCGCCGTGAACGTCTCGCGCGAGCCGTTGCGGCCGAACGCGCCGCGCGAGGGCGAAGTGCGCGGCCGGGACGACGATCCCATGCCGCCGCCGCGCGCATTCGAACCGTACTTCCCGGGCTGCCGCACCGTGAACTGCGGAACCGGACGCTGCACCGGGCCTTCGGGCCGCGGCAGCGTCGCGCGGATGAGGCGCCGGTGAACCGGACCTTCGCCGTCCCCCGCCTCGTCGACCTGCCCTTCCGCCTCGTCTTCCTCGCCTGCTCCGGCACCGGCGCTCCCGTTGCCGTCCGCCTTGGCCGTCATGCCGCCGACCGGCCCTGCCGCGTCGGATGCGGGCGCCGCCTGCGTCGACGGGACGACCGGGTCGGCGACGTCCTCGCCTGGAACCGGTTCCGCAGACCGCGCAGCTTCCGGTTGCGCCGAGGCGAGCACCTGCTTGTAGAGCGCCGCGGGCGCGTCCTTCTTCCGGCGGAGGGAGGGCACCTTGGCCTGCTTGTACTCGTGCTCGGCGTCGCAGGTGGTGCACCGGGTCTGTTTGATGTCCGGCCCGACCATGGCCACGACCGCATGGTTCGTGATGCGGCGTTCGCGCGGACAGTAGTCGTCCAGAATGTCACCAAGCCGAGGCTGGCGATGCTGCATGAAGAGTCCCCACAAGAGTTTTAGTGCTTGGGCGGGAAAAGGAGATTACGCGTAGGACGCCAGATTGTAGCAGAGCCATTTCTCCTGAAGCAACAGCTTCCCTCCAAACGCGCCCGGCGTCTCGCGTCATCGCCGCCCCACGGATGAGCTCCCCGCCACAACCGATTCCAGCCAGGCGCGCGTCTCATCGAGCGCCTGTCGGACCGCATCAGGGTTGGTCGATTGCGGCGTACGGCGAGCCGCAACCGATCGTGCGGGCGCGACGAGCGCCAGTACGTCAGCCTCGAACAGACCGCTGAACCGGCGCCACTCGGCGAGCGCGAGCGACGAAAAGTCCCGCTGCTCGGCCAGCAATTGGCGCACCATTTTGCCGACCAGTTCGTGCGCGGTCCGAAACGCCAGCCCCCGCGCCACCAGGTAATCGACGACGTCGGTTGCCAGCAGGAAACCGCCAGCCGCGCGCGTGCCCGCGTCCCGGTTCAGACCGAGACCCTCGCACAGGCATTGAGGAACGCGGCGACGAAATCGCGATCGGCCGACGCGTCGATGCTGTTCCGGACGACCGCTGAAAACCCCAGCCGGGCGGTGAGCGCTTCGACGTCGATTGCATAGTTGGTACCGGCGACGGCGCCGGAGCCAAGCGGGAGCGCGTCCGCCTCGCGGCGCGCATCCTCGAACCGCCGGTGATCGCGCCGCGGCGCCGCCACGTGCGCGAGCAGGAAGTGCGCCGCCTGGTCCGCCAGCGCGCCGACCAACGCGAGGATCCCGGCCTGGAGGGCAGGAATGCGGCGACGCAGGTAGAGCCGCAGATCGAGCGACACCTGCTCGTTGCGCGACCGGCCCGTGTGCAGTTTCTTGCCCACCTCGCCGATGCGCGAGACGAGCTGGCGTTCGACGAAGGTGTGGACGTCCTCGTCGGGACCGTCCACCAGGCGCGGATCCGCCCTCGCGTCGGCCAAAAGCCCGTCAAGCGCCGCGACGATGGCTGCCCCCTCGTCCGGCGTCAACGCGCAGGCGGCGGCGAGCGCCTCCGCCCACGCGATGCTCCCGGTCACATCGTCTTCGAACAGGCGACGGTCGAAGGGAAACGACCGGCCGAACTCGAACGTGGCCGCATCCGGTTCGGCGTCGAAGCGCCCGGCCCAGAGAGTCATAGGAGCAGGCTAGAGGCGTTCAGCCGCCAGGCGTCGCGCGCGATTGCGTCAGACGTGGACGGCGGTCCGCTCGCCGGCGTGCCCGGCACGCGGCGATCGACGGGCCGCGATCTCGACGGGCAGGCCCCAGATCTTGATGAAGCCTTCCGCAGCCGAGTGATCGAACTGGTCGCCGGCGTCGTAGGTGGCGAGCGCCTGATCGTAGAGCGCGCAAGGCGACCTGCGGCCCACCACGAGGAGGTTGCCTTTGAAGAGCTTTACGCGCACGGTGCCCGTCACGCGGGCCTGGACGCTGGCGACGAAGGCGTCGATCGCTTCGCGGGTAGGGGTGAACCAGAGACCATTGTAGACCAGATCGGCGTACCGGACGGCGAGATCGTGCTTCAGGCGGTGCAGGTCGCGCGTCACGACCAGGCCTTCGAGCTCCCGGTGCGCGGCGTGGAGCGTGACCGCGGCGGGCGCCTCGTAGAGCTCGCGCGACTTGATGCCCACCAGCCGGTTCTCGACGACATCGATACGGCCGACGCCGTGCGCGCCGGCAATCGTGCCGACGCGCTGGATCAGCTCGGTGAGCGGCATCGGCACGCCGTTGACCGCGACGGCACGCCGGCCTCGAAGGTGAGTTCGAGGTAAGCGGCCGTGTCCGGTGCGGCAGCCGGGGACTTGGTCAGCGTGAAGATGTCTTCGGGCGGCTCGATCCACGGATCCTCGAGCACGCCGCACTCGATGGATCGGCCCCAGAGATTCGCGTCCGTGCTGTAGGGACTCTCGACGGTGGCGGGCACCCCGATGCCGCGTGCCCGGGCGTACTCGATCTCATCGGCGCGCGTCATGCCCCAGAGTCGCGCGGGCGCAATCACCGCGAGGCCCGGGTCGAGCGCGCGGACGCCGACGTCGAGCCGCACCTGGTCGTTGCCCTTGCCCGTGCACCCGTGGGCAATCGCCGTGGCCCCCTCCTGCCGGGCGATCTCGACGAGCTTGCGGGCAATCAGGGGCCGGCCCAGCGCGGTGGCCAGCGGGTACTGATCCTCGTAGAGCGCGTGCGCCTGCAGGGCGGGCAGGATGTAGTCGCGCGCGAACTCCTCCTGCACGTCCAGCACGTGGACAGGAGACGGCGCCGGTCAGCAGCGCGCGTTCGCGAATGGCGTCGAGTTCCCGGCCCTGGCCGAGATCGAGTGTGACGGCGACGATCTCCGCGTCGTACCGCTCGGCCAGCCACGGGATGGCGACCGAGGTGTCGAGACCGCCCGAGTAGGCGAGGACGATGCGCTGCATGTGTGTTTGTCTCCTCTCTGCAACCCGGGCCTGTGGCGGCAGGCGCCGGCGGCCGCCGGCCCCGCCAGAGGAGACGGACGGCGCACGCTATCCGGTGGCGAGACGCTCGAGCCGCTTGACGAGCGCGTCCGCGTGGCGCGCGCTGCGGACGACCACGAGCACGGTGTCGTCGCCGGCAATCGTGCCGGCCACTTCGGGCAGCCCGGCGCGGTCGATGGCGAGGGCGACGGGCTGAGCCTGGCCGGCGCCGGTGCGCACGAGCACGAGCTGGTCGACGCGATCGACGCGCGTCAGGTACTGGCCGACGACGCGCTCGAAGGTGGCGACGGCGACCTCGGGGTTGGCCGGCTCCTGCTGCGCGCGCTGGTAGGCGCCGTCGGCGGCGCGCTTGACGAGCCCCAGCTCCTTGATGTCGCGCGACAGGGTCGCCTGCGTCGCCCGGAACCCGAGGGCACGCAGCCGCCGCTGCAGCATCTGCTGGTTGCGGAACGGCCCCTCGTCGACGAGGGCGAGAATGGCGGCCTGTCGCTGGGCTTTCATAATTATGCAGTACGCAGAAAGATTATACAAGACGGTGGACTGCCCCGCTCACCGGCGGCGCCGCGCCTTCAGCAGCACGTTCACCTCGTCCGGCCGCGCGTTCACGTACTCGAGCCGAATGCGGCCGTCCTCCTGCCGGGTGACGACGGCCGGCATCGACGACCCGGTCAGGTACCAGCCCGCCGGCAGCACGACCGCGTTGAACGCCCGGCCGAGGCTCCGGTCCCACACCAGGTCCGGGCCGACGAGCCCGTAGCGGCCGGGATCGGTGTAGGTCTCCTCGATGCGCAGCCGCACCGACTGCCCCTTCTTCACCGGCCCGAAGCGAACGACCACGACCGCGGTCGCGGGCCGGATCGGCTCGCCGATGTCGAGCCCGGCACGCGTGATGGCGCTGCCAATGAGCGTCTCGACCTTCAGCGCTTCACCCGTGTCGAGCACGCGGGCGGACGGGTTCGACACCGTGCTGCCGGCGCGCACGACGTTCAGGTAGCGGTCGACGCCCGCCTCGGACTCCGTGTAGTCGTGATACAGGCTGAAGGCATGCGTCTCGGGGGCGAGCAGGTTGTAGACGATCGCCCGATCCTCGTGCGCGCGCTCGGTCAACCGCTCGGCCTCCGCAGGCGCGGCGGCCGCGGGCGCCGGCGGCGTGCGCGGCGCGGCCACTGCCGGCACACGCGCGCGCTTTGATGCGCCGGCCGGCGGCGTCAGGACGCCAGCGTCTTTGGCCAACGCCCGCGCCTTCACGACGAGCGGAACCTCGCCGGGCCCCGCGTTGATGAAGCTCACGCTGATGCGCCCGTCGGGCTCGGTCAGGACCTGCGACGGGTAGTTGCACGCGACCAGCTCGAAGCCCGCGGGCAATACCACCGCGTTTCGCTTGATGCCCAACGGCCGCGAGAACACGATCGCGTCGCCCTCGCGAAAGTAACTCTTCGCGTCCTTGTAGGTCTTGTCGATGCGCAGCCGCACCCCGCCGCCGCCTGACGGCACCGCGCGCGGCAGGTGCACCTGGATATAGCCGGTGTCGGTCTCCGCACCGGTCAACCCCGCCGCCAGCGCCTCACTGCCCGGGATGACTTCGAATTTCAGCCGCTCGCCGGTCATCCGGTCGTAGACCGCTTCGTCGCTCGCCTCGCTGCCCTTGCGGATGACGTTGAAGAAGACCGTGGCCCCGGGCGTCGTCGCGGTCACCTCGTAGACGATGCGGAACTGCGCGGTGTCGGGCGCGAGCAGTTCGTAGCGCGTGTAGTCGTCGGATTGCGTCTGACGGCCCGTGCCTTGCGCGGAGGCGCCGGTGGCGAGCCCCATCGCGATGGCACAGGCAACGAACCGGAAGGCAAGTGACATACATCTCATCCGCAGGTGACGCCGGTTGACTCGCGCGTCCGAAATCCGTCGTCGATTCTAGCAATCCCGCGCGCCTGCGCAAACTGGCAAGATGTGCGGGCACCTCCGCCGCGCACAGATCCAATCCGTGAGAATCGGCGTGATCTGCGGCCCGGTCCCCTATTCTGCGTGCATCTGCGGCCACAGATCACCTGGCGCGGGTCCACGTGACGGGCTCGCGAAACGCATCCGCGGTCTTGAGGTGCGCGAGCAGCCATGCGCGAAGCGCCGCGGTCGGCGACGTCAGCAGCAGGTTCTGGCGGCTGTCCAGCGCAATCTCGAGCTTCGTCAGCGTCTTCGCCCGCGCCGCCGCCACGAACCAGTCGTAGTCGAGCGGCGCGAGGATGAGCGTGTCGCCCTCGTGCTGCAGCCGGCAGACGCCGTGTACGGGAAGCATCAGCGGGCCCGCCTCGAGGCCGTGCGCGGGCGTGAGATCGAGAAACCGCGCGTCGCCGATCGTCGTCAGGTAGGCGACCAGCACGTACGACGTGTTGCGCGCGGTGTACGTGAGGCGATACGACTTCCACTCGCCGCGCTCCACGACGACGGTGGCACCTTGCTCCGGTCCCTGCCACGTCCCCGTGAGCGTCTCGTCCACGTCGAGCGACCCATCGTCGTAGACCGGCTGCAGCGTGAGGACGAGGCACCCCGACGAGAGCGCGGCGAGCGCAAGAAGACAGGCGAGGCTCAGGACGCGCATCTGGTGTCGTCGTCCATCCGGTCACATCGCGGCGGCGCCCTCCGGATACTGGAGCGCGAGCCGCAGCTCCTTGGCAAGCGATTCGACCGAGGTGCCCGCCCGGTTCCACATGGCGTCGGTCTCGAACCGCAGGTCGCCGATGCGCCGGCCCCAGGGCGCGATGACGCGGGCAATGGCGCGGTGGTCGGTCCGGTCCGCGTGCTCCTGGTCGAGGCGGCGTACGACGTCGGGCGCGACGCGGATGAACGCGCGCAACGCGGTCGCCGTCTTGATGGAGTACTTCCGTCCGTTCCACGCCGCGTTGAACAGCTGCGCCACCTGCTTGAAGTAGTTCAGGAAGAACCCGCGGGCTTCTTCCTTGAAGTCCTCCGCCTTGCGCGGACCGCCGAAGGCGTCGGAGGCGAACAGCCGCTTGAGCTCCTGCGCCAGCGGCGCCTGCGCCACGTGGCCGTGCCCCACGCCGAGCAGCTTGATATCGCCCGCGAGCGGCGAGTCCTCGCGATCGTTCAGTGTCCGCACGACGTCGTGGGCCGTCGCCAGGTTCTCGTCGCGATACAACTGGCGGCCCGACAGCGTGACCAGGTGGGACGCGTTCAGGCGCGTGTGCTTCGCGTTGATCGTCACGAACATCTGGACGATGTGATCCTCGGGCAGATCGTCGAAGATGATCGCCGGCACCGAGAAGTGCTCTTCGCCGAACTGCTCGATGTCGCCGTGCAGCGCGAGCAGGCGGTGCTGGCCGTCGATGGCGCGCAGCAACCCCTCGCGCTCGGGCACCTTCAGCGTGCCCACGCGCGAGTCGGCCCCGCCGACCGGGACGAACGTCAGCCGCTCGTCGCAGGAGATGATGACGGCGCCGGGAATCGACGGCAGGTCGCGCGCCTGGCGGCACTGCTCGTAGTACGCGATCAGTTCCTCGATCTTGCGCCGGATGATCTGCCGCTGGTAAGCGCCCTCGTTCGACGCGATGCGCCGTTCGAGCAGATCCCAGTTGATGCGCGTGCGCCGCGGCCGGTGCGTCCCGCGCGTGGGCGACTGGCTCTGCCCGCCGTAGCTCAGGACTTCGAACCGGACCAGCTTGTCGATGTCCCGGGCCGTGAGCGACGCCTGGTAGAACTGCACGCCGAATTGCTGCATCCGGATGGCGGCGACGTTAATCATGTCTGTTCCGCGATCGCAAACGTCATTTATTGGCCAATTCCTGCACTGGCCGCGGATTCTACCGGCCGGAGCCCCCCTTTTGAAAGCGGTTTCTGCACAAATCCCGCCCGTTCCCCGGGGTCAGGTCTTGAATTGCCAGTATTTTCACGGTCTGCCCCAAGCTGAACGGGTCAGATAGTGCAAGAAAGGCTAATTCAAAGCCGAAACCGGCTAGCTGAACGGGGCCAGGTCGTGAAAAAGTGGCAAGCCAAGACCTGACCCAGGCTATTTCGCTGACCCCGGCTATTTGGCCGGCACCAGCCGCAAGCGGTGTGCGGCGACGGCTTCGACCGCTGCACGGGAGAACGCCATCTGGTGATACTTCCCGTCAGCCCACAGTGGCAACAGGTTGCCGTAGAACTCGCTCTCCGGCTGCCCCGATTCGCCGGGCACGTTGATGGTCTGCGACTGGTCCCAGTTCGACAGATCGATGACTTCCCGGTACGACGCCCCCGCCGTCTGGCGTGCCCCCGCGCCGGTCGCGTTCGGCGTCGTCGCGTCGCCACCGCGCGGGACCGGTGCGAGGTTCATCACCGCCTGGCGATCGGTGGTGAATGCCAGCGGATGCTCGAACGACATGTGGTGCATGTTGCCCCACGCCCACTTCGTCGGGTCGGGCCCCTGGCGCTTGACCATTTCTCGATACGCCTGCGCGAGCCACGGCCCGGTGAGCACGGCGATGAGCTTCGCGCGCACCGCCGCGTCCGCGCCGCTCACCGCCTCCCGCCTTGCGCCTTCCGCCTGCCGCCCCCCGCCTTGCGCCCGCCGGCGCGGCGTGCCGTCCACCCAGCACGTCATCCCGGGCGGCGGCAACGCCAACCGCGCCTCGACGAGCAAATCGACCACTCGCTCGGTTGACATCCGCGCGCCCGCCTGCCGGTCGGCTGGTGCGATGAACGCTTCAGCGAAAGCGCTGGTGAGCATCGGGGCCCACGTTTCGTACAGCGCCGCTGCGGCAGACTCGGCGTTCAGGATTGGCTGGCTTCCTCCACGCCCGCCTCCTGCCACCACGTGGCGGGCAAACGGTAGCAGCATCGCCAGCGCGGCGGTCTGATCGTCGCTCCCGCTCGGCCGCTGAAACGTGGCTATCGACAATGCGGTAACGATGGCGCGCGCAGGAATCGAGTCTTCGTCGAGCTGCATCGCTTCGCAGTCCTCGACCGTCGGATTCGGGCGCATGGAATCGATCACGCCGACAAGACCGTTCGGCTGGAGAAACGTGCCGTCCGGCATGAACAGCCTGTTGAGAATCCGCGCGAATCGCCACGGCGCGCCGAACTCGTAGCCGAGGACGTGCGGGTAGCCGGGCGGCAGGATGTTGTGATTGGCGGTCGCGATGAAGCCGCTGGCAGGATTGGTGAGCTGCGGCAGGTCTTCGAGCTTCAGGAAGCCGTCCCACTCGTAGTCGCCGTTCTGCCCCGGCACCGGCAGCAGGCCGGTCCAGTTCCGCCTGATCGGCGAAAGCCCCGCGGCGACCCACGCGATGTTACCGTCCACGTCCGCATAGACGATGTTCTCGGACGGCACCTTCCAGCCGGCGACCGCCGCGCGGAAGCCCGGCAGGTCCTTCGCGGTGTCGAGCATCAGCGATCGCAGGTAGCCGGCACTGCCCGGCTCGCTGCCGACCCATCGCAGCGCGAACGCGCGGTGACGCGCGGGGTCAACCTGCAGCACGGGGCCGTGACGCGTGAAGCGCATCTCGATGTCCCGATCCGGTTCGCCCTTCACCTTCACGCGCTCGCGCTCGACGCGCATCGGCTCCCAGTTGCCTTTGTACAAGTACCGATCGGCGTTGGCGGGATCGACCTGCTCGACGTAGAGGNNAGAGGTCCTGCTGGTCCATGCCGACGATCGTGAAGCCGAAGGCGATGCGATCGTTGTGACCCGCGGCCACGCCCGGCAGCGCCGGCTCGCCGGCGCCGACGACATTCCAGCCGGGTGCGTTCAGGTGCACGGTGTACCGCAGCGACGGCAGCATCAGCGCCCGGTGCGGATCGTTGGCCAGCAGCGGCTTGCNNATGCCCCAGGCGATGCGCTGGTTATGGCCCACCATCACGCCCGGCGTGCCCGGCAAAGCGACGCCGGAAACGTCGAGCCCCGGCGCCTGGATATGGGTCATGTACCAGATGCCGGGCAGCCCGTACTCCAGGTGCATATCGTTGGCCAGCAGCGGCTTGCCGGACGCGGTGCGCTTGCCGGAGATGACCCAGTCGTTGGAGCCGATCATGTCGAGATCGGCGGGAGTCGCGAACAGCGACGCGAGCGCCGGAGGCGGCGCATCGCCCGCGTTGCGTAGCGGGGCGAAGTCCACGCTCTCGCTGGTGCCGGTCGTGATGTCCAGGATGTTGTCGGTGATGTCGTTCAAATCGAGGCCCGCGGGAACGGCCAGCGCGACGGGCGGATCGGTCGGCATCACCTCGGCAGCGCGGGCAAGGCCGGCGTCGCGGACGAGCCGCGCGCGCTGCACCTCGGTGCGGGCGTTCCGCGTCATGACGTAGCCGGCCATCCGACCGACCACGACCTCGGGCGTCCAGTGGTCGGGCCGGCTGCCGGTGAGCTGGAATTCGAGCGGCAGCTTCGCGGGCTGCGCGATGACGAGATCGATCTGGGCGTTGATGCCGGCAGCGAACGCCGCGGCAATCTCATGCGCGCGAGGGCCGTACCCGCGCCACTCCTCGGCCCAGTCGCCGCGGTAGCGGAGCAGCCGCGCGAAGGTGTCACGCCGCAGCCCGGCCGGGCCGAGCAGCTCGGACAGCTTGCCTTCGTCGATCCGCCGCCACAGGTCCAGCTGCCACAGCCGATCCTGCGCCGCCACGAACCCCTGCGCGAAGAACAGGTCGTGCTCCGAGCGTGCATAAATATGCGGGATGCCCCACCGGTCGCGGATGACCTCGACGGGCTGTTCGAGGCCCGCGACGCTCAGATCGTCGCTCGTCTGCGCGAGGGCCGCGCGCGCCTGCTGTCGCAGCGTTCCGGCGTCCTGCGGCGCGGGGTTGAACGGCGCAGCGGCGAGCGGGCGAAACGAGCCGCCGGATGCAGCGAGGATGAGCGACAGACCGGCAACGAGGACCGGGAGCCACGCCAGCCGACGCGGACACGTCATGGTGCCTCCTCAAACGTCAGCGCGGAGTCGGGCGCAACGGCGCCGCGCCGGCCCCGCGCGCCTGGAAACTCGCACGGCGCACCCCGCACGGCGCACTCCGCACGACGCACTTTCTTACGTGTGCGCTTCCTCCCGCTTCAGTTCGTAGGTCACCGTGAACTCGATGTCCTGGCGCAGCGAGTTCCACACCGAGCAGTACTTGGTGCGCGACAGGTCGAGCGCGCGCTGGACCTGCTCGGCCGGCGCGCTGGTCGACACCGAGAAGCAGAGATCGATCTTCACGAACCGATGGGGTTCCTCTGGTGCGCGTTCTCCGGTAAAGACCGTGCTGAGAGCCGTCACGGTGTGATGGCCGCGCGTCAGGATGTGCACGAGGTCGATCGCCATGCAGCCGGCCAGCGACATCGCCAGAAGCACCATCGGCGAAGGAGCCGTGTAAGAGGCACCGTCGATGCCCACTTCGTGCTTGCCCGCCTCTCCGGTGAACTCCAGCGCGTGATCCCAGGTCAGCGAGACTGTCATAGGGGGTTTGGACATAATGAACCTCTGGGTACGCGATTGTATGGCAATCGGTCGGCGCGGGGGAGAGGAAGCGTCGGGCCGCTACAGCTGAGAGACCGCCAGAGGCAGCAGGGCCGCGTTGATCGCGGTCGAACTGAGGCACCAGAAGCACCAGGCGCGCACCGTGGTCTTCTGTTCCCAGGTGAGCCACGCGCTCGCGCCGGTGGCCGCCAGGGCGACCGTGGCCAGCAGGCGCGGTTGCCAGCCGCCCCGCCGCCGCCCGCTCCACACGGCGAGGGAGGCCATGGCCGCGTACCCGAGCGCCCCGACTGCGGCATTCGGGACGCCCAGGTGCCGGGCCTGCGGCGAGCGGCCGACGATCTCGCAGCCGCGCCCGAAGAACGGGCAGGCGAGCGAACGCGACAGCCCTTCCGTGAACGCGAGCATGTAGAGCGAATCGACGAGGCCGAGCAGGCTGAGCCCGGCGATCGCCGCGCGCCGGGAGCCCAGGGACAAGCGCATGCGTTGTCGGCTACATGCGCCGTGCCATCCGGCTCTTCCTCTAGCGCGGCATCGTCAGCTTGAGATCGACGCTGGCGTGCTCGCCGTCGTGCAGCACCACGCGCAGGCTGTCGCGCACGAGCGGCTCGAGAAACTGCGGCCGCTGCCAGCCGCTGCCACTCTTCACACGCGGCAGCGCGATGGCGCGGTACTCGGCGGCCGGCAGCGTCGAGATCGTGAAGTGGCCGTTCTCGTCGGTGTTCACCATCCGGAGGAACCGGGACTCGAAATCCCAGCGCGACGGATCGCTCGCGAACACGATGACGGGCGCGTGGGGCACGGGCCGGCCTTCGTCGGTCACGGTGCCTGCCAGCTCCGCAAGCTGGCCGGTCAGGACGATCTGCAGATGTCCCACGTCGCGGTCGAAATCGATCGGCTTGTCGGTCACGTCGATGCCGCCCACCCGCACGGCCTTCACGCCAAACGGCGACGGAGCCGACACGTTGATGACGCCCGGGCCCCACAGATCGCGCAATTCGAAGGTCCAGTCGTCGTTGACCCTCGACCAGCCACCGGAGCCGCCCATGGGCGAGCGCGTGAAGTCCACCCGGCGCGCGATGATCTGCACGGCCTGCGGGTTGAAAGGCGGCTGGGCCGCTTCGAAGACGATCTCGCCTGTCGCGACGCGCGACGGGCGTCCCTGCAGAACGATGCTGGGCGTGTTGGCCCCGACCGTGACGACCACGGACGCAAACGACGAGATCGACGGCGGTGCCCCGCGCACCGGCGGGGCCGACCGCAGCGGCATCGCCTGAAGCAGGTACTGACCCGGCGCAAGCCCCGAGAACGCGAAACTGCCGTCGGCAGCCGTGTCCATGCGGGCCACCAGCGCGATCGACGCGTTCGCGCCCGGCGTCAGGAGCACCGTGGCCGACGCAAGAGGTCTGCCGGACCAGTCGAGCGCGATGCCCGACAGGTCGAAGGTGCGCGACGGGACCATCGCGAAGTCCGCCTGCGTTTCCTGCGCCGCCGACACGCTTACCGCCTGCGCGCTCGAGATGTCTGCGGTGCCCGGGTTGAAGGTGACGATGTAGCCGGAGGCCATGTCGCCGTTCGGCGGCGCGTTCGTGTTGAAGCTGCCGGTCGTCGCGGCCAGGTAGTACTCGCCCGGCTGCAGGCCGAAGATGCGGTAGCGCCCGAGGTCGTTGGTGCGCTTGGAACCCGCCGGGCTGGCGACGGGTGTCAACCGCTCAATTCCGGCGACATACTCGGGTGCCAACGCGACCACCTGCACGCCCTCGATCGGCTCGCCCGCCTCGTCTACGATGCGCCCGGCGATCACCCCGCCACGCGGGAGCTTGAAGTCGGCTTTGTCGAACACGCTGTGATCGCCAAGCGTGATGTCGCGCCCGCCGCCCTCCCGCGGGTCCTCGCCGAAGTCGAGCGCCACGTACCCGGGCAGGCTGGCTCGGACCCGGTATTTGCCCGCGGGCAGATCTCTCCAGGCGAACAGGCCGTTCTCGTCGGTGGCGGCCGACCGCCGCACCGTGTCATTCGTCGCTGTGACCGCCACGCGCCGCAGGGCTCTGCCCGTGTCGGCTGCGACGACGCGGCCACGAATCACCGCGGTGCCCTTTGCGTCGCGTGCCGCGCTGCGCGGATCGACGGCACCGGGCTGCCCCTGCGGCGCCGGCCGGGCCTGCGTCGTCTGCGCAGTGGCAACGACGCCGGGCATGAACAAGATCAGCGCACCCGCAAGCATCACACCACGCATTTGCGTGTCCCCGTCTATGTTCCGGGCCGAATCACCTTCAGCTGCACCGTCTTCTTGTCCCCGAGGCCGACGCGGACCTCCGCACTGAACGACCGCAGCTTTTCGAGCGCGTCCGGCTCGCTCCAATCGGCATCGTCGCCCTCCTGCACCGCCGCGATGTTGTAATCGCCGGGCGGCAGGCGCTCGACGCGGAACTCGCCGCGTTGGTTGGGCCGTTCGCTCCGTATGAGCGGCGAACCGGCGAACGTGCGCGACGGGTCCTTCGGAAACACGACGACCGTGTAGTCCCACGTCGGCTTGCCGGTGTCATCGACGGCGCTGCCCGCAATCTCCGGCAGCCGGTTGCTGACGATGATCTGCACCGGGAAGGAGGTGCCGGGCGGCACGTCCACCGGCAAGTCGGTGATGTTGCGATCGCCGGACAGCACCGCGGAAACACCCCAGCCGGGCGGCAACCCGGCGATGCCGATCAGGCGCGCGCCGGGACGCACCGACGCCGTGAAGCCGCCGGTGCCGCTGACGGCGCCGGGCCGCGGCTGACCAGCGCTGACCGCAAACGACGGATTGAAGACGCCGTCGCTGCCGTCCTCGGGCGAGGTCGCCGCCACACGCATCGACGTGGCCGGCAATCCGGGCGCGGCGGTTGCGGCCGGCAACGGCCCGCCGGTATCTGTCCTGACCGTGCCCGTCAGCCGCCCCTCGGGACCCGTGACGATCATCAGCCCGCTGATGTCATCGCTCCCGACCATCAGGTGCTGCACGGCGACTTCGGTCGTGCCCCCATCGGCCGTGACTGTCGCGACGAGGTCGCACTCGCCCTGCGCCACCGAGGACAGCATGAACGCTCCGTCCTGCCTCCAGGACGCTCCGTATGCCGTCGTCTGCTCGATGCCGGCGTCCGAGCGGCGGCTCAGCGAGAACGACCCTCCGCTCGGCACCGTTCCCCGGGAGGTGAGGATCGTGCCCTCGATGCGCGCCAGGCGCACGGGAGCCAGCGCGAAGTTGATCTCCGGCACCTCCTCCCCGATGCGCACGGCGACCAGCCGCGCCTGGTCGCGCCGCGTAACGCCCGGATAGAGGACGTCCGCGTAAGACGAGCCCTCGGCGGTCTGGCGCAGGTACGACGGCGCGGAGGAGACGACGTAGTAGGAGCCCGGAGGAAGGCCGAAGAGGCGGTACTCGCCTTGGTCGTCGGTCGTGTCCGTGGCGTACCCAATCAGTCGCCGGCGTCCGCCGGCGCTCGCCATGCGGCCGGCGCCGACGAACGCGGACACCACCGGATCGCCGTACTCGTCGACGATGTGCCCTGCGATGACGCCCGCACGAGAGAGATGGAAGTCGGCGGCGGCGAAGGCCTGGCCGTCGGCCAGGTCAATCGTGATGCCGCGTTCGGCGTCGGCCACGACTCTGCCGGTCGCTCCGACACCACGCCTGGAAGCAAAGTCCATCTGCAGGAAGCCGCTGCGTCTCGCGAGCACGTGGTAGCGCCCGGCGGGGAGATCGGGGATCTCGTAACGACCGTTGTTGTCGGTCATCACGCCGAGAGGACCCTGCGAGCCGGCGCGTGACGTGGTGGCACCTTCCAACGACCACGTGATGCGCGCGCGCCTGAGCGGCGTGTCGGTATCGGCCGCGAACACGCGCCCGCGAATCGTCGCGGTGCCGGCGCTCGCCCGGGCGCGGTCGCGCGCCGGTTGCGCGGGTTGCGACGGGCGCTGAAGAGGCGGCGGCGGCGGATTCTGGGGAGGTGCGGCCCACGCCACCGCGATCGCCAACGCGACGAGCAGCAGAACAAGCTGACGTTTCATGGGTGCCATCCGCAGGCACACGGACGCGTGGCGTCCGCGCGCGACTCTGTCTCGTCAGACGCTCTTAGGAAAGATGAAGCGCGGTGCGTCAGTGCCAGCGCCTCCTTGCACTTCGCACTTCGCACTCCGCGCTGCGCACTCCCCTGGAGATTAGACACCGCGGCGGGCGGATGGGCCAGGGGATCGTGCGAAGTGCGAAGTGCGGAGTGCGGGGTGCGAGGTGCGGTGCAAGGTGCCGGGTGCGAAGTACGTGCGAGGTGCGGTGCAAGGTGCCGGGTGCGAAGTGCGTGCGAGGTGCGGGGTGCGGCGGTGCGAAGTGCGACGTGCGGAGCCGGGTGGTTGGTGCGATGTGCGTGCCGCCAGGTCCAAGAGATGAAGCGCGGTGCGTCAGTGCCGGCGCCTCCTTGCACTTCGCACTTCGCACTCCGCACTCCGCACTTTTTCCCTACAAATGCCTCAACGCCACGTTCGGATCGACGCGTGACGCGCGACGGGCCGGCAGGTAGCACGCCCAGAACGCCGCCGAGATGAGCGCGACCGGAGCGACCGCCAGCATCCACGGATCGACGATCGTGATCGGCGCGATGACCACCGACCGAATGATGATGCGCCCGGCCAGGCCGATGAAGAGGCCGATGACGAGCCCCTCCAGCACCGGACGGTAGCCGTCCTTCAGCGCCATCCGTTCGATCTGGCGAGCGGTGGCGCCAAGCGACATGCGCACGCCGATTTCCCGCGTGCGGTACGCCAGGATATGGGACTGGACGCCGTAAAGCCCGACCATCGCAAGAAGCAGCGTAATGGCGCCAAGCGACAGGGCCGCGATCCCGAGGCCGCGCAGCAAGAGGTACATGCCCGTCAGCATGGCGCGTCCGGTTGCCGCCTGCGCGACGGCGAGATCCGGGTCCGCCTTGCGGACGGCGGCGCGCAGTGCGCCGAGCGCCGTCGCCGGGTCCGGTGCCCGCACCACCAGCGTCACAAACGGCGAGTACTCCTGCGCGAAGGGCGTGTACACCGTGTTGCCCCGGCGCGAAAGGAAATGCGTCGTGTCGGTGTCCTCAGCCACGCCGACGATGCTCGCGGTCTTCACCGGCTGCTCCGGCTTCGCTCCGAGAAAGTCTCTTCTGAGGAGCAGCTCGCGCCCGACGGCGTCGGCCGTTCCAAACATCTGCCTCGCCGTCGATTCGCTCACGACGACGACCGGCGAAGCCGCGGCGTCGTCACGATCGTCGAAACCGCGTCCGCGCAGGATGCTGATGCCGGACGTCCGGAAGAAGTCGGGGCTTGCCGAGATCAGAATCGCCGTTTCATGCTCGGCGTAGTTCCGCGTCGTGAGCGGTTTGTCCGTCGTTGACAGCTCGGCGAACAGCGTCATCGTCGTGCCAAATGGCAATCCCGTCGAAACTGCCACGGCTTCGACGCCAGGCTCACGCCGCGCCTGTTCGAGCACCCGCTGCAGCCCCCGACGCGCACGGCTCTCATCCCACCGCTGCGCGTACAAATCGATCGTCGCCACGCCCAGCCGATCGATGTCCACGCCGGAGTCATGACTCGCTCCCGCAATTACCTGGCGGATGCAGAGCGTGGCAATGATGAAGAAGCCGGCAGAGATTGCCGCCTGCCACCGCAGCAGCGTTCGCTGTCGCCTGGCTCTCGGAATGGTCGGGTTCCCGGCGCCGGCATCGAGATCTTCCCGCACGCTCTTCTTTCGCGTCAGCTGCAGGGCGGGTTCGAGACCAAAGACGACAAGAGACAGCAGCAGCGCGATGCTCGCCGTAACGAGCGCCATCGCGTTGATCTGCGGCTGCACCGATACCATCCACGACGCGGCCAGCGGGACCTCGACGTCCAGCGCCCGAATGAGGACCTGCAGGACGAGCATCGAGAGTACGGCGCCGCCGCCAGCCACGAGGACGCTCTCCGCGCACTGCTCGCGCACGAGTC
Organism: Acidobacteriota bacterium; assembly: GCA_003170135.1. Taxonomy (GTDB): domain Bacteria; phylum Acidobacteriota; class Vicinamibacteria; order Vicinamibacterales; family Fen-181; genus Fen-181. The sequence continues at coordinate 105,929 of PMZR01000132.1, forward strand.
TCCACCGTGATGCGCCCAGCGCGTAGCGCACCGCGAGTTCGTGCTGCCTGGTCGTCCCGCGCGCCAGGACGAGATTCGCCAGGTTCGTGCACGCAACCAGCAACACGAGCGCAACGAGGCCGAGCACGAGCGCGCCGAAGCGCCGCATCCACTGCTGCTCCTCGTTCGTCGCGTCGATGCGTCTCGCGCTCCATCCGCGGCGGCTCGGCCCCACCTGCGTGAGGCTCTTCGTCTGCGGGTATGCCGCGTCGAGGCGCGCGCCGAGCGCCGCCAGTTCCGTGGCCGCCCGTTGCTCGGTCACACCAGGCCGCATGCGGCCGATCGCCGTGAGGCGGCCGCGTTCTCGCTCGGGCCTCGTCGTCGGGAAGGCAGACTCGGCAGCGGCGGCCAGCGGCACCCACAGGCGCGAGGCCCTGGGAGTCGCGGGGCTGTAAACGGGCCCTGCGAAGGACTCGGGAGCGACGCCGATGATCTCGAACGATCGCCCTGAAAGACGCACCGTCTGACCAACGATGTGTGGATCCGAGGCGAAACGCGACTTCCACAGCTGGTAGCTCAGGACGACGACGGGGGTTGCCTGCCTGTCGTCTCCAGGCTCGATGACGCGGCCGATGACCGCGTGGACGCCGAGCAACGCGAAATACGACCCGTCCACCGCCTCGCCCGGCTGGATCTCCGTCGCGGAAGCCGCGGCGACCGCCGGGTAGATGGGCGCAGAAGCCGCGATCTCGCTGAACGAAGTCTGGGCCGCCCGAAGATCCTCGAAGTCCGGTGCGGACACCAGTCCCGGCGCGAAGCGCGTATCTGCCCGCACGACAAGCACGAGCCCGCCCGGGCGAGGAATTCCCGGACGAGAACCGCTCCAACAAATCCTGTCCACGACCGAATATGCCGCCGTCGTGACGCCGACGCCCAGGGCCAGCGACGCCATCGCGAAGATCGCGAACATGGGCGTCACGAGCAACCGGCGACTCGCCATTTTCAGGTCGCCGCCCAGGCCCTGAAAGACCGCCAGCCGCGCACGCACGATGAACCGTTGGAGCGCGTTGAGCGTCAATCGCACTGAACCTCCCGCAGTGTGTGCGGTCTACCGACTACGGTCCGACGTCCCCGGACATGTGCGAGGTGCGCGGTGCGACGTGCGAGGTGCAAAATAACGTGCGAGGTGCGACGTGCGAAGTGCGAGGTGCGACGTGCGAAGTGCGAGGTGCGCCGTGCGCCGTGCGGCGTGCTGGGTGCGAGGTGCGTGCGGCGCGCGAGGTGCCATAACAAGAGATGAAGCGCGGTGCGCCAGCGCCGGCGCCTCCTTGCACTTCGCACTTCGCACTTCGCACTTCGCACTCCGCACATCACCGTCAGTCTGGAGCCCGGAGCCTTCACCTGCCCCTCTTCATTGAGCGACAGGTCGTCCACGGCCTCGCAGGAACCGAAGCGTCGCTTCAGGTGCTCGATCTGGATGATCTCGCTCATCGCGTCTCCATCCGGAATCCCGGTCCGCGCTTCGGGCCCCGGTCGAACCGCTGCCAGTGCTCGCGCACGGCCTCCACCACGTCGTCCATCGTGAGCGACAGCTTGCGCGCCGCCACGACGAGGCGTTCCACGTCGCCGTTGAGCAGCGCGCGGCGCTCGGTTGGCGTGCCGGCGGGCGGCTTCGCCACGGTGGTGCCCATGCCCGGCCGCACTTCGAGCAGGCCGTCGCGCACCAGCGTGGCCACGATGCGGTGCGCCGTGTTCGGGTTGATGCGAAGCTCCTGGCTGAGGGCCCGGACCGAGGGGAACGGGTCGCCGGCCCGGAGCTGGCCCGAGACCAGGGCGCGTTCGACGGCGAACACCACCTGGTCGTGGACGGGCAGGCCGCTCTTGAGGACGACGGCAAAGGGGAGCGTCATCACGGTGTATTAGAAGTACTAGAACAGCTAGGACATGTCAAGGTGAATGGGCGCGAGGCGAGGAAGATGGGAACGCGGGATGGAATGTGGAATATGGAAGGTGGAATGTGGGGCGGTCCGGCGATCGTTGCCGGGACGCGGCGTCCCTGCTACTCTCGAAGTATGGGTTTCCCGAAATACACGATCCTTGCGCTGGCCCTGGCCGCCGGCGCCGTGGCGACGCTCGCCGCCCAGCAGGAGCCGACGTTTCGTTCGGCCGTCCGAACGGTCCCCGTCTACGCGACCGTCACCGACTCCGAGGGACGCCTCGTCCCCGGTCTGACCAAGCAGGATTTCGAGATCTTCGACAACAAGCGCCCCGAGGCGCTCACCCTGTTCTCCAACGAGGTCCAGCCGATCACCGCGGTGGTGCTGCTCGACACCAGCGGGAGCATGACCAACTACATCGACTTCGTGAAGCAGGCCTGCGAGCAGTTCCTCGTGCGCATGCTGCCGAAGGACCGCGTGATGCTCGGCGATTTCAACGACAAGATCCAGTTCGTCACGCCGCTCAGCAGCGATCGCGACGAACTGGTGGCGTCGCTCCAGCGCATCGACTACGGCTATCCCACGCACCTGTACGACGCCATCGATCGCGGCGTGACCGAGCTGCACGGCATCCAAGGGCGCCGCGTGATCGTCATCTTCACCGACGGCGAAGACGAGGGCAGCAAGCTGCGTTTCGACCCGGTGCTCGACCGCGTCATGAATGAAGGCGACATGGTGTACGGCATCGGCCTGCACACGCGCTACTTCAACGGGCAGCGATGGGAGGAGGGCATCCCGGATCGGGTCCTGAAGAGGCTCGCCGAACAGACCGGCGGCGGGTATTTCGAGTTGAAGAAGACCGACGACCTGAACTCGACGTTCACGCGCGTCGAACAGGAACTGCACAGCCAGTACGTGCTGGGCTTCGCGCCACCCGAACTGGACGGCAAGCCGCACCTGATCGACGTCAACGTGAAGGGGGCCGGGATGAAGGCGCGCGCGCGGAAGAGTTACGTGGCGACGCCCGAGAAGCTGGGCGAGAAAACCGACAAATAGTGCTGCCGGTCTCCCGAACCCCGGCGAGGCCCGGCACGACGAGTGTGTGACCGGCGGTCCCACAGACCGGCCCTCGTCCTTGCCTGTGGGATCCCGGACACGTCAGCCCCGAGCGGATGGGCCGTCATCATTGCCTGTGGAACTTCCGGGCTTCAGCCCGGAAGCGGATGGACCCGGGGTGGTTCCGGACTACGCGAACGCCGCAAACGCCATCGCGGCGACCAGCAGCGCACCGACGGCCCACTCGATCTTGTCGTACTGCAACCCGAACATCACAACCCTCCATCGAAAAGACAGCCGCCAGGAAGACATCCCGCCTCGATGACGTCTGCGTGCCATCCACCGCTCGGACCCGTGTTCCAGCAGTTGGGACCGCGGATTCAGCCTCTTGATCTGTTCACACGGTTAGACGGCCGCACACGCAAGAAGGTTCGCTTGCGAGGATCGTCGCGGCGGGGAATCAGGCTCGTCCAGGCGGTGCGGCCCCGAACGGGTTGTCGAGCACGAGCTCGGGGTGTGTCCGGCGGAACGTTTCGGCGACGTGGCAGTCGAAGCACACGGGCACGTGCGTGCGCAGGATGTCGTCGAGCCGTGCCGCCTCCACCGCCGACCACGGCAACGTGCGGCCGTCGGGTGCCAGAAGCGCCGGGGCCCGCTCGTACCAGTCGATCGTGCCCACCGGTCGCCGGCAGAGCGCGCACGTCTTGTCTTTGTACCAGGCGGTCAGCTGCGTTCGCACGAGACAATCGATCGGCGCCGCATCGATCTGACTGAGGCATTGCTGGCCGCAGCCCCGCCGCTCCGGCCAATGCGAGCAGCTCGTGAGCGTGAAGCTCGGGCTTCCAAGCATCGCGGTGGCGGCCGCTTTGCCGGCGCTGACATCCACGGCCGCCCTCGTCTGGTCGGCCGGGCACGTGATGACTCGCGTGCCCCGGAGGCGGACGTACGCGCGACCGAAGCGAATGCCGAGATAAAAGAGGGCGACGACACCAGCGGCGATGAAGAGATAGACCGTCATCGTGAACTCCTTGATTCCCTGCCACCCATATACACCAGATCTGGTTCAGCTGGATCGGCAAAATGCGCCGCCAAGCCCATCAATACGGCCTGATATACAATTCCCGCAACCATGACACGCACGGCCCTCGCCACCATCCTTCTCGTTTCCGCAGGCATGCTTCTTATGATGGACGCACCGTTTGCGCAGCTGCCCGGCGACCGCCCCGCGCCCAACCCGCGCGCGACCCGCTCGGTCGTGATGGGGCGCCAGGGCATGATCGCCACCAGCCAGCCGCTCGCGTCGGCGGCCGGCCTCCAGGTCCTGCGGGAGGGCGGCAACGCGGTGGATGCCGCCGTCACCGCCGCCGCCGTCCTGTCGGTCGTCGAACCGACGATGACGGGGATCGGCGGCGATCTGTTCGCGATCGTCTTCGATCCGCGCACGGGAAACCTGGACGGGCTGAACGCGAGCGGGCGATCGGGGTACGCCGCCACGCCTGACGAATTCAAGAAGCGCGGTCTCACCGCGGTGCCGGAACGCGGCGTGCTCTCGATCACCGTGCCCGGTGTCGTGGACGGGTGGGCCGAGCTCCTGTCGAAGCACGGCACCATTGCGCTCGCCCGCGCGCTGCGGCCGGCCATCGACTACGCGCGAAACGGATTCCCGGTGTCGGAGATCATCGCGTATCAGTGGAAAGCGGCCGAAGACGTCCTGGCGGCCGATCGGGCCGCCGCCGCGACCTTCCTCCCCTCGGGACATGCGCCCGCGCCGGGGCAGATCTTCGCCAATCCCCGGCTCGCCGCGACGCTCGAGCAGATCGCGTCCGGCGGTCGCGACGCGTTCTACAAGGGCGCCGTCGCGCAGGCCATCACGAGCGACCTGCGCGCGCGGGGCGGGTTGCTCGACGCCCGCGATTTCGCCGAGCACCACGCGGACTGGGTCGCCCCCATCGGCACCAGCTACAAGGGCGTCGACGTGTTCGAACTGCCGCCGAACACGCAGGGCTTCGTCGCGCTCGAGATGCTGAACATCCTCGAGGGGTACGACCTGAAGGCGCTCGGACACAACACGGCGCCGTACCTGCACCTGCTGGTCGAGGCCAAGCGCATCGCGTTCGCCGACCGCGACGCGTGGCTCGCGGACCCGTCGGCCGTGCCCCCTGACGTCTTGAAGCGGCTCATCTCGAAGGAGTACGCAGCGTCGCGGCGGAAGGACATCAACCCGGACCGCGCGGCGGTTGACTACGCGCCGATGGCGATGGGCGGCCGGACGCCGGCCGGCGCGGGCATCGACATCGAAGCGACGGGCGACACGGTCTACCTGACGGCCGCCGACGGCAAGGGCAACGTCATCTCCCTCATCCAGTCGCTCTTCGACGCCTTCGGCTCGGGCATCGTCGCCGGCGAGACGGGCGTGGCGCTGCAGAATCGCGGCAGCCTGTTCGTGCTGAAGCCCGGACACCCGGACCAGATCGCGCCGCACAAACGCCCGATGCACACGCTGGTGCCGGCGATGGTGATGAAGGACAAGCGGCCGTGGCTGTCGTTCGGCGTGATGGGCGGCGACATGCAGCCGCAGGGGCACGTGCAGGTGCTGCTGAATCTGGTCGAGTTCGGGATGAACGTGCAGGAGGCGGGCGAATCGCCGCGCTTCCGCCACTCATCGGCGGGCCTCGCCATTGAAACCGGCATCCTGGCGGAGGCGCGCTTCGGACTCAGCCAGCGCGGCCATCAACTCGTCAACAGCATCGGCGCGTTCGGCGGCTTCCAGGGCATCCTGATCGATCCGGCAAGCGGCGTGCTGATGGGCGGATCGGATCCGCGCAAGGACGGACTGGCGATAGGGTTCTGATTCAGGAGTCCGAAGTCCGAAGTCCGAAGTCCGATGTCCGGAGTCCGGCGTCCGGCGTCCGGAGTCCGGGGTCCGGCGTCGGGCGTTCACACGCGAAAGCCGTCGCGCAGCGGATCCTCGTCGTCGACGAGGAATACGTGCTCGCCCGTGATCCACGCCGAGCCCTCGATCTCCGGGACGATCGCGTCGTAGCCGCCGATTGTCTCGCGGCCGGTGATGCGCCCGCGCAACACGGTGCCGATGATGCTCTCGTGCACGAGCGCGCGATCGGATGGCAGCAGCGACATCGCATCGAGTACCGCCATGACGGCCCCCGTTTCTGTCCCGCACGGCGAGCGGTCCACCGCGGCATCCGCGAAGATGGTGACGTTGCGCAGGTCGGCGTCCGCCGCGTGCGCGGGACCGATGAAGATCGTCCCGGAGATGCCGCACAACCCCGGGTCGAGCGGATGGACGATAGCCCGCGCGGCCTCGACGCCGCGCGCGATCTGCATGCCGATGCGTCGCAGGTCGGGCAGGGCCGACGCCTCGATGGGCACGCCGGCGGACTCCGCGTCCACGATCGCGTAGAACGCCCCGCCGAAGGCGATGTCGGCACCTAGCGCTCGCCTCTCCAGCTTGACGGTCACGCCAGCTTCGTAGACGAACGACGGCACGTTGGTGAAAGCCACGCTCGAGACCCGATCCGGGCCGACTCCGTGCGGGCGGGCCCGGATGAGCCCGGCGGGCGAATCGAACACGACCTCGCCTTCACGCCTGGGCAGCAGGAGCTTGCGCTCGAGCCCGATTGTCGTCACCGCGATCGGGCCGTGGCCGCACGCCGTGCTGTAGCCGTCGTTGTGCATGAAGAGCACGCCCGCGTCGGCTTCGGCGCTCACCGGCTCGGTCAGGAGCGCTCCGCACATGTCCGCGTGGCCGCGCGGCTCGAGCATCAGCGCGCGCCGCAGCCCATCCGCGTGCTTCGTCAGCCAGGCGCGCTTCTCCTGCATGGTCTTCCCGACCGGCGACGTGCGCCGTGCACGATGAGGCGCAGCGGTTCGCCGCCGACGTGGGCATCGATGGTGCGGACGGATCGAATCATGCGTCCTCGCTGCTGCGTCGTGCGCGAAAACCGACCGCAATTATAAGCTGGTGATGATGGCGGCTCGCGCCTGCGCGGATGAGATTGCGAGCATCTCGCGCACCGTTCTTCGACAAATGCGAAAATGAGACTGACGTGAGAAAAGGTGCCTGACCCTATTACAAAAGTGTCATTGCGGGGCGGATGGGGTGGCAGTCTTCGCCACGTGGTGCAGGCGATGAGTGTTCAGTTTCTGACGCCACTCGCGCTCGCGATGACCGTGGCCGCCGGCGCCTGGACCTACGCGCGTCCGGCCGAGCCCCAGGCCGATCGGCTCTGCCAGCGCGGGTACGATCTCACCTACAACCTGGACTTCCCCGAGGCCATCGCGACGTTCCAGCAGGCCATCACGGCGCAGCCGAAGGACCCGGCGGCGTATCGCGGCGTCGCCACGGCCACCTGGCTCAGCATCCTCTTCCAGCGCGGACTGGTCACGGTGGACGATTACGAGGGCCGCGTGACGACCGCCGACCAGAACGTGCCCGAGCCGCCGGCTCCGCAGGCTGGCCGGTTTCGAACGAGCATCGAGCGAGCGCTCGCGCTCGCGGAGGAGGAGGTCCGGCGAAATCCGAGGAGCGCCTCGGCGCACTACGACGTCGCGACGGCCGTCGGGCTGACGGCCAGCTACGGCGCGACGGTGGAGGGCCGCGTGATCGGCAGCCTGCGGGCCGCCAGGCGCGCCTACAACGAGCAGGAGGAGGCGCTGTCGCTCGACCCGCGGCGCAAGGATGCGGGGTTCATCGTCGGCACGTACCGTTACCTCGTCGCGACCCTCCCGCTCCCGCTCCGGCTGATGGCTTACGTCGTGGGCTTCGGCGGCGGACGCGACCAGGGCCTGCGGATGATCGAGGAGGCGGCCGCCTATCCGGGCGAATCGCAGATGGACGCGAAATTCGAGCTGGTTCTGCTCTACAATCGCGAGCGTCGTTTCGACCAGGCGCTCAGGATCATCAGGGACCTGCAGCTGCGCTTCCCCCGGAACCGCCTGCTGTGGCTCGAAGCCGGGGCGACGGCGTTGCGCGACGGCCGCACGGCGGAGGCGGAAGCGGAGCTGAACGCGGGCATCGACAGGCTCGAACACGACAGCCGGCCGCGCGCGTTCGGCGAAGAGGCGCTCTGGCGATACAAGCGCGGCGCCGCGCGCGTGCGCCTGCGCAACGACGCCGGTGCGCGGGCAGACCTCGAATCCGCCGTCGCGCGGGAAGGCCACGCGTGGGTCCGTGGCCGCGCGCACACCGAGCTGGGCAAACTCGCGGACCTCGCCGGCGACCGCGCGCGCGCCGTCAGCGAGTACCGCGCGGCCGTCGGACTCGGCACCAGGGGTGACGACGCGGTCGGCATCGAGCAGGCGCAAGCGCTGATGCGTACGCCGTACCGCAGCCCACGTTGACGACCCCCGCGTTCGATTCGATGACGACGTCGAACCCGCGGACCTGCAGAATCGAGGATCGTTATGGCCACCAAGAAGACGAACTGGCTGCTCATCATCCTCGGCATCGTCGTGTTCGTCGTGATCGTCGGCATCGCCTGTGTCGTCGGCTTCGGGTACTACATGTACCGCCAGATGGGCATCTCGACGACGACATCCGGCAATCTCGAACAGGAATTCGCGGATATTCGCGCGCCGTTCCAGGGCCAGGTCCCCTATGTCGAGATCTCGATCGACGAGGACAAGACGCCCGTCGTCCACCACGAGTTGGAGAAGCCGAACCGGACGTCGCTGACGCGGCTGCGCATGGCGATCTACGACGAGCGGCAGCATCGCATCGTGCGGCTGCAGATACCGTTCTGGCTGGTGCGCCTCAGCGGCAACAAGCCGATCAACCTGGAGAGCAGCTCCGGATTCGATCCCGGCGTCCGGTTGACCATCACGGCCGAAGATCTCGAACGCCATGGTCCGGGCCTCGTGCTCGACACGACGGGCCGGCGCGGCGAGAAGGTCCTCATCTGGGCGGAGTAGTCTCCAGCCCACAGTTAACCGTTAACAGTTAACCGTTGACCGTTGACTGTTGACCGCACGGCTAGACAGCGCGCTCGGGCGCGAAGTGCTGGTCGACGAACGCGCCGAGGGTTGCGGTGTCGGGGTAGCCGAACGTGACGCAGTGCGGGTCGGTATTGCCGGGAATCAGGCGGGAGATGGAGGCGCGCCGGCGGAGATCGTAGACGAGAAAGATCCGCTGGCCGCTCCCGGCCGCGCGACCGAGCGCGTATCCGACCTCGAAGCCGACGCCGAAACTCGACCCCGACGCCTCGGCCACGACGGCGTCGCACGTCTGCAGCCACCGGACGTCGCGCTCGTACACATCCCGTTCGGTGAGCTTCGATTCCGCTTCTTCCACGTCGTCGCGCAGCAGGTGTGCGGTCAGCACCTCGTGTCCGTGCGCTTCGAGACGGGCGAGGATCTCGCAAACGGCCGGCAGGGCACCGCGGTCGCCTCGAACGGTGCAGGCAAGATAGATGCGCAAGCCGCGCTAGCCTCCCAGTCCCAGGAACTTCTGCACCCGCGAGAGGAGACTCAGGTGCGCCTCGGGCGCAACCGTGGCGACGGCGGCGACCTCGCGGCTGCGTGCGAGGGCTTCCCGGCGGGTGGCGACGCCGAAGGAAATCTGCTCGATGACCGCGGGGTCATCCGCGGCAAGCCGGCGGAACGTGTCGGCGGTGATCTCGAGCACGACCGTGTCGTTCACCGCCGAGACCGTCGCGGTCCGGGGGTCGCCGGTCAGGAGCGACATCTCGCCGAAATAGCCGCCCGCGCCGATCCTCGCCACCTCTTGACCGACTGGTTCCAGCGTCACGCGCACGGCGCCGCGGCACACGACGAACATCGAATCGCCCGGCTGGCCCTGGCGCACGATCGGTTCGCCGGCGCCGTAGAGATGTTCGGACGAAGCGGCCACCAGCGCGGCGCGATCCTCGTCGGAGAGCGGCGCGAACACGTCGACGGACGCGACGAGGCGGTCGAGCTCGCGCACGCGTTCGGCGCCCCTCGCCTGGGCCTCGACGCGCTCGTACTGCACCTGGGCGGGATAGGGGATCTCGATGTGCCGCCGCTTCAGCGCGTAGTAAATCGCCGTCCGCACCTCGTCGCGCGCGAGGTCGTCGTCGGCATAATCGGCAATCCAGAACTTCACGCGGTACAGGATCGCCGACGCGGCGAAGTCGGCGACAACCACCGCGGGCGGCGGCGCTTGCAGGACGACGGTGACATTGCCGAGGGCCTGGAGGATGGCAGCCTTGACGTCGTTGGGCGGCGCGTCGTAACTCGCGCCGACCTCGACGAACAGGCGCGTCGGCGCGATCGGCTCCGAGTAGTTCGTGATCGGCTCTTTGGACAGGAAGTTGTTCGGCAGGACGATCGAATTGCCCGCCTTGGTCCGGAGCCGCGTGGCGCGCCACGTGATTTCGGTGACGGTCCCCTCGTAGCTGCCCACCGCAACCCAGTGGCCCACCCGGAACGGCTTCTCCACCTGGATGGCGAGACCGGAGAACAGGTTGCCGAGCGTGTCCTGCAGCGCGAAGCCGATGACGAAGCCGCCGACGGCCGACAGCGTCAGCCACTTCTCGCCGAGCAGGAAGATGCCGGCGAGCAGGAAGACGCCGATGACGATCGCGTCCTGCACGATCGTCGGGAAGTAATCGGGGACGCGATCGACCCGGAAGGGATTGAGCAGGAGCGCGACGAGCGCGTTGATGGAGCCGAGCGCGAACACCAGGCGCGCGATCGAGTCCAGGCGGCCGGCGAGCTCCTTCTGGCTGGCGTAGTCGGGGTCGGTCGGGGCCAGGTTGCTGAAGTACAACTGCCCGAGCGAGAGCGCGACGAACCCGCCGAACAGCACCATCGACAGCGTCAGCTTCCGGCGAATGAGCCGGTTGGCCGACGCGGTGCGGCCGCCGAGCAACAGCGCGAATGCCGCCGCGCCGACAATGATCGAATATGGCGTCACGATGGTCCCTGGACAGCAAAGGGCCGGAACTCGAACCGGGTTCCGGCCCCGCCCCGCGCTACTTCAGGTTGCCCTCTTTCTTGAACGCCGCGATATCGGCCGGCGTGACGTTCACGACGACGATCGTCTTCACCGGGCCGCCCTTGGCGCCCAGTTCCGTGTCGGCTCCTCGCGCCGCCGCCGACCCGGTGACCTCGGCCGACTTCTTTTCCGACGGCCCCGGCGCCAGCAGGCCGCCCAGGCCGAAGCCCTTCTTCTTGGGCGGCGGCTCATCCTTCTTCGCGTCGTCCTTCTTCGTTTCTCCGCCGCCGGTGAGCCCCGCCGCGCCGCCGGTCACCGTCGCGATCTCCGACTGCGGCGTGGCCGTGTAGGAGATGAACTTGCGATAGCGGTCCTGGAGCGTCGCCGTGGACGCGAGGTGCTCGCTGGCGATCTGCTTCGAGAGCTTGTCGAGGCGCTCCTGCATCTCCGGGTGCGACGCGAACAGGCCCTGCTTGGCGGACGATCCCTTGTTGCGATCGCTCAGGCGCTTGAGGAACTCGCCGAGCCCGCCCGGCGCATACCCGACCGAATTGGCCAGACGTATGCCCTTCTGGTCCGCCTCCAACTCGTCGGCGCGACCAAACCCCAGCAGGACGAGTTCGGTGGTCTTGTCGATCAGCTTCTGGAAGAGCGCCGAGTCGGCCGTCACGCTGCTCTGGTTCGCGCCGAACTGCACCATGTTGCCCTTCCTGATGGCCGCGATCGTGTGCTTCTCGGTGACGTGGGTGATTTCGTGCGCCAGCACGTCGGCCAGCTCCGACTCGCTCGACATCAACCCCAGGGCGCCGCGCGTGATGTGGACATACCCGCCCGGCGCAGCGAAGGCATTGACGCCGTCGGTGTCGAGCACGATGAACTTCCACGCGAGGTTCGGACGGCTGGTCGCTTGCGCCAGCACCATCCCGACGAGCGACACGTAGCGGGTCACGGCCTCATCCTGGACGACGCCGTAGCGCTCGCGGATTTTCTGGCTGACGGCCGCACCGAGTTGCTGCTCGTCCGCGTCGCTGATGTTCCACGCGGCGTGCACCTCCTGCGCCTTCTTGGCCACCGCTCCCAGCTGGCCGAACTGCCTCGCCTCCGCGGACGTGGCGGTGGTCGCAAACAGGATGGCGAGCGCCGCCGCGGCGAGCGCGATTGCGCGCCGGCCCGCGTGTAGTCCGGACGTTCCGTGCGTTCTCATCTGTCGCCTCCTCACTGTTCCGCAACCACCGGCGTGGCGGCTTCCCGGCGCACCTCGTAGATGCTGACCGGCCTGGTCTTGCCCTTCACCGTCACGTCGCCGAGCGCAGCGATATGATACTGCCCTTTCAGGCGCTGTTTCGTGGTTTCGCTGATGATGATCGTGGTGCCGTACTGCTTGTTCAACGACTCGAGCCGGGAACCGAGATTGACGGCATCGCCGATGACGGTGTAGCTCATCAGTTGTTCCGAGCCGATCGTGCCGGCAATCATCTCGCCGCTGTTGATGCCGATGCCGCAGGCGATTCTCGGCCGGCCCTCGCGCTGCCATCGCGCGTTGAGCTCGTCGAGCACGCCGAGCATCTCCAGCGCCGCCTGCACCGCGTGGTCCGCCGCGTCTGGATCGTCGAGCGGGGCGCTGAACAGCGCCATCACCATGTCACCGACGAACTTGTCCACCGTGCCCTTGTGGCGGAACAGCACGTCCACCCACTGCGTGAAGTACTCGTTCAACTGGGCGACGACGTCCTCGGCCCGCCCGCCCTCGGTCAGCGTCGTGAACCCCCGGATGTCGGAGAACAGCACCGCCATGTCGCGCCGCTCGCCGCCCAACCGCGCGCGCTTCGGATCGGACAGCAGGTGGGCGTAGACGTCGGGCGCCACCATGCGCGAGAACACGCGCTTGAGTTTCCGCTTCTCGCGCCCTTCGATGAAGTACTGGTAGGCCACCCCGCCGCTTGCCGCCATGGCCGTGGCGAGCATCGGCGGCATCACGGGCAGCCAGACGCCGTATCCGAAGAGCGCGACGGAGGCGCCGGCCAGCAGGGCGAGCACGGCCACGCCGCCGGCGATCGTCCACCAGGCGCTCAGGAACGCGCCGAGGCACCCGACGATCAGCACGGCACTCACGATCGACAGCGCGACCACCGGCCGCGGCGCCGGCGCCATGAACCGGTTCGACAGGATGTTGTCGATGACGTTCGCGTGCACCTCCATGCCGGGCATGTCGCCCTTCGTGAAGGGCACGGTGAACAGGTCGTGCAGCGCGGTCGCGGTGACGCCGACGACGACGACCTTGCCGCGAAAGACGGCTGGATCGACCAGCGGCGGCTGGCCGGACTCGATCTGCACTTCCGAATAGAACAGGCGGAAGAAGGAGTACTGCTGGTAGGTCAGGTGCCCGTCGTCGGCCATGTCCGGGCCGTTGAAGCGCACGAGCGCGCGGCGGCTCACGTCGGCCGTCTGCTCGAAGGTGGCCACGCGATCCGTGATGAGCGGCATCGTCGCCTTGCCCAGGACCAGGTGATCGCCATCCAACCGCACCTGGTCGGGCCGGACGTCCGACGCGACCATGGCGGCGGCGACGGCCAGCGAGGGAATCGTGCGGTCCTGCACGCGGATGAACGGCACCATGCGGCGCAGCGGGCCGTCGCTGTCGAGCGCGTTGAAGGCGTGGGCGACCATGCGCGCCGCGGGGCCGAGCCCTTTGAAGGGCGGCGTGATGATCGGTCGCTTCTCGAGCGGGCCATCGAGGCGATAGGCCGACGACACGACATCGGGCGTCTCGACGTTCTTGGCCGCGGCGTTCGGGTCGGCGATTTCCTTCGTCACCGTCTCGTTGCGCGAGGCGTCAGCCGCCAGCACGACGTTGCCCGCCTTCTTCAGCGCGTCGACGAACGTGTCGTCGGATTCCTTGCCGGTCCAGTCGTCGCCCTGCAGCTTGAAGGAGGTGAGGTCCCGTTCGCTGAACAGCACGTCGTAGGCGACGACCTTGGCTGGCCCGCGCGCGAGGTAGTTGATGAGATACGCGTGCACGAGACGCGGCCACGGCCAGCGGCCCACCTGCGGTTCGAGCTTGCGGATGCTCTCCTCGTCTATCGTGACCATCACGATGTCGCGCCGCGCGGCCTCCGGCCGTGCGGTCAGTCGCACGCGCCAGTCGTAGGTCTTCATCTCGACCGTCCAGCCGAACCCGGTGAACCCGAGCAGGGCGACAACGGCCGCAGACGCGGCCAGCGCCAGGGCGACGAGGAGTTTTCGGGGAATTTTGGAGTCAGGGGCCAAATCTCGCCTCAGGCACGAGTCGAACCGGGTTGTAGGGGCAGAACATTCCGGCCAGGGACGGATCTTAACAGAACTTGCGTTGGCGACGACCCGGCCGGACAATTCGGACACCGGACTCCGGACACCGGACTCCGGACTTCGGACACTCGGACCTCGGCCTTCGGACTTCGGACTTCGGGAGCGCAGACCATGATTCCGATCTTCAACGAACAGGACATCCGCCAGGCCGTCTCGCCATCCGACGCGATTGCGGTCGTTCGCCAGGCGTTCGAGGCCGACGGCCGCGGCGAAACCGTCGTGCCGGCGGTCATCAACCTGCCGATCCCGGGCGTGGACGGCGAGTTCCACGTGAAGACCGCCTACGTCGCGGGAACGCCGCACGTCGCGGTCAAGATCGCCTCGGGTTTCTACGACAATCCGAAGCGCGGCCTGCCGACCGGTTCGGGCATGATGGTGCTCTTCGATGCCGCGACCGGCATGCTGGTGGCGCTGCTGCTCGACAACGGCTATCTGACCGATGTGCGAACGGGCGCCGCTGGCGCGGTGGCGGCCGACTGTCTCGCGCCGGCGCGGGTGCGCACGGTCGGCATGATTGGGTCGGGCGTGCAGGGGCGGCAGCAGGCGATCTGCCTGCACTACGTGCGGCCGTTCGAGCGGCTCGTGGCGTGGAGCGTGGACGGCGCGGGCCTGGCGTCGTATGTCTCGGAGATGCGCGACCGGCTGGGCATCGAGGCCGTCGCCGCGACGGGGCCGGAAGCGGTCACGCGCGAGGCGGACGTGCTCGTCACGTGCACGCCCTCACGCGCGCCGATCGTGTCGGCCGACTGGCTGCACGCGGGAATGCACATCACGGCGCTGGGCTCGGACGGCCCGGGCAAGCAGGAACTGGACGCGCGCTGCCTGGCGCGCGCGGATGTCGTGGTGTGCGACCGGTTGGCGCAGTGCGCGCGCCTGGGCGAGCTGCAACACGCGCTCGCGGCCGGCTTGATGCGCGAGGCGGACGTGCACACGGAACTTGGCCAGGTGGCGGCCGCCAGGAAACCGGGACGGACCAGCGACCAGCAAATCACGATCGCCGATCTGACGGGCGTGGGCTTCCAGGACACCGCGATCGCGAGCCTCGCATATCGCCGCCTGTCAGGCGTTTAGCGCCCATCTGACGATTTTGTAATCGTGTAATGGTGCCTGACCCCAAATTGGCAGGTTCTGCGTACTGTGGAAAAACGAAAAACGGCCTCGCGCAAAAGACACGCGAGGCCGGTCGTCAGGAAGGAAATTTATGAAGATGGTAGCGGTACGGGGATTCGAACCCCGGTCCCGTGGCTGAGAACCACGTGTCCTAACCCCTAGACGATACCGCCACTCGCCAATAAGAACCTCCAATTGTACTCACGGGCCAAAAGTCGTGTCAACTCGGCCGACGTCGCAAACGCCCCGGCTTCCAGTAGAATCCTCAGGAAGCCTTTCCAAGGAGAACGACCGATGTCTTCTGTCCGGCGAATTGCCGCTGGCGCCTGCCTGGCGCTCGGCGTCCTGGTTGCCGCGCACGCGCTGCCCGCGGTTTCCGCGCAAGGTTCTGGCCAGGCCGCCCGCGCGCCCGTGCCGCAAAGCCTCTACGCCGGCCTGCGCTGGCGGATGATCGGCCCGTTCCGCGGGGGCCGCGTCAACGCGGTCAGCGGCGTGCCGGGCCAGCCCAACACGTTCTACTTCGGGTCGGTCGGCGGCGGCCTCTGGAAGTCCACCAACGCCGGCCGCACGTGGATGCCCGTGTTCGACTCGCAGCCCGTTGCCTCGATCGGCGCCATCGGCGTCGCGCCATCCAACCCGAACATCGTCTACGTCGGGACCGGCGAGAGCGACATGCGCGATTCGATCGCCTACGGCGACGGCATGTACAAATCGACCGACGCCGGAAGCACGTGGAAGCACATCGGCCTGGACGCGACGCGTCAGATTGGCCGCGTCGTCGTCGATCCGAAGAACCCGGACATCGTCTTCGTGGCGGCGCTCGGACACGCCTACGGCCCGAGCCCCGATCGCGGCGTCTACCGGTCCGCCGACGGCGGCACCACCTGGCAGAAAGTCCTCTACAAGGACGAGAACGTCGGGGCGGTCGATCTCGCGTTCGATCCGGCGAACTCGCAGGTGGTTTACGCGGCGTTGTGGGCGACGCGCCGTCCGCCGTGGTACGTCTACGGGCCCTCGAACGGTCCCGGCGGCGGCATCTTCAAGTCCACCGACGGCGGCCTGCACTGGCAGCCCCTGACGACGGGACTGCCGGCCGAGGGTCTCGGCCGCATCGGCGTCGCGGTCGCGCCTGCCAACCCGCGCCGCGTCTACGCGATCGTCGATGCGAAGGATGGCGGCCTCTACCGCTCCGAGGATGCGGGTGCGACGTGGACGAAGATCTCCGGCGACAACCGTGTCTGGGGACGCGGCTGGTATTTCTCGAAGGTCGTCGTGGATCCGCAGAACGCGGACATCGTCTACGTGTCGAACACGTCGCTCTACAAATCGACGGACGGGGGCACCAGCTGGACGCCGATCAAGGGCGCGCCGGGCGGCGATGACTACCATCAGCTGTGGATCGCCCCGGAGGATCCGAAGCGGATGGTGCTCGCAAGCGACCAGGGCGCGATCGTCAGCGTGGACGGCGCGACGACGTGGAGTTCCTGGTACAACCAGCCGATCGCGCAGATCTATCACGTGGCGACCGACGAGCGCTTCCCGTACTGGGCGACCGGCGCGCAGCAGGACAGCGGCGCCGTCGGCACGCCGTCGCGCAGCCTGCACGCGGTCATCTCGATGCACGACTGGACGGGCCTCTGCGCGGGCGGCGAAAGCGGCTATACGGCGCCCGATCCGCTGCACCCGGAGATTCTCTACGGCGGCACCGTCACGCGGTGCAACGTGCTCACGAACGTGTCGCAGAGCGTGACGCCCGAGCGGGGCGGCCGCGGCCGTGGCGGCCAGGCGGGCGCCGCGACCGGCGCGGCGCCGGGCCGTGGCGGACAAGCAGGCGCTGCGACTGGCGTTGCGGGCGGGGCCGGCCAGGCGGGCGCGGCCGGCGTCGCAGGACGCGGCGGCGCGGCTGGCGGCGGCCAACCCGGCGCGCCAGGCGCGGTCACGTACCGGCACGCGTGGACGCAGCCGCTCGTCTTCTCGCGCGCCGATCCGCATGCGCTCTACTTCGCGAATCAGTTCCTCTACAAGACGACCGACGGCGGCGTGACATGGTCGCAGCCGAGCCCCGACCTGACCCGCGAAGATCCCGGTGTCCCACCGAACCTCGACGCGGCCGCGATCGTTGACGCGCCGGCCGACAAGCGCCGCGGCGTCATCTACGCGATTGCCCCGTCGCCGCTGCAGGACGCGCTCGTCTGGATCGGCACCGACGACGGCTACATCCAGATGACGGCAGATGACGGGAAGACGTGGCAGAACGTCACGCCGCAGGTGGTGACGCCGTGGAGCAAAGTGACGATGATCGAGGCGTCGCATTTCGATCGGAACGAAGCGTACGCATCGGTCGAACGGCACCAGCTCGAAGACTACCAGCCCTACATCTACCGCACGCGCGATGGCGGCAAGACGTGGCAGGCCGTCACGAGAGGCCTTCCCGCGGGCGTCTACGTGCAGACGGTGAAGGAGGACCCGGTCCGGCGCGGCCTCCTGTTTGCGGGCACCGAGCGCGCGGTGTTCGTGTCGTTCAACGACGGCGACACCTGGCAGTCACTGCAGCTGAACCTGCCGGCGTGCTCGATGCGCGATCTCGCCATCCACGGCGACGACCTGATTGTCGCGACGCACGGCCGCGGCTTCTGGGTGCTCGACGACATNNCGCGGCGCTGCGCCAGATCGACGACACGGTTTCGCAATCCGACGTGTTCCTCTTCAAGCCCGCGGATGCCATCAACATGCCGGCGGGCAGCGAGAACGGCACGCCGCTCCCGAAGGACGAGCCGTTCGCGGAGAATCCGCCCTCGGGCGCGATGCTCGATTACTACCTCAAGGCGGCGCCGTCCGGTCCGGTCGTGCTCGAGATTCTCGACGGGTCAGGCCAGACGATTCGCCGCTACTCGAGCGACGACCATCCCGCCGCCCGCAATCCGGACACGCTGAACGTGCCGGCGGTCTGGATGCCGACGCCCGAACCGCTGTCGGCCGCGCCGGGCATGCATCGGTGGATGTGGGACCTGCGACCGGCTCCAGCCGCCGGCGCGGCGGGCGGG
>PMZR01000132.1:124348-124489 GCA_003170135.1 Acidobacteriota bacterium
GGCCGCGGCGGCGGGCCGGCCGCGGCCCCGGGCACCTATTCAGTGAGGCTGACGGTGGGCGGCAAGGTCCTCACGCAGCCGCTCACGGTGAAGCCTGATCCGCGGGAGGGGACGAGGTAGTGCGGAGTGCGAGGTGCGGGG
>PMZR01000100.1 GCA_003170135.1 Acidobacteriota bacterium
TCAATATCCGAAAGGCATTGCGGTTAGGCCCGTTCCGCCAGCGCCACGCCGCGCCAGTAGTCGAGCAGATCGCTCAGCGTCTGCGCGAATGGGATCTCCGGGCGCCAGCCGAGTTCGTCGCGCAAACGCCCGTAGTCGCCGAGCACGATCGGCGTGTCGTGGGGACGCAACCGGGCGGGGTCGACGCGGACCTCGATCGGTACGCGCGCCGCCGCGAGGAGGCCCGCGAGCACGTCGGCAACCGGGTGCGCCACGCCTGAGCAGACATTGTAGATGGTGCCCGGCCGTCCCTGTTCGACGATCAGCCGATAGGCGCGCACCGTGTCGCGGACGTCGGTCAAATCCCGCCGCGCGGCCAGGTTGCCGACGAACATGACCGGGTCGGCGTGGCCGACCTCGATCGCGGCGATCTGGCGCGCAAAGCTGGACGTCGAGAACGAGGGATCCTGGCGCGGGCCGACGTGGTTGAACGCGCGCGAGATGACCACCGGGATCCCGTCTTCCTCGAACGCCCTGAGCCCCGCCATCTCCTGGGCCAGTTTGGTGAGCCCGTACGGGCTGTTTGGCCGGACCGGCGCGTGCTCGTCGATTGCGCCAGTCGCGGGCTGGTACACGTAGGCCGAGCTCGGAATCAGGATGTGCGGTTTCAGGCCGAGGCGGCCGACCGCGTCGACGAGGTAGTAGGTGCCGAGCGCGTTGACCGCGAGCGTGTCGGCGGTCTTCGTCCACGCATCACCCACGTGGGCCGCCCCCGCCAGGTGGTAGATGCACGTGGGGCGTGCGTCGGCGATGGCGGCGTTGACCGATCCGCGGTCGAGCAGATCCAGCGTCACGAAGGACATGCCGGGCGCGTGCTCCGCACGGCCGGCTGGCAGGCGTTCGCCGGGTCGCCGCCAGGCGACGACGTCGACGCCGGGGTCGCGTGCGAGCAGATCGAGCAGGTGGCTGCCGGCGAAGCCGGCCGCGCCGGTCACGAGGATGCGTCGCGTCACGTCGATCCCTTCACGACAGGCGGAGCCGCTCGCCGTACTGCGTGGCGTAATAGGACTGGAATTCCGCGTTCGACTGTTTGATCGGGCGCCACCACGACTCGTTGGCCTGGTACCACTGTACGGTCTCGCGCAGCCCCTCGGCGAAGCCGACCTGCGGCTGCCACCCGAGCGCGCGCAGTTTCGTGGTGTCGAGCGAGTAGCGGCGGTCGTGTCCCGGGCGATCGGGCACGCGCGTGATGAGCGACGCGGGCCGCCCGGTCAGATCGAGGATCTGATGCGTCAGGTCGACGTTCGCCACCTCGTTCCCGCCGCCGATGTTGTAGACCTCGCCGTCGACGCCGTGCTCGATGACGAGGTCGAGGGCACGGCAGTGGTCGAGCACGTGCAGCCAGTCGCGCACGTTCCCTCCGTCGCCGTAGAGCGGCAGCGGCTGGTTGTCCACGGCGTTGGTGATGAACAGCGGGATGACCTTCTCGGGAAACTGGCAGGGCCCGTAGTTGTTCGACGCGCGCGTGATGCACACGGGCACGCCGTAGGTCGCAAAGAAGCTGTACGCCAGCCGGTCGGCGCCCGCCTTGCTGGCCGCGTACGGGTTCCGCGGCTTCAGTTCATCGGTCTCGCGGCTGGATCCGTCCGGCACGGTCCCGTACACCTCGTCGGTCGAGATCTGGATGAACCGCCGGAGGTGGGTGGCGCGCCGCGCGGCCTCGAGCAGCACGTAGGTGCCGAAGACGTCGGTCTTGATGAAATCGGCGGCGCCGTGGATCGCCCGGTCCACGTGTGTTTCGGCGGCGAAGTGCACGACCAGGTCGGCGCGCTCCACCAGGCAGCCGGCGACGGCGGCGTCGGTGATGTCGCCGCGCACGAACGAGTGGCGCGGATCGTCGAGCGCCCCCTTCAGGTTCTCGAGCCGGCCTGCGTAGGTCAGCTTGTCGAGCGTCGTCACGCGCCAGTCCGGGCGCGTGGCGAGCGCGTAGTGCACGAAGTTGCTCCCGATGAACCCCGCGCCGCCGGTGACGAGGACCTCAGTCATAATTCGGGCCCTTGAACGCGACTCAGTGCGGCGCGCCGCCGAGCGCGCCGAAGAAGTTCGAGAAGCTGCCGAGTCCGGCGAGCGTGAACGAGAAATTGAAGCGGTGATCCTGGGGGACCAGCACCCCGGCGAGCGTCCCGAAGTTGTACGCCTGGTAGTCCACGGCGAACCCGCAGCACTGGGCATTGTAGTAGCCCGTGATGCGCTGCTGGACGAATTGCCCCTTCACGACGTCGAAGTTGAACGTGTAGTTGCCGCCGTACTTGTTCTGCGCGAGCCGCACGTTCGTGGTGCCGTTCAGGAAGTGCCTGACGCCCGACGGATCGACCAGGCCTGTGGGGCCGATCGTACGCGTCAGCGTCCAGCCGGCCGAGGTGCCCAGCCAGTTCCCGATCGAGTAGTTGCCGTTGGCCGAGACGCTGCGCAGGGTCTTGTACTGCGAATCGATCTCGGCGCGGAACGTGGCGCTGATCTGGTCGGCCGGCGCGGCGCGCGCGGTCAATGCGATCGGCGAGAGGTGGTAGGGCTTGGTCCCGCTGAAACTGTTGCTGTAGTTCGGGTCGAACTGGGACGCCCGATCGTTGGTGTAGTAGGTTTGTCGCACGCCGACGTTCAGGATTTCCCGCGAGGCCGTCACCTTTCCGTCGCGCTTGCGCTTCGCGTACAGGTGGTTGGTGACGCCGTAGGTCACCTGCGTCGTGCCGCCGACGATCCCGTCCACGCTCTCCCATTGCACGATGCGGTCGAACTCGGGGACGGCGGTCGTGTAGCCCAGGTTCACGAACGGCTCGATCGTGTGCTTGAGCTTGTCCGCGTAGCCGCTGTCGGGCGTGTTGAAGATGCGACTGACGACCGGCCCGGTGATGGCGGTCTCGAAGTCGAAGAGGCGCCGCGAGATGGGCTGGTCGATGATGTTCTTGGTGTCCGGGCCGTCGTAGCTCTTCGTCCAGTACGTGCCGCGCCAGCTGATCGACGAGTTCACCGTGAGGAACGGGAGCCGGGTGAAGGGGATGCGCACCGTCGGCGAGAAATCGATGCGCGAGACCGACAGGTTGGTGATGGTCGTCGTCGGGGTGTCGCCCGTCGAGGTCGTCGTCGTTCCGCGCTGCAGCGTCACGGCCTCGCCGCCCAGCGTCACGTAGATGGGGAGGTTGCCGATCGGCTGCTCGGCACGTGAGAAGGACAGGCGTGGCAGCGAGCCGGTGAGCGTCGAACTGGTCGTGCCGCTGAACAACTCGGTGCGGTCGGCGCCGGCCGCGATCCGGTATCCGCCCCACGAGCCCGTGAAGTTGGCGTTCATGGTGCGCGTGCTGCGCGACGCGTCGTAGATATTGGTGTTGTAAGTCTGCTGCGTGACGAGGTCCGTGAAGTAGTAGATCGTCCCGCCCACCCGCATGTGCGGGTTGATCGTCTCGTTCGCGCTGCCCTTGATCTTGTAGCTGCGCTTGCCAGGATTCGTCGTCGTCGTGCCGTCCGTGTTGGGCGTGACGATCTCGTTCTGGTTCAGGATGTAGGTCTGGAGATCGCCTCCCGAACCGGGCGCGAGCACGTACCGGTAGTCGGTTCCCACGCCCTGGCCCGTCTTGGTGAACCAGTCGTGCATCACGGTCAGATCCTGGCTGCGGCCGATCGCCCAGAAAAAGGCGTTGCTCAGCCTGAATCCCTGGGCCGTCGAGGTGCCGTAGGTCGGCATCAGGAACCCGGTCGAGCGGTCTTCCTTCGTTTTGACGGGGTAGTACAGGATCGGCAGGTAGAAGACGGGCACGCCTTTGACCCGCATGACCGGGTTGGTGAGGATCGCGTAGTGCTCCAGGCTGATGACGATGGAGCCGGAGGTCAGCTCCCAGCGCGGAACGGGCTGGACGCACGTCGTGAAGCCGCCGTGCGTGAGCCGGTACTTCTTCTTGCCGATCTTCTGGATCGTGTCGCCGTAGAACATCATGTCCGGTTCGAGCGTGCCGAACATCGACCGATCCACGCGATTGCCGAGCGAGACCATGCCCCAGGCCGGGCTGCCGTAGAACGTGCCCAGCTCGGTCTCGGTGTTGAAGTCGATGCTGGCGGCCGAGATCGTCGTCTCCCCCTGCACCACCGTCACGTTGCCGCTCGCGACCAGGCGGTGCGTGTCGACGTAGTAATCGGCCTTGTCCGCGTAGAAACGGGTGTCGCCCTTCAAGAGCTCGACCTGTCCCACCGACCGGAAGTGGTTGTCGTCAACCTTCTCGGCGAAGTTGCTCCACTGCTGGTCGAATCCCGGAAACGCGACCTGGGCCACGGCCAGACCGGGTCGCAGAACGACCATCAGGCAGCAGACGACCAGTGACGAGGCGAGACGCTGCATGCGGAGTACTCGGATTCCGTTGGCGCTGGCACGCGGGGAAAGCCTGGCCGGGCTTGAAACGACTGAAGAATACCATGCGGTCAAGCGGCGGGCAACGCGACGAATCGGATGAGCCACCGGTGTGAAGACCGGCGGTGCCACGCGCCGGACCGGACCCTGGACTCCGGACCCCGGACCCCGGACTAGATGGGCCTCGCGGAGTCGCCGAGGTCGGCCAGCACGTCCCCGATGAGAAAGATCGATCCGGCGACGAGCACCGGCGACCCGAACGCAGATGCGCGCGCCAGCGCCTCGATCGCCGGTTCGACGATCTCGATGTCGATGTTGCCAACGCCACGCGCGATCTCCGCCAGGCTCTCGGCGGGCCGCGCACGAGGCGTACGCGGACGCGTCACGATGAGCCTCGTGACGTGAGGCAGCAGGACGGCCAGCATCGCCGCCGCGTCCTTGTCGCCCATCGCGCCGAAGACCATCGGCACTCCGTGCGGGTAGACCTCGTCCAGGTACGCGGCCAGCACCCGGGCGCCTGCCGGATTGTGCGCGCCGTCGAAGAGCACGGGACCGCGGTCGGTGGACACCAGATCGAGCCGGCCGCGCCAGGACACCTCGGTCAGGCCCGCCACGACGGCCCGCTCGGGCACCGGCTGGCCCAGCCGCTCGAGCTCCTCGAGCAGCCGTACCGCCACGATCGCGTTGCCGACCTGGTGGCGCCCGCGCAAGGCGAGCACCATCGGCGGGTAGCGGCGCCGCGGCGTTTCGAGCGCCAGCTCGGTCCGTCCGCCGACCAGGCGCGCGTCGGCGCGGACGCCCTCCCTGGCCTGGACGAAAAATGCGCCCCGCTCGTGGCAGACGCCGGCAATCACGCCGAGCGGCTCGGCCTTCGACTCGCCGACGACGACCGGCATGCCGGGCCGAACGACGCCCGCCTTTTCGAAGGCGATCTGCGCCAGCGTGTCACCCAGGTAGCGCTCGTGGTCGAAGTCGATGCTGGTGATGGCCGCGGCGCTGGCCGGCGCCACGCTCGTGGCGTCGAGACGGCCGCCCATGCCGACCTCGAGCACGGCGATATCCACCGTGGCCCGCCGGAACAACTCGAAGGCGATCGCCGTGGTCACCTCGAAAAACGTCGGCTCTGCCCTGAGTTCGTTCCGCTCGCGCAGCCGGGCGACGATCGCCGGCATGTCGGCGGCGACTTCTCGCAGGCTCGCGGTGTCGACCGGACGGCCGTTGAGGACGAAGCGTTCCTCCACGCGGACCAGGTGCGGCGACGTATAGCGGGCGGTGGCGAGACCGGCGGCATGAAGGGCGCCTTCGACCATCGCGCTGACGGAACCCTTGCCGTTGGTTCCCGCGATGATGACCGATCGATAGGCGCGCTCGGGATGGCCGAGGGCCTCGCACAACACGTTGATGTTGTGCAGGCCGAACTTGATGCCGAGTTTTTCGAGGCTGAAGAGATAGTCGATCGGATCCACGGACCCTCGGCTCCGGGCTTCAGGGTTCCAGATCTGTGCTCACGCGCCAGCCGCTTCGGATTGACTGGCGGCGACCGCCGGCGTGGGTTCGGTGGGCGCTTCGACGGCGGGCGCCACGGGCGTGCCGACCGCGCCCATGAAGCGCAGGGCGGAGGCGATGGTCTTCTTCATCTCGCGGCGATCGACGATGGTGTCGACCATGCCGTGATCCAGCAGGAACTCGCTGCGCTGGAAGCCCTCGGGCAGCTTCTGCCGGATGGTCTGCTCGATGACGCGCGGGCCGGCGAACCCGATCAGCGCCTTCGGCTCGGCGATGTTCAGATCGCCCAGCATCGCGAAGCTCGCCGTGACGCCGCCGGTCGTCGGATCGGTGAGGACCGAGATGTACGGGAGTCCGGCGCGATCCTGGCGCGCGAGGGCCGCCGACACCTTGGCCATCTGCATGAGCGACAGGGCGCCCTCCATCATGCGGGCGCCGCCCGAGCAGGACACGATGATGACCGGCGCGCGCATCGCGATCGCCCGCTCGATGCCGCGCGTGATCTTCTCGCCGACGACCACGCCCATGCTGCCGCCGATGAACGCGTACTCCATCGAGCAGACGACGACCTCGATGCCGTCGAGTCGGCCCGTCGCGACCACCACCGCGTCCTTGGCGCCGATGGCCTTCTCGCTGGCCTTCAGACGATCCCGGTATGGCTTGGTGTCCTTGAAGCCGAGCGGATCGGTGGACGCCAGGCCGCGGTCGTACTCGGTCCACTCGCCGTCGAGCAGCGACCGCAGGCGCTCGGTCGCGGAGAGCCGGAAATGATGAGCGCACTTCGGGCAGACGCTCAGGCTCGCCGCGAGATCCTTGTTGTAGATGATCTGCGCGCACTGCGGGCACTTGATCCACAAGCCCTCCGGCACCCGGCTGGCTTTGTCGCCCGCCGGGGCGATCGGCTTTCGGATCTTGTTGAACCAGGCCATATCGCGCAGCTTACATCAGCGATGCGCCCGGCGTCGACCCGGGCGGCAGGAGGCGGGAGCAGGCGCGAGGAAGGTCTCAGCCCGTCCGCGGCACGTAGTACTGGGTTCCGCGGCCCATCGTCGAAATCTGCTTGATCAGGTCGTCGAGCGCCTCGTCGCAGCCGGCGAGGTCGAACTGCGACGTTTCCACGACGAGCAGCGGCGACGCGGAGTAGTGAAAGAAGAAGTGATGGTAGGCCTGCGAGAGCTCGCGCAGGTAGGCCGGATCGAGCGGCGGCACCTCCTGGTCATCGTCCCGGCGGCGATCCTTCAGCCGCCTGAGAAGCAGGTCGACCGGGGCCTGCAGGTAGACGACCAGGTCGGGCGTCGAGATGTCACGTGCGAGCAGGTCGTACAAGCGCTGGTAGATGAACAATTCGTTGTCATCGAGATTGAGATAGCCGTAGATCTTGTCCTTCTCGAACAGGTGATCGCAGATGGTGAGCTGCGTGAAGAGGTCCGCCTGGCGGAGCGCGGCGTGCTGGCGGTGCCGGCTGAGCAGGAAGTAGAGCTGCGCCTGCAGGGCGGCGCCAGGCCGTCCCTTGTAGAAGTCGAGGAGGAACGGGTTGTCGGTTTCCTCGAGGATCGCGGTGGCGTCGAGGCGGGCGGCGAGCCGCTCGGCGAGCGCCGTCTTCCCCACCCCCGGTGGCCCCTCGAGCGTGATGTAACGAAAGTCCAAATCGCGCGAAGTATATGCCAAGGCAGTGGCTCCGGTCGACCGGGCAGGGCCGGACTGTCAGGGCCGGACGTGTACGGCCCGACGCGCTCGGGCCGGACGCGCATCGGCCGGTGCTATCATCTTTGACTGGCCCGGTCGCGCGCGCACGTCGCCGACGCGGCGGGTTGTCAGACCCGGCAATCGGGGGTGGATTGTGAGAATCGATCGTCTCGAGATGCGCCCGCTGCGCCTTTTGCTCGTCCATCCGGTCGAGGCGAGCGTCGGCCGGACCGAGTCCCGGGTATTCGTGCTCGTGACCTCGACGGGTCGCCGCGGCCACCCTGCGCGTGGCGACGTTCGAGCGATGAAACTTCGGGCAGGCGAAGGACCGAGACGAGCATGAATCGCGCGCACCGAGCGTTCGTCGTGGCTGCCGTGGCTGTCGTAACCGGGGTGTTGGGCGGAGCCTGCGCCACGGTCCCGCCGGTCGTGGTTGCGCCGGTGACGACCTACGAGCAGAAGATCGCGTGGATCCTGCAGCTCGAGGACCGGCGCATCCTGCGCGAAGCGCCGCCGCCCGTGCCGGTGCCCGTGACCGCGCGCGGCAAGCGCCCGGCCGTCGTCACGGCGCCGCCGGAGGTGCCGGATCTCGGCCGCCTCATCGCCGACGACGAGGCGCGCGTGCGCCGGCGCACGGCGCTCGCAATCGGCCGGGTCGGCCTGGTGGAAGGCGTCGACTTGCTGACCCCCCGGCTCCACGACGCGGATCCCGAGGTGCGGCAGATGGCTGCATTCGCCCTCGGGCTGCTCGGCGACAAGCGCGCGGCCGACGCGCTGCGTGCCGCGCTGGCCGACGCGTCGCCGCTGGTCCAGGGACGAGCCGCCGAGGCCCTGGGACTCGTCGGCGACCAGGCGNNGTCGGGCGCGTTGGCGAATGTGTCGGCCGACGATGCGGCGTACCCGTCCGACCCGGCCGTCGAGGCGTTCCGGCTGGGCGTGTTCGCGCTGACGCGACTCAAGGCCTTCGACGCGATCGCCGCCGCCGTGCTCGACGCGCGGGGCCAACCGGCGGTGGCGTGGTGGCCCGTCGCCTACGCGCTCGGCCGGACCCCCGACAAGCGCGGGCTGCCAGCCCTGCTGACCCTGATGCGGGGCGGGAGCCGGCCGGCTCGCATTTTCGCGGCGCGGGGGCTCGGCGCGCTCAAGGATCCGTCTGCGATCGATGCGCTGCTGCCGTTCGCGCAGGGATGGCGCACCGACGTCGCGACCGCCATCGCCGCGGTGCGCGCGCTGGGCGAGATCGGGGACGAGCGGGCGGCGGACCCGCTGGTCGCGCTCGTCGACGCGCGTGACCTGCCCGCGAACCTGCGGCTCGAGACCGTCACCGCGCTCGGGGTGCTGCGCGCGCCCGCGGCCGTGACGCCGCTGCTGGATCTCATCGGCGATCCGTGGCCGCCGCTGCGCGCCGCCTCGCTGCGGTCGCTGCGCGAGATCGACCTGCAACAGTTCCTCGTGGTGCTGTCGGGCCTCGAGCCCGACCGGGAGTGGTCGGTGCGCGCCGCGGTCGCGTCGTTGATGAGCACGATGCCGGCCGACACGGCGGTCCCGCGGCTGACCGAGATGCTGAAGGACCAGGACCAGCGCGTCCTTCCGGCGGTGCTCGACGCGCTCGTGAAAGTGCGCGCCCCGCAGGCGGCTGCGATCCTGCTCGAGCGCCTCAAGGCGGACGACCCCGTGGTGCGCATGGCGGCCGCCAACGGGATCGGCGAGCTGCAATCCCCCGCAGGGGCGGCGGCGCTCGTCGAGGCCTACACACGGGCCCGCGCCGACGGCACGTACGTGGCGCGCGCAGCCGCGCTGACCGCGCTCGCGAAATACGGCGGCCCGGCGGCCACGCCGACGCTCGAGGACGCGCTCAAGGACAGCGACTGGGCCGTGCGCGTGAAAGCCGCCGCGTTGTTGAAGACGCTCGATCCGTCCGTGGATCGGGCCGCGGCCATTCGGCCTGCCCCGACGCGCGCCGGCCTCGACTACCATGCGACGCAGCTCGTGGCGCCCTCCGTGTCGCCGCACGCCTACATCGACACGTCGAAAGGCACGATCCAGATCGAACTCGCGGTGCTCGACGCGCCGCTGACCGCGCTCAATTTCATGACGCTCGCCCGGGCCGGCTTCTTCAACAACGTGCCGATTCACCGGGTCGTGCCGAACTTCGTGGTGCAGGACGGCGACCCGCGCGG
>PMZR01000002.1 GCA_003170135.1 Acidobacteriota bacterium
TCGCGCGGGTAACCGACGTTCACTTTCGTGGGACGAGCCCAGAGCAGGCGGGCCTCGCGCACGAAGGCTCGGACAGCGGTACCCGAAGGGAGTTCGCAGCGCACGGCGTTAAATTCGACCAGGTCGGCTAGGGAGAAAAGCGGCCGGCCCGAGCCCGGACGCTCTTCGAGGCCGGGCAGACGTTGGTAGAAGAACGGTCGTCGCCGAAAGTGACCGCCTGCGTCGACGGAAGTTCTCAGCGATGCCGTCATGGCGTTCCGCGAAGCACCAAGCGATAGGGACCGATCCGGCGAGACCGCAGCACCGTGAGTGTGTGGCGAAAGTTGTGCAGACTGTCTTGTAGCAAGTGACAATAGGAGCGTAACATCAGCTTGTGCGGGTGTATCCGGGCATCAACTTGTCGTGCCTACATGTCGATGGCAACGCCGCAGGGATGAGATTCGCTTCTACGAGCATTTTTGTGTTGATCGGCGGCCTCCGGCTGAAGTCGTTTCTCCTGGGTTCGGCCGCCGGGGGCGCGGCAATCGCTTGGTTACTTATGCTGATGCGTCAGCGTCCGAGTCGTCAGTCAAATCACGCGTCACCGCAACTCTTCGTCACCACCCCACAAGCGACCGACAGCAAGACTGCCGCTCGACGAGGAGTTCCGTCGTCATCAATCGACGCGCTCGCCGTCGCCCACTAGCTAGTCCTTGGGTTGTTGCGCTTCGTCGCGACGAACGCCGCTCAGCGGGATATGGTTAGCCCGTCGATCAGGAACCGTCGGGGGACAGATGGGTCTCCTAATCGCCGATTTCGCGTCTGTTCGACGCACGTTTCGTGCGAAGCCGGTCTCGTCGGGGGCCACGATCTGCGTGATCGCCCTAGGAATCGGGCTCGCAACCGTGATGTTCGCTTTGGCGGACCCTTTCCTGTTGAGGCCTCTACCGTACGCCCAGCCGGACGAGCTGGCTGTCATTACCCTTCGGGAAGTGCCCAACGCCGACTGGGTTTGGGCACCTCCGCCAGGATCGATCCCCACGTTGGTGGAGTTGCAGGCTCACGATGACGTTTTTGCCGCTGTGGGCACTTATCGGCTCGGCCCCGTTCTGAGGCTTCGAACAGCGGCCGGAACCGTCGCGCTTCAAACAGAGGAGATCGCCGGACCCCTGCTGGACGTGTTGGGCGTGTTCGGGAAGCGGCAAGCATGGAGAAGCGACGGCGCTCCGTTAGACGGCGTCATCACGCTGACATCCAGTGGCGTTGAGAAACTGGCAAGCAAACCAGCAGATATCGTGGGCGCCGTCCTCCAAGGGCAAGACGGTCGGGCGATGAGAGTGGGCCGTGTCCTCCCCCCCGACTTCATCGTACCACGAAACACCGCCCTTCCACGTGTCGATGCTCTGATAGCGGTGCGCCCAGGCGCGCTGCTCGAATCGAGCCGACAGGGTGGCATGGGCTCGGCTCCGTTCACCGTCATTGCCCGACTGCAGCCAAGCGTGAGCTGCGTTCGGGTCAGCGGCGTTCTGCGCGCATCGGCTGGTGCCATGGCAGGGGTGGCGATTGACGTTCAGCCCTTGCGGCGCTACATGACTCAGCGGCACCGGATATTGGCATTAGCCACTGTGGTGACAGCTGGTCTTATTCTCGTCATCTGCGCGACCAATCTGGCGAACCTGCTGCTCCTTCGCATTGCCCACCGCGCCACGGAACTGAGGATCCGTGCGTTCATGGGCGCCTCCCAATGGGACGTCGATCGACTGATCGGGATGGAAGTCGCCATCCTCGGGGCGGCGGGCGCTGCTTGCGGGTTACTGCTTACTCGCGTCGCCTTGACCTTCGTGCGGGCTGTCATCCCAGCAGAATACGCGGCGCTTGGGGAACCATCGGTCACGCTGCGCGCCGCCGTGTTCGCGGGCTGCGCAACACTGCTGGTGGCGACGGCTGCCGGGGCGACGGCACGCGCAGCAATCCGCATACCACTGCGACGGGTGCTCGATCGACCAATGTCGGCCGCACTGCCGGCGAGACGTACCATCGGTTTTTCGGTTGCCGCTGCGCAGGCTGCGTTCACGGTGGTCCTGCTAGTCGCAGCAGCACTGTTGGTTCGGTCCTGGGTGAATCTGCGAACACGAGACACCGGCTTCGCAGGAAATGTCATCGTCGCCTCGGTTTCGTATCCCGCGGGCGGCTTCCAGTTGCAGAGCAGTATGGACCAGACCCTTGAGGCAATCCGACGACTTCCTGCCGTGAGTGCCGCTGCCAGTGCCATGGGCGCGATGGCGGATCGGTCACAGTGGAACGTCGTGGTCGAGGTTGGAGGTGAGATGGTGCCGGTGGCCGGCAAGTTCGTAACGCCAGGCTATTTCGACGCGACCGGCAGCAGGCTCCTGGCGGGAAGAGGATTTAGTGAGCATGACCAGCCCAATGTCATCGTCGTCAACGAAACGTTCGCCAGGCGCTACTACCCGCAAGGCGCTGTCGGCCGCATTCTGGGACGACACGACGTGGCAGAGGTCGTCGGTGTCGTCGGGGACGCGCTCGATCAGGCACTCGACGCGGATCCGCGCCCGACGGTGTTTTGGCTCCTCGCGGCGCCTCAATGTTCCGGGTGCAACAACGTGCTCAGCTACGTTGTACGGCCGGCCGCGCGCCCGCCGAATCTGCGCAGCCTCATTCGGGGCACGATCACGCGCGTTAGCCCGGACGCGATCGTCGTCGAAGTCGCCTCGATGGACGAGCGGCTGACTGGATCAATTGCCGACCGATGGTTCGCGACTCTGATTGTGGTCTTTTTCGCCGTGGCCGCGGTTACAATCTGCGCGGGAGGCGTGTTCGCAACTGCGGCCTCTCTGGTTGCGCGCCGAACTCGTGAAATCGCTGTCCGCGTCGCCCTTGGCGCCCGGCCGAGTCAGGTGCTGCGACTGGTGGTGCGAGATTCGCTCACGGCAACTGCGATGGGGGTTGCCATCGGGACAATTGCCGGCGTATGGGTATCGCAAACCCTGCGCACGATGCTGTACGGCGTGCAGCCGGGAGATCCGGTCACAACTGCATTGGGTGTCCTTGCAATGTTCGGTGCGACCGCGGCGTCAGCACTCGTCCCGGCGGCCCGCGCGCTCAGGCTGTCTCCAACTGAGGCGCTACGCGAAGAATGAGAGGAACCGTCAATAACTATTTGAAATCTGTCGGACCGAGGCGGGGATTTACGATGATGGTGTCCACTACCATGTCCTCAACGACGATGCCTGAGGCCGACCGTGTGATGCGGTAGGGCAGCCACAACCCACTCGTCTCGCGACGATCGCCAAATGTCTCCGTCACTTCGGCAAGCCGCAGCGTGGGCATCATCACACTGCGGCCGGACGTTGGAGTGGATTTCGCAGATCCTCCAGGCGCGACAGTCATCTCCTGATAGCGAACGCGGAGGGGCATCTGCGTTTGAGGGGCGAAGTCGAGCCAAGCGGAGAAATTGTCCCTCCCGAGCAGCCTGATCGAGTTGTTCCCCGATTCCTCGTCGGCACTTGGTCGAAGCGAAAGCACCACACGCGTGTCAGCGAGGAGCCCCAACAGTAGTCGGGCACACTCCGCACGTTCCGCAATCAAGTCGCCGGGAGATGAAGACGCCTGACCGGCACCCACCAATACGCGGATCTGGTTGATGGGCGTACCGCCAGTGAACCCGGTCCGTCGTATAAACCGTCCGTCGGTGTCAATGCGGAGGTACTGATCAGGGAGCTTCACGCGAAGTTCGACCGAGCTGAGCAGATCCCCAGGGCCGGAGCCCCAATTCTTGATTCGTGCCTTCCCACGCAGCACCAATGTCTGCACCCGCCGGAGTCTCGCTTCGCCACCAATGTGTTCCCTGGCAGATCTCAAAAGCAATTGCGCCGCTTGAAGCGACGCGCGTCCGCCCGCCGTACCGGACGCCGATGGCGCCTGCGCCCAGACACTCGTGGAAACGACGACAGCCAGAACAAGCAGTCGAGTGCCGCTTCTCATCGTCGCTCCGGTGCGGTACCAGGTCGCGTCCCCAGCCCTCCGCGACCGCCTTTGCCGTTCAAGGCGGGCGTTCCCTCCATCTCGTACATGATCGCCGCTTCGAAGTCGCCCTTCGGGATGGTGGGAAGGCGCACCCCATTGATGATGTACGTGGGTGTCCCTGGAACACCCAGTTGGTGCGCCAGCTCGATGTCACCTCGTACACCCTGAAGCGCGACCTGATAACGCTCGCTCATACGATCGACTCCACCAACGTCGTGAGCGGCTTTGAACACCCCCGCAGGCGATAGCCTCGATTGATTCTCCCACAACCACTGCGCCATCTGGATTTCACGCCCGCGCTCCCGAGCCAACCTGACGGCCGCCGCTGCCTCACAGGCGCTCTCATGTACGGTCGTCGGGACGTACGGATTACACTCTTTGTCGAGAGGGTAGTCAAGTGCGACGAAGCGAACCGCCTCGCCGTAATCCCGGCGTAATCTCTCTATGGTCGGACGGTAGTCGGCCTCTGCGGCAGCACATGGACCGCATTGATAGTCGATCGCCTTGAGCACGAGCACTGCCGCCCCGCCCTTTGTCACGGGCACCGCGACGCGCGGCTGCAGCGAGTACCACTGCATGAACGCCGGTCCGGTTGGTATCGCGGCCGTTGGAAACGGCCGCATCGCAACGATGGCGATGAACACACAGGCGGCGATCCACACCGGCGCCTGCGCCAAGAGATGCATGAAGTCTTTGGCAGCATGAGCCAGGACTGTTCGAATTGGCGCTTGCCCCGGAAGAGAGGACGACACGAAGATCGCCAAGATGCACAGCGCGGCCGCCTGATCCTCGACACTCGGACGACCGCTGGCGGATACAATCCGATAAGCGGCCAGGAACAGCAGAGCCATGCCCACCGTGCTCAGCGAGAACAAATGACTGCGTGTGCGGCCCTGCAACTCCGTCCCCCCTCCGAACGAACTCACCTGGACGGCGAGCACGAAAAGAAACCAGGCGAGAGCCCACAATCCGACGGGCAGACGAGCGACAAGTGGTTGAACGGTGCGTGATGCGCTTCCGCCCTTGCGCCCCGATGTCGTCGCGTCGCGTTTGACAGGCGTGCCGATTGTCCCAGGTCTCGGGGCGTCCTGGCTTCTGGCCATCGCTGGAGCTTGGACGCTCGCCCCTAGCACGGATTGAGGACTGAGCCCGGCGCTCGGACGCGTGTACCCTGCGTGGAGCGCCTCGTAAGAAAGAGCACTGGCTCCCATTGCTGCCGCGATAAACGCCACGATCACAGTTGAGCGTGCCATTGTCATCGGCCCTCCGCTCTTTGCGTTTCGGTGCAACGGCGTTCGCGTTCCGTGCGGGGGCACGGGCGACATGCGCGCGCGTGCCCCCGGGCTAGCGTTGCGATTTCGATCGCGCTGCCAAGCAACTGGTCCACTGATCCAGGGCCGTTAACTAACAGCTGAAGAACCAGTAGTTGGACCCGCACCACAGGCTGCATCCCGATCCCTCGTAGGGGGTGCATCCACCGCTCATGCAACCGTCGTAGCCGTAGCAGCAGCAGGTCTGAAAGCCCGAACATTGGACGCAGCAACATGTGGGGGAACTCGCTGAGGCCACACCTCCGAGGAGAGCGATGAAGACCGCCAGTAGCAACGCAACGGACGCCCTGCGAAACCATTGTCTCATCTGTCTCATGTCAGCCTCCCCTCTGGACCTTCGCCACCGGATTACCGTGGCTGTTGACGATGAACTCCGTGGGCATCGGCCGGTCGTTCGGTAAACAGGCCAGTAGAAACAGTAGGGCCTGTGCCAGCCGAGGCGCAACGGTGTGTGCACGGCTATTTGGCGTCGGATCCGGCTACCTGCCGGTACGCTGTTGGAGCGAGGCCGAAGCGGCGCCGAAATTCGCGACGGAAGTGGTTCGGATCGCGAAACCCGCAGCCAGCGGATACCTGCTTGATCGATAGAAACGTAGTTCTGAGCAACTCCTCAGCATGCACGAGGCGCCATTCTCTAACGTAGCGGCACAGCGATGTCGACATCTCTGCACGGAAAACGTGGCGTAATCGAGAGGGAAAGAGGTTTACCGAAACTGCCAGCGCCTCGGTGGTGGTCTGCGGCTGCGTCTGAATCAACGACAGGGCGGCGGCGACACGAGGGTCCATAGTGTTCGCCTTTTTTATTCCACCATTCGGCCGGACTATTCGGCTTAGTGGGTATCCACTTCACTAAGGTGACCCCAATATCTTGTGTTTTCCCCCAACGAGGCTCTTGTAGGGCGCCGGGGCCACGGCCACCGCGTGCTGGACCAGGCGGTAGAAGAGCTTGCCGCGATGCCGAGAGGTGCGCCGGTTGAACCGGAACGTGAATTCGTCCAGGTAGTAGTCCAGATGTTCGAAGCTGATGGCTCCCTGATGGGTGCCGAGCCAGTAGTGTCCGGTCATAAGTCGAACAGTTCCAACTGGTTGCCGTCGTCGATCTCTTCGAATGTGGGGCCGACGTCGAAAACGGCCATGGAAATGGGCATTTTCTCGAAGAGGGTCACGCTCAAGATCTGGAGGAGTTTGTAGAGAGTCACCTCCAGCCCGAGGCGCTTCTTGACGATGGCCACCAGGACGTAAACCGAGAGGGCAATCCACACTTGGGTTTTCACGGCGTTCTCGCTGACACCGTAGAACGCTTTGATGCGCAGGTGCTGTTTGATCCACTTGAAAAAGAGCTCGACCTGCCACCGCGATTTGTAGAGCAGCGCGATCGTGAGTGCGGGCAGGGCAAAGTTGTTCGTGAGAAAGCTGAAGCGTTTCTGGGTGTCGGGGTCGCGATAGCGCACGCGCCGGAGCGGCTGGGGATAGCGGCGGCGGCTCTCCTTGGTCGCGAGGACCACCAGGTGATCGGAGATGAGCCCCGTCGAGGCGGCGACGGGTTGCGACGAGCGCCGCTTGAACTGGATCCCTTGCTTGGTCCGCGTGACGAAGAACGCGGCTTCGAGGCAGAACCGATACAGCCGATCGAAGTCGACGTAGCCGCGGTCCATGATGTAGATGGCGCCGGCTTCGAGGGCGAGATGATCGAGGGCCTCGACATCGGGGCATTTTCCGGGCGTGATTTGCACAACCGACGGGATCGAGCCGCGCAGGTCAAGGAGCGTGTGCAACTTGATCGCGGCGTCGCGCCGACGATAATGCGCCCAAGGACACACCGAGAGACAGAGCTCGATGATCGTCGCATCGAGCGCGTACACCGTGTCGGCGAGGTCAGCGTCGAGGGGCTCGCTGGCGTACAAGCCCCGCGCCGTTGGAATAAGCCCCTGGGCGAGGTCGGCGTAAATGCGCCAGTCGCGTCGTTCATTGGCATCGGCCAGCGTGGAACGCGCAACGCGTGCGCGAAAACCAAGATGATAGAGCCGCGGTTGCACCGCGCGGAGACAGGCTTCGACGTCACGAAGACTTTCGCGGTAGGTGAGCTGGGCGAACGCCATGCACAAGAACTGATCCCAGCACGAGAAGCGCGACGCCTTGTATTCACCGTGATAGCGAGTGACGCACTTCTGAAACTCGAACCGCGAGATGTGATCCATCAACTGAGCGAAGACGGTACGGCCAGGCTGCATGCCGCATTCTGCGTCCGATGCCCGTTGTGCCCGGCAAACCGTCGATCGCCAAAGATATCGAAAAGTGCGCCGCCGACACCTAACCCTTTCGTTACGTAGTATTTAGCGGCGGCGACTCGATCAATGACCGGACAGCAGTGGTGCCGAGCAGCCACCGTTTCAGCAGCGACGCGACCCGATGGACGCGCGGCAATAGGTCCGACGGCGACTCCTTCCGGCCCTCGAGGAACGTGATCCGGTGCCGGTAGCCGGTCTTCCTGACGCGGTCGTACCCGACCCAGCCGTCCGTGTTCACCACGCTGCCCGGCTCGATGGCCGCCTCGATGAACGCCTGCAGGCTGTCGGCCGACGCATCCTGGATCCGCCGGATGCGAACGCGGCCGCAGGCTTGGCGCCCCACCTGCTCGACCGCGATGGCGATGAGCACGCGGTTGACCAGATGACGGCCCTTGCGGCCGTCCTCACCCGCGCCCCAGTAGGTCTCGTCCACTTCGACGCGTCCCGTGAGTCGGTCACGCCTCGGCCGCACCATGGCCCGACGGAGCTTGTGCAACCAAGCCCAGGCCGTCTGGTAGCTCCTGAGCCCCAGCACCTGCTGCAATCCGAGCGCGCTCGCACCGGTCTTCTGACTCGTCACCCACCACATCGCGCGAAACCAGGTGGGCAGCGGCGTGCGCGTATCCTGGAAGATCGTCCCGGCCGTCGCCGACGTCTGGCGCCCGCAGGCGGCGCACTGCAACAAGCGCGACCCCACCGGCCACGACTTCACGTGGCCGCACTTCGGGCACCGGAACCCGTCAGGCCATCGCAGCTGCTGCAGGTACGCTCGGCACGGTTCTTCCGTGGAGAAGCGCCGTTCGAGTTCGGCGAGCGTTCGGGGGTAATCCTCCACAGCCCGCCACACTACGGGTTGTGGCTACCTTAGTCAAGTGGATACCCCCTTTTCGGCTTATCTAATCGGGAGCGATCTCGCATGACGCTCTCTCATGTCTATTATCGATCCCCAGTGTGCACGAAGTAGCAGCTCTCGGAGACAAATCGTGCACCGGGGTGGTGTGGCGCGTCGCCACCGGCAGAGTTCCGTTGGCAGTGCAAGATGTTGTGCCTTCCTTCCGCACAACCGGGGTTCGCTGCGCCGGCCGCCTCAAGGTGCTGGTGAGCCGGCTTGTTTCTCTGGACGAGGTTGCGCATCACGCGTCGCGGTATTTATCTCGGGGGGTCCCCGCCATGGCGATGCGGCGCCACCACTCCCGAACCGCAGCGATCTCAAGCCGGCACATGCGACGCAGTCAGGCGGCGAACTCCAGTGGGGGGCGGCGGCGCAACTCTGGTCCGCCAGGATCTGCATCGTCAGCGGCGCATCCGGCAGCGTGTGCGGCCTGCTCGTCGCGGCGACGGCGACCGAGACGCGCGCGACGTTGCTCGTGAATCGCGATCCGCGC
>PMZR01000049.1 GCA_003170135.1 Acidobacteriota bacterium
CCGGCATCCGCCCTCATCGCACGTACGATGTGCGCGCGCGCACGCCGAAGTCACCCACGCAAATGTCGGAACAACCTCTTCTTTGTGGCGGACCTCCCGGGCCCGAATCCGCGGGCCGTCATCCTGCCTGTCAATGCTCAGCCATTATCGTGTTACCGACTCGTAAACTGGTGGCGGATGAGGATATACTGGCGCCGGTCTAGCCCGCCCCCGACAGCTCGTACCACGTGTCAGTTTCGTCCCAGTAGGAGGAGCGCATCGTGAACTTCAACGTTCGCAGGTGGCGGATCGCCCTACGCGTGCTCGTGCTCGCGTTGATCGTTTCCGCGACGCCATGGCCGTGCCTGGCCCAGCAGCCCGGTCAGCCGGCCGCGAGGCCGGGGATCATGGCCTCTGTCCAGCCGGTCGTACACGGCGTCGCGTCCGCGCGGACGCCGGCGCGGTCGCAGGCGCAGGGGGCCCAGGATCCCAGGGCCCAGCTCGAGTCGAAGTCGTTCTTCAAGACAACGGCCGGCGCGGTCGTCCTCGCTGTGGTGGCAGCAGGGGTCGGGTACGCGTTCTATTCGGCCAGGCACGACCGGATTACACCGAACACCAACCGCTAGGGAGGAAGGCATCATGAAACGCACTATTATTCTTGCCCTCCTTGCCGCCGCGATTGTGTGGGCAGGGAGCGCCGGCGCGCAGACGCTGACCGGCACCATTACCGGCAAGGTCACCGACGAGCAGGGCGGCGTGCTGCCCGGCGTCACCGTCACGTTGACCGGCAGCCAGGGATCCTCGATCCAGGTGAGCGACGCGAAGGGCGAATTCCGTTTCATCGGGCTGACGCCCGGCACCTACTCCGTCAAGTCGGAGATCCAGGGCTTCCGTCCGAAGCAGCAACAGAATCTCGACCTCGCCATCGGCAAGACGATCGACGTGACGCTGGCGATGGCGGTGGGCGGCGTCACCGAGCAGGTGGACGTCGTCGCGAACGCCGTTGTCATCGACACCACGACGACGGCCGTGGACAACAACCTGTCGCCGACGCTGCTGACCTCGATCCCGATGAGCCACACGCAGGCGTACGAGCTGCTCAACTACTCGCCGGGGATCAACGGCAGCTCCGCGTTCGGCGGTGCGTCGGACACGGCGAACTCGTTGATGCTCGACGGCGTCGACACACGGGATCCCTCGGGCGGCACGCCGTGGATGTTCTTCAACTACAACCTGATCGACGAGGTGCAGGTTGGCGGCATCGGCCAGCCAGCGGAATACGGCGGCTTCAGCGGCGCCGTGGTCAACACCATCACGAAGTCCGGCGGAAACCGCTTCGGGTTCATGTCCGAGATGCGGTACACCGGAAAGAGTCTGGCCGGTGACAACACGAGCGCTGCGCTCAAGACGATCAACCCGGGTCTGGCGGATCCGGCGGTGGTCAACAAGATGACCGACTACACGGTCCAGCTGGGCGGTCCCATCGTGAAGGACAGGGTGTTCTTCTTCGGCAACATCCAGCGCTACTCCCAGCAGGACAATCCCACCGGGCCGCGGACGATCCACACCGAGATCAGCCCGCGCTTCAACTTCAAGCTGACGGCGAACCTCACGCACACCGACAACCTGACGTTCTCGATGCAGTACGACCAGTACAACCAGAAGGGTCGTACAGGCATCGTGCCGGCCAACGTGGCGACCGATGCGCAGACGCGCACCGAGGACGCGCCCGACTGGATGTGGAACGCGCAGTATCGCAAGGTGCTGGGCGCGAGCGCGTTCTTCGAGGTGAAGTTCACGGGATACAAGGGCTACTACGACCTGACCCCGCTCGACAATTCGATCTCGCATTACGACCTGTTGACGCACGCCTACACTGGCGGGGCCAGCTGGATCAGCCAGCACGACCGTGGCCGCAATCAGGCCAACGTTTCGCTGTCGAAGTACGCGGACCTGGCCGGGAAGCACAACTTCAAGTTCGGCATGGAAATCGAGCGCAGCACGATACGCGATCGGTTCGCGTACGCGGGCGGCATGTACTTCAACGACTATGGTGGCCAGCCGTACTACGCCTACGGGTACTCGTACGACATCCAGGCCAAGAACAAGCGCGAGTCGTTCTACGCCCAGGATCAGTGGAAGATGAACCGGCTGACGGCCAACATCGGGCTCCGCGCCGACCACATTCGCGGTGAAGCGGCCTCGACCGGGAAGGATCTGTATTCTACTTTCTCGGTGGCGCCCCGCCTCGGCGTGGTGTACGACCTGACCGGGAAAGGCACGTCGGTCGTGCGCGCGTTCTACGGCCAGCTCTACGATGGCGCCGTGGAGAGCACCTACGATCGTGCGCTGCCGGGTCTTTCTGACGAAACCATCTGGGAGGTCGGGCCGAACTGGAAGACGTTGACAGTCACCGACATCATCCCGGCAGTGAACAAGTACACGGTCGGTACCAACCTCAAGCAGCCGCGGACCGACGAGTACAGTGTCTCGTGGGATCAGCAACTCGGACGGAACATGAAGTTCACCGCGACCGGGATCTTCCGCAACGCAACGAACTTCCTGAACTCGGTGCTGATCAACGGTGTCTGGGCAACCACGACGGTCACTCCCACCAGTCCGCCGAAGGGCACCGTGCCCTACCCCGGATCGGTGCCGGTCAACATCGTGCCCATCACCGTGTACAAGTGGGCCAACAAGGGCGTCGTTCCCCAGCAGTACCTGATTCAACCGGTGGACAGCGTCACCTACAACATGTCGGATGGGTCCACCATCACCACCGACCAGTCGCGAAAGTACAAAGGCCTGATGCTCGTCCTCACCCGGAGTCTCAAGGACCGGTGGCAGGCGCAGATCTCGTACGTGCTTTCGAAGACCGAGGGCAACATCAGCAACGGCGGCTCGTCGGGAATCCGGAGCGGTCAGTTCGAGACGCCGAATGGTATCCTGGTCAACGATTTCGGTCCCTCCGGGTACGACCGGCGACATGAAGTCAAGATCATGGGCGAGTACCAGATTCCGCGTGCCGAGATCGCCCTCAGTGCCTACTTCCAGGCCGTCAGCGGTTACAACTACACGCCGTACACCTCGGTGGCCAAGAGCAAGACGAATTGGTCGGGCAGTCTCTCGGTCAACGTCGAGCCGCTCAACAGCCGACTGCTCCCGTTCGACAACGAGCTCTCACTGCGCGCCGAAAAGGTGGTCAAGGTCGGCATCCACCGCTTCGGGTTCTATGCGGACATCGCGAACGTCTTCAACTCCGCAATCGTTACGGGCGTCGTGACCCGCGTGGACGGTTCCTCCATTCTGGGTCAGACGGTCCCGTTCGAGACCCCGACCGCGCTTATCGCCGGCCGCCAGGGGACGCTCGGCGTGCGCTGGTCGTTCTAGGGAAGTTGACAGTCGACAGTTGACAGTCGGCAGTCAGAGGTAGGGCGGGGCTTCAGCCCCGCGTCGAGCGGACATCGAGATCCGCGGCAACATCGACAGCCCCGGGGGCGCGTGCTCCCGGGACTTTTTTTTGTGCGGAGTGCGGTGTGCGAGGTGCGAGGTGCGGTTCCAAGTGCGAGGTGCGGTGCGGGGTGCCAGGTGCGAGGTGCGAAGTGCGGAGCCAGCTCGTCCCGCGCGACCCGCCAGCTCGTCCGCGAACACGTTTCAAACTTTCCGCCTCGTATCCGGTCTAATCAGATCAGGCGATCACCGCTATGCTGGTAGTCGGAGATGCGTATGCCCCCAGTGCCATCTCGCCGCCTCGTCGTGTCCGCCGTGTCGGTTGCCGCCGCCGTTGTTCTTGCCGCGTGCGCCTCGGGCGGCAAGACGAAGCCCACGACCCCCGCGCCGCTCGATCGCGCGTCCGCGTCCCACGTGGCGCAGGACGACCCCGCCGTCATCCATTTCCTGAATCGCGCGACCTTCGGCGCCCGCCCGCAGGACCTCGACGCGGTGCGCCGCGACGGCGTCGCGGCGTTTCTCGATCGGCAGCTGCACCCGGAGCGAATCGACGACGGCGCGCTCGAGACGCGGCTGGCGGGATTTGAAACGCTCAACCTCAGCTCGAAACAGATCGCCGAGCAGTACTACCAGCCTGCGCAGGACGCGCGGCGCAGGCGGCAGATGGAGGCGCAGGCGGCGGCGAAAGCCGGGAACGGAACGGGAGCGCCCGCACCCGCGCCGAAGCCGGCAGACCCGCCGAACACGTCCGACCAGGCGCTGTTCCGCAGGGAACGCCAGGTCCTGCTCGAGCTGTCCGATCAGAAGATGCTGCGCGCCGTCTACGGCGAACGCCAGCTGCAGGAAGTGCTCGTCGACTTCTGGTTCAACCACTTCAACGTGTTCGCGGGAAAGGGCGCGGATCGCGGCCTGCTGACGGCCTACGAACGCGATGTCATCCGGCCGCGTGTCTTCGGTCGGTTCCGCGACCTGCTCGGCGCGACGGCCGAGAGCCCGGCGATGCTCTTCTTCCTCGACAACTGGCTGAGCGTCGATCCGAACGGACCGCATCCGGAGGCGGGAGGCGAAGGGCGGAAGGCGGGAAACACCACGATGCCGGGAGGCAGAGGTCGCCAGCCGCCCGCCCCCCGCCTTCCGCCTCCCGCCTTCCGTCTTCCGCCCGGCAGGCCCGCGCAGCCTGCGGCGAAGCCGGCCCGGCGCGGGCTCAACGAGAATTACGCCCGCGAGCTGATGGAACTGCACACGCTCGGCGTCGATGGCGGTTACACGCAGAAGGACGTCGTCGAGGTGGCGCGCTGCTTCACGGGCTGGACGATCGCGCAGCCGCGCGACGGCGGCGACTTCAGGTTCGATCCGCGCCAGCACGATCCCGGGCAGAAGGTCGTGCTGGGACACGTGATCAAGGCCGGCGGCGGAAGAGAGGACGGTGATCGCGTGCTCGACATCCTGGCGCGCGATCCGCACACGGCGCACTTCATCGCCAGCAAGCTCGTGCGCCGCTTCGTCGCCGACGACCCGCCGCCG
This sequence comes from Acidobacteriota bacterium, assembly GCA_003170135.1. Classification (GTDB taxonomy): domain Bacteria; phylum Acidobacteriota; class Vicinamibacteria; order Vicinamibacterales; family Fen-181; genus Fen-181. Next base: position 4,954 of record PMZR01000049.1, read on the forward strand.
GCGCTGGTCGATCGGGTGGCGCGGCGTTTTCGCGAGACCGACGGGGATCTGCGCGAGGTGTACCGCGCGATCTTCCTCGCGCCGGAATTCTGGTCCGCCCAGGCCCGCGGGGCGAAGGTGAAGACGCCGTTCGAGTTCGTCGCGAGCGCCCTGCGCGTGACCGGCGCCCGGATGGATGATGCCGCCGCCGCGGTGCAGGCGGTGCGCACGCTCGGCATGCCGCTCTATTTCTGTCAGCCGCCCACCGGATACGCCGATCGCGCCGATGCGTGGGTCACAACCGGCGCGCTCGTCAGCCGCATGAACTTCGCGCTCGCGCTCGTCGACAATCGGCTGCCGGCGGTTCGCGTGGATCTCGCCGCGCTCGCGGGCACGCCGGATCTCGCGCTGGCCCGCACGCAGGTGCTGCGCCAGCTGCTCGACAACAACGCGTCGCCGGTGACCCTGGCGGTGCTGGACAAGGCGTCAACCGTGACACAACTGGTCGCGCTGGCGCTCGGCGCGCCGGAATTCCAGCGACGATGAACGCGAAATCAGTAGTCAGTAGCGGTCAAGGAGCCCCCATGACTTCCCGTCGCGTGTTCCTCAAGAACGGCGCCGTGGCGCTGTTGAGCCTCGGCTTTGCGCCGTCGTTCCTGGCCCGCACCGTCTCGGCCGCGCGCGCGCGCCGGAAAGTGCTGGTCGCGATCTTCCAGCGCGGCGCCGTGGACGGTCTCAATCTCGTCGTGCCGGCCGGCGAGCAGGCGTACTACGACGCCCGCCCGACGATCGCGATTTCCCGGCCGGGCGGCGGCCAGGATGCGGCGATCGATCTCGACGGCTTCTTCGCGTTGCACCCGCGGCTCGCGCCGCTCAAGCCGATCTACGACGCCCGCCATCTCGCGTTCGTGCACGCGGTCGGCTCGCCCGACAACACCCGGTCGCACTTCGACGCGCAGGACTACATGGAGACGGCGACGCCCGGCGTGAAGAGCACGACCGACGGCTGGCTGAATCGCTACCTGCAGGCGCAGAAAGCGCCCGACGCCACCCCGTTCCGCGGCGTCGCGCTCACGCCGCAGATGCCCCGCGCCCTCGGCGGAAAGGCGCCCGCCCTCGCGCTCGGTCAGCTCAATCAGTTCGGCGTGCGCGCGGGACGCGCAGGCGCCGGGCTCGAGCAGGCGTTCGAAGCGGAGTACCAGGGCGCGGCGGACGCGTTGCTGGGCACGACGGGGCGCGAAGCATTCGACGCAATCAGGATGCTGAAGGCGGCCGACCTGCAGCAGTACCGGCCGGCCGGCGCCGCCGACTACCCGTCGTCACCGTTCGGCGATGCGCTGAAACAGATCGCGCAACTGGTGAAGGCCGACGTCGGTCTGGAGGTCGCCTTCGCGGACGTCGGCGGCTGGGACACGCACGTGAACCAGGGGGCGGCGACCGGCCAGCTGGCAGGGCGCCTCGACGACGTCGCGCGCGGCCTCGCCGCGCTCTTCGCGGATCTCGGCGACCGCATGGACGAGGTCGTCGTGCTGACGATGTCGGAGTTCGGGCGGACGATCGGCGAGAACGGCAACCGCGGGACCGACCACGGCCACGGCAACGCGATGATCGTCATGGGCGGGCCGGTCAACGGCGGGAAGGTGTACGGCCGCTGGCCGGGGCTGCTGCCCGAGCAGCGCTACGAGGGCCGCGACCTCGCCGTGACGACCGATTTCAGGGACGTCTTCGGCGAGATCGTCGTCCGGCACCTCGGCGTCGCCGACGCGTCGCCGATCTTCCCGGGGTACGCGGTGCGCGCAGGCAACTTCAGAGGCGTGCTGGGATAGTGCGAGGTGCGGGGTGCGGGGTGCGCGGTGCGGTACGGAGTGCGACGTGCAACGTGCGGTGCGGAGTGCGAAGTACGGTGCGCTTGCGGAGTACCTATTTCGACGTCGTGGAGCGGTCGGGATCTGGGGCGCCGGATGGGCGCGGGTGCGACTTCAGGTACGTGAACAGACCGGTGGCCGCCCGCATGGCATCTTCTGAAAGGCTCCAGAGCGCCGCAAACTTCTCGGGGGTCAGGTAACGGCGGCCCTGCGCGCTTATCAAGTGGTCCTGCGTTTCAGAGAGAGAGCCGCGGGCGATGGTCACGAACCCGGCAAACTCTCGATGCGTGTAACGCCCAAAGCCTTCGGCGATGTTGGCACAAACCGACGCACTGGAAGCCCTGATATCCTCGCAGAATCTGCGATCGTGGACTGCCGGCGGAACACCGGTGAATCGATAGACTTCGGTTCTGAGGCGGTCTGCAAGCTGCCATGCCCGGAGTTCCGTGAAATGCCTGACTCCCATGTGGTGAAGGCAAGCATGACGGATGCCACGGCCGAGCTACCGCGGCACGCCGCACCTCGCACACCGCACGCCGCACGGCGCACCTCGCACCGCACCTCGCACGCCGCACCGCGCACCCCGCACTATTTCAGTTCGTGCCCCTCCGTCGCTCCGCCTTCTTGTTGATCGGGTTCGCGTCGATCGCCCACATGCCGCGGCCGTGCGTCGCGATGACGATCACGTTGTCGCGCGGGTGGATGATGAGGTCGTGCACGTAGGCCGCCGGCAGGTTCCCGCCGAGCGCCGCCCACGTCTTCCCGCGGTCGGTCGTGACGTACACGCCGGTGTCCGTGCCGACATACAGGATGTTCCGGTCCACCGGATCCTCGCGAATGACGTTCGCCGGGCCGATCGGAATGCCGGCCGCGATGCTCGTCCACGTCTTCCCGAAGTCGACGGATTTCCACACGTAGGGCGTAAAGTCGTCGTCGCGCTTGCCGTTCTGCGTCATGTACACCGTGCCGATGTCGAAAGCGGACGCAACGATGCGCGAGACCCACTTCTGGTACGGCAGGCCCTGCATGATCTCGGTCCACGTCTTCCCGCCATCCTTCGTCACCTGCACCTTGCCGTCATCGGTGCCCGCGTAGATCAGGCCGAAGCGCAACGGTGATTCCGAGATCGCGAAAATCGTGTGGTACGGGATGTCGCCCTTTTCAGACGCGGTGTTGTAAGTCAGGTCCGGGCTGATGACCTCCCAGGTGTCGCCTCGATCGCGCGACATCAGGAGGTGCTGCATGCCGTGATAGATGACCTGGTTGCTGTGCGGCGAGATGATCGTGGGCGCCACCCACTCGCCGCGAAACGGCGCTTCCTCCGGATACCGGCCTGGCAGCAGCGACTTGCTCCGCTCGCCGCGCGGCTTGCTCATGTCCGAGCGCGTCAGGGTGCCATAGAAACCCGACGAATAGACGATGTTGGCGTCGAGCGGATCGATCGCGTGGCTCGAGCCCTCGCCGCCCGGCGCCTCCTCGAACTCGACGGCCGGAATCTTGTCGCGGCCTTCCGCCAGGTTCACCGCGCCGCGGAAGCTGCCGTGATCCTGGACCGAGCCGTACACGCAAAACGGCGTGGCCATGTCGTAGGCGATGTTGAAGAACTGCGCGAGCGGCAGCACCAGGTGCGAATCCTTCCACGTCTTGCCGCGGTCGTATGAAATCGCGAAGCCCTGGTCGAAGACGTTGATCAGGTAGTTCGAGTTGTCCGGGTCGATCCACAGCCCGTGATGATCGCCGCCAGGCGTGTCGAGCTCCTTGAAGGTCTTGCCGCCGTCAGTTGACGCGTTCAGGCCCAAACCCATGGTGTAGACCGTGTTCGGATCGTTGGGATCCACGCGAATCTGGCTGAAGACCCACCCGTAGGTGTTCGACGAGCGTTCCATGAACTTCTTCTGCTCGGGGGTCTTGCCGCTCACCTGCGTCCAGGTCGCGCCCCGATCGTCCGAACGGTAGACGGTGGCGCCCTTGATGAAGCCGGCAGACGGCAGGCCGTACGAATCGTTTTTCTCTTCCTCGGTCGGCTGGCGCGAGATCTCGTAATTGTCCACCAGCGCGTAGAGGACGTTCGGCTTCGTCAGGCAGAGATCGAGGCCAATCCGCCCGCGGGACTGCGGCTCGGGCAAGCCCGCGTTGATCGCTTTCCAGGTCTGGCCGCCGTCGATCGTCTTGTAGATGCCGCTGCCCGTGTAGCCGGGGAAGTTGCGCGGGTCGTTCCACTTCAGCCGCACGCGCTGCCACGTGCTCGCGTAGAGCGTGTTCGGATCGGCCGGATCCATGACCAGGTCGTTCGCGCCCGTCTTCTCGTCGACGTACAGCACCTTGTGCCACGTCTTCCCGCCGTCGGTCGTCTTGTAGACGCCGCGTTCGGCGTTGTTGGTCCACTCGTGCCCGGAGGCGGCCACGTAGACGATGTCCGGATCCTTCGGGTGAATGACGATGCGCGGGATTGTGTAGGTGTCGGCGAGACCCATGTGGCGCCACGTCTTCCCCGCGTCGACCGACTTGTAGACGCCGATGCCGGCGTTCGAGCTGCGGAAGAGGTTCTGTTCGCCCGTGCCAATCCACACGATGTTCGGGTTGGACGGCGCGACGGTAACGTCACCGAAGGCGGTGGAGGCCGCCTGCTCGAACACCGGCTGCCAGGTGGTGGCCTCGTTGTCGGTCTTCCACACGCCTCCCGATGCCGTCGCCACATAGATGGCGTAGTTCCGGCCCTTGGGCGTGACCACCGCGATGTCCGTGCAACGACCGCTGACGTTGGTCGGGCCGATGAACTGCCACTTCAGGTCCTTGAACGGCGACGCGCCTTTCATGGCCTGATGGTCGTCGAACCCCTTGAGACGCAACGCGGGGTCCGTGAACGTGACCCGCGGTGACGCCTGCTGGCCGCCGGCGCGCATGCCAGGCGGCAGCGCGAACGCGGCCACCAGCAGGATCAGGACGACGATAGCTGATTTCACAATGCGTCTTCGATGCATGTCACCTCCAGGGCCGCACGGATTCTACCGCGGATTGAGCGCGACCTCGCTCGAGAGCGGTTGGCGGGCGCGTTCGAACGCGGCGCCAGGCGGCAGCTTCCGCCTGACGGAAATTCAGCCGCAGATTCTCACAGATTCCCGCCGATTCGGAGACCAGGACTTCGACGCGCGGCCG
>PMZR01000101.1 GCA_003170135.1 Acidobacteriota bacterium
AGGAAACGAACGCGCCGTACGGCTTGGCCAAGAAGATGCTCCTCGTCCAGTCACAAGCCTATCGGCTGCAGTACGGCTTCAACAGCATCTTCCTGATGCCCGTGAACCTGTACGGGCCGGGCGACAACTTCGACGAGGCGAGCAGCCACGTGATCCCCGCCCTCATCAAGAAATGCGTAGACGCAAAGCGGCGCGGCGACGATGAGATCGCTGTCTGGGGAGATGGCTCGCCGACTCGCGAGTTCCTGTACGTCGAGGATGCGGCGGAAGGGATCGTGCTGGCGGCCGAGCGGTACGACGGTGACGAGCCGGTCAACCTCGGGAGCGCCTTCGAGATCAGCATCCGCGAGCTGGCCGAGACGATCTCACGAGGTACGGGGTTCAACGGCCGGATCCGCTGGGACACGACGAAACCGAACGGCCAGCCGCGCCGAAAGCTGGACACCGGCCGGGCCGAGCGGTGTTTCGGGTTCCGCGCACGCACGCGATTTGCCGAAGGGTTGCAGCGCACGATTGACTGGTACGTCGCGCAGGGCCAACGCCGCACGACCGAACCCGCATGACCGATCCAGCGCGCATTCGGCAGTTCTTCGACGGCGTCTCCTCCGATCGGGACGCGCTGCTCGATGGCCACGAGATCGTCAGGTACGAGCAGGCGCAGCGCCAGGATCTTGTGTTGCGCCTGCTGGAGCCGCGCGCCGGAGAACGAATTCTGGACGTCGGCTGCGGAAACGGGCGCGACCTGCGCGTGTACGCGACGCGCCGCGTATGGGCGACCGGCATGGACTTTTCGATGGGGATGTTGCGCGATACGCGGCAGAAGTTGCTCGCGCTCGGGCACTTCGACGGGGTGTCGCTCGTCCAGGGCGATGCGACCCGCCTGCCGATTGCTGCCTGTGTGTTCGACAAGGTCGCGTGCAGCGAAGTGATCGAGCACGTTCCCGATCCGCTGGCGCTGGTGAAGGAACTGCACCGCGTGTTGAAGCCTGGCGGGCGCGTGGTCATCACGACGCCGAACCGGAGAAGTCTCTACGGTGCGTACCGGAGCATCGAACACGTTTGGCAGCGGGCAGTGCGCACGGTCAAACGACGTACAGCGGCGGAACAGGGCGGGCACCCCTGCGACGAATGGAAGACCAACCGCGAGCTACGCGGCCTCGCCGAGCAGGCAGGTTTCGTCATCGGGCGCACGCGAAATGCCTGTTACGTGCCTTCGCACGCAACCTACCGGCTGTCTCCCGCGGTGCAGCGCCTGATCGTGCGGGCCACCGCCAGGTTCGAAGCCGCCTTCAACGATCGGCTGACCGCGTGCGGATACGACATCGGGCTCGAAGCTTACAAGCGATGATCGCCGATTCCAACCGACCCGAGTGGAGCCGCCGCTGATGCCGGCGAGGTTCTCGCTGGTCCTGGCCACCCTCGACGCGACGCCGGCCGATCTGGTCCGCTTCCTCGACTCGCTGCTGCTCCAGGAGTATCCCCACCTCGATCTCATCGTCGTCGACCAGAACCCGGACGACCGGCTGGTGGCAATCGTGCGTGGCTATCGGGACCGCCTCGACATCATGCACCTGCGCTCGGCGCCAGGGCTGTCGCGCGCACGCAACGTGGGCCTTGGGGCCATCACCGGCGATCTGGTGGCGTTTCCCGACGATGACTGCTGGTACCCGGCTGGGCTTCTGGCGCGCGTGAACGAGCGTTTCTCCTGCGAGTCGGACTGGGCGGGCATCTCGGGGCGGGTGGTGGACGAGCGCGGGGCGCCGTCGGCGGGCAAATGGGACACGCGCGCCGGCGCCATCACCCGTTTCAACGTGTGGAACCGCGGCGTGTCTGTCTCCCTGTTTCTCCGGCGCGCAGTGCTGCAGGCCGTCGGCGACTTCGATGAAACACTGGGCGCCGGGGCCGGCACTGCCTGGGCGTCGGGCGAGGAAACCGACTACCTGCTGCGGGCCATGAAGACGGGATTTCACCTGCAATACCAACCGGACCTCGGCGTCGGTCACCCGGGGACGCGCTACGAGGGGGACGACGTCCGGTCGAAGGCATACCGCTACGCCCTGGGAATGGGGCGGGTGTTGCGGAAACACCGCTATCCGCTCTGGTTCGTGTTGTCGGTCTGGCTGCGCACGGCCGCTGCGGGTGTTCGAGCTCTCGTCGGGGGCAATCTCGCGAAGGGTCGCTACGGATGGGCGATCCTCGCCGGCCGCATTCGTGGATACCTGACAGCATCGTGAAGCGGCGATGAAGATCGGCCTGGTGTGCTGCGAGTATCCCCCGCGTCCGCACGGCGGCATCGGGTCGTTCGTGCAGGAACTGGCGCGGGCGTTCGCCGCCGATGGACACGCGACGACCGTCGTCGGATGGGGATCCGACCCGGGTGAAGCGTGGGACGGCGACGTTCGGGTGCTGACCGTGCGCGAAACGGCGACGAAGGGGGTCGCGTGGGTGCTGAATCGAAGGCGGCTCGCGGAGTGCCTTGAGGCGGAGGCGGCGTCAGGCCGCGTTGAGATTGTCGAGACGCCGGACTTCGCCGGCGTTCTGCCGTTCCGCCTGCATGGATGTCCGGTCGTTGTCCGCCTGCACTGCGCCGCGTCCCTCCTTCTGAGGCAGCGGGGCGAACATGTGTCAGCCGTGTTGCGATGGTCCGAGAGGCGGACACTCAACACGTACAAGCGCTGGATTGGTGTCTCACACTTCATCGTCAAAGCGACCGAGAAGGAGTTTGGCATCAGACCGCGTAGCGCCGTCACGATCTACAGTCCTGCGCCTGACATACCGTCGATTGATGCGGCGAGCGTCGGTCGCATTCGCCGGGAGTACGGCGATTTCATCCTGTTCGTGGGAAGCCTCACCGAAGTGAAAGGGGCGTTGGGGCTCGCACAAGCCGCCCGCGTGCTCCTGGCACGCCGCCCGCGTTTGAGGATCGTGTACCTCGGCCGGGAATCCACGATCCTGGGAGTCGCGTCGACTGCTGCGCTGCGCGCCGAGGTCGGCGCGGCGCTCGCGGACCGATTGGTGTTCGCGGGTGTGCGGCCGCGGGCCGAGGTGTGGACGTGGATGCGCGCCGCGAAGATGGTCGCTTTCCCGAGCCAGCTCGAGTCATTTGGCCTGGTTGCGGTGGAAGCGATGGCCAGCGGCACGCCGCTGATCTACACGCGCGAAGCGTCGGGCCCGGAAATCGTCACCGACGGCGAGACTGGCCTGCTCGTGAATCCACGCGATCCGGCGGACATCGTCGAGAAGATCGACATCCTGCTCGATCAGCCGGACCTGGCTCGCCGATTCGTCGAACGGGCACAGGAGGCGGTGCGCGAGCGGTTCTCGATCCGCACCTGTGTTGACCGCACCTTGTCCTTCTACCGCGAGACGCTGGCGGCTGAACGTGGCGCCGCCCCGGCGCCTGACGCGACCGCCACGCGGTTCCAGGCGGCCACCGACGCAGCCGCCGCGGGCCGGCAGGAACGGCCGCGATGAAGGTGGGTCTCGATGTGTCGGTTGCGGGAATCAATCAAGCCGGCACCGGCCTCTACGCGACGCAACTGGCCGGGGCGTTGTCGCAGCTGACGACCACGGACCGGTTCGAGTTCCTCTCAGTTCGCCAGCGCCAGCAGATGTCGGCGCCCAAGACGCTCCACACGCGGCTGGCCACGCTCTATCGGGACCTCGTGTGGATGCATCTGCTGTTGCCGCTCGGTGCGCGCCGGGCCGGGGTTGATCTGTTGCACATGCCGGCGGGGATTAGTCCGGTGCAGGCGCCGTGCCCAGTGGTCCTGACGATTCACGACACGGTCGCGTTCGGGATGTCCGGGACGCTCCCGAGCTGGCAGCGGCGCTACTTTCGTGCGTTCGGCCCCCGCTCGGCCCGGCGCGCGGCGCGGATCATCACCGATTCGGACCATTCGAAGCGGGAGATCATCGCGCAGTTCGGCGTGCCGGCCGACAGGATTCGCGTCGTCCACCTGGCGGCCAGCCCGCATTTCAGGCAAGTACCCGTCGAGCAGGTGGCCGATGCCCGGCGACGTTATGGGCTCGAACGCTTCATCCTGTGCGTGGGCACGGTGGAACCGCGCAAGAACCTCGAGCGGTTGCTTGAAGCGTTTGCGGTGCTGCGACGGGGCGGATGCTCCCGGCAGCTCGTACATGCCGGCCCCGCCGGCTGGATGGGCACGGGTGTCGCTCGGGCGGTCCAGCGGCTGGGACTGCGGGATTCGGTCCGCTTTCTCGGGCAGGTGCCGCTGGCGGATCTCGTTGCGCTGTACAACGCCGCCGACGTGTTTGTCTATCCTTCGCTGCAGGAGGGATTCGGCCTGCCGGTGCTGGAAGCGATGGCGTGCGGGTGCCCCGTCGTCACGTCGAACGTCTCGTCGCTGCCCGAAGTTGCGGGCGACGCGGCGGTACTCCTCGACCCGCTTCGATCGGAGGCGATTGCGGAGGCGATCCGGTCGGTGCTCGCTGACCCCGCTCTTTCCTCCAATCTGGGCCGGCGCGGACGCGTGCAGGCCAGTCGTTTCTCCTGGCAGCGTTGCGCGCAGGAGACGCTCAACGTCTATCACGAGGCCGTTGACGATCACGCGTAGAGCTGTCCCGGCAGCAGATCCTCCCGCGATGTTCCTGTGCTGCGCTCTGATACGTTGACCACGGTGGCGGGCGATGCCGCGTGCGCGGGTCAACCGCCGCGACCGGTGCCGGTGCGCGTGCTGCGCACCGTCCTGTTCGCGGCGTTCGGCCTTCAGGCGGCGCTCGGCAATGCATGGAACGTCGCATTCGGCCTTCCCGCCCCGTTGAAATGGCTCGACGAGGGGATCGTGTTGGTGCTCGCGGCGCTGCTGCTCGTGCGCACCGTCGCTCTTGGGCGCCTGCCGATGTGGAAGCTCACCGCCTGCGTGGATCTGGCGGCCTTCACGACCATCGCGCTGGCGAGCGGCGTCGTGAACAACGCTCCGTCCAACGAGCTCGTGCTCGGCTGCCGTTCCCTGGAGCAGTTCTTCCTTTTTTACATTGTCCTCGTGTGGCTCGACGTGGAGGTCCCGGACCTGCGGCATTTCTTCACCGCGTTGCTGGTTGGCGGTCTTGTTCACGTCCCGCTGGCGCTGCGGCAGCTGCGGGCGGCTCCTGCCGGGTACCTCGGCATCGATGCGCTCACCGGAGGCTTTGGCGCAGGCACCGCGAACCTGCTGGGGTACTTCTGCGGCGTCGTCGTCCTGGTCGCACTCTGCCAGGGCTTGGTCGGTCACCGGTGGCGCTACGGGCTGCTCGGGGCGCCGATCGTGATGGTGTGGCCATTCACGTCGGCCAACGGCAGCTACATTGCGGTGGCGTGCGTGTTGGCGCTGGCTGTGATGCTCTCGCGGGACCTGCGCCGGTTCCGGCATCTGTTCCGCTACGCGGCGATCGCCGCGGTGATCGTCGTTAGCCTCAGCTATGTCGTCAACAATCGCTTCCGCGTCTCGCTGGCCTCGTCGCTCCTCTCGCCGATTCGGGCGCTGACCGTGCGCCACATCGATGCGGCCGGTAACCCGGGGCGCATCGCGCTGCTGTCGGAGACAGCCGGCCTGCTCGCCGAACACGATCGCACGCTGTTGTTCGGCCTGGGGACCGGCTCGGTGGCGACGCTGCTGGGCGGCGCGGAGCCTTCCAATTTCGCGCGTTTTTCCGCCCGCACCGGCGCGCGCTTCGTCTCTGCGTCGTTCATCGGATTCTTCGCGGAGCTGGGGCTTCTGGGCGTCATCGTCATCATGCTGGCGTGGCTGCGGCTCGGATGGATCGCCTGGCGCGCGCTGCGAGGTGCGGAACGCCAAAGCGCTGGCTCGATCGAGCGCGCGTGGCTGCTGGCCGCGCTTCTCATCGTCCCCTTCGCCGTGCTGGCGGGTTGCGGCGAGGTTGCCTGGATCTTCAAACCCGTGATGTACCCCGTCGGTGCGCTCGTCGCGTTTGCGACGGTGGATCGCGCGAGCCGCAGCAGGCGGAGCGCGAGCGCCTCGCGGCGGGCCGACGCCGTGAGCGAATGCGGGTGAGATCCTTGCGCATCCTCCATGCGCACAATTACTACTTGCAGCCCGGCGGCGAGGACACTGCGTTCGCGGCGGAGGCAAACCTGCTGCGCGGTCGTGGCCACGAGGTGGTCGAGTGGGTTGAGCACAACGATCGAATCGCCGCGACCGGTCGCCTGCGCGTGGCCGCTCAGACCATCTGGGCCCGAGGCGCTGCGCAACAGCTGTCCGCTTTGCTCCGCCGTACCCGGCCCGATGTCGCCCATTTTCACAATACGTTTCCGCTGATCTCGCCCGCCGCCTATTATGCGTGCCGGCGCGCCGGCGTCGCCGTCGTCCAGGCGCTCGACAATCCTCGCCTGCTGTGCCCGTCGGCAAATTTGTTCCGTGCCGGCGCGGTGTGCCAGGACTGTCTCGGCAGGACGATGCCGTGGCCCGCAATCGTCCATCGTTGTTACCACGGTTCGTGTCTGCACACGGCCGTGGTTGCCTCGATGCTGACGGTGCACCGATGGATGGGCACGTGGAACTCGAAGGTCGATGTCTACCTGGTGGCCACGGATTTCTACCGGGACAAGTTCGTTGAAGGCGGCCTGCCCGCAGACAGGATCGTGGTGAAGCCGCACTTCGTTGACCCGGCGCCCGAGCCGCGCGCCGCCGACGAGATCGGTGACTACGCGCTGTTCATCGGGCGGTTGGATCCCGAAAAAGGCGTGTTGGCGCTGCTGTCTGCGTGGAAGACCCTCGGCGATGTGCCGCTCGTCGTCCGGGGGAGCGGGCAACTGGAACCCGAGGTGACGCAGTTCATCCGCGAGCGCGGTTGTGACGGGCAGGTCGAGATCGTCGGACGGTTATCCCGGGAAGATCTGACCGCACGGATCAAGAAGGCGCGCTTCCTCGTGTGGCCGTCCGAGGGGTACTACGAGACGTTCGGTTACGTGGCGGTGGAGAGCTTCAGCTGTGGCGTGCCGGTGATCGCCTCCCGGCTTGGTGTACTCGCCGAGGTCGTCAAGGACGGCGTCACAGGCCTGCATTTCACCGCCGGCGATGCTCACGACCTGGCCGGCAAAGTGCGTTGGGCATGGGAGCATCCAGCGGAGATGGCCGCGATGGGACGAAACGCGCGCCGCGAGTACGAAGCGCGGTATACGCCCGAGAAGAACTACCGCATGTTGCTTGATGCCTACGAGCGCGCGATCCACTCCAGGCACGCCGGCGGCGCGTGAAAGTGGGGTCCGGCCGGGTGGGCGATGCGCATCCTCTTCCTGAACCACAATGTCGGCTGGCGGGGCGGCACGTTCTTCCGGGCGTACCAGTTCGCGCGGCACCTCGCGGGGCGCGGCCATCGCGTCACGCTGATGACGATTTCGCAGAGCCGTCGTGTCGGGTGCGACCGGGAAGTTCGAGAAGGCGTCGAGATGATCTACACGCCCGACCTGCTCTGGGGGGTCGGGCGCACCGGCTGGGATCCGTGGGACACGCTCGTGCGCTGCCTGCTCGTCCGACGCGAAGCGTGGGACATCGTCCACGCCTGGGACTGCCGGCCTGCGGTGATCCTGCCCGCAATCCGGGCGGCACGGCGTGGACACGCGGCAGGAACCCGCCTCGTGCTCGACTGGTGCGACTGGTGGGGAGGTGGCGGCACGCAGCGCGAGCGGCGGGGGCTCGCGCAGCGCGCGATGGCACCGCTCGAGACCTGGTTCGAGGAAGCGTTCAGGACCAGGGCCGACGCGAGCACGGTAATCTCGCGAGCGCTGCTCGACCGCGCGATCAAACTGGGCGTGGCGCCGGAGACGATCCACCTGCTGCCCCAGGGCTGCGACGTGACGGGCGCGCACATCTCGCGCGAGGCGGCGCGCGCGCGTCTCGGCCTGCGGGACGACGCGAATGTCCTCATCGGCATCGGCACCCTCATCAAGTCCGACGCGGCGTTGCTGTTCGATTCGCTGGCGCTCCTGTTCGCCCGGTTTCCTGACTGCCGCTTCTTCCTGATCGGCAACCATCGGGCCCAGGTGCCGGCGGCGATCAGGCAAAGCCGGCAGTTCACCGAGACCGGATTTGTCTCTGAGGAAACGCTGCGCGATTACATGCAGGCATGCGACGGACTGCTGACGCCGCTGGCCGATACGCTGGCCGGCCGCGCGCGCTGGCCGTCGAAGGTGAATCCGCTGCTCGCGATGGGGCGCGCGGTCATCCTCACCCGGGTTGGCGACCTTCCTGTGCTGCTCGATGAGGCGGGAGCGGCGCTCGTCGCGCGCTGTGATCCCGCCGACGTGGTCGAGAAGGCGGGCCTGCTCTTCGCTAGCCCCGGGCTTCGGGAGGCGTACGAGGGACGCGCGCGTCAGGTGGCTCGTGACGTCCTCGCCTGGCCGCGTCTCACCGAACAACTCGAGCAGATCTACGTGACGTGTCAGACATGAGGTGGACTTCACCCATGCGCGTGCTGGTTACCGGCGCGGCCGGCTTCATCGGCAGCAACCTCGTCGACCGCCTGCTCGAAGAAGGCCACGAGGTCACTGCCTATGACAACTTCGCCACCGGACACCGGCGCTTCCTGGAGCCGGCGCTAGGCAGCGACCGGTTCACGCTGGTCGAGGGGGACACGCTCGATCCCGGCAGTCTGACCCGCGCCGCGCGCGGCTGCGGGCTGGTGTGCCACCTGGCCGCCAACGCCGATGTGCGGTTCGGCATCGAGCATCCGCGCCGGGATCTCGAGCAGAACACCATCGCGACCTACAATGTGCTCGAGGCGATGCGCACGAACGGCGTGCGACGCATCGCCTTTTCGTCGACCGGGTCGATCTACGGTGAGCCGCAGGTGTTCCCGACGCCCGAATCGGCGCCGTTCCCGGTGCAGACCTCCCTTTACGGCGCCTCGAAACTCGCCTGCGAAGGGTTGATCCAGGCTTACTGCGAAGGCTTCGGCTTCCAGGCCTACATCTTCCGCTTCGTGTCGGTCCTCGGCGAGCGGTATTCGCATGGCCACGTCTTCGACTTCTACCGCAGCCTGCGCACGAACCCGTCCGAGTTGCGCGTGCTGGGTAACGGCCTTCAGCGCAAGTCGTACTTGTACGTCGGTGACTGCCTGAACGCGATGCTCCTTGCCATCGAGCAGGCGCAGGAGAAGGTCAACGTGTTCAACCTCGGTACGGACGAATACTGCCAGGTGAACGACTCCATCGGCTGGATCAGCGGCCGGCTGGGGCTCTCGCCCCGCCTGTGCCACACGGGCGGCGCGCGCGGCTGGATTGGCGACAGCCCGTTCATCTTCCTCGACTGCGCGAAGATCCGGTCGCTCGGCTGGACACCGCGATTGTCGATCCGTGAGGGCGTGCTGCGGACACTCGATTACCTCGTCGCCAATCCGTGGCTGCTGGAGGTACGCGCGTGAAGGTCTCGGTTGTGGGTTTGTGGCACCTCGGCACGGTGACGTCCGCCTGTCTGGCGTCGGCCGGCCACGACGTGTGCGGCGTCGACTTCGACAGCGCCGTCACCGACGGGTTGTCCGCCGGGCGGCTGCCGGTGTTCGAGCCCGGCCTCGAGGACCTGGTCAGGGATGGTCTCGCCTCGGGCCGGCTGCGGTTCACCGCCGACGCGGCGTCGGCGTTGCGTGACGCGGAGGTCATCTGGGTGGCCTACGATACTCCCGTCGACGAGGGGGATCGCGCGGACGTGGAGTACGTGGTTGGCCGCGTGACGCGTCTGTTCCCGCACCTGCGTGATGGCGCGCTCGTGCTGTTGTCCTCGCAGGTGCCGGTCGGCACGACGCGGCGGCTCGAAGAGGCGTTCTGTGCGACTGCAGCCGGCCGCACGGTGTCATTCGCCTATTCGCCCGAGAACCTCCGCCTTGGCAGAGCCGTCGCCGTGTTCACCGAGCCCGATCGCGTCGTCGTCGGGGTTCGCTCGGTCGCCGACCGGGCGCGCATCGCGGCGCTGCTGCTGCCCATCACCGGCCGTATCGAGTGGATGTCGGTGGAATCGGCCGAGATGACCAAGCACGCCATCAACGCGTTCCTGGCGACGTCGGTTGTCTTCATCAACGAGATCGCAGGCCTGTGCGAACAGGTGGGCGCCGACGCCGGCGAGGTCGAGCGCGGGCTGAAGTCCGAATCGCGCATCGGCCCGACGGCATACGTGTCGCCGGGTGGCGCTTTTGCGGGCGGTACGCTGGCGCGCGACGTGGTGTTCCTCGGCGAACTGGGACAACGCCTTGGCGTAGCAGCCCACCTGCTATTGTCCGTGAAGCGGAGCAACGATGCTCACCGGCAGTGGGCGCAGCGCCGGCTCGAGCAACTGCTTGGCGGTGTGGCGGGTAGGACCATCGCGATTTGGGGCTTGACGTACAAACCGGGCACCGACACGCTTCGGCGATCAGGCGCAGTCGAGCTCTGCCTCTGGCTCGCGGACCGCGGCGCCCTCGTCCGCGCGCACGATCCGGTAGTGAAAAGTCTGCCGGCAAACCTGTCACGGATCGAACGCGCGGACAGTCCGATCTCGGCCGTCCGTGGAGCGTCGGCGCTCGTCGTGGCAACGCCGTGGCCGAGCTACCGGGACGTCCCGGCAGAGGACGTGGCCGTGGCGATGAGGCGCCCGCTGACGCTCGACGCGAACCGGTTCCTCGGCGCCACGCTCGGCCGCGATCGGCGCATCGAGTATCTCAGTGTGGGGAAGGCTGGCGCATGACGAAACCGCTCGACGGCAGGAGCGCCGTGATCACGGGCGCCAGCCAGGGCCTCGGCCTCGCGATCGCCCATGCCTACGTCGCAGCGGGCGCGAGCGTACTGATGTGCGCGCGGGATGGCGCGCTGCTGGAACGCGCACGGGAGGACGTGGCGGCGGCGGCGTGCCCGGATCAGCACGTGATCGCATACGTTGCCGACGTGTCCCGAACGGACGAGGGCGGTCAGATCGTTGCCCGCGCGATCGCGGCCTTCGGACAGCTGCACATCCTCGTGAATAATGCCGGAGTCTACGGCCCGTTGGGTGCAATCGACGAGATCGACTGGGACGCGTGGGTGCGCGCGGTCGAGATCAACCTGTTCGGATCGATCCTGATGTGCCGCGCGGTCCTGCCGCACTTCAAGGCGCACGCGTACGGCAAGATCGTCCAACTCTCGGGCGGCGGGGCTACGGCACCGCTGCCGCGCATCAGCGCATACGCCGCCTCGAAGGCAGCCGTCGTGCGGTTTGCCGAGACGCTGGCCGAGGAGGTGCGCAGCTCCGGAATCGACGTCAACTCGATCGCTCCGGGCGCGCTCAACACACGCCTGCTCGAGGAGGTGCTGGCGGCGGGCCCCAAGCGAGTGGGCCAGGCATTCTTCGACCGGTCGGTCGCGCAGAAAGCGCAGGGCGGGGCGCCGCTCGACAGGGGAGCGGCCTTGGCCGTGTACCTCGGCTCGGCGGCAAGCGACGGCATCACCGGCAAGCTGCTCAGCGCGGTCTGGGATCCGTGGGAGACGCTCAGCACTCACCTGGACGACCTGCAACGCACCGACGTGTATACGCTGCGGCGGATTACGCCGGCGGATCGTGGCCGCTCATGGGGGGAGTAATGAGGCCCGGTGTCGCGATTATTGGCTGCGGGCTGATCGGCCAGAAGCGCGCCGGCGCACTGGCTGACACGCGCCTGCTGGCATGCGCGGACCTGGACCTTGGCCGCGCGCAGGCGCTGGCCCGGGCGCACGGCGCGACGGCCACCGGCGACTGGCGGCGTGCCGTCGCGCAGCCGGGCGTCGATCTCGTCGTCGTCGCGACGACCAACAACAGCCTGTCGGAGATTGCACGAGCCGCGGTCGAGATGGGCCGGCACGTGCTGGTCGAGAAACCCGCCGCGCGCTCGGTGCAGGAAATCGACGCGGTGATCGAGGCGGCCACGCGATGCCGGCGGCTGGTCCGCGTCGGGTTCAACCATCGCTACCACCCCGCCGTGCAGAAGGCACGCGAGCTGTTCGAGCAGGGCGCGCTGGGCGAGATGATGTTCGTGCGCGGCCGTTACGGGCACGGGGGTCGCATCGGCTACGACAAGGAGTGGCGCGCGGACCCGGCGCTCTCGGGCGGCGGGGAGCTGATCGACCAGGGGGTGCACCTGATCGATCTGTCGCGCTGGTTCCTGGGCGACTTCACGTCGGTGGCCGGCTTCGCGCACACCTATTTCTGGCAGATGCCGGTGGACGACAACGGCTTCCTGCTGCTCCGGACTGCTGGCAACCAGGCGGCTTTCCTCCACGTCAGTTGCACGGAGTGGAAGAACCTGTTCTCGCTCGAGATCTACGGCCGCGACGCGAAGCTGCACGTGGAGGGCCTGGGCGGCAGCTACGGTGTGGAACGCCTCGCCTTGTACCGGATGCTGCCCGAGATGGGGCCGCCCGAGACGACCATGTGGGAGTACCCGCGTGGCGATCGGTCCTGGGCGCTCGAATTCGCGGAATTCCTCGAGGACATCCGGCTGGATCGGCCGCCGGCCGCCGGTCTGGCCGACGCACGCGCCGCGCTGTCGGTCGTTGAGGAAGTGTACCGGCAATCGGCGTCCCGTCCGATGACGGATCCGATTTGATGAAGCCTCCGACGCCGCTGCGAGCCGCAGTCCGGGGCGAACATGTTCCGGCGGCCACCTCATGATCATCACGCGCAGTCCTCTTCGCATCACGCTCGGCGGCGGCGGTACGGATCTGCCGTCCTATTACCGGCAGTACGGGGGCTTCCTGATCGCCGCGGCGATCGACAAGTACGTCTACGTCACCGTGATGCGGCCGTTCATCGAGGGCATCTTCCTGAAGTACTCGAAGCTCGAACACGTCGAAACGGCAGACGACGTCCAGCATCCCATCATCCGCGAGGCGATTCGGATGCTGGGCTTCCGGACGCCGCAGGTCGAGATCGCGACGCTCGCCGACATTCCCGCCGGCACCGGGCTCGGTTCGTCAGGCAGCTTTTCCACGGCGCTTCTCAAGGCGCTGTTCGCGCATCGCCGCCGGCTGTTGCATCCGAACGAGCTGGCCGAGCTGGCCTGTGAAATCGAGATCGACCGCCTGGGCGAACCGATCGGCAAGCAGGACCAGTACATCGCCGCGTACGGCGGCGTGACGTGTTTCGCGTTCAATCCGGACAACCGCGTCGAAGCCTGTCCCCTGCGACTCAGCATGGAGGCCCTCTTCGATCTCGAAGACAATCTCCTGCTGTTCTTCACTGGCTTCTCGCGCAGCGCCAGCTCCATCCTCGCCGATCAGAAGGTGCGCACCGAGCAGGCCGATGGCGAGATGTTGGGCAACCTGCACTACGTCAAGGAGCTGGGACTGCGCAGCCGGCAGGCGCTCGAAGCCGGGGACACGGGATTGTTCGGCGAGCTGATGCACGAGCACTGGGAACACAAGCGGCGGCGATCGGGGGGGATGAGCAACCCGCTCATCGACGAGTGGTACGATCTGGGGCGGGCCAACGGTGCAATCGGCGGTAAGCTGGTGGGCGCCGGCGGCGGCGGCTTCCTGCTTTTCTACGCTGAAGATCATCGGCGTCTGCGGGCAGCGATGGCGAACGCGGGACTCGAGGAACTGCGCTTCCGGTTCGACTTCGAAGGGACGAAGGTGCTCTTCGGATGAGCCTGCACATCGATGACGGCCTGGGGGTGTGGCCATCGGCGTTCGCCGGTGCGTCGGACCATGCGGCCCCGGATCTCGCGCATGTGTACAGGCGGTTGCTCGTTCGCGGCGACCTGGCCGCGTTCGAAGTGCCCCGGCCGTTTCTACGAAATCGGCTCGCCTGCGGGGCCTCGAGGAAACACGCGCCTATCTGGCGGGCAGAAACACTGTCAGCGCATGAGCTACGCGAAACAGCATCTGGACGAAGCGGCGCGCATTCTTGCCGGCATCGACGTGGTAGCGATCGAGCGGATGGCGGACACGCTGGCGAAGGTCCGCGCGCGCGGTGGCCGTCTGTTCTTTCTGGGCGTCGGCGGCAGTGCCGCCAACTGCTCGCATGCCGTCAATGACTTTCGCAAGATCGCCGGCATCGAGGCCTATGCGCCGACAGACAACGTGTCGGAGTTGACGGCGCGGACCAATGACGAAGGCTGGACGAGCGTGTTCGTGGGCTGGCTGCAGGGCAGCCGGCTGCGGGCTGCCGATGCCGTCTTCGTGCTGTCGGTGGGCGGCGGCAGTTTCGAGCGGAACATCAGTGCGAATCTGGTGCTGGCGCTCCAATACGTCCGGCAGGTGGGCGCCACGGTCGTTGGGATCGTCGGGCGCGACGGTGGCTACACCGCGGAGGTGGCCGACACCTGCGTGATCGTGCCGACGGTCAACGTCGCAACGATCACGCCGCATACCGAGGCGTTCCAGGCGGTGGTGTGGCACCTGCTCGTCTCGCATCCGTCGCTCAAGGCGGCGCAGACCAAATGGGAATCGACGCCGACGGCGGTCGCCCGGTCGTCTTCCTCGATCGAGACGGTGTAGTCGCTTCGGACATCTGTACAACGCCGGGTTGGAGCCCTGTCCCGCCCTTCACATGTGCCGCTTCTTCACAGAAACCCATGAAATCAGTTGAACAGTTGACGGTCAAGATCTTTGCCGATGGAGCGGATCTGGCGGGCATGCTCGAGATGTACCGCAGGTCGTATATCAAGGGATTCACGACCAATCCCACGCTCATGCGGAAGGCAGGCGTGACCGACTACCAGCGCTTCGCGCGAATGGTGCTGGATGCGATTCCCGACCGGCCGATTTCGTTCGAGGTGTTCTCCGACGAGTTCGACGAAATGGAGCGCCAGGCCCACGAGATTGCCGCCTGGGGCGCCCAGGTCTACGTGAAGATCCCCGTGACCAATACGCGTGGCCAGCCGGCGTACGACCTGGCCAGCCACCTGTCGCATTCTGGCGTGCGGATCAACCTGACCGCGCTGCTGTCGCTCGAGCAGGTTCGCGACGCGGCCGCGGCGCTGACAGGGGGCGCGCCCGCCTGCGTGTCGGTGTTCGCCGGGCGCGTGGCGGACACGGGGCGCGATCCCGTGCCGCTGATGAGGGCCGCCGTCGACGCGCTGCGCGTCGCTCCCAACGCCGAACTGATCTGGGCGAGTCCGCGCGAACTGCTGAACATCTTTCACGCCGAGGACGTCGGGTGCCACATCATCACGGTCACCAACGACATCTTGAACAAACTCCCGTTGATCGGGCGCGACCTATCGGGCTGTTCGCTCGACACCGTCCGCATGTTTTTCCGCGACGCCCGGTTGGCCGGGTACGAATTGTAGCCGGGAGACATTATGAGTGCATCACCACAGGCACCCGGTCGCTACACCGACGACGACGCCGAGATCGACATCGGGCGATACGTGCTGGCACTCTGGCAGCACCGGCTCATTATCGCCGGCGTGTGCATCGCGTGCGCCTTGCTCCTCTTCCTCGTCTCAATGCGCTCCCGTCCGGTCTACGAGGCGACGGCCCAGCTGCTCGTCAGCCGATCGAGAATCGGCGACACGGCCGCGAGCCAGCCCATGACCCCGCCCGTGAGCGTCGTCAGTTACCAGGGCCTGCTCGACAATCGGGGGGTGGCCGCGGAGATCGTCCAGGCATTCGCCCTCGACCGATCCCTGGGGCTTAACGGGTCTTCGTTGCTTGCGGCGATGTCATCCGAGAGCAACGCCGAAAGCAACGTGATCTCGATCAAGGTGCGCCTGTCCGATCCGGCGCTGGCGGCAAAGGTCGCCAATGCCTTCGCCGACCACGCCGTGGATCTGGCCGCACGGTTGAACCAGAAAGACATCACGACCGCACGGGACGCGATTAGGTCACAGGTGGACGACATGGCCGCCCATCTGGACCACGCGCAGGCCAGCCTCGAGACGTTCAGAAGAACGGCACAGTTGGATCTGCTGCAGGCGGGCATGACCGGTCTGTTGAACCACAAAGTCGAACAGACGACGCTGCTGCTGGACATTGCCAGCGAGAAGGCCCGTCTGAAGAGCGCCGAAGAGGAAATCGCAATGCAGCCGCCCGCGAGGAGCGCCCGGACCGTCGTGGATGTGGCCGGCGCGCTCGACGCCGTGAAGGAGCAGGAGCGCGCCATGCCGACAGCGCCGATGGCCGATGCGACGGCTGCGGATCGAGCGAAGCAGACACCCGAGGATCGTGCGTACCGGATTCGCAGCGACGCGATCAGCCCGTATGTGAATCCGGTGTATGAGATCCTGCAGCAGCAGATCGTTAGCAGCCGTACCCGCCTCGCAGCCCTTGAGCGGCGTTGGTTCGAGATGGAGCGGCTCTTGAAGCTGAATGGAGCGCAGACGGCCGGCCTCGCCGAGATGTACAGTCGCCAGCTCCGGATGGGGCGTCTCGAGGCCGACTACGACGTGGCGAGGGAAGCGTACGTCGAAGCCTCGACGCGTTACGAGAAGGTGCAACTCCAGGTGGCCGCGGGCAGCGCGCGCCTTCAGGTCCTCGATGTGGCAGTTCCGCCAGACGGTCCAGTATCTCGACATGGCCTGAGGAACGCCGCCATCGGCTTCGCGGCGGGCCTGTTCCTCTCATCTCTGTTCGTGATTGCGAGCGAGATCGTGTTGGCGCTCGGCGGGGCACGCTCCTCGTCTCTGCCAACGATCACGGCAGGCTGACTGTCAGACGTCCCGCTGCGCATGTTCCATTCGAGTTAGTGGAATGTGCGTATCGTCAGGACGAACGTCCCCGCCGCCATCTCCACCTGCATCTTCAGCGGCAGCCGCCGCGCATCATCGGAAATCCACAGCGTCATGGCGCGCGGGGAGGCCACCGGCGTGCCCCGCTCCAGCAGGACCGGCGTCATCCGCCACGCGGGTGACGTGCCCACCGCGGTCCGCAGCGATTCCCGCCCGTCGATTGTCACCTGCAGCTGGTAGACGACGCCGTTCAGGGTCATCGGCAGCGACGTGCGCGTGCCCGCCTTCATGGGCAGCGAGCGCAGCGCGACGATCGCTGAGAGGGGGTCGTGGGCATGCGGCGGCAGCCTCAAATCCTCGGTGGCCGTGGTCGTCGTGCCGTCTCCCACTTCGAAACGTGCCCGGTCACGCGCCTGGTCGAAGAGCGTGACCTGGTTCTCGCGGCGGGCGCGTTCCTGGCTGAAGATCGACGCCCGCAGCGGCAACAGGGTGTACACGTCGAGCCACGTGTCCACCTTGTAGTAAAGCGAGTAGAACGCCGCGAGCAGGGGCGTCGGCTGGCCCTCCGCGACGATGTAATAGGCAAGCGAGCCGTAGGCGGGCCGCTTCTCGCGGACCGTGACGGTGGCGGTGGCGGCCGTGGCCGTGATGAACGACGACCAGGTGATGTCGTAGGTCAGCCGCTCTCCGACCTGGAACGGCACGGCGCGTTCGGCCCTGGCGGGCGGTGCTGCCGGGGACCGGGCGGACGAGGGCGGCGCCGGCGCGGGCCGCTTTTGCGCCGAGAGCGCGGCCAACGCAACTGCCAGCACGATGACGACGAGCCGCGAGGTGTTCACCGTGTCCGCCCGCCATTTCAGAAATGTAATCTGACGATTTGTGGTGCCGCGGTTCGTCCAGATTGCCAAACACGTGACCTGAAAGGCGCTCTCGGGCGATCCGGGTTACGGCTTCGCAACAAATCGCCGATTGATCTTGAGACTGACCTGCGAAAAGGTGCCTGACCCCATGACGAAAATGTGATCTTACAGGCGCGTCGCGACGGCCGCGTAGTCGCGGTGCGTGAAGAGCCGGGCGTTCAGCTTGTCGACGTTCGCGTTGAAGGTCT
Organism: Acidobacteriota bacterium; assembly: GCA_003170135.1. Classification (GTDB taxonomy): domain Bacteria; phylum Acidobacteriota; class Vicinamibacteria; order Vicinamibacterales; family Fen-181; genus Fen-181. The sequence goes on from PMZR01000101.1 coordinate 17,720, forward strand.
CCGCCAGGTCCGCCTGCGTCCAGGCGTCGGTCGGGGCGTTCGCCGACACTGCCGGTATCGCAATCGGTTGCAGCCGCGCAATCGGCGGATACGGTGCGCGGAACTGGATCTCCACGTCCTGGAATCCGCTGACTTGCAGCAGGTACTTCAGCGTGTCGGGATGCACCGGCCGGACGTGCGTCAGATCGCGGATATAGCTGTCGAAAAACGCCGCCCAGCACGCCGGGTTGATCGTTTCCAGCACGATGTGCGCGCCCGGCCGCAGCTTCGAGACCGCGACGTCGAGCAGCCGGATCAGATGGTCGGGTTCGAGGTGCTCGACCACCTGCGCCGCGAACAGACCGCCGAGCGCGCCGTCGGGCAGCGCCCCGAGGTACGCCACCGCGTCGCCTTCGACCACGTCGAGGCCGTGACTGCGGCACGCCTCGACCATCTCGTGATTGAGATCGATGCCCCGCGCCTTGACGCCGCGCGCGGCGAGCAGTTGCAGGAATTCGCCGCGGCCGCAACCGATATCGAGCACGTCCGAGGCGCCCTCGAAGCGCGGCAGGTAGTCGCAAAGCCGCGCGCGAATCTCCTCCTCCGGCCCCCGGAACAGGTCCTCGAAGCCGACGTACTTGTACGCCTCGAGACCGCCTGCCGCCATCGTCGCCGCCGGGGCCGCCGCCGGCGTCGCTCCGCCTGTCGAAGGCTGAAGCCCGGCTCCCCCCGCGCCGGTCGACGCCAGCACCCGCTCCATCTCCCGTTTCAGCGCGTGCGAGGCCTGCTGTAGCGACGCAATGACGGTCCGGATGTCCGCCTGGCCCGCTGCGAGTGCCGACACGCGCGCCTCGTAGCGTTGGTCGCGCGCCAGCATCGACTCCCACCGCTTCGCCAACTCGTCGGCCAGCGCGGACACCCCGTCGCTCAGGTACCGGTGCACCGTGGCCACGGCTTCACGGTCCTTCGACTCGACGAAGAGGGTGATCTGCTGCAAGTAACCGATGAGGTGCAGATGGAACGCGGCGAGGGCGGTCAACGCGCGCTCGAACGCCAGCCGCGCCTCGCGCTCGGCCGCCATGTTGCGCGCCAGGTGATCGGCGACCGCCCGGTTGAACTGCTGTTGCTGTTGCAGCATCGGACCGACGAGTCGCCAGACAAACCCCGCGACGCGGCGGCGCCAGCCGGAGAGCGAGACCAGCGGGTCGGCAACGCCGATTGCCGACAGGCTGTCGATGGCCTGCACCTGCTCTTCGTCAACCCGCGGCGGCGCGGCAACGACGGGAGGGACCGCGCGGTCCAGGGCCGTCAGCGCCTGGTTGTAGAGCGCATCGGCCTCCTCGCGTTCCCGCTTCAGGCGGGCGAGTGTTTCGTCGCTGATGGGTGAATCGGGCATATCAATAGTCTGGAGTCCGGAGTCCGGAGTCCGAGGGTCCGACAGTCCCGCCTAGGTGCGCGCGGTGACCACGCCTTCGACCGGGCTGCTCGCCGTCGCGTACATCTTCCGCGGAATGCGGCCGGCCAGGAACGCCAGCCGCCCGGCCTGCACCGCCAGCTTCATCGCTTCGGCCATCGCCAGCGGCTGCTGCGCTCCCGCGATCGCCGTGTTCATCAGCACGCCGTCCACGCCCAGTTCCATCGCCAGGGCTGCGTCCGAGGCGGTGCCCACGCCGGCGTCCACGATGACCGGGACGCGGGAGAACTCGCGGATGATGCGGATGTTGTTGACGTTCTGAATGCCGAGGCCGGACCCGATCGGCGCCGCCAGCGGCATGACCGCCGCCGCGCCCGCGTCCTCGAGCTTCCGGCACGTGATGGGATCGTCATTGGTGTAGGGCAGCACCACGAAGCCCTCCGCCACCAGCGTCCGCGTCGCCTCCAGCAGCCCTTCGTTGTCGGGGAACAGCGTTCGCTCGTCGCCGATCACCTCGAGCTTCACCCAGTTCGACAGCCCCGCCTCGCGCGCGAGGCGCGCCGTGCGAATGGCGTCGGCCGCCGTGTAGCAGCCGGCCGTGTTCGGCAGGATGAAGTACTTCGCCGTGTCGATGTGATCGAGCAGCGACTCCTTGTTGCGATCGCTGATGTTCACGCGGCGCACGGCAACCGTCACGACCTGGGCGCCGGAGGCCTCGAGCGCCTGTGCCATCAACGGGAATGACGCGTACTTGCCGGTGCCGACGAAGAGCCGCGACGAAAACGTCTTGTCCGCGATTGTGACGAGGTCCTGCATCCCACCCCCCCTGCCACCGCCAACGAAATTTACGACTTCGATCTCATCACCTTCGCGGACGATCGTCTGGTCGAACGCGGCGCGCTTGAGAACGACCAGATTGTACTCGACCGCGACGCGGCGGCCGTCGATGCCGAGCTTCGCGAGCAGCTCGTCGATTGTCACCGGGCCGGCCAGTTCGTACGGGTCGCCATTCAACGTGATACGCATGTTACATCGAGGTCGCGGGGACATCGTAGACGTAGTCGCTACCAACCCGCCAACTGTCCGCTATCGTGGGGCGTCCCAGTCCAGCGCCTCCAGCGACAGGCCGAACTCGCCGAGAATGGCCTTCGCCCGGCCCGTTCCGTCCGGCAACAGGTGCGCCGGCAGGTGCGCGCGATCGGGCGCCGGGCGTCCGATCGCCTCGTCGATCGCCCGTTGATAGTCATCCGCCATGTGCTCGAGCGTGTGGTGCTGCGCCCAGTACCCTCGTGCGCGGCGTCCCAGCTCGTGTCGCAAGGCCTCGTCTTGTGCCAGCCGCCGCATGGCGAGGCCCAGCGAGTGCTGCTCGTCCACGATGTCGATGGCGACACAGACTGGACCCTCGTCTGAGGTCCGATGTCCAACGTCCGATGTCCGGACGTCGGCCTCGAGTGACGTCCAGGTGCGCGGATCGAGCGCGGGCACCGAGCCGGTGTGCGCGAGATCCGTGATGATGGTTGGCTTGCCGGCCGCGAGGCATCGCAGCCACGACGCGGACGTTTCGCGCGAGGTCGGCCACCTGAGGCACACACACACATCGGATGCCGCCACGTAGTCCGCCAACTCGTCGTCTGGCACGTGCCCGGTCACCGTCACCCGCTCCGCCACGCCGATGGCGCGCGCCTCGGCTTCGACGTCGTAGTACTCGACCGGCTGCCCGACCAGCAGCACGTGCGCGTGCGGCGCGTAGGGAAGCACGCTGCGCAGGCCCCGGAGAATTTCGGACAGCCGCTTCTCGGGTGTCAGCCTGCCGAAGGCGGCAAAGACGATTCGATCGGCCGGGATGAGGTGGCGGGCCTTGACGCACGAGGCCGCGTCCGAAGTCCCGCCTTCGCGCGATGCGCTACGGCGGGCAAGCCGAAGTCCGAAGGGATCCGCGACCCCCATCGCGATCGCGCGAAACTCCTGTCCGGGGTACGTGTCGCGCAGGTCTGCCGCGAGCCACTCGCTGTGGCACGCGACGAGCCTGGCACACTCGATCGGCACGCGAACGAGCGGCCACAGGAAGTAGAGCGAGCCGCCAAGCGCGGCCATGACGATCTCGGCAATGCCGGGATTGGCATCCGGATGGCAGAACGCAAACTCGGTCCGATAGTCGTCGCGCCTCCCCGAGGTCAGCAGCGCTCGTGAGCGGGCCTGGTGCAGCTGGCCGTCGTGAAGCACGACCAGGCCGGGGAAGCGGACGAGGTAGGGCCACATGTAGTCGTGGCAGGTCGAGTTCCCCAGCTGATAGATCACGAGGTCGTACGGCTGATTGCCGTGCCGCCAGACGAAATCGCGTGATGGGAACACCGATACGCCAAGATCCGCGGCCACCGTCTCCGCACCCGCTTCAACCTCGGCGTGCGGATCAGTAAAGGTGTCGATCTGGTGGCGGCGCGAAAGGAGCGGCAGGATCTCGGCGCTGTACGCGGCAATTCCCGAGCGGGCCGGCGGAAGCGGCGTGAACCAGGCGAGTCGCGACATCGCACAAGATTGTAGAACAAGACGACACGGCGCGCCCGTGTCAGCTCGGCCGCGTTGACTTGCCTCGGTCGGTCCGATAGCATGATTCTGTTGGGATTGACCCATACACTTGTGACTATCGACGGTCCCCCGGGCGCCGCCGTCTGTCTCGGCTTGCGAAATCCTTCACAAGGAATTGCATGCAGGGCTGGTTGTCGATCCTCATCATGATCGGACTGGGCGTCGCGTTCGGCGCCGGTTCGGTGGTCCTGTCCCGACTGCTCGGCCCTCACCATCCCACGCCCGAAAAAGAGTCGCCCTACGAATGCGGCATGCCGCCGGTGGGCAACGCGCGCGAACGCCAGTCGGTGAAGTTCTACCTGATCGCGATGATCTTCCTGCTGTTCGACATCGAGGTCGCCTTCCTCTATCCCTGGGCCATGGCCCTGCGTGATCTGCGGTGGGTCGGCTTCGCGCAGATTGTCGTCTTTTTCGGCATCCTCGTCGTCGGCTACACGTACGTCTGGAAGAAGGGGGCGCTGGACTGGGACAAGCCGTAAGCGGCCTTAGGCCTTGGGCCTTGGGCTTTGGGCTTGGGCACGGCCGAAAGACGAGAGCCGAACGCCGAGAGCCGATCAGATTGCCATGGGACTTGAAGACTTCGAAATTCCGGTTCTGACGACGACCGTCGAGAAGATGGTGCAGTGGGCGCGGCGCTCGTCGCTGTGGCCCGTGACCTTCGGGCTCGCCTGCTGTGCGATCGAGATGATGTCGATGAGCGCGTCGCGCTACGATATCGCGCGCTTCGGCGCCGAGGTGTTCCGCGGGTCGCCTCGCCAGTCGGACTTGATGATCATCGCCGGCCGGCTGTCGCGCAAGATGGCGCCCGCGCTGCGTCGCGTGTACGACCAGATGCCCGATCCGAAGTGGGTGATCTCGATGGGCGCCTGCGCGTCGATCGGCGGCGTCTTCGACAACTACGCCATCGTCCAGGGCGTCCACCAGGTCGTTCCGATCGACGTCTACGTGCCCGGCTGCCCGCCGCGGCCGGAATCGCTCATCTACGGCATCGTGCAACTGCAGAAGAAGATCGCGGGACAGGGGTTCGAACGGCGTACTGCGGAGCGCAACGCGCGAGGCGGCACTGAACGGTAGACGGGAGTCCGCAGACGGTAGACAGCCCGTCAGTCGATCTGCCAACTGGCCGGCTACCGACTACCGACTACCAACTGGTTTCACACACCGATGACCGCTGACGACATCGTCGAAACGCTGAAGGCCGCGATTCCCGACCTGAGGGCCGAGATTGCGCCGGCCCTCGACCAGCCGACGCTCGTCCTGCCACGCGAGCAGATCCTCGCCGCCGGCGCCGCGCTGCGCGATCTGCCGGCGTTGCGGTTCACGTTGCTCTCGGACCTGACGGCCGTCGATTGGTGGCCAGCCGAGCCGCGTTTCCACGTGGTCTACCACCTGGCCTCGATCGATCGGCAACCGCAGCGCCTGCGCGTGAAGGTTGGTCTGCCCGGTGAGGACGCGCGCCTGCCAACCGTGACCACGCTCTGGTCCGGCGCGAACTGGCTGGAGCGCGAAGTGTTCGACCTGTTCGGGATCGTCTTCGACGGTCATCCCGACCTCAGGCGGGTGCTGATGCCCGAGGATTGGGAAGGCTATCCGCTGCGCAAGGACTATCCCGTCCAGATCAACATGCCGGTCAAGATCTCCGAACCGCTCCAGATGACGGTGGAGCAGTTCCGCAGCAACATCGAGAGCGATCGGTACGTGCGCGGGGGCGAGGCGCCGCAGACCCCCACGCGTGACGAGACCAGGGTGACCAGGGAATAGAAGGCCCGGAACTCCGACACCGTTCAAGCCACGATCGATGAGCAACGACGACGACGTGTTCGACCGCGCTTTCGCCGACACGATCCGGCTGCACGAGGCAGTCAGGGGCCAGGACCGGGCCCCCGTCTTCAGGACCGTCGACGCCATCGTGTCCGCGCTGCAGCGCGGGGGCAAGGTGCTGGTGTTCGGCAACGGGGGCAGCGCCGCGGACGCGCAACACTTCGCCGCGGAACTGGTTGGCCGTTACCTGCGCGCCCGCCGGGCGCTCGCCGCCCTGGCGCTGACCGTCGATACCAGCATCCTCACGGCCGTCGGCAACGATTACGGCTTCGATCGCGTGTTTGCGCGGCAGGTCGAGGCGCTCGGCGCGGCCGGCGACGTGGCCATGGGCATCTCGACGAGCGGGCAGTCGCCGAACGTGGTGGCCGCCCTGTCCGCCGCGCGCGAGCGGGGCCTGACGACCGTGGCGTTGACCGGCGCCGACGGCGGGCCGGTGGGCCGCGCCGCCGACATCCTCGTGAACGTGCCAGACCGGGCCACCCCGCGGGTGCAGGAAGTGCACTGCACGTTGCTTCACGTCATCTGCGACCTCGTCGAACGTCACTTCGCGCCCGCCGACGAGGTTGTGGCGACCAGCCGCTCCAGCCATGCCTGAGCCCGCCCTCCGCACCGAGACGATGATGATCAACATGGGGCCGCAGCACCCGAGCACCCATGGTGTGCTGCGCCTCGTGCTGGAACTGGACGGCGAGACGGTGGTGAGCGCCGCGACGACGGTCGGCTACCTGCACACGGGCATCGAGAAGACGATCGAGCAGAAGAAGTTCCAGCAGGTGATCCCGCTCGTCGAGCGCATGGACTACCTGAGCGCCATGTCGAACAGCTACTCGTTCGCCCTCTCGGTCGAGAAGCTGCTCGGCGTCGAGGTGCCCGAGCGCGTGAAGTGGATTCGCGTCCTGCTGGTCGAACTGCAGCGGATCAACAGCCACCTGGTCTGGCTCGGGACGCACGGGATGGAGCTTGGCGCCATCACGGTGATGCTCTACTGCTTTCGCGAGCGCGAGCTGTTGCTCAACATTCACGAGCTCGTCGCCGGCTTCCGCATGTTCCCGAGCTACATCCGCGTCGGCGGCCTTCGCGAGGATCTGCCGCCCGGATTCCACGCGGCGGTGGTCGAGTTCCTGGACAGGTTTCCCGGCAAGATCCAGGAGTACGAGGACCTGCTGACGAAGAACGAGATCTACCGGAAGCGGACGAAGGGCGTCGGCACGCTCTCGAAGCGAGACGCGGTCGCCTGGGGCCTGGTCGGGCCCATCGCGCGCGGGTCGGGCGTCGACTACGACGTGCGAAAGGCGTTTCCCTACGGCGGGTACGACACGTTCGACTTCCACGTGCCGCTCGGCGAGCGCGGCGACGTGTACGATCGCTACCTGGTGCGGATGGAGGAAATGCGGCAGTCGGCGCGGATCGCCCGACAGGCGCTCGACCGCATCACGCCGACCGGCGCGTTCGCGATCGACGACCCCCGCATCGTCCCGCCGCCCAAGGACGCGGTCTACACCGAGATGGAAGCGCTCATTCAGCACTTCCTGCTCTATTCGCAGGGGTTCACCGTGCCGGCCGGCGAGGCGTTCGTGCCGGTCGAGGGACCGCGCGGCGAGCACGGCTGCTACGTCGTTTCGGACGGCACGAACCGGCCGTGGCGCGTCAAGATGCGGCCGCCGTCGTTTCTGGCGTGCCAGGCGCTGCCGAAGCTGATCGTCGGCGGCCTGATTGCGGACGTCGTCGCCGTCATCGGCTCGATCGACGTCGTCATGGGAGATTCGGACCGGTGACGTTCCACCCGACGATGCCGTACGCGAGCGGCGAACAGCACGCCTCGGAGCGCGTGCTGCCGGACAGGGGCGAGCCGTTCGTCTTCACGCCCGAGAACCGCCGCCGCATCGAGGAGCTGGCGACGCACTACCCGCCGGATCGACGCCGGTCGGCGCTGATTCCCGCGCTGCACATCGTGCAGGAGCAGCAGGGCTACGTGTCCGCGAACGCGATGCGGGAAGTGGCGACCGTCATCTGCTGCACGCCGGCCGAAGTGGAGGAGGTCGTCACCTATTACTCGATGTTCTACACGAAGCCGGTGGGCAAGTACGTGCTGCAGGTGTGCCGCACGCTGTCGTGCGCGTTGACCGGCGCCGAGCGGCTGACCGCGGCGATCTCGCAGAAGCTGGGGATCAAGGTCGGAGAAACGGATCCGACCGGCACGTTCACGCTCGTCGAGGTGGAATGCCTGGGCGCGTGCGACCGCGGGCCGGTCATGCTGGTCAACGACCATTGGCACGAGCTGGCGACGCCCGGGAGCGTCGGCGCGTTACTCGACACCCTGCGCACGAAGGGCGAGGCGGGGCTGTCGGGGTGCCACCTGAACGTGGACAAGAAGGAACCGACGAAGGACGGGTGAACGACGTGCGGAGGGCGCACCGCACACGGCACATCGCCCATCGCACCTTGCACGTCATGATCGGATAGCCATGGACCCCGTCATCACCGCCTACGTTCGCGACCCGAACTCCTTCACGCTCGAGTTCTACCTGCAGCACGGCGGGTACGAGGCGCTCCGCAAGGCGCTCGCGACTACGCCCGGCCAGGTGATCGACACGGTGAAGGCGTCGGGGCTGCGTGGGCGCGGCGGCGCGGGGTTTCCCACCGGGATGAAGTGGCAGTTCGTGCCGAAGGATTCGCCCAAGCCGAAATACATCTGCTGCAACGCGGACGAAAGCGAGCCGGGCACGTTCAAGGACCACGTGATCATGGAGCGCTATCCGCACCTGCTGCTCGAGGGGTGCGCGATCGGCTGCTACGCCATCGGCGCGAAGGTCGCCTACATCTACATCCGCGGCGAGTTCTTTCACGTGCAGGAGGTGCTCGAGTTCGCCGTTCAGGAGGCCTACGCCCGCGGCTACCTGGGGAAGAACATCTTCGGCAGCGGCTTCGACTGCGAGGTCTTCATCCACCGCGGCGCCGGGGCGTACGAGGCCGGCGAGGAGAGCGCGCTGCTCGAATCGCTCGAGGGCAAGCGCGCCCAACCGCGCCTGCGGCCGCCGTTCCCGGCGGTGGTGGGCCTCTACGGCTGTCCGACGGCGATCAACAACGTCGAGACGCTCGCCAACGTGCCGCTCATTCTGGCGAAAGGGGCCGACTGGTTTGCGGCGGTCGGGCCCGAGAAGAACACCGGCCCGAAGCTCTATTGCATCAGCGGCCACGTCAAGCGGCCGGGCGTCTACGAGACGGCCATGAACGTGACGCTGCGCGAGCTCATCTACGACTATGCCGGCGGGATCCGCGACGGCCATCAGCTCAAAGCGGTGATCCCCGGCGGGTCGTCCACGCCGGTCCTGCTGCCAGACCAGATCGACGCGCCCGCCAGTTTCGACGGTCTGGCGAAGGCGGGCTCGATGCTCGGGTCGGCGGGCACGATCGTCATGGACGAGACGACCTGCATGGTGTGGGCGGCCGAGAACCTGCTGCACTTCTACCGCCACGAGTCGTGCGGGAAGTGCACGCCGTGCCGCGAGGGCACGGACTGGCTGTTCAAGGTCCTGCGGCGGATCGAGCGCGGCGAAGGCCGCGCGGCCGATCTGGGCCTGCTGACGAACGTGTCGAACAACATCGCCGGCAAGACGCTGTGTCCGTTCGGCGATGCGGCGGTTGCGCCCGTGCTCGGCACGATCGCGAAGTTCGGGGCGGAGTACGAGGCGCATATCCGGGAAGGGAAGTGCCCGCTGCCGGCCGACTGGCGTCTGTCATGACCTCTGTTCTCATCGCCCAGATCGTCCTGACCCTCGCCGTCTTCACCGCGCTGCTCATGTCGGCCGCGGTGATGGTGTACGCGGAGCGCAAGCTCGCCGCGGCGTTCCAGCAGCGGTACGGGCCGTACCTGGTGGGGCCCAAGGGCCTGATGCAGCCGTTCGCCGACGTGCTGAAGCTGCTCTTCAAGGAGGAGCTGCGGCCGAAGGGCGCCGACGGGTTGCTGTTCGCCATCGCGCCGATGATCGCGGCGACGGCCGCGTTTGCCGCCTTCGCCGTGGTGCCGTTCGGCGGCGAGACGACGCTGTTCGGCCTGCTGCCCGAGCCGATCAAGCTGCAAGTGGCCGACGTCAACGTCGCGATCCTGGTGGTCTTCGCGATCGCGTCGATGAGCGTCTACGGCATCGTGCTCGCGGGCTGGAGTTCCAACAGCAAGTACTCGCTGCTCGGCGCGCTGCGGTCGGCGTCGCAGATGATCAGCTACGAGCTCTCCTACGGCCTGGCGCTGGCCGCGGTGCTGGTCGTGGCGGGCGACCTGTCGATCACCCGGATCGTCGAAGGGCAGGCCGGGACGTGGCTCGGGTTGCTGCCGCGCTGGTTCGTCTTCGTGCAGCCGGTCGGCTTCCTCGTCTACATGATTGCGGGCGTCGCCGAGACGAACCGCGCGCCGTTCGATTTCCCGGAGGCCGAGCAGGAGCTGGTGGCGGGCTATCACACCGAGTACAGCAGCATGAGCTTCGCGATGTTCTTCCTCGCGGAGTACATCAACATGGTCACGGTGTCGGCCGTCGCGACGGATTTGTTCCTGGGCGGCTGGCAGGGCCCGTGGCTGCCGGCCGGACTCGGGTGGATCTGGTTCCTCGCGAAGATGTCGGTGTTGCTCTTCATCTACATCTGGGCGCGCTGGACCCTGCCCCGCTACCGGTACGACCAGCTCATGCAGTTCGGGTGGAAGATCCTCTTGCCGGTGGCGGTGCTCAACCTGCTCGCGACGGCCGCGGGGGTGATTTACTTTGGTCGCTGATACCGTCCTGTTCTACGTGTTCGCCGCGATCATGGTGGTCGCATCGCTGCTGGTCGTCGGCCAGCGCAGCCCGATTTACTCGGTGCTGCTGCTCATCGTGTCGTTCGCGGCGCTGGCGGGTCTCTACGTGCTGCTCGATGCGCCGTTTTTGGCCGTCGTGCAGATCATCATCTACGCCGGCGCGATCATGGTGCTCTTCCTGTTCGTGGTGATGCTGCTCAATGCGCCCTACGAAGTCACGGGAACGAAGAGACCTCCGGGCGTCAGCGCCGGGACCGTGCGATGGGCAGGCGTGCTGCTTGGCGTCGTGCTCCTCCTCGAGTTGACGTGGGGCGTGTGGAGGGCGACGGCGGGCCAGCAGACCCGGGAGGTCCTCGAATCCGCCGGCAACGTCGAGGCCGTGCGATCGGTGCGTGAGATCGGCCACGTGCTGTTCACCCAGTACGGGTTCGCTTTCGAGGTCACGTCGGTCCTGATCCTGGTCGCCATGGTCGGGGCCGTCGTGCTGGCGAAGCGGGAGATCTGAGTCGGTTGACATGATTCCATCGCTCACGCACTACCTCGTGCTGTCCGCCATCCTGTTCGCCATCGGGTCGGCCGGTGTGTTCCTGCGCCGCAATCTGATCACGATCCTGCTGTCGATCGAGATTATGCTGAACGCGGCGAACCTCACCCTGGTCGCGTTCGGCCGGATGTTCGGAACCGTTGACGGCCAGGTGATCGTGTTCTTCGTCATCACGGTCGCGGCGGCGGAAGCGGCCGTGGGGCTGGCGCTCGTGATTGCGCTGTTCCGCCATCGCCAGTCGCTCGACCCCGACGCGTACACGACGCTCAAGGGTTAGCGCAGGTAGGGCAGGCAGGGCCGGTTGGGGCACAACATGTTGTGCCCCTACGAAGTGGCCAGTAGACGTCGGACATTCGGATAGCACGTTGATGCTGCTGCTCATTCCGCTCTTCCCGTTCGTCGGCTTCCTCGTCAACCTCGCCTTCGGGCGGCGGTTGTCGAAGACCGCGTCCGCATCGGTGGCCTGCGCGGCGATGGCGGCGTCGCTCGTCGTGTCGATGGCGGCGGTCGTCGCGCTGGTGCAGCATGCGCCCGACGCGCGCATCATCGACCAGTCGGTCTACGACTGGATCGCATCGGGCGATCTCGACGTGCCGCTGGCGTTCCGCCTCGACCCGCTCTCGGCCGTGATGATCCTGGTCGTGACCGGCATCGGCTTCCTCATCCACGTCTACTCCGCCGCCTACATGGAGGAGGAGACGCCGTCCGAGTACGCGCGCTATTTCTCCTACGTGAACCTGTTTGCGTCGTTCATGCTCGTGCTGGTGCTCGGCTCGACCTTCCTGGTGATGTTCGTCGGGTGGGAGGGCGTGGGGCTGTGCTCGTACCTGCTGATCGGCTTCTGGTACCGGAAGAAGTCCGCGTCGGATGCCGGCAAGAAGGCGTTCATCGTCAACCGCATCGGTGACTACGGCTTCCTGGTCGGCCTGATCCTTGTCTTCGTGCACTTCGGCACGCTCGACTTCCACCGCGTCGCGCAGGCGATCGCGCCGCTCGCGCCCGAAGGCACCTTCGGCCCGCTGTCGCTCATCGCGCTGCTGCTGTTTGTCGGCGCGACCGGCAAGTCTGCGCAGATTCCGCTCTACATCTGGCTGCCCGACGCGATGGAGGGCCCGACGCCGGTGTCCGCCCTGATTCATGCGGCCACGATGGTGACGGCGGGCGTGTACATGATTGGCCGCAACGCGGTGCTCTACAGCCACGCGCCGCACGTGCTGGCCATCGTCGCCGGCATCGGCGCGGCGACGGCGCTTCTCTCCGCCACCATCGGCCTCGTGCAGAACGACATCAAGCGCGTGCTGGCGTATTCGACGGTCTCGCAGCTCGGCTACATGGTGCTGGCGATGGGCGTCGGCGCCTACGCCGCGGGCATCTTCCATCTCTACACGCACGCGTTCTTCAAGGCGCTGCTGTTCCTCGGCGCCGGCGCGGTGATCCACGCGCTGCACGGCGAACAGGACATGCGCCGGATGGGCGGGCTGCGCCACGCGTTGCCGATCACGTTCTGGACCTTCCTCGTCGCGACGGTCGCGATTGCCGGCGTGCCCTTCTTTGCCGGGTTCTTCAGCAAGGACGAGATTCTCTACCAGGTCTACGCCACGGGGCATCCCTGGCTGTGGCTGATTGGGACCGTCACATCGTTCCTGACGGCCATCTACATGTTCCGCGTGGTGTTCCTGACGTTCTATGGGAAACCGGCGGACGCCGTAGGGGCGCAACATGTTGCGCCCCTGCACGACCTCGTCGAACCGGCGCCGAAGCGCCCGGAAGAAGAAGAACCCGCGGCCCCGGCCGGCCGCCTGCACGATGCGCCGCCCCTGATGGCGATTCCGCTCGTCGTGCTGGCCGTGGGCGCCGCGCTCGCCGGCTACCTGGGTGTGTCGCCGAGCCTTGGCGGTGTCAATCAGATCGCCACCTTCCTCGCGCCGAGTTTCACCGTTGAACGGCTGCCACCGATCGCCGAAGGTGTTCGGCCGCTGGCTGAACGCGAGCCCGGCCGGCCCGGCGCGCCGGAAACTCCGACGGCCCCGGAATCCCCGAACGCGCCGGGTGAACCGAGCGAGCTCGGGTTGATGGGCATCGCGACCTTCGTTGCGCTGGCGGGCATCGCCGTGGCGTGGTACCTGTTCCTGGCGCGCCGCGACGTCACCGCGGCGCTCGCGCGGCGGCTGGCTCCGATCCATCGACTGTTGCTGCACAAGTACTACGTGGACGAAGCGTACCAGGCGGTCGTCGTCGATCCGGTCGTCACCGCGTCCGAAAAAGGACTGTGGCGGGGCGTGGATGCCGGGCTGATCGATGGCGCGGCCAATGGCGTCGGCCGGTTGGTGCGGGGCACGGGCGGCCTGCTGCGCACCGTGCAGACCGGCTCGCTCCGGGCCTACGCCGTGTCGCTGCTCGTCGGGGTCGTGCTGATTCTGGCGTACCTTGTCTGGCGCTGATCGCGTCACCGGGTCGCCCCTTCGGGCGGTTCATGGCTACTGACTACTGACTACTGACTGCTGATAATGACCGCTTTCCCGATCCTCTCGCTTCTCATCTTCGTGCCGGTGGCCGGCGCGATCCTGCTGCTCGCGATCGACAACCGCGACGAGCGGCGCGACGGCCTCATCCGCGCGGTCACGCTCGGGGTCGCGCTGCTGGTCCTGGCGCTCGCGATCCTGCTCTGGGCCCGGTTCGATCCGACCTCCGCCGCGTTCCAGTTCACCGAGCGCCGCCCGTGGATCCCCGCCTTCGGGATCGATTACTCGGTCGGCGTGGACGGCATCAGCCTGCTGCTGGTCGAACTGACCGCGTTCCTCACGCCGCTGGCGCTCCTCTCGTCGTGGGGGTCGATCCACAAGCGCGTGAAGGCCTTCTCCATGTTCATGCTCGCGCTCGAGAGCGCGATGATCGGCGTCTTCCTGTCGCTCGATCTCTTCCTCTTCTACGTGTTCTGGGACGCCATGCTCATCCCGATGTACTTCCTCATCGGGATCTGGGGCTACGAACGACGCGTGTACGCGGCCATCAAGTTCATCCTCTTCACGATGGCCGGCGGCGTGCTGATGCTCATCGCGATCATCACGCTGGCCTACCTGTACAGCCAGCAGATGGGCAGCTACACCTTCGACCTGTTGAAGCTCCAGACGCTGTCGTTCGACACGCCCACCGTCGGCAGGACCGCCGAAGCGTTGCTGTTCCTCGCCTTCACGCTGGCGTTCGCCATCAAGGTACCGATGTTCCCGTTCCACACGTGGCTGCCCGATGCGCACGTCGAGGCGCCAACCGCCGGTTCCGTGATCCTGGCGGGCGTGATGCTGAAGATGGGCACGTACGGTCTGGTGCGGTTCTCGTTCCCGCTGTTCCCGCATGCCGCGATGACGTTTGCGCCCTACCTCGCCATCCTCGCCGTCATCGGCATTGTGTACGGCGCGCTCGTGTCGATGGTGCAGCCGGACCTGAAGAAACTGGTCGCCTACTCGAGCGTCAGCCACCTGGGCTTCGTCGTGCTCGGCATCTGCGCGATGGACATGCAGGGAGTGCAGGGCGCCGTGTACCAGATGCTCAATCACGGCGTCAGCACCGGCGCCCTGTTCCTCATCGTCGGCATGCTGCTGGATCGGCGGCACACGCGCCTCATCGCCGAGTTCGGCGGGCTCAAGTCGGTGGTGCCTCGCCTGGTGGCCGTGTTCCTCGTCATCACGCTGTCCTCGATCGGGCTGCCCGGCCTCAACGGATTCGTGGGCGAGTTCCTGATCCTGCTGGGCACGTTCCGCTGGCGGCCCGGATACGGCTACGTGGCGGCGCTCGGCGTGATCCTGTCCGCGGTGTACATGCTGTGGATGTTCCAGCGGGTGAACTACGGCCTGGTGCTGAACGAGAAGAACCGGCGCCTGCCCGACCTGAGCGTGCGCGAGCGCTGCGTGATCTGGCCCGCCGTCGCGATGGCCGTCTTCATGGGCGTCGCCCCGACGTTCTTCCTGGCGCCGATGGAGAAATCGGTGGAACGCGTCGTCGAGCGCATGCAAAGCGCGGCGCCGCCGACGAGCGTAGAGAGACGGGACCAGGCCGCCCCGGGGCTGAAGCCCGGACGTCCCACGACCGTGCCGACACCCGTGCTTGTGGGGCCGCCGGTCGTTACACCGGTGGCGGGCCCTGTGGATTCCGGCCTCCGAAAACGGGACCCCGGACATCGGACATCGGATTTCGGACTTCGGACGCCGGACTTCGGACGATCAGGATTCTAGATGCTATCGCCATCCTTCAACGCGGTCGTCCCGATCCTCTGTGTCGTCGCCGCGGGCATCGCGGCGCTGGTCGCCGAAGCGATGCGCGAGCCCGGCGAACACATCCCGATTGCGGGGCTGGGCATCATCGGCCTGCTCGCGTCCGGCACGAGCGCGGCCTGGTTGTGGGGGCGCAACGCGACGAGTTTTGGCGTGGTCTTTGCCGACAAGTTCGGGCTCTTCATCGTGCTCGTGCTCGTCGTCGTCGGGCTGCTGACGATGGCCTTCTCGTCGCAGGTCGTCGGCCGGGACCACCTGCCGGGCGGTGAGTACTACGGCATCACGCTGCTCGGACTGAGTGGCATGATGCTCATGGCGACGGCGAGCGATCTGCTCGTCATCTTCCTGGCACTCGAGGTGCTGTCGCTCTCGGTCTATATCCTGACCGCCCTCAGGCGGGACAGCGAGGCGAGCGCCGAGGGCGGGTTCAAGTACTTCCTGCTCGGCGGCTTTTCGAGCGCCGTCTTCCTGTACGGCATCGCGTTCGCGTACGGCATGTCGGGCAGTACGCGCCTGGATCGGATCGGGTCGGTGCTGGCGGCGCAGTCGATGGGGCAGAACCCGCTCGCGCTCATCGCGGTCGGCCTGCTGCTGGTCGGGTTTGCCTTCAAGGTCTCGGCCGTTCCCTTTCACATGTGGACGCCCGACGCGTACCAGGGCGCGCCGACGATCGTCACGGCATTCATGTCCACCGGCGTGAAGGCGGCGGCGTTCGGCGCCTTCGCACGCGTTTTCCTGTCCGCGTTCGAGCCGCTGCGTGCGGACTGGACGCCGGTCGTCTGGATGGTTGCCGCGGCGACGATGATCTTCGGAACCATCGTCGCGGTCCAGCAGACGAACATGAAGCGGATGCTCGCCTATTCGAGCATCGCACACGCCGGCTACATCCTGGTCGGGATCGTGTCGGCGAACGAGGTGGGGAAGGCGGCGATCCTGTACTACCTGCTCGCGTACGGCGTCACGAACCTTGCCGCCTTCGCGACGATCGCGCTCGTGGCCACCCGCGAGCGGCAGAACGACGACCTGCAGGATGTGGCGGGGCTGGCGACCACGCACCCGGCCGTGGCCGCCCTGATGACGGTGTTCCTGCTGTCGCTGGGTGGCATGCCGCCGACAGCCGGGTTCGTCGCCAAATGGTACATCTTTAGCGCGGCGGTGGCCGCCGGCCAGTACCCGCTGGCGATCATCGGCGTGCTCACCAGCGTCGTGTCGATCTTCTTCTACCTGCGCATCGTCGTCATGATGTACATGGTCGAGCCCGCCGACCTCACCATACGGCCTCCGGCGCTTTCGCGTTTCGGAATCGCTACGCTCGCGGTGGCCATGCTTGCGGTGTTCTACCTCGGACTCCTGCCGACCAGGGTGTTGGATCTTGCAGCAGCGTCGGCCGCCACGATCTTCTGACCACAGGGCGTTGCCGCTGAATCGGTGATACCCTGCTGCGTTTTTCTACATTTCCGACTTTTTTTCTGACCCCGCCACACTTTTGGCCTTCTCGTTCGTTCTTGATTATAGGAACGCACGGACAGCGTCCGATACTCCAGGTAGCCACCAGGGGTGCTTAAACCATCGGCGTCGTTGTCCGGTCTTAAGAAGCAGCGCCGCCAGCGGGACACGGGGTCAGCCAGACAAGCCTGACGAGCCTTGGGGGGTGAGATGCTGAGGATACTGCGGGTCGTCGGGAGTCGATCGCTCACGTGCGGGTGCTTCGTCGGCGTTTACGAGACCTACGACGGGGCGACCGTGGAAATCATCGAGGAGCGCGACCCTCGCTGTTTCGACCGCTCTCATGACGAGGGGCACGTCACGCGGCCGGGACAGCGGCCGACAGAGCGGCAGCGGGAACACGTCGGCGCCTGATTCGCAGATCTCACTTCTGTTGGCGACGGTCAGTCCTTCCTGTAATCGCGGCTGAGGCGCGGCCCCGACGGCCGATACCTCCAACGCAAATCAGCCGCGGATTCACGCCTCCGAATCTGAGGGAATCGGCGGGAATCTGCGGCTGAATTTCAGCCGGCGCTACCCCGGCAGCGCCAGCCCCACCTCGCGCAGCGCGATGGCCAGCTGTTCGTCCTCGTCGGGTTGCACCGTCCGCAAATCGAGCAACACCGACTCCTGCTCGACACGCGCGATGACCGGCGGGTCGCCGCGTCTCAACCTGGCTTCAAGCGTCGCCGCGTCGCACCCTTTTGGCAACAGGACGAGCAGCCGCGTGGGGATCGGCAGCCCGGGCGCACTGCCGCCGCCCACCATCGACAGGCCGTCGCGCAGCTCGATGTCACAGTGCTGCAGTCCGCCGGCGGCCTCGATTACCTTCCTGGCGCGGGCGTCGATGAGGTCGGCGGGCATGGAGAGCATGCGCGCGACGGGCACGTCGTCGCGCTCGCGGCCGGCCACGTAGTCGAGGAGCGTGCCTTCAAGCGCGGCGTAGGTGAGCTTGTCCACGCGCAGCGCTCGCATCAGCGGGTGGGCGCGCAGGCGATCGACGAGCGCGGACTTGCCGGCAATGATGCCGGCCTGCGGGCCGCCGAGGAGCTTGTCGCCGCTGAAGCACACCAGGTCCAGGCCGGCTGCGATGCTCGCCTGCACGGTCGGTTCGCCCGCAAGGGCGATGTCGGCGGGGCGCTCCTTCGCGGCGGTCGTCGATCCTCCCAGCCAGCCGCTGCCCAGATCCTCGACGACGGGGATGGCGGTGCGCCGGCCGAGCGCGACCAGTTCGCCAAGCGACGGCTGCTCGGTGAAGCCTTCGATCCGGAAGTTCGAGCGGTGGACGCGCAGGATGAGCGCCGTGCGATCGCCGATGACCCCTTCGTAGTCGGCGATGCGCGTCTTGTTGGTGGTGCCCACCTCGCGCAGCAGCGCCCCCGACTGTGCCATGACGTCCGGCACGCGAAAGCCGCCGCCGATCTCCACCAGTTCGCCGCGCGAGATCACCACCTCGCGGCCCGAGGCGAGCGCGGACAGGATGAGCAGGGTCGCGGCGGCGTTGTTGTTGACGACGAGGGCCGATTCGGCGCCTGTCAGGCGGGCGAGCAGGGCGCTCGCATGCGCGTCACGGCGTCCTCGGCCGCCCGCGGCAAGGTCGTATTCGAGGTTTGAGTAGCCGCGCGCGACCTCGACCAGGCGCTCGATGGCGCGGTTCGAGAGCGGAGCCCGCCCGAGGTTCGTGTGAATGATGACGCCCGTGGCGTTGATGAGGGGGCGCAGCGATCCGGCGAAGATCCGGCGCAACCGCCGTTCGACGCCCGCTTCGATCTGCGCGGCGGCCGCAAACGGATCGGCCGGCACGGGGGTGGCCCGGCCGCCGCGGTCTTCTGTCAGGCGCCGGCGCAGCACATCGGCCTCCTCGCGCAGCGCGGTCACGATCGCGAGCGGGCCGTAGCGGCGCTCGAGCGCCTTCAACGCCGGGCGCTGGCGCATCTGTTCGATGGACGGGATGACGCGGTAGTCGGTGGCGCCTGACGCCTGGCCGTTGACGTCGCTCATGGCCCTCTTCACTTGCGGTCCGTGGGCTCTCAGGATACCATCACGTAACCCAGCCTCGTTTCCTATTTCCGTCAGCGATCATGGACGAGAAAGCATCCGATCGGGAGCGCGTCGGGTCCGACTCAGACGACCGTACGGTTCCCGCGTGCCAGCCGTCCGACCGTTTCTGGCCGTACGCGGACCTGCCCGAGGAGCCGACGCCCGAGGAACTGGCGGCGCTCGACCCCGACCTCCGGCAGGCGCTGTTCGGTGCGCCGCCGGCGCCGTTCTCGCTCACCGTCGTGTTTCCGCCGTTCGACGGGGCGGACTACCAGCGTGCGGTCGAGATGGCCCGCGCGTCGGCCGAGTATCGCGAGACCGGTCGCGGTGCGGCGTTCCGTCATCGTGCGCGCTACCGGCCCCGTGACGCCTCCGGGCTGCGCGACCTGTGGGACATCGTCGGGCGGCTGGACGCGAGCGAAGTGCTCGTGGACGATCGGCCGCTGCCGTACGCCCGCGAGCTCTGGCTTCCGCTCGTGTGGTTCCTGATCCCGTAATCCGAGCGGTTGACGCCCGACATCGGAGATTGGACTTCGGACGGACTCCGGACCCGGACACCGGACTTTTCCTAAGGCACCCGTGGCCGAGATCGACGTCGAACACGAACTGCTGCGGCTCGAGGCGGAACTGCGCAAGCTCGAGGCCGAGTACAACATGTTCTTCGCCGGGGCCCTGCCGCGCCCGCCGTGGGAGACCCGCAGCCGCGTCGACGCCCTCATCAAGCGCTTCGACCGCTCCTACATCCAGAGCTACATGGACCGGTTCCGGTTCAACACGCTGCAGGCGCGCTTTGCCACCTTCACGGACCTGTGGGACCGGGGCCTGCGCGCGCGCGAGGAGGGGCGTCCTGGTCCGTTCGCCCGCAAACCGGCCCCGACCAAGGCGCCGGCGGCGCCGAGCGACCGCATCGTGCACGTCACGACTTTCGCCGATCCGAAGAAGGAACTCGACAAGGTCCACGACCTCTACGATCGGCTGATGGACGCGCGCCGCGAAGTGGGCGAGGACGTCGTGCCGTTCCACAAGTTCGTCGATCTCGTGACGCAGCAGGTCAACCAGTTGCGCAAGGTGGGCAGTCCCGAAGTGGCCTTCCGCGTGGCGGTCAAAGACGGGAAAGTGAGTCTGACGGCGCGTGCGTTGAAGGGAATCAAGAAGACCGAAGGGTAAGGGACCCGGCACCCGCCGTGCGGGCGCCGGGCGTGAGGGCGACTAGATTTTCACAACGTTGCCGGCCTGGGGACCTTTCGGGCCGTCAACGATCTCGAACTCGACCGCTTGACCTTCTTCCAGTGACTTGAACCCGTTGCCCTGGATCGCCGAGTAGTGGACGAACACGTCACTCCCGGATTCGCGTTCGATGAACCCGTATCCCTTCGCGTTGTTGAACCACTTGACCTTGCCTGTAATGCGCATGCCTTCCCTGCCTTGCAATTACGCGGCGCTGACCGCCGCCGATCCGTACACCCCCACGCCCTGTTCGGCGCGCGGCGGCACAAAAAAAGCCGCAGCGAGCGGCCGGGCCACCGGGACCAAGCGTGCCGGCAACCAGTCGAATGATAGCTGCCGCCCTCGCACAGTGTCAAGCCTGAGCTGCCCCAAATCCGTGGAAACTGGCCCAAAAACCTCCAGCTCGGCCGTTAGCCGTCCCCGACGCCGAGCGCCGCTCATGATCGGACGAACATGCCAAGAGCACTGCTGAGCGTTTCCGACAAGGCGGATCTGGTCACCTTCGCACGCGCGCTCCACGCGCGCGGCTATGAACTCGTGTCGACGGGCGGAACGGCGAAGGCGCTCGCCGCCGCGCAGCTGCCCGTGCGCACCGTGTCGGAGGTGACCGGGTTCCCGGAACTGATGGATGGCCGCGTGAAGACGCTGCATCCGCGCATTCACGGCGGCATCCTCGCGCGGCGCGACGAGCCCGGGGATCTCGACGCGGCCGAACGGCACGACATCGGCTTGATCGACCTGGTCGCGGTCAACCTGTATCCGTTTGCCCAGGCGGCCTCGGATCCGGCGGTCGACGTGCCCCATCTCATCGAGCAGATCGACATCGGCGGCCCGAGCCTCGTGCGCGCGGCGGCGAAGAACTTTCCGGGGGTGCTCGTCGTGGTCGATCCCGACGACTACGGGCGCGTGATCGAGGCGCTCGATGCCGGCGGCGCCGATCTCGGCTTCCGCCTGCAGCTCGCACAGAAAGCGTTCGCGCACACGGCGCGCTACGATGCGACCATCGCGAGCACGATCACCGAGATCGCGGTGCACCACGGGCGCCTGGAGCGCGCGCGGTCGCGTCCCGCGCAGCTGCCCGACGCCCTGGTGCTGCCGCTGCGCAAGCTGCGCGACCTTCGCTACGGCGAGAACCCGCACCAGCTCGGCGCCTGGTATCGCACCGAAGGTCACCGCGCCGCGTTGCCGATCGACGTGCTGCAGGGCAAGGAGCTGTCCTTCACGAACCTGCTCGACCTGGACGCCGCCTACCGGGTCATCGACGAGTTCGAAGAGCCGGCGGCAGTGGTGGTCAAGCACACGAACCCCTGCGGCGCCGCGTCCGCCACGACCCTCGCCGACGCATACGTTTGCGCGCGCGACGCCGATGCCCTCTCCGCCTTCGGTGGCATCGTCGGGTTGAACAGGCCAATCGATGCAAAGACTGCCGAGGCGCTCGCGTCGACGTTCATCGAGGCGGTCATTGCGCCGGCGGTGATGGACGAGGCGCGGGCGATCCTGGCGGCGAAGAAGAACCTGCGGGTGGTCGTCACCAGGTTCGCCGAGTGGCCGCGGCCGGCCGGGTCGCCGTCCGGCCCGCCCGACGTGCGATCGATTTTCGGCAACACCTGGCTGGTCGAGCAGCGCGACGGCGTGGTCGAGACATGGCGGGACTGGCCCCCCGCCGGCGACGACTCGTTCCGGGTCGTGACCAGGCGTCAGCCTGACGCGGAGGAATGGAAGGCGCTCCGGTTTGCGTGGCGCATCTGCGCCCATGTGAAATCGAACGCCGTCCTCTTCGCGACCGCCGATCGGACACGGGCGATTGGCGCGGGCCAGACCAGCAGGGTGGATGCGGTGAACGTCGCGGTGATGAAGGCCGCGTCGCTGAACGCGGAGACGCCGCGGCCGCTCGCGGGCTCGGTGGCGGCCTCCGACGCGTTCTTCCCGTTCCGCGACGGCCTGGACGCCGTGGCGGCGGCGGGCGCGACCGCGGTCATCCAGCCAGGCGGGTCCGTGCGGGATGCGGAAGTCGTCGCCGCCGCCGACGAGCACGGCCTGGCGATGGTGTTTACCGGACGGAGGCACTTCCGTCATTGAGTCGGTGCGCGACCGACGTTCGGCTTTCGACCTTCGGCTTTCGGGCTTGCCAGGCCTAAGGCCTGAGGCCGATCGCGCCGAGCAGTTCCTCGGCGGAGACCGTGGCCGGGCCGAACTTTCCGACCACGACACCGGCGGCGTGGTTGGCCAGCCAGGCGGCCTGCGCGAGGGGCGCGCCGGCGCCGAGCGTGAGCGCGAGCGTCGCGATCACCGTGTCGCCGGCACCGGTCACGTCCGACACTTCGCGGGCGACCGCTGGAAAATGCGCCTCTTCGGATCCGTCGAGCAGGCACATGCCCTGCTCGCCCCGCGTGATCAGCACCGATTCGCAGCCCGCGCGTTCCCGGAACACCCTGGCCGCCCGCCCCGCATCGTCGTGCGTGCGAATGCGCATGTGCGTGGCGACCTCCGCCTCGTGGTGGTTGGGCGTCACCAGCGTGGTGCCACGGTAGTAGTCGAGGTGCGGGATCTTCGGGTCCACCAGCACGGGGATGCGACGCTCGGCGGCGATGGCGACGATCGCCGACATCACGCCGCGGCTGATTGCGCCCTTCAGGTAGTCGGACACGACGATGGCCTTCGCATGGCCGGACGCATGCCCAACACGCTCGACGATGGCCGCCTCGGTCCTGCCCGCCACCTCTTCCTCGGTCTCGTAGTCGATGCGCGCCACCTGCTGGTTGCGGTTCGTCACGATCCGCAGCTTGGTCGTCGTTCGGCGGTCGCCGTCGCAGACGAGCCCGGCGGTACCGATCGACCGTTTCTCGAGTTCCCGAACGAGCCGTTCGCCCGACGGGTCGCGGCCGATCACGCCGACCAGTTCGACTTCGCCGTCGAGGCTGCGCACGTTGCCTGCGACGTTGGCGGCCCCGCCCGCCCGGTACTCATCGTGTTCGAACTCGACGACCGGCACTGGCGCTTCGGGCGAGATGCGGTTCACGCGTCCGACCACGAACTGGTCGAGCATCACGTCGCCGACGATGACAATGGGCAGCCCGGCGAAGCTCGCGACGAGGCGAGCGGCGGCCTCGCGCGTCACGACGGGCTCACGGGGAGGTGCGGTCTGGTCGTTCACGGGTGTGCCACCGGTTCGTCCGGTCCCCGCTCCGCGGCGAACGGCAGGGTGACGAGCGCAAGGAACAGCATCAGGAATTCCGAATCCCCAAAATTGTATTCGAACATGCCGGCGGCGAGCATCGCGACGATGGCGCCGAAGGCCGCGGCCGCGAGCGCGCGGTGGCGCCCCCGCCGGAACAGCCGCAGCACCGACACGCCCAGGGCGACGATGAACCACGCCCACACCGCGAGCGCGGGCAGTCCGCGCTCGGCCGCAATCTGCATCGGCACGTTGTGCAGGTGCGGCGCATTCCAGTCGATCGAGCCCGGATCCCGGTACATCTTGTAGACGCGTTTGATCGAGTCCGGGCCGACGCCCGTCAGCGGGTAGTCGCGCACGATGCGGCTGCCCGCGTGAAGCATGGAGATGCGATCGTTGTTGGTGGGGTCCTTCACGTTGACGATCGAATAGACGCGGCCGGTGAGAGCCGCCGGCGCCAGCCCGATGATCGTCGCCAGCACGGCGGCGCCGACCAGCGGGATGGCCACCACCAGGCGGAAGTCCTTCATCGCCACCAGCACCACCACGGCCACGCAGGTGCCCACGAGCACGCTCCGGGTGAAGGTCACGAGGATGGCCACGACGAGCGCGGGCATGATCAGCGCGGGCCACACGCGGTCCTTGCGATCGAAGAGCAGGCGCGCGGTGGCGGCGACGGTGACGAGCAGCAGCAATCCCGAGTAGGTCATCCAGTGGCCGAGCGCCCCCTGTACGCGGTGCGCGAGGTTGTCGTAGCCCAGCACGCCGTACTGGACGACACCCAGGACCGCGCTGAGCGCCCCGAACGTCAGGATGACGTGCAGCACCGTGTTCGCGCGTTCGCCGCGGGCGAACCGGTAGACCACGGGCACGACGAGGAAGAGGAGCACCTGCTTCGACGCGTAGAGGCTCGTGCGCGGGTCGAGCGAGAAAGCGACCGACACCATCGTCACGGCGGCATAGGCAACGAGCGGCCAGAACATCGCCGGCACCGTCGCGCGCTCGCGGTTCGCGAAGACCGTGCCCAGCCAGGCCAGCACGGTCAGCCACAGCAGCGTTTCGGAGACCGCGATCGAGAACTGGACGGCCGCGACCACGCCGCACACGCCGAGCAGGCCGGCGGTGTCGAGCCAGCGATCACGGGGCGTGTCAGCGGCGCGAAGGGTGCTTGGCATGGGACTCAGGGTGTAGTGCTTGGTGCTTCGTGCTCAGTGCTTGGTGCTTGGTGCTTGGTGCCTGGTGCTTCGTGCTCAGTGCTGCGGGCGGCTTCGCGCGCCAGCGCGCGCTCGGCGGCGGCGTAGACCGCGTCTGCCGGGATGGCCGCGAGGCAGCGGAAATCGTTCGTGACGCACGCCCGCTGGTCGCACGGCCGGCACGCCAGGTCGTCCATCTCGACTGCCTCCGCGACCAGCGCGGGGTCGCGCCACGGTTCGGAACGGGCCGGCAGCGTCGGCCCGTACACGCCGACAATCGGCGTCGTGGTCGTGCCCGCGATGTGCAGCGGTCCGCTGTCCCCGCCGATGAACAGCGCCGCGTGGCCGATGAGCGCCCGCAGGTCGTGCAGGTTGAAATCGCCGGCATGCAGCACGCGCCGCGCCGCGTGGGCGTCGAGCCGCCGGGCCGCGTCGCGACTGATCTGCGCCGCCGCCGCCATGTCCGACGGCCCGGACGTCACCGTGACCCACCGCGACGGATGGCCGGACACGAGCCGGACGACCAGGTCCGTGAACGACGCCGCCGGCCACCGGCGAAACGGGTTACCCGCGCTGACGTGCAGGACCACCATCGGCTGCCCGGCGTCGTAGCCTGCCGAGGCGAGCCGCGCGGCCACGCGCGCGAGCGCCTCGCCATTCTCCGGCATCTCGGTCGGATCGCGCCGCGGATCGGGCGCGTCCATTCCCAGCGGCTCGAGCAGGTCCCACTGGTTCACGACCGAGTGCCTCGGGCGCAGGGCGCGCGACCGCGCGATGCGATGCGTGTAACTCCAGCTGCGGCCCGCGACGGTGTAGCCGATGCGCATCGGCGCGCCGGTTGCGAGCGTCAACAGGCTGCTCCGGGGGCCGCCGTGAAAATCGATCGCCACGTCGTAGCGCGCGCGCCGCAGGCGGCAAGCGAGCGACCAGTCCGACGTGAGCCTGGCCGCGCCTCCCGGCCGGGCCGCGACGATCACCTCGTCCAGGTGCGGATTGCTGGCCACGACCGGCTCGGCGTCCGGCTCCACCACGTAGGCGAGCCGGCAGTCGGGGAAGCGCCGCCGAATCGCGCGAATGGCCGGCGTCGTGAACACGACGTCGCCAATCAGCCGAAGCCGGACGAGGAGGATCTTCATGTCACGTCAAGCGCGGACCATTCCATGTTCCACATTCCGCGCTCACGTATTCCCTATTCCACATTCCACATTCGCTGCTTCACTCCTCGACAATCGCCTCGTCGATGAGCATCACCGGGATATCATCCTTGATCGGGAAGACCCGGTGGCACTGGGCGCACTGCAGCCCTTTGCCGTCGTGCACGAGGACAACCGGCGTCTTGCACACCGGGCAGGCGAGAATCTCGAGCAGTTCAGGGTCGACCGGCATCGGGTGTCTCCTCGGACGGGACCTCGGCGCCAGGCGTCGGCCTGCCGCGCTCGAAAGGCCCTTGCAGCGCCAAACTATATCAGAGCCGGCGTTCCCGGCCGAAGGTCGCCCCTGCCAGGCGCATTGCCGCCCGCGGCGCCTTGTGGAAGAATCGAAGAAATATGATTGTCATTGTTCTGCTCGCCCTTTCGACGCTGGATGTGTCCGCCCCTGCTGCAGCGGCGCGGGCGGGCGGGCCTTTGACCGAGGAGCGTGTCATCGCTCAGCAGGCCTTCACGGGCCAGGATTCGCGGACCGCGGCGGGCGGCTCGAGTGGCCGGGGTGCGGCGTATGCGCTGTTCCTCAATGGCCGCGAGGCCGAACTGGACGGCAACGTCGACGCCGCGATCGCACTCTACCAGCAGGCGGCAAAACTCGACCCGGCGTCCGGTGAAATCCCGGCCCAGCTGGCCGGGCTCTACGCCCGCCAGAATCGCCTGCGTGAGGCGATCGCCGCAGCTGAATCCGCGCTGAAGATCGATCCGGGCACGGTCGAAGCCCACTGGGTCCTCGGAACGATCTACGCCGCCCTGGCGCAGAGCGAAGAGTCCGGGAGGACGGCGGCCGACCGGCAAGTGGAAAACGACCATGCGAGGCGCGCGACCACGCACCTCGAGGCCGTCCTGAACGCGCGCGGCGCGACGGCCGACCCGGTGCTGTTCCTGACGCTCGGCCGCCTGTACCTCCGGACGTCAGATGTCGACAAGGCGATCGCGCTTCTCGAGCGGTTCAACCAGCAGGAGCCGGACACGCTGGATGGAACGGCGCTGCTCGCCGAGGCGTACACCGAGGCCGGGCGGACTGGAGACGCCATCCCCTTGCTCGCACGGACCGCCGAGCACGAGCCGTCCCTCTATCCGCCGCTCGCCGAGCTGTACGAGCGCGCCGGCCGATGGCAGGACGCGGCCGACTCGTACCGCAAAGCCACCGAGCAGGGAGCGGGCGGCCCGGAGGTGAAGCGGCGATGGGCGGCGGCGCTCCTCAATTCGCCGCGCCCTGGCGACCCCGCGAAAGCGCGCGACCTGCTGCAGCAAATCGTCACCGACAATCCGAAAGACGTGCGTGCGGTCTACCTGCTCGCCCAGGCGCAGCGGCAGTCGAGTGACTTCACGGCCGCGGAAGCGACGGCACGCCGGCTCATGGCCCTGGATCCCGACGGCGCCTCGGGGCCTTACGCCCTCGCGCAGGTGTTCGATGACCAGCACGAGTACCGCAAGGTCGTCGAAACGCTCCAGCCAGTGGTGGACCGGTTCCCGGCGGCCCAGGCGGCCGCGAAGGGCATCGACCTGACGCCGGTGCTGGTGCACCTCGGATTCGCTTATCTCGATCTCGACGAGCCCGACCGCGCGATGGCCGTCCTGCAGCGCGCGAAACAGGGCGCGGCCGGCAACGCGACGATCGACGTCGGCCTCGTCCAGGCCGAACTGGCCGCCAAGCGCTATGCGCAGGCGGCCGACCAGGCGCGACAGGCGCGTGCGCAACACCCGGACGATTACCGGCTCGCGAGGCTCGAAGCCGAAGCGTTGCGCCAGGGCGGTGAGATGGATCGGGGCGTCTCGATCCTGCAGCAGGTGCAGCAGGCCCATCCCGAGGACCCGTCCAATTACGTCGCGCTCGCGGAATTGCTGATGAGCGGCGCGCGCAACGAGCAGGCGGCGGTCGTGCTCCAGCAGGCGCGCGAGAAGTTTCCGGATGACCTCGCCGTGCTGTTCGACCTGGGGTCGGCCTACGAGCGGGAGAAGCGGTTCGACGCCGCGGAGACGGCGTTCAAGGGCGTGCTGGCGCGCGATCCGCTCCACGCGCAGGCGCTGAACTACCTCGGATACATGCTCGCCGACCGGGGCCTGCGGCTGCCGGAGTCGGTGGACTATATCCGGCGTGCGCTGCAGGTCGATCCGAACAACCCGGCCTATCTCGACAGCCTCGGCTGGGCGTACTTCAAGATGAATCGCCTCGATCTGGCCGAGCCGAACCTGCGCCGCGCCGCGACGGAGCGAGCCCGCGACCGGGCGGTCCAGGATCACTGGGGCGACCTGCTGCTGAAGCTCGGTCGTCGCGACGAGGCGATCGCCGCGTGGAAGCGCGCCCTTGCCGGCCAGGGCGACGACATCGACCGCCAGGCGATCGAAGCCAAGATTCGATCGGCGGGCGAGAAAGCCCGGAAGTGACGCACGAACGCTCCCGGCCGGAGGTCGCGTCGCCGCGGCGGACTCACCGTTGGTCGGGCCTGCTGACGAGATTCGGGGCCAGCGGCCTGGCGGCCTCGGCCGGGGCGCTGGCCGTCGTGCTCGCCGTGATCAGTGCCGCCTGCGCCCCGACACGGCTCACGCTGCCCGCCGGCCCGGGCACCCCCGCCGCCGACGTCGGGGCCGCATTCGCCGAGGCATCGAGCGCGTGCCGCAGCGCCGGCACGATCAGGGCGACGATCGCGCTGTCCGGCCGCGCCGGCGGCCAGCGGATGCGGGGCACCCTCATCGCGGGGCTCGCGCCGCCCGACGCCTTGCGTCTCGAAGGCGTGGCGCCGTTCGGGCCGCCCGCGTTCATCCTCGCCGCGCACGGTGGATCGGCCACGTTGCTGTTTCCGCGGGACAACCGCGTCGTGACCGGCGTGTCCGCCGCCGACATCCTGGAGGCGCTGGCCGGCGTGCGTCTCGATCCAGCGGCGCTTCGCGGAATCCTCACGGGCTGCGTCGTCGTCGATCCCCGGCCGGACGGTGGCCGCGTGTTCACTCACGGCTGGATGGCGATCGATGTTGGTCACGGCGCGACCGCCTATCTTCTGCGGCAGCAGGGGACGTGGCGCGTCGTCGCCGGCCTGCTGCCCGGCCTCGAAGTGCAATACCAGCAGTTCGAAGGTGGCCGGCCGCAGACGCTGGTCATCCAGTCGCGTCGCGATGAATCCGGCAGCGGCGTCGCGGTCGATTTGACGCTGGCGTTGTCCGATGTGGCGGTCAATGCCACGCTGAACGCGTCGGCGTTCGACGTCGACCTCCCGCGCGACGCATCGCCCATGACCCTGGCCGAGCTGAGAGAGGCAGGCCCCCTCGGCGCGAAAGCGGTGAAATGAACGCCAGCGCCCCGCCTGCCCTTCGGGTCCGCGCGCACGCCAAGATCAACCTGAACCTGCGCGTGCTCGGCCGGCGCCCCGACGGCTACCACGAGCTGCGCACGGTATTCCAGGCGCTGGCCCTGCACGACACGCTCACCGTCGTGGCGCGCCCCGGGGCCTTCGATCTCGAATGCTCCGATGCGCGCCTGCCTTCCGATGCCAGCAACCTGGTGGCACGCGCTGCCGATCTGTTGTGGCGGCACCTGCGGCGCGACGGTCCCGTTCGCGACGTCGCCGTGCGGCTCGAGAAGCGCATCCCGATGCAGGCCGGGCTTGGCGGAGGCAGCGCCGACGCCGCGGCGGCTCTTCTCGGCCTGGCGCGGTTGTGGGACGTCGAGATCGCGCCCGCCGAGCTTGCCACGCTCGGACACCAACTCGGTGCGGACGTCGGCTTCTTCTTCACGGGCGGCGCTGCGCTTGGGCTCGGGCGTGGCGACGAAATCCACCCGCTCGCCGATCTGCCGCGCCTGGGCGTCCTGGTCGTGGTGCCGGCGTTCGCCGTGTCAACCGCCGACGCCTACCGGTGGTTGGATGAAGACATCGGGCGGGTGGGGCAAGTGGGGAAGATGGCGCGGTCAGGGCCGGCCATTCCCGGTTGTACGTGGCCGGCGCCGGATGGTGACGTCGTCAACGATTTCGAGCCGGTGGTGGCCGCCCGGCACCCCGAGATCGCACAAATCGTGGGCGCGCTGAGGGCGGCGGGCGTTGCGGCCGCCGCCATGACGGGGAGCGGTTCGGCCGTGTTCGGCCTCTTTGACAATGACGCCGTGCTGGAGCAGGCGGCGCAGGCGCTCGAGGCGGCCAGCCGCTCGATCGAGCGGACGCGGACCTTGTCGCGGGCCGAATACCTGCAGGCGAGCGCGCCGGTTGCGACGCGGGTTGCGCCGACGGGTCGCGCCCTGTAGGGCGGGCGCCGGACCGTGCGAGGTCCGCAGATGATGCGGGCGCCGGGCCGCTCGCGGCGGCTGGCTTGTCTGTAAACGGACGCGTCGTGTAAACTAACGGTTTGCACCGTTGTGGTTGAACCACGCCTTCAGGGAGCGGCGCGACACAGGCTGCCGAAGCCGGGCTTGCGCGGCTGACTCGATCACGTTGCGGCGCGACCACGTGGCGGTGCAAGCACGGCTCGTCGGGACAGGCCGCGTCGCAGCCGGGCGTGCCGCGTCTGGTGACCGGGGATGGGGCGTGGCCAAGTGGTAAGGCACGGGACTTTGGATCCCGTATCGAAGGTTCGAATCCTTCCGCCCCAGCCAGCTCCGAGGGATGGTGGAGCCCCTGTGAGGGCCTCATGCGCATCGCGTTTGCGGAAATGAAACTCTTCTCAGGCAGCGCTCACCCGGAACTGGCTCGCGAAATCGCGGACTACCTCGGCATTCCGCCCGGACAGGCTCGTCTGACGCGGTTTCCCGACACCGAGGTCTCGTTCCAGATTGATGAGAACATCCGCGGCACGGATGTGTTCATCATGCAGCCGACCTGCACCCCGGTCGACATGCACCTGGTCGAGATGCTGATCATGATCGACGCGTTCCGCCGGTCGTCGGCGGCGCGGATCACGGCGGTGGTGCCCTATTACGGGTACGCGCGCCAGGACCGGAAGGACAAGCCGCGGGTCCCGATTTCCGCCAAGCTGGTGGCGAACCTGCTCGGCGCGGCCGGGGCGAACCGGGTGCTGACCATGGACCTGCACAAGGCGCAGATCCAGGGGTTCTTCGACATCCCGGTCGATCACCTGTTTGCGGCACCGGTGATCATCGACTACCTGGCGCGGCAGAATTATCCGCGCCTCACCATCGTCTCGCCGGATGCGGGTGGCGCCGAGCGCGCCCGGGCCTACGCGAAACGCCTGGGAGCGGAGCTGGCGATTATCGACAAGCGGCGCGGCGAGAGCGGCAGCGCCGAGGTGATGAACGTCATCGGCGCGGTCAAGGGACGGACCTGCATCCTGCAGGACGACATCATCGACACCGGCGGAACGATCACGAAAGCCGCGGTCGCGCTGCTGCACAACGGCGCCGAGCGCGTCATCGCGTGCGCCGTGCACGGCGTGCTGTCGGAGCCCGCCATGGAGCGCGTCGATGCGTCGCCGATCGAGAAGCTGGTCGTCACGAACACGATCCCGCAGAAAGACCACCACGTGAAGAGCGACAAGCTGGTGGTGCTCTCGGTGGCGCGGCTGCTCGGGCAGGCGATTCGCAGCATTCACGAGGAGAGCTCAGTTTCGTCGTTGTTTGTGTGAAGAACAGTTGACCGTTCACAGTTGACAGTCAACCGTTCAGAGCGACATTGACAGGCGACCGTTTCGCGACGGTCAACGGTTAACTGTTAACTGTCAACTGTGAACGGAAGCGAAGGTAGTCCGATGGAAGCGACACTGAACGCAGTCAAGCGCGCGGAGTTCGGCAAGAATGCGATGCGGCGGTTGCGGAAGGCCGGGATGGTTCCGGCCGTCCTCTACGGCGGCATCCCGCGCGCCGAGGGGGCCGAGGCGCCCGAGGCCATGCCCATCGCCGTCGATCCCAAGGTGCTGCAGCGCATTCTGCACTCGGGCCTCGGTGCCAACACGCTGATCGGCCTCCATGTCGGCGACGACCAGTCGCGCGTCATGATCCGCGAATATCAGCTCGACCCGGTGACGCACGCGCTGCTGCACGCGGATTTCTACCGCATCGCGCTCGACAAGCGCATCACCGTCACCGTGCCGGTCGTCGTCAAGGGCGAGGCGCGCGGCGTGAAGCAGCAGGGCGGCCTGCTCGACTTCGTCCACCGCGAGATCCAGGTCGAGTGCCTGCCGGCCGACATCCCCGAGCACATCGAGGTGGACGTCAGCGAACTGATGCTCAACCAGGGGATCCGCCTGCGCGACCTGCCCGAGAACGCCAGCTGGACATCCTTGAACGAGCCCGACATGCTGCTCGTGCACGTGATCTCGCCGAAGGCGGAGGTCGAGGTGGTGACGCCGGAAGCGGCGGCGGCGGCCGCGGCGGTGGCGCCAGCCGAGCCGGAGGTCATCAAGAAGGGCAAGGCGGAGAAGGGCGACGAGGAAGGGCCGGCCGAAGAGACCAAGAAGGAAAAGAAGTAGCGGACGCCGCCCTGGGCTTGGCGTCCAGCGCGACGAAGCGGGGCGGGGCATAGGGGCCCTCTTTGAAACTCATTGTTGGCCTGGGCAATCCCGGCGCGAAGTACCGGCAGACGCGCCACAACGTCGGGTTCGCGACGCTCGACGAACTGGCCCGGCGCCACCGGGTCGACTTCGAGAGCGCGCCGGCCGAGGCGATGATGGCCCGGCTCAGGGATGGCGCCGAGCCGGTGCTGCTGGCCAAGCCGCTCACGTTCATGAACCTGAGCGGCTACGCGGTGGGCGACCTGCTTCGCTACTTCCGGGTCGACCTCGCCGACTTGTTCGTCATCGTCGACGACGCGAACCTGCCGCTGGGGCGGCTGCGGGCGCGGGCGCACGGATCGGACGGTGGCCACAACGGACTGAAATCGATCGTCGCGCAGCTGGGGACGCAGGAGTTCGCCCGGTTGCGTCTCGGCGTCGGTCGGGGGCACGCGGAACGCGACCTGGCCGATCACGTGCTGTCGCGGTTCGATCCCGGCGAACGGGAGGAGATCGAGGCGGCCATTTCAAGGGCAGCTGACGCAGCGGAGGTGTTCGTCACCGACGGCATCGCGCAGGTCATGAACCGGTTCAACAGGGCCGACGACGAGGACGTGCAGGCTGAAGGCTCTGGCGGATGACGCGGCGACCTGACCTGGCCCAATAGAGCTCCTTGCCACCACCGTGTGGCCGTGACGCGAGGCGCCGAAGGCGGCTCGCCCGACAACGTCCAGAAGGAGGACCATGAACGGACAACGGCAGTACGAACTCGTGTACGTCGTCTCGCCGCAGGCGAGCGAGCAGGAGGTCACCGATCTGCACGGGCAGATCGAGGCGACCGTGGCGCGCTTCGGCGCGCAGCTGGCGAAGACCGAGAACTGGGGCCGGCGCAAGCTCGCCTACGAGATCGGCGGTCACAAGGAGGCGACCTACGTCCTCGAGGTGATCGACGGCGGCGGCGACGTGATGAAGGAAATCGACCGCCGCCTGAAGGTCAACGAGCAGGTGCTTCGGCACCTCGTCGTGCGGGTGGACGAGGAGCTGCGCGCGGCCGAGCGCGTCCGCACGCGCCGGCAGGTCGAGGCGCAGCGGCGCGCCGAGCGGCGGCCCGCGCCGCCGCCGGCGGCGGCAGCGACCACGCCCGCCGTCGAAGGCGCCGGCGAAGACGAACTCGGTGAGGAGCCGGAGGCGTAACGATGCCAGACGAACACAGGCGCGGAGGCGGCGGTGGTGGTGGCGGGCGCGGCGGCCGGGGCGGCCAGCGCGGCGGCGCGGCAAGCAAGGAGCAGGGGCAGCGCCGATCGCTGTTCAGGCGGCGCAAGGTCTGCAAGTTCTGTGCGGACAAGATCGACTATATCGACTACAAGGACGTCCGCATGCTGACGCCGTTCGTGCCCGAGCGGGGCAAGATCCTGCCGCGGCGCATCTCGGGCGTGTGCGCGGCGCACCAGCGCACGCTGCAGACGGCCATCAAGCGGGCTCGCCAGCTGGCGCTGGTGCCGTACGTGACGGACTAGTGAGGTGATGGTCGATAGTTGATAGCCGATAGTTGAGCGCCGACCGGGTCGACGATTGACGACCGCTGGACCGGCCAACGATTGACTATCGACCATCGACCATCGACCGAAGTGAACAGCGAAGAGTCTCCCTATGATTGAACTCATTCTGCGAGAGCACGTCGAACACCTGGGACGCCGGGGCGACGTCGTGAAAGTGGCCGAGGGTTACGCGCGCAACTTCCTGCTGCCGCGCAACCTGGCGCTGCCGGTCAGCCAGGGGAACCGGCGCCGGATCGAGCACGAGCGCAAGCAGGCCGAGCAGCGCGAGCTGGCCGAGAAGAGCGCGGCGGAGGCGACGGCCGCGCGCATGGAGGCGATCGTCTGCGAGGTCCGGCGGCGGGTCGGCGAGGGCGACGTGCTGTACGGATCGGTGACCTCGGCGGACGTGGCCGCGTGCCTGGCGGCGCAGCAGTTCGAGATCGACAAGCGCAAGATCCATCTCGACGAGCCGCTCAAGCAGCTCGGCGAATTCATCGTGCCGGTCAGGCTGCACCGCGAGGTGACCGCGCAGGTGAAAGTGCACGTGCTGAAGCTGGAAGAATAATCCGTAGACAGTAGGCAGTAGGCACGGCAGGTGCCTCGGTGAGCGTGGTGCGGTCTGCCGACTACTGTCTACTGTTTACTGTCTACTCTCTTCGACGTTCGATCGCTGTTGCTCGCCGCGCCGTTTCTGCTACACTCCCTCCCGCCCGGTCGGATCCTTTTCCAACCTGTCCATTTCATTCGCATCGAGCCGATGATTGATGTCGCCGCGCCCGATCGTGCGCTCCCGCACAACCTCGAGGCCGAGCGCTCGGTGCTCGGCGCGATTCTCCTGCACAACGACGCCTTCAACCAGGCGGCCGAGATCATCGATGCCGTGGATTTCTTCCGGGACGCGCACCGGCGCATCTTCGAGAAGATGATCCTGCTGAGCGAACGCCGGCACGCGATCGACCTCGTCACGTTGAAGGAAGAGCTGGGACGGACCGGCGAGATCGATGAAGTGGGCGGCCCGGCCTACATCGCGTCGCTGGCCGACGGGGTCCCGCGCGCGACCAACGTCGAGTACTACGCGCGGATCATCAAGGAGAAGGCGACCCTCCGGAACCTCATCTACACCGCCAACAAGATCCTGACCAGCGCGTACGCCGCCGAAGATGAACCGGACACGATCCTCGACGGCGCCGAGCAGGCGATCTTCAGCATCGCCGAGGGGCGCGTGCGCGAAGGGTTCGTCTCGATCGGCTCGCTCGCGCACAAGAGCCTCGAGACGATCGAGCAGGCGTACTCCGAGAAGCGGCTGATCACGGGGGTGCCGAGCGGCTTCCACGATCTGGACGAATTGACGTCCGGCTTCCAGCGCGGCGACCTGGTCATCCTGGCCGCGCGCCCGTCGATGGGGAAGACCAGCCTCGCGCTGAACATCGCGCAGCACGTGGGCACCCGGACGCCGATGACGGCCGGCGTGTTCAGCCTGGAGATGTCGAAGGAGCAGCTGTTCCTGCGCCTGCTGTCGGGCGAGTCGGGCATCGATGGCCAGCGGCTGCGCACCGGCTTCCTGCACACCGACGACTGGGACAAGCTGACGCACGCGCTCGCGACGCTGGGCGACGCGCGCATCTACATCGACGACACGCCGGGCATCGGCGTGCTGGAGATGCGCGCGAAGTCCCGCCGCCTGCAGCAGGACAAGGGCCTGGACCTGCTCGTCGTGGACTACATCCAGCTGATGCAGGGCCGCGGCCGGTTCGACAATCGCACCCAGGAACTGGGGGCGATCTCGCGGTCGATGAAAGGGCTCGCCAAGGAGCTGAACATTCCCATCATCGTCCTGTCGCAGCTCAGTCGCGCGCCCGAGTCACGCGCCGAGCACAAGCCGCAGCTCTCGGACTTGCGCGAGTCCGGCGCGCTCGAGCAGGATGCCGACGTCGTCCTGTTCATCTATCGTGAAGAGCAGTACAACAAGACGCCGGAAAACGAGAACCTGGCCGAGCTGATCATCGCCAAGCAGCGCAACGGCCCGAGCGGCAATACCATCAACCTGGCCTTCCTCAAGGGCCGCACGAAATTCGAATCGTGCGCCCGCTAGGGTCCATTCCTCGCCTTCGCGTGAACCGGGTACAATTTCAGAATTGAACCGGGGACGCCCTTGACTCGCTGTACCTTCGCCCACATCGATCTCGACGCGCTCCAGTCGAACTTCCGGACGATCGCCGGATTCCTGGCCCGCCCGCGCGGGGCGGCGCCGATCCGCCAGACGCCGCCCGGCATCATCGCGGTGGTCAAGGCCAACGCCTACGGCCACGGCGCCGGGCCCGTCGGCCGCGCGCTCGAGCAGGCGGGTGCCACGACGCTCGCGTGCGCCGACATCGAGGAAGCGATCTCGCTTCGGGACGCCGGCGTCACCTGCGCCATCCTGGTGTTTGGCGCCCTGAGCGTGAGCGATCTCGCCGGCGTCTTCGACCACGGGCTCACGCCGACGATCTCGACGCCCTCGGCCGGACGGGCGTTGCAGGCGGCGGCCGCCGCGCGCGGCGTCCGCCTGCATTACCACCTGAAGATCGACACGGGCATGAACCGGCTCGGCTTCCGGCACGACAACCTGCGCAACACGCTCCCCGAATTGCTCGAGAGCCGCAATCTCGTGCTCGACGCCGTCTATACCCACTTCGGCACCGCCGACGACGTTGCCGAGCCGCTCTTCGGCGATCAACAGGCACGCTTCGGCGAAGCGCTGCGCACGATCGCCGCGCTCGGCGCGCGCCCGCCCGCCCTTCACGCCGCCAACAGCGCCGCGATCCTCCGGGATCCGCGCGTGTGGTTCGATTACGTGCGCCCGGGCCTCCTGCTCTATGGGTTCGCGCCGATGCCCGAGCCGCAACCCGCCGACCCCATTGCGCTGCGGCCGGTCATGACGCTCACGAGCCGCGTTGTCGCGGTGAAGGGCGTTCGAACCGGGGAGCCGGTCGGCTACGGCGCGCGCTTCATCGCCTCGCGCCCGACCGATCTCGCGATCGTTCCCGCCGGTTATGCCGACGGCCTCGACGTGCGCCTGGCGGGCCGCGGGTCCGTGCTCGTGGCCGGGCGCCGCGTTCCGATTGTCGGCGCGGTCAGCATGGACATGATCGCGGTGGACGTCACCGGCCTTCCCGTCGAACCGGGCGCTCCGGTGGTGATTCTCGGCCGGGCCGGCGACGATGCGATCGACGTGCGCGAGATGGCTCGCGTGGTCGGCACGATTCCGTACGAGATCCTGTGCCGCATCGGGACGCGGATCGAGCGGGTATATAATTCAGCCTGACCGGATACTCTTGCACGTGCCATCTGAATGAGATGAAAGCCCCGAAAACGCTGTTCGTCTGCCAGGAGTGCGGCTCGCAGGCGCCGAAGTGGATGGGGCGCTGCGCCGATTGCGGGGCCTGGAACTCACTGGTGGAGGAGCGTGTGGCCGAGCCCGCCCCCGCCGCGACCGCGTCACGCTACGCGTCGGCCGGCCTGGCGGCTACGGCCACGCTCTACGAAGACGTTGACATCGCGCCCGCCGCGCGGCTGTCCACCGGCATCGGCGAGTTCGACCGGGTCCTGGGCGGCGGCGTGGTGCCGGGGTCACTGGTGCTGCTCGGCGGCGAGCCGGGCATCGGCAAGTCCACCCTGCTTCTCCAGGCTGCCGCGCGCTTCGCGGAGAAGGGCGCCCCCGTCCTCTACAGCTCCGGCGAGGAATCGGAACACCAGGTGAAGTTGCGCGGCGAACGCCTTGGCGTGGGGCGTGCGCCGCTCTACCTGCTGGCGGAAACGTGCCTCGAACGCATCCTCGACGAAGTGGCGCGCATCAAGCCGGCCCTCGTCATCATCGATTCGGTGCAGACCGTCTTTTCGCTCAAGCTGCAGTCCGCGCCGGGCAGCATCGGGCAGGTCCGGGAAGCGGCCACGCAACTGCTGTTCTTCGCGAAAGGGCAGAACGTCCCCGTCTTCCTCGTCGGCCACGTGACCAAGGACGGGAGCCTCGCCGGACCGAAGTCCCTCGAACACATCGTCGACACGGTGCTGTACTTCGAGGGGGAACAACACCACGCGCATCGCATCGTGCGCGCCGTCAAGAACCGCTTCGGGGCCGTCTCGGAACTGGGCGTGTTCGAGATGACCGCCGCCGGGTTGTTGCCGGTGCCCAATCCCTCGGCGCTCTTCCTCGCCGAGCGGCCGGTGGCGACGCCGGGATCGGCGGTCACCTGCTGCATCGAGGGATCGCGCCCGATGCTCGTCGAGGTGCAGGCGCTGGTCAGCACGAGCACGTTCGGCAACGCGCGCCGCACGGCGATCGGCATCGACGCCAACCGCGTGTCGCTGCTGCTCGCGGTCCTGGAGAAACGCGCCGGCCTGCCGCTGCTCGGCGACGACGTGTTCGTCAACGTGGCCGGCGGGATGACGGTGGACGAACCGGCGGCCGACCTCGGCGTGGCCGCGGCCGTCGCGTCGAGCTTCCGGAACCGCCCGGTCGCGGCCGGCACGGCCGTCTTCGGAGAAGTCGGGCTGGCCGGCGAGATACGGGCGATCACCCAGGCGGCGCGGCGCGTCCGCGAGGCGGCGCAGATGGGCTTCACGCGGTGCCTGCTGCCCAAGGGGAACGTGGATCGCCCGGAACCGGGCGCCGAGGGCGGGACCGGCGACGATCGCCCCGGCGCGGGGCCCGCCCCGACGTGCCAGGTGATCGGGGTCCGCACCATCGGGGAAGCATTGGACCTGCTCTTCAACTGAAACTAAGATGGTGCAGGGAGACTGACCGGCCGGGCTCGGCTGTTCTCCCCGTATCGACGCGCATTCATAACCTGTCGCGGTGATCGTCGTCCGCGGCCCATGGAGTCCCCCTCATGGCCTGGTTCCTGCTGGTTCGGTTGCTCTTTATCGGCGCTGTCACGTCCACCGCGGTCGTGCTGCGACCGCTTGGCGGCGAGCTCGCGGCCAATCTCGCGTTCGGCCTTGCGCTGGCCGGCCTCATCGTCCTGTTCGAGACACGGCTGCGTGCCGCGTCGCTCACGCACGTGCTGGGCGGCCTGATCGGCGGCGCGGTCGGCCTGGCCATCGCCAAGGCGATCGAGACCGCGCTGTTCTGGGCGAATACCGGCGACACCCGCTTCATGTTCCTGCGCGGCATGGTGCTGCTCGTGCTGCCCTACATCGGCCTCGTGCTCGGCGCGAAGCGCGGTGAATGGCTGGAGCCGGCGCGCCTCATCGGGCTGTTCCGCGCCACGGGGCCGCAGCGCCGTTACAAGGTCCTCGATACGAGCGTCATCATCGACGGCCGCATCGCCGACGTGTGCGAGACGGGCTTCATCGACGGCACGATGGTGATTCCGCAGTTCGTGCTGAAGGAACTCCAGATGGTCGCCGATTCGGCGGACACGCTCAAGCGGAACCGCGGGCGGCGCGGCCTGGACATCCTCCAGAAGATCCAGAAGATGTCGGGCGTGGAGGTGACGATCTCGGACGTCGATTTCCCGGAAGTGCGCGAGGTCGATCTGAAGCTGATCGAGCTGGCGCGCACGCTCCAGGGGAAGATCGTGACCAACGACTTCAACCTCAACAAGGTGGCCCAGCTGCGCGGCGTCGAAGTGCTGAACATCAACCAGCTGGCCAACTCGCTGAAGCCGGTCGTGCTCCCCGGCGAGATCATGAAGGTCTTCATCCTGAAGGAAGGCAA
This sequence comes from Acidobacteriota bacterium, assembly GCA_003170135.1. Lineage (GTDB taxonomy): Bacteria > Acidobacteriota > Vicinamibacteria > Vicinamibacterales > Fen-181 > Fen-181. The sequence goes on from PMZR01000101.1 coordinate 57,111, forward strand.
GGAATACAACCAGGGCGTGGCCTACCTGGACGATGGGACGATGGTCGTCGTCGACAACGCGCGCCGGATGATCAGCAAGACCATCGACATCGTGGTCACGAGCGTGCTCCAGACGACGGCCGGCAAGATGATCTTCGGGCGCTACATCGAGTCCGCGCCCGCCAGTGCGCCCGTGACGCCCGGGCCTGCAACGCAGACGGCGCAGACGCCGCAAGGCGCCTCGAACGAGAAGGAGGACCCGGGCCGGCGCGTGCGACCGGCACCGCAGGTCTGAGTGGTCGTTAGTCGTTGGTCATTGGTCCAGGTCGTTCTTAATTGGTCGGGTTGTCCAATCTACCGTCAGCCGTTAGCGGTTGACTGTCAACTGTCGACTAACCTTTGTCTTTCCCTCCTTTCGACTGGTGGCGGACCGTCTTCTTTCTGATCCCCACGATCGCCATCTACACGATCGTGCTCGGCACGCTGTCGGTGGCGTCGAGCCTCCTGGACCATCGCGGCTTCTTCGCGCACGGGTGCGCACGCGTCTGGTCGTGGCTGATTCTCGCGACGACGGGCGTCGCGGTGGAGGCGTCGGGCATCGAGATGCTCACGCCCGGGCGGACCTACATCTTCGTGTCGAATCACCAGAGCATCTACGACATCCCGATCCTCTTCAGCACACTGCCGTACCAGCTGCGCATCATCGCGAAGAAATCGCTCGGGAAATTTCCCTTCCTCGGCTGGCACCTGCAGCGCACGGGCCACCTGCTCGTCGATCGCCGCAGCCCGGATCCGCGCGGGATCCTGAAACAGTGGACCCAGCTCGTCTCGAAGGGCGTCTCGCTGATCGTGTTCCCGGAAGGCACGCGGAGCATCGACGGCCGCGTCGCCCGGTTCAAAGGCGGGAGTTTTCTGCTCGCGATCGAGGCGGGCCTGCCCGTGGTGCCGGTGGCGATCTCCGGCAGCCGGCACGTGATGCTCAAGAACCGCCTCATGACCAGGCCGGGCCGCGTCACGTTCGTCGTCCAGCCGCCGATCGAGACCCACGGCCGGTACCAGCCGACGATCGAAGACGCCAGAAAACTGGCCGATGAAGTGCGCGCGCAGATCCGCACCATCGTCGAAGGCGCGGACGCGCCAGCCCGATGACACCGCCGGTCGTGCAGATCGCTCCCGACCTGCTCCCCATCGTCTCGCTCGGCGTCCTGCACCTCGACGAGATCGCCAACGCCGGGCACGAGTCGCGCCTCGACGTCGCGCTGGCCGAGGCCGAGCGCGCCATCCGGCGCCAGAGCCCGGACGAGCGCGTGGCCGTGCGGCGGATGTACTCGCGCGTCGGGATCGACCCGACCCGGCGGCGGCCCTCTTCCGAAGCGCTGCTGCGCCGCGTGCTCCGGGGCGACCCGTTGCCGCGCGTGAACGCGCTGGTCGATGTCTGCAACTGGTGCTCGCTCGAGCTCCAGCTGCCTTACGGCCTCTACGACTTCCACCGCATCGACGGCACGATTGCCTTGCGGCTCGGCGAGCCGGCCGAAACCTGCGCGGGGATCCGCAAGGACGTCGTCCACCTGGCGGGACGCCTGGTGCTCGCCGACGCGCGGGGCGCGTTCGGCAACCCGACCTCCGATTCCGCCCGGACCCTGGTGACACCGGCGACGACGACCGCCCTTGCCGTGATTTTCGCGCCGCGGGATCTGCCCTCGGCGACGCTGCAGGGCGCGCTGCAGCTGACCTCCGAGCGTGCGGCCGATTTTACCGGCGCCCGTGAAGTGGCGCGATTCGTGGTCTAATAAAGAGCTCGCATGCGAACCACAGCCATCATTGCGGCGGGTGGCCGCGGCCGGCGTCTCGGCGCCTCCGTGCCCAAACAGCTGCTCGCGATCGGCGGCCGGCCGATGCTGCAGCTGAGCGTCGAGGCTTTTGCGAACCACGCGCGCGTCGATGCGCTGGTCGTCGTATTGCCGGCCGAGGTGGTCGAGACTCCGCCCGACTACCTTCGGCACGGGCCGAAGCCAATCCGCCTCGTCGTCGGCGGCGAGCGCCGTCAGGACTCGGTCGCAAACGGCCTGGCGGCGATCGACGAGCGGACCGATGTCGTCGTCGTGCACGACGCCGCGCGGCCGTTCGTCGATGCGGATCTCATCGACCGCGCAATCGACGGAGCCGTGCAGTCGGGCGCGGCGATTTGCGCCATCCAGGCGCGCGACACGGTCAAGGTGGCCGAGCGGGATGCGGCCGACGCGGAGAACCGCGCCTGGATCGGCCACACCCTGCCGCGCGACGTCGTGTTCCTCGCGCAGACGCCGCAGGCGTTCCGTCGCGACGTGCTCGCCGACGCTGTTCGGCTCGGGCAGGCGGGCGTGGAGGCCACCGATGAGGCGTTCCTGGCCGAGCAGTCCGGCCACCGCGTGCGGCTCGTCGAGGGCAGCGCGCGCAATATCAAGATCACGAGCGCGGACGATCTCGCCCTGGCGCAGTCTCTGGGCGATGATCGACGCCTCGACTCCGGACACCGGACCCCGGACTCCGGACTCTCGGTAGGTCTCGGCTACGACATCCACCGGCTGGTCGAGGGGCGGCGGCTGATTCTGGGCGGCGTCGAGATGCCGTTCGAACGGGGACTCGCCGGCCACTCCGACGCGGACGTGCTGTGCCACGCGATCACCGACGCGATCCTGGGCGCGGCCGGCGCGGGCGATATCGGCCGGCATTTTCCCGACACCGACGAGCGTTGGCGCGACGTGTCGAGTATCGACCTGCTGCGGCGGGCCGCTTGCCTGATCGCCGACCAGGGGTTCGCGGTGGTGAACGTCGACGCGGTCGTCATCGCCGAGCGCCCGAAGATCCTGGCGCACGTGCCGGCGATCGTCGAACATCTGGCCGGCGCGCTCCACCTGTCGCCGCAGGCAATCAGCGTCAAGGGCAAGACAAACGAAGGGCTCGGCGCGATTGGCCGCGGAGAAGCCATCGCGTGCCAGGTTGTTGCGCTGCTGCGCAGAGTCGACCACCGACTCACGACACCGACTAGCGACTGACGACCAACGACTACCGACTACCGACTAACAACTAACGACCAACGGCCAACGACCAACGACCAGATATGAGAGTCCGCTTCGCACCCAGTCCCACCGGTCATCTGCACGTGGGCAACGCCCGCACGGCGTTGTTCAACTGGCTGATGGCGAGAAACGCCGGTGGCACTTTCATCCTTCGTATCGAAGATACGGACGTCGAGCGCTCGACGGACGAGTCCGAGGCGAGCGTGCTCGAGGATCTCCGCTGGCTTGGCCTGCACTGGGACGAAGGACCGGAGATCGGCGGGCCGCACGGACCCTATCGACAGTCCGAGCGGCTGCACTTGTACCGCTCGTACGCCCAGGAACTGCTCGCCGGCGAGCGCGCCTATTACTGTTTCTGTTCGGCCGATCAGCTCGAAGCCGATCGCCGCGCGGCAATCGCGGCCGGCCTGCCGCCGCGCTACCCGGGGACCTGCCGTCGCATCGGCGCAGCCCAGGCGCACGCGCGGGTCGACGCGGGCGAGGCGGCCGTCATCCGCTTCAAGGTTCCCGACCAGCGCGAGATCGTCTTTACCGATCTCGTGCGCGGCGACGTGCGGTTCCGGACCGAGGTCATCGGGGATCCCGTCCTCGTCCGGTCGGACGGCAACCCGGCGTACAACTTCGCCGTGGTCATCGACGATGCGCTGATGGACGTGACGCACGTGGTGCGCGGCGAAGACCACATCTCGAACACGCCGCGGCAGATCCTGCTCTACGAGGCGTTCGGGTTCACGCCGCCGCAGTTCGCCCACCTGTCGCTCGTGATGGGCCCCGATCACACACCCCTGTCGAAACGGCACGGCGCGACGTCGGTCGCCGAGTTCCGCGCCCGCGGGTTCCTGCCGGAAGCCGTCGTCAATCACCTCGCGCTCATCGGGTGGTCGCCGGGCAATGACGAGGAACTGTTGCCGGTCGAGGAGATGGCCCGCCGGTTCTCGATCCAGGCGGTCGGGCACAGCGCGGGCGTGTTCGACGTGGAGAAGCTGGCGTGGGTGAACCGCCACTACCTGCGCATCGCAAATCCCACGCGGATCGTGCGCCTGTCGCTGCCCTACTTCCGGCAGGCGGGACTCGTCCACGAGCCCGACGCGCAGGGGATCGCGTATCTCGAATCGGTGATGCCCATGGCCACCGGCTCGGTCGATCGGCTCGACGAGATTCCGTCGCGGCTGCATTTCCTGTTCGCGTTCGATGCCCGCGACGCGGTCACGCGGCCGGAGATCCGCGAAGTGCTCGGCGCGCCCGGCGCCCGCGAAGTGATCCACGCGCTCGCCGAGGAGTTGCAGGAGGCGGGCCGGCTGGACCGGGAATCGTTCCGCGTCGTGGCGGGCCGTGTCAAGCAGAAGACGGGGCAGAAGGCGCGGCACCTGTTTCACCCGATTCGCGTCGCGCTGACCGGCGAGGCGGGCGGACCGGAGCTGGATGTCGCGGTGCCGGCGATCGATCGCGGCGCCGATCTGGCGGCGACATCCGGCGTCGCGCAGATCATCGGGTGCCGGGAGCGCGCGGCGGAATTCGCGAAACGGCTGACGTGATCATTTACGGCATCAACCCGGTCCTCGAAGCCCTGCGCGCCGGGCGCGTGACGGCGCTGCGCGTCGGCGCGCGCAGTGACGCTCGCATCGATGAAATCCTGCGGCTCGCGCGCGCGAGCCGTGTGCCGGTCAGCCGCGTCGACCTGCGTCTGCTGGACGAGGCGACCGGCGGCGGCGTACATCAGGGAATCGTGGCCGAGGTGGCCGCGCTGCCCGATTGCTCGGTGTCGGACCTGATTGCGTCGGCGGGTGGCGCGGCGCCGCTCGTCGTCGTGCTGGACGGCGTCGAAGATCCGCACAATCTGGGGGCAATCCTGCGGTCGGCCGATGCCGCCGGCGTCAACGGCGTCGTCCGGCAGGCCAGGCACGCCGCTCCGCTTGGTCTGACGGCGGCCAAGGCGTCGGCGGGCGCCGTCGCCCACGTGCGAGTCGCCACGGTCGTGAACATCGCCCGCGCGCTCGAGGACCTGCGCGAAGCGGGCCTGTGGACCGTCGGCCTGGCCGCCGAGGCGCCGACCTCCTACGACCAGGTTGACTGGACATTGCCGACAGCCATCGTCCTCGGAGCGGAGGGCAGCGGCCTGCGCCGGCTGGTACGGGAGCGGTGCGAGGTGGTCGCGGCGATCCCGATACGCGGGCACGTCGACAGCCTGAACGTGTCGGTGGCGGCGGGAATCGTGCTGTTCGAGGCGGTTCGGCAGCGCCGGCAGCCTCGGGATTAGCGCCAGGCCGCGACGCCGACCAGTCGGCGCGGGAACTCGGACTGAAGTGGGCCGAGAACCCCGTGAAAACCGAGAGGAACAGGGCGGGAACCGGTCGCACCGGGGGCCCCGGCCCGATCCCGCAAAACCATGATAGGATTACAAGACTTGCGCTTTGGCACAGGACGTGCTAGTTTAAATCCTTTCGTCTGGCTGGCGTAGCTCAGCCCGGTAGAGCAGCTGATTTGTAATCAGCGGGTCGTGGGTTCAAATCCCTCCGCCAGCTCCAACCGGACGGGCGGGCCGGCCGGCACTGCTGAAAGAACGCCGAACGCATCGCAATCCATCATACAGAAATTCGGTTGGCGGCTTCGCGCCGCCAAGCGCGACAGGTCCGGGGGAGGTTGCAGAGTGGTCAAATGCAACAGACTGTAAATCTGTCGCCCAAGCGGCTTCGGAGGTTCGAATCCTCCCCTCCCCACCAGCCTTCGCTCGCTGCGTGAGCAAAGAGCGAAGGCTGCCACGCCGAAGCGCGCAGCGCGAAGGCGGGCACGCAGCGAGCTAGGGCTGGGCAAGCCAAACCGGGCGCGGGGCGGCGCGCGACGAGATCGAGGGCGATTGTAGAAGCCGGCTGCAGCCGGCTTCGCGGGACGGGCAGGGCAACGAGGGCGGGAGTAACTCAGTGGTAGAGTCACAGCCTTCCAAGCTGTTGGTCGCGGGTTCGATCCCCGTCTCCCGCTCCACCCTTCGCTCTGGAACTGACGCAGCGAGCTTCGGGTGGCAAGCCATCTGTCAGCGCTTCGGCAGGTCGACGGCGAAGGGTGTCCACGGTAACTGCGCGAGCAGGTGACCCCCTTGCGCAGCGCAGCGAAGGCGGACGTCGAGCAGTGGACGGTTGGTAGCACTGGGAACCAGGGCCGATGTAGCTCAGTAGGCAGAGCGCGTCCTTGGTAAGGACGAGGTCACCGGTTCGATCCCGGTCATCGGCTCCACCCTTCGCTCTGGAACTGACGCGGCGAGCTTCGGGTGGCAAGCCACGCGAGACATCGGACGTCAACCATCAGACATCGGGCCACAGCGATAGGTCATCATGCGCGACATCATCATCCTGGCGTGTAACGAGTGCAAACGGCGCAACTACAGCACGACCAAGAACAAGAAGAAGACGACGGAACGGCTCGAGTTGAAGAAGTACTGCTGCTGGTGCCGCACGCACACGACGCATCGGGAGACCAAGTAACGGTTCACGAGTGCGGCGTGCCGGGGGCGGACGAGCTCGGGGCTGCAACTGCACCAGCACCGGGCACGAAGCACATGGCACTGGCACTACGAGCGAAGCGAGTCACAGGCCAGTAGCTCAATTGGCAGAGCACCGGTCTCCAAAACCGGGGGTTGGGGGTTCGATTCCCTCCTGGCCTGCCACGTTGATAGCGGGCGAATCGCGGTCCCCGGCGGGTCGCGGTTGTATTTATCGGCGTTGGGCCTCCGGTTTTCGGTCCAGCGCCAGAAGGTTCTGATGAACACCGGACTTCTCGACAACGTCCCGTCGCCGGCCGGGTGGTGGGGCAGTTTGCGCACGTTCCTCACCGAAGTGCGCAACGAGTTGAAGCGCGTCACGTGGCCCTCCCGCAAGGAGGTCTACGCCACGACGGTCGTGGTGATCCTCACCTCGATCTTCTTCGGCGTCTATCTCTGGTTGGTGGACCTCGCGTTCGGTCGCATCGTGCAGTGGATCTTCAGCCGGTTGGGGTAACCATGACCGACGAAACACCGGTTGGAGTGACCATGGCCGACGAGAAGCCCGACGAGACGTCGAACAAGCAGTGGTACATTGTCCACACGTACTCGGGGTTCGAGAAGAAGGTCGCCGACTCGCTGAAGCAGCGCGTGCAGGCCTACGGGCTGCAGAATGACATCGGCGAGGTGCTCATCCCGACCGAGGACGTCGTCGAGATGCGGGCGGGCAAGAAGGTCGTGACGCCGAAGCGCTTCTTTCCCGGCTACATCCTGGTCGAGATGACGATGTCGGACCACGCGTGGCACGTGGTCAAGAACACGCCCAAGGTCACCGGGTTCGTGGGCGCGGGCGCCAAGCCGACGCCGCTCACCAAGGAGGAGGTCGATTCGATCCTGCTCCAGGTGTCGACGGCGGCGGAGAAGCCCAAGCCGAAGTACATGTTCGAGAAGGGCGACCAGGTGCGGATCAACGAGGGCCCGTTCACCAGTTTCAACGGCACGGTCGATGAGGTGAACCCCGACCGCAACACGCTGAAGGTGATGGTCACCATTTTCGGCCGCGCGACGCCGGTCGAACTGGATTTCCTGCAGGTGGAGAAGATCTAGCGGCCCCGCCGCCACTGAAGAGAAGTAGACGCGGACTATGGCGAAAAAAATACAGGCGATGGTGAAGCTCCAGATTGCGGCCGGCAAGGCGACGCCGGCACCGCCCGTGGGGACGGCGCTCGGCCCGCACGGCGTAAACATCATGGACTTCTGCAAGAACTTCAACGCGCGGACCGCGAGCCAGGAAGGCCTGATCATCCCGGTCGTCGTCACCGTGTATGCGGACCGCAGTTACAGCTTCATCACCAAGACGCCGCCGGCGGCGGTGCTGCTGAAGCGGGCGGCCAACATCGCGAAGGGCTCGGCCGAACCGAACAAGAACAAGGTCGGGACGGTCACCGCCAAGCAGGTCGAGGAGATCGCGAAGATCAAGCTGCCCGACCTCAACTGCGAGAGCCTGGCCGCGGCGGTCAAGACCGTGGCCGGGACCGCCCGTTCGATGGGGTTGGACGTCATCCAGTAACGGCCCAAGGCTTATGACTTGCGGCCTGACGCCCGGTCGGGCCCTGAGCCTTGAGCCATCGTGAGCGTGGGAGGGCGAGCGCGCCCGCTTGAACCACAAGGAGTCACATGCGAAAGCCAGGCAGGAAGTTCGCGGCGGCACGCGCCCAGGTGCCTGAGCGGCCGTTCTCGCTCGACGAGGCGATCCCGCTCGTGCAGAAGGTGAAGTTCGCGAAGTTCGACGAGACGGTCGAGATGACGTTCCGGCTGGGCGTCGATCCGAAGCACGCCGACCAGATGGTGCGCGGCACGGTCGTGCTGCCCCACGGGCTCGGCAAGACCAAGAAGGTGCTCGCCATCGCGGCTGGCGACAAGCAGAAGGAAGCCCAGGAGGCCGGGGCCGACATGGTCGCCGGCGAGGAGATCGTCGAGAAAATCCAGGGCGGCTGGATGGACTTCGACGCCGTCGTCGCGACGCCGGACATGATGAAGTCGGTCGGGCGCCTGGGCAAGGTCCTGGGCCCGCGCGGCCTGATGCCGAACCCGAAGACCGGCACGGTCACCTTCGACATCGGCAAGGCCGTGCGCGAGATCAAGGCTGGCAAGGTCGAGTTCCGCGTCGACAAGACGGGCATCGTGCACGCGCCGGTCGGCAAGGCGTCGTTTGCGACCGATCGACTGCTCGAGAATGCGAAGGCGCTCGTCGAGAGCATCATCAAAGCGAAGCCGTCGGCGGCCAAGGGACGCTACATGAAGAGCGTCACGGTCTCCTCGACGATGGGGCCTGGCGTGCGCATCGACGCGGGCAGCCTCGAAGCGGCGGCCAAGAAGTAACAATGGCCTTCGACCTTCGACCTTAGACCTTCGGCCAGCCAAGGCCAAAGGTCCAAAGTCCAAGGCCGACGAGAGACGAGAACAATGGCGCTCACGAGAACCGACAAGGAAACCGAGCTTCACCACCTGGAAGGGGCCTTCAAGACGACCGAGACGGCCATCCTGGTGGATTATCGCGGCCTGAACGTGCCGCAGGTCACCGAGCTGCGGCGCCAGATCCGGGCGGTCCGCGGCGAGTACCGCGTGGTCAAGAACACGCTGGCCCGGCGTGCCCTGCACGGCACGCCCTTCGAGCCGCTCACCGACTTCTTCGTCGGCACGACCGCCGTGGCGTTGAGCGGCACGGACCCGGTCGCGCTGGCGAAAACGCTGACGACCTTCGCCAAGACGGCGCCGGCCTTGACGATCAAGGCCGCGGTCGTCCAGGGGCGGCGCATCGCGCCCGCCGAGGTCACCGAGCTGGCGACGATGCCGGGACGGCCCGAGTTGTACGCGCGCCTGCTGTTCCTGTTGCAGGCGCCGATGCAGCAGTTGGTGACCGTGCTGAGCGCCACGGCGCGGGATTTGATGACCGTGCTGACGCAGGCCGAGAAGAAAAAGGGCGAATCGTAGAGAGACGTACTGTTAACTGACCTTGGACCTTGGATCTTGGGCCTCAGGCTGGCCCAAGGGCTGAGGCCGACGGCCTAAGGCCGGATTCTTGAGGAGAGCAGCAGCGATGCCGGAACTCAATCAGCAGCAGGTGATCGACTACATCAAGGAAATCAGCGTCCTCGAGCTGTCGCAGCTCGTCAAGGCGCTCGAGAAGGAACTCGGCGTCTCGGCGGCGGCGGCGATGCCGATGATGATGCCGGGCGGCGGCGCGGGCGCGGGCGCCGCGGCGCCGGTCGAGGAGAAGACCGAGTTCTCCGTCGTGCTGACCGAGGTCGGCGACAAGAAGATCAACGTCATCAAGGTCGTGCGTGAAGTGACCAGCCTCGGCCTCAAGGAAGCCAAGGACCTCGTGGAGGCCGCGCCCAAGGCGGTGAAGGAAGCGGTGCCGAAGGACGAGGCCGAAGCGATCAAGAAGAAGTTCGAAGAAGTCGGCGCCAAGGTCGAAATCAAGTAGCAACGCCGGGGATCGACCGCGTTGCTACGAGGGCCTCGGGCCTTCGACCTTCGGCTTTGGGGCGTGTCTGGCCCAAGGCCCAAGGCCCAACGTCCAAGGCCCCAGGCCATCGCAATGGTAATCGGCGCACCCGCACTTCGTTCGACCGCGGCCACCGCGCGTGACCGCGTCGAGCGCGTCTTTTCCTGCGACTCCTCCCCGCATGATGCGGGCTGGAGTCCGGCAACTCTGGCGTCCGCCAGGTCCCGGCCCCGCGTGAAGCGTCGGGCCCGGATCGTGACGGCCGCCGATGCTGGGACCTTTCTGTAATGTACAGCCTTCCCAAGAACGTCTATCGCGAGCGCATCGATTTTTCGAAAATCAAGACGACCGTCCCGATCCCGAACCTGATTGAAATCCAGAAGAAGTCGTACGAACGGTTCCTGCAGATGAACCGCCTGCCGTCCGAGCGCGAAGACGCCGGGCTGCAGTCGGTCTTCAAGTCGGTGTTTCCGATCAGCGACTTCCGCGAGAACTCGTCGCTCGAGTTCATCGAGTATTCCATCGGGAACTGGGAGTGCAAGTGCGGGAAGCTGGTCGGCCTGCATCACCTGCGCAAGCCCTGCGCCAACTGCGGCGCGACGCTCGTCGCCGATCCCTACGGCGATCGCGAGGTGCTGTGCCCGCGCTGCGGCAAGGCGAACGAGGCGCGCGGCGACGTGTGCGACATCTGCGGCCAGACGGTCGGCCTGAAGCTCAAGTACGACGTCGACGAGTGCCAGGAACGGGGCATGACGTTCGCCGTGCCGCTCAAGGTGACGATCCGGCTCGTGGTGTGGAACAAGGATCCCGAGACGGGCGCCAAGACCATCCGCGACATCAAGGAGCAGGAGGTCTACTTCGGCGACATCCCGCTGATGACCGAGAACGGCACGTTCATCATCAACGGCACCGAACGCGTCATCGTCTCGCAGTTGCACCGGTCGCCCGGCGCGTTCTTCCACTCGGAGGACAAGACCCTCTTCATCGCGCAGATCATTCCGTACCGCGGGTCGTGGGTCGAGTTCGAGTACGACGTCAAGAACCTGCTCTACGTGCGGATCGACCGCAAGCGGAAGTTCCTGGCCAGCGTGTTTTTGCGCGCCCTCGGGCTGCGCGGCGCCGACGAGATCATCCGCACGTTCTACACGGTGGACCGCATCTACCTGCGCCAGGGGCAGCTCTACTGGAGCGTCAGCGAGAGCCTGGTCGGCCTGCGCGCCGCCAAGGAGATCACGATCCCGAACTCGGACATCGTGATCCACGCCGGCAAGAAGATCACCAACGCCGCCGTGGCCGCGCTGCGCAAGGCGGGCATCGAAGCCATCGAGATCGCGGACGCCGAGCTGGAAGCCGCCTATGCCGCGGCGGACATCGTGGACCCGGCGACCGGTGAAGTGATCCTCGAGGCGAACGAGGAGGTCACGCCGCGCGTCATCTCGATGGCGCAGGAGAAGAACGTCGACCGGCTCGAGGTGTTCTTCCCGGAGCGCGACGAGGTCGGGCCCATCACGTCGGCCACGCTCAAGAAGGACACGATCCGGACGCACGAAGAGGCGCTCATCGAGATCTACCGGCGGTTGCGGCCGGGCGATCCGCCGACGCTCGACTCGTCGCGGTCGCTGTTCGAGAACATGTTCTTCAACCCGCAGAAGTACGACTTCTCGCGCGTCGGCCGGTTGAAGCTGAACACGAAGCTGGTGCTCAACACGCCGCTCGACGAGAAGATCCTGCACCCGCAGGACTTCTACGAGGTGATCAAGTACCTCCTGAAGCTGCGCAAGAACCCGGCGAACGTGGACGACATCGACCACCTCGGCAACCGGCGCGTGCGGTCGGTCGGCGAGCTGCTCGAGAACCAGTTCCGCATCGGGCTGGTCCGGATGGAGCGGGCGATCAAGGAGAAGATGTCGGTCTACCAGGAAATGGCGACCGCCATGCCCCACGACCTGATCAACGCGAAGCCGGTCATGGCCGCGATCCGCGAGTTCTTCGGCTCGTCGCAGCTGTCGCAGTTCATGGATCAGACCAACCCGCTCTCGGAGGTCACCCACAAGCGCCGCCTGTCGGCCCTCGGGCCGGGCGGGTTGTCGCGCGAGCGCGCGGGGTTCGAGGTGCGCGACGTGCACCCGACGCACTACGGGCGCATCTGCCCGATTGAGACGCCGGAAGGGCCGAACATCGGCCTCATCTCGTCGCTCTCCTGCTACTCGCGGATCAACGAGTTCGGGTTCATCGAGTCGCCCTACCGCAAGGTGAAGGACGGGATCGTCACCGACTTCGTGGCCATCACCAACGCGGGCGCCTCGAAGTACAAGGCCGGCGACATCGTCGAGCAGAACGAGGTCTTCGAGGAGAACAACGCGCTGAAGAACCGCCGCAAGCGCCTGGCGGAACACGAGCCGTACTCGTTCTACCTCTCCGCCTGGGAGGAGGATCAGTACGTCGTCGCGCAGGCCAACGTGCAGGTGGACGAGACGGGCCGCATCGTGCCCGAGCGGGTCAACGCCCGGCAGGCGGGCAACTTCATCCTGGCGCCGCGCGAGAACGTACAGTTCATCGACGTCTCGCCGAAGCAGCTCGTGTCGGTCGCCGCCTCGCTCATCCCGTTCCTCGAGCACGACGACGCGAACCGGGCGCTGATGGGATCGAACATGCAGCGCCAGGCCGTGCCGCTGCTCCGGGCCCGGGCGCCGCTGGTCGGCACGGGCATGGAGTACATCACCGCGCGCGACTCGGGCGCGGTGGTGGTGGCGCGCCGCTCCGGGGTCATCGACTACGTCGACTCGCAGCGCGCCGTCGTGCGCGTGCAGAGCGAGGACCCCGAGGCCAACAAGGAGATGGGCGCCGACATCTACAACCTGACCAAGTTCAAGCGCTCGAACCAGAACACCTGCATCAACCAGAAGCCGATCGTGCGCGTCGGGCAGAAGGTGGCCAAGGGGCAGGTGCTCGGCGACGGGCCGTGCACGGAACTGGGCGAACTGGCGCTCGGCCGCAACGTGCTGGTCGCCTTCATGCCGTGGCGCGGCTACAACTTCGAGGACGCCATCCTGGTGTCCGAGCGCATGGTCAAGGACGACTACTACACCTCGATCCACATCGAGGAGTTCGAGATCGAGGCGCGCGACACCAAGCTCGGGCCCGAGGAGATCACGAGGGACATCCCGAACGTGTCGGAGACGTTCCTGCGGGATCTCGACGACAGCGGCATCATCCGCATCGGCGCCTACGTGAAGTCGGGCGACATCCTGGTCGGCAAGGTCACGCCCAAGGGCGAGACGCAGCTGACGCCGGAAGAGAAGCTGCTGCGCGCGATCTTCGGCGAGAAGGCCGGCGACGTGCGCGACGCCTCCCTCATCTGCCCGCCCGGCATCGAGGGCATCGTCGTCGGCGTGAAGATCTTCTCGCGCAAGGGCATCGAGAAGGACGAGCGCGCCAAGGCGATCGAGGGCGAAGAGCTCGAGATGATGGAGAAGAACCTGCAGGACGAGATCCGCATCCTCCACGACGAGGTGAAGAAGCGGATCATCGGCATGCTGCAGGGCCAGTCGCTGCGCTCCGACCTCTACGACGAGTACGGCCGCGAGCGCCTGATGAAGAAGGGCACCGAGCTGACGCCCGACGTGCTGCAGCAGATGCCCTACGACCAGATGATCCGCGTGAAGATCAACAGCGACGATGCGCGCCTCGAGGACGATTTGCGCGAACTCGAGGAGCGGACCGAGCGCCAGGTCGAGGTCATCCGGCAGCTGTTCGAGGAGAAGAAGGAGAAGATCCGGCGCGGCGACGAGCTGCCGCCCGGGGTCATCAAGCTGGTCAAGACCTACGTCGCGATGAAGCGCAAGCTGTCGGTCGGCGACAAGATGGCCGGCCGGCACGGCAACAAGGGCGTCATCGCGCGCATCCTGGCCGAGGAGGACATGCCGTACCTCCCCGACGGGACGCCGGTCGAGATCGTGCTCAACCCGCTCGGCGTGCCGTCCCGAATGAACGTCGGCCAGATCCTCGAGACGCACCTCGGGTGGGCGGCCCACGCGCTGGGCCTCTACTTCGCGACGCCCGTCTTCGACGGTGCGACCGAGCACGAGATCAAGGCGTGGCTCGAGAAGGCCGGCATGCCCAAGGGCGGCAAGACGCAGCTGCACGACGGCATGACGGGCGAGTCGTTCGAGCAGGACGTGACGGTCGGCTACATCTACATGCTCAAGCTATCGCACCTGGTCGACGACAAGATCCACGCGCGGTCGATCGGCCCGTACTCGCTCATCACCCAGCAGCCGCTCGGCGGCAAGGCGCAGTTCGGCGGCCAGCGGTTCGGCGAGATGGAGGTCTGGGCGCTCGAGGCCTACGGCGCGGCGCACATCCTCCAGGAACTGCTCACGGCGAAGTCCGACGACGTGACGGGGCGCGCCAAGATCTACGAATCGATCGTCAAGGGCGACGCGTCGTTCACGCCCGGACTGCCCGAATCGTTCAACGTGCTGATTCGCGAGCTCCAGTCGCTGTGCCTGGACGTGGAGCTGCTCAAGACCCGCAAGCGGCCGGCCGATCCGGAACCGCCGGCGGAGCCCGAACCGACGCCGACGCCGGCGCTGGAAGAAGCGTAGACAGGAATCAGGAATCAGGAATCGGGATTCAGGTGCCAGCCGCCTGATACCCACCCCTGATTCCTGGGTCCTGATTCCCGATTCCTAGGCTTGAAGCAGAAGGACCCATGAGACCCAGCTTTCACGACAAGGGCGCGTTGATGGCCGACTTCGATGCCATCCGCATCAGCCTGGCGTCGCCCGACAAGATCCTCTCGTGGTCCCACGGCGAGGTCACCAAGCCGGAGACCATCAACTACCGCACGTTCAAACCGGAGCGGGACGGCCTGTTCTGCGCGAAGATCTTCGGGCCGATCACCGACTGGGAGTGCCTGTGCGGCAAGTACAAGCGGATGAAGCACCGCGGCGTCATCTGCGACAAGTGCGGTGTCGAGGTGACGCAGGCCAAGGTGCGCCGCGAGCGCCTCGGCCATATCGCGCTGGCCACCCCCGTCAGCCACGTCTGGTTCTTCAAGGGGCTGCCCAGCCGCATCGGCCACCTGCTCGACATCTCCCTGCGCGACCTCGAACGGATCCTCTACTTCGAGGCCTACGTCGTGGTCGACCCGGGCGGCACCGAGCTCAAGCAGAACCAGCTCCTCACCGAGGAGCTCTTCCGCAAGGCCCGCGAGGACTACGGCGCGAGCGCGTTCCGCGCGCAGATGGGCGCCGAGGCGATCAAGGAGCTGCTCCGGCGCGTGGACGTCGAGAAGATGGCGGGCGAGATGCGCACCCGGATGCGCGCCGAGTCGTCCGCGCAGAAGAAGCTGAAGTTCGCCAAGCGGCTCAAGGTCATCGACTCGTTCCGCAAGTCGAACAACCGGCCCGAGTGGATGATCCTGGACGTCATCCCGGTCATCCCGCCCGAGTTGCGCCCGCTGGTGCCGCTCGACGGCGGCCGGTTCGCCACCTCGGACCTCAATGACCTGTACCGGCGCGTCATCAACCGCAACAACCGGTTGAAGAAACTGATCGAGCTGAAGGCGCCCGACGTCATCATCCGCAACGAGAAGCGCATCCTGCAGGAAGCCGTCGATGCGCTGTTCGACAACGGCCGCCGGGGTCGCGTGCTTCGCGGCGCCAACAACCGGCCGCTCAAGTCGCTGTCGGATACGCTCAAGGGCAAGCAGGGCCG